>JAGBHM010000022.1 GCA_017935505.1 Bacteroidales bacterium | reverse complement strand
CTGTGTAGCTAAGGCATCGCGATGGTTTTGGGAGGTCTGCTTGAGTGTCCACACCGTATTTCCCGTTCCATCCTTGATGAGGAACACATCCATATTGCCACTCCTGTATCTGCTCACAGGGTCGCCAAAGTATGCCCGGAATGGGAACAGGTCGATGTCGGTCATTCGCACCAGCTTGTACTCATCGTTCTGGAATTTGAGCCCGAACGAGAAGTCATACTCCTTGTCGGCCGATGTTCCCTGGAAGAACAGGATGCCGTCATCCGTCAGTTTCGAGGTGTAGTAAGCGTTGCCGTCAAACCATGTTTGAGTGCTTTGGGCATTGAGAACCACCACGCAAAACAGAAGGAGCAGAGTAGATAATACTTTCTTCATAACGTGAATGCTATTTTTTAAAATACCCGAATGTTTAAACATTCGGGTATGAATAATTGAGTGATTGGGCGACGTGGCGAACCTTGCCGCCCTTTGGTTGATTTCTTTCTCCCGACAGCAACGGGAAGCGTGCTGTCGGGAATAAAGGTTTATGGTCTGCTAAGCGTAAGGGTCCACCCTTTATTGGCGGCATCATTCTTTGCATCATTAATACGTTCACCAATCCATCCAGTATAGGCCAAACATTCTGCTCCTGAACTAGATCTAATTGGCAAATTTTTCGCAAGGTCTTCCACATCTGAAATTTCTTCAAGCAGATCACCTCGAAGGTCAAGATATTTCAAGTTTGTATTTTTATTAAAATCATACTTTAACTTAGAGTTATAAGGTATCACAATAGATTCTAAAGCACCTTGTGTTTCAGTATCGATTTTAGTAAGTGTCTCACCACTACTAAATTTTGTAAATATACCATATAGTTTTACTTCTTGACTAGTAAGTATACCTCGATATTTAGTTACTTCACCATCCGTAGCGTCAATTATTTCTAAACCAGCTACACCCGACATATTTTTTAGTTCACTTTCATAACAAGCGAATTCAATAGTACTATTTACTTTCTTTTCTGTTTTTAATAAGATATATGGACCTATGGGTTCATCTCCAGAGCCTTCTCCACCGGAGCCGCTACCGCTACCGCCACCAGCGATTGCACCGCTTTTCAGCAAGGCAATGATTTCGGCCAAAGCAGCTTCCTGGCTTGTGTTACCGGCTGCTACTGCTGATTGAATGGCATCGATAGCATCGGTAAGGGCTGCAAGTTCGTCAGCATATTGGCCTTCCTGAGCCTCGATGTTGTCTGCAATGGTTTCGAGAGCTGTTTCGATGGCAGCAAGTTTGTCGCTATAGTCCGGCATGCCCTTGATGGCTGCTTCGATAGCCTTCAATTGGTCGGTATAATCAGGCAATGCCTTGATAGCTGCTTCGAGCAAAGCAAGCTTGTTTTCCAAAGCCAATGTCTGTGCCTTCATGGCAGCTTCGATGATGGCCAACTTGGCATCCAATGTGGTAGCCAATGAATTGATAGCATCTATCAAAGCCTGCAACTTGGCAGCTTGATCACCGCTCATTTGGTTGATGGCAGCAGTGAGGGCTGCGATAGCTGCTTCCTGCTTCATTGTGCCATTATTGATGGCATTCACTACTTCTGTGAAATCATTGTTCACGGTAATGTTTATCGTGTAGTTGATTTCGGGAGCATCTTCCTGACATGATGTGAAGACGCCGGTTGTTCCCACCAATGTGATGATGGCAAACAAGAATGAAAAAATACGTTTCATATCAATTATTATTTTTATAATTATTATTCATTTGTTATTCAACAGTGATGGTTACACGGCGTGCCTCTGCTGCATCAATGCCTCTCTGTGAGCCGATGGCAATGCTTGGCTTGAGGTCTTCTTCTGCAAAACCAACCTTCTGAAGAGCCTTGGCAACTCTCTCCAAACGGCGTTCACTCAATCTCTGGTTATACTCCTTTGAGCCAGGTTTGCTCGCCTCGGCAACCAGTGAGAGTTTCTTGCCCTTATACTGCTCTGCAAATGCTTTCAGTGCCTCTGCCTGCTCCTTGGTGAAATAAGAACTGTTATTGTCGAAAAGAACTGTATGTTCAGGTTTTTCAACTACAACGTTTGTCTTGCTCTGCTGACAATCATTCAACTGGCGCTGTAAGTCTGCATTTGCCTGTGCCAAACGCTGACGTTCTGCTTCTGCCTTATCGGCACGTGCTTTCTCAGCATCTGCTCTGCGGAGAGCATCGGCCACATTTGCATCCATCGTAGCCAAACGGCTGTCGTAATACTTCTTCATCTTCTTTGCCTTTCCAGGAACGAAATTATAACGAAGAGTTACAAGACCGAATGCAAGATTCTTAGGAGCAATATCCTTACGGTTCATCACAAAATCCATTTCACCCTTCAAACCGATGGTTACCTGACGGCTGACATCGAATTCCATATGCATCGATGCAGGAATGTATAAGCGGTTGAAAGAAGAGTGATCGTTGGTTGTGCGTACATTACCCTGAATGCTGACACTCGAATTGTTGTCAATGTTGATGTCGCCTGTAGCCGGCTTTGATGTTCCGTTTTCAGTAATGGTAGTGTTGAAATAGATTCCATACTCATTACCTTTTGCCATCATATAGCCAGCACCTGTGCCTACCCAGATATTGAACCATTGAGCCTGACGGCGAGGCCAGAACTCCATAAAATTGAAGCCTACACCCAATTTGGCATTATGGTAGTTCATCAGGTAATTGCCATAAGCCTTGATCGGCATCTGTGCTGCATCAAGTGATGACAGGCGCTGCTCACGGCGGTAGCGTGACCACATATACTCTGCACCAACACGTACCCATGGACGGATGGTGTAGTCAACTCCGCCTCCAACAGCCGGTGCCATACCGTAACTCTTCTTGGCGTTTACATTCTCATACCATACACCGGTAGCCCAAGAAAGACCACCTTGTGCATAGATGCTCCAAGTTCCTGTGCGCACATCTTTGTTATATTCGCGCTTGTCTGGCAAGCCATTTCCATCCGTCTGTGCCGAAGCGGTGACGGAGAATATGACAAAGAACAAGGCGACAAGACACACGCTTGCTATTTTACCCATATCGGGCAACAATAGCGGAATCAATCGTCGTTTTTGCATATTGTTTAGTATTAAGTTAATAATATTCGGAAGAGGTACCGCCCGGACGCCAGATATAGACACAACAAAGCATGCAAAATGATTTTTACACCACTTTGCAGATTCATTGGAATTGAATAAATTATCGCGCGAGGTTATGGGCGGTGAGAATGTGTGTGTGTGTGTGTGTTTACACAATTTTTTGTAAATACCAAATTTTCAATAGCATATCTTGCGGTAATATTTAAATTACCACATCCGAAACCGGTGTTATATACTACATTGTTTTGGTTCATTATCACACGTTTATTGTTATACTACAAAAGTAATTAAAAAATGTGATAAAAGATCTATTTTGCGCGAAAAACAGCTATTCCCACCAAAAAATATTCTCGATCGGAACAGATGCTCCATATTTATTGAATGAAAAACTTTCCCAACGCGAACGGTTGATAAAACTCAATCAAATAGACATTATTTAAGGTAAACTGACCACCGCTCTTACGATATGTCTTTTGCCTGAAGGGCCGGCAAGGCGTTCTACTGTAAAGCCGGCATCTCTGAGAGCCTGTTTTACAATTCCTTTGGAACAATATGTGGTGAGAATTGAGCCATGTGCTACATTATCAGCTATTTTGCAAAAAATATCTTTACTCCACAACTGGGGCTGTGTAGCAGGTGAAAAGGTATCATAAAATACCACGCAGGGTGATGATGAAAATTTGTTTGAGGCAAAATAACTACCCTCCACAGTTGTGATATCGCCTGCATGTTTTTTTAGCAGGAATTTTGGGGCAATTTCAACATCCTCTTCCCAATTGCAGGAGTGAATATGATAAAACCACTCCTTCAGACGTGATAGAGGAATAGTGGTGAAAATTTCGGCAAGATGCTCCGGAAAATTGAGCAGAACGGCCTCCTGGAGCTCTATAGGATACTTTTCTATTCCATTGAAGTGAAGATGAGGAGCAGGTTTTCCTACCGCAAGCAAGTTCTGCTGCCATGCAAGGGCAACCATACAGTTGAGCGCAGTGCCAAGTCCGATATCATAAATTACAATACCACTATTGCCGCCCGACAGCTCTTTCTTTTTCTCTTTCTCCACCTCCAGCTGCTGCCACAGCCACTCCAGACCGCACTTTATATAAATATGCAGCGCTTCGGCACAAGCTCCGTTGCTTGAGTGGTAGCACTCATCGTAATCGAGCAGCTTGAGCGTATTGGAACCGTCGGCGCTAACAACAAGAGAGTGTCTCATTTTGATGCGCTTTTGCTGTAATTTACAAGAAGCACTCCGGCAAATACTGTTACAGCGGCGAGCACTTTGGTGAAGCTCAAAGTATCCATGCCCACATAAATGCTTATTACAATGGCAACTATCGGTTGCACATAAGAATACATGCTTACAAGGGTAGGACGTATATTCTTTTGCCCCAGCGGAATAAGAAAGTAGGCAACAAATGTTGCACATATAATTAGGAAAGCGAGCTCCCATACAAAATTGGTTGGCAGCGAAGCATAATCGGCAGTAACCACCTCTTTTCCGGCAAATGGAAGGGCCATGAGGGTCGAAAAGAGGAATATCCACTTCATAAATGTAACAACCGAATATTTTGCAATTACAGGTTTGAAGATTCCAAGATAGAGCGAAAAGCAGAGACTATTGAGAATAATCAGGACAACTCCGGCAACACTTGTCTGAGCAACTGCGCTGCTTGAATATACACCACTTACTATCAAATAGATAACTCCGCAAAAACTTAACAGTACGCCACCGGCTTTCTTCAATGTAATAGGCTCCTTCAGGGCAATTGCTGCAATAATCATTGTATTGATTGGTGTTATGGAGTTGATTATTGAGCAGTCCATCGGGGTAATCTGTGATATGGCCAGAAGAAATGTCATCTGGGTAAGGAAAAATCCCAGGAGCGAGGCCATGAAAATTTTCGGAAAATCTTTTCTATCAACCTTTTCGTGCGGCAAAAAGAGCGAAATAATCCAGAAAAGGGCTCCTGCTCCAATGGAGCGGAGGCAGAAAAGGGCGATAGGGGAGATGAGATTGCTGGTTGTGAGGTCTTTACAGATCACAATGTTCAATCCGAATATCAGATATGCAACAAAGGCCGCCAAATGGCCTATAAGAGTCTTGCTTTTAAAAAGCTGCATCATAAAAATTTCTTTAGTATATGAAATTATAAAAAAGGGTATCAGCATGAATGGTCGGCATGGAACATCTTCACACGCTCTTCCATTATATCATACAGGTCATCCCTCATACGTGAAGTACAGGCCCTTATACCACTCTTTTCACTGCCGGTTGTAGAGAGTGAAATACTGCTTATTCCGTAGTACAGCAACTCCACAAGCAGCTCTCCACCGCTCATGTTGCCATATCCTATGGTAAAGAAGAAACCATCGCCAACCTCTTGAGTAACATCACGGTCGTAAACAATATGAAAACCGTTTTCTGTAAATATCCTCTTCATCTTCTCAGCCCTGCGTGCATACTCCCTTGTATCCTCGACAAAATCAATTGCACCGTCGGAAGAGAGCTTGAGCATCTGGGCATAGGCATACTGTGTGGATGCGGTACAACCCGAGGTAATCATATATAGTATCGAAGCTACAAGGCTTTGGCCAAATATTCCGGAATCGTTATATCTCTGCTCCAGTGCCGGGAAATGGCGGTTAAAAAGCTCTTCACCAACACAGATCATTGCAATGCGCTGTCCGGCATAACTGAAGATTTTAGAAGATGAGAGCATCAGAATATAATTATTTGTATATCTGGCAACAGTAGGAGGGTAAGGCGGTTCAAACGGTTTGCCAAATGGAGTGCGGAAATCCATACAGAAATATGCAAGATCCTCAATAACAATGGCATCATATTTTGTGGCAAGCTCTCCAATTATAGCCAATTCACTCTCTTCCAAGCAGATCCATGCCGGATTATTAGGATTTGAATAAGTAATTGCAGCAATATTTCCCTTTTTCAGATACTCCTCCAGCTTCTCCCTCAATGCCTGGCCGCGATAGTTGAAGATATCAAACTCTTCCCACTCAATACCAAGCACCTTCAGCTGCACCTTCTGTATCGGAAAGCCAGGGTCGATGAACAATATCTTATTTTTGCCGGGTTTACACTGTGTTGCCGCTATAAAAGAGGCAAAAGAGCCGCAGACACTGCCAACTGTTGGGATACATGATTTCTCAGGTACATCCAGATTCAAAAATGCCTTTACAAATCTCGCCGCCTCATATTTAAACTCGGGAATACCGGCAGCAGGAGGATATTGAGAGCCAACACCTCTATCGAGAGCAGCCTTTTCTGCCTCCACGCCATAATGATTTACAGGTAGCCCAGGAGAGCCCTGGTCCATCCTTATAAAAGGTATACCTGTCTCTTTCTCCAAATATTGGGCAACAAGCAGAATTTCACCAATAGTTGCACCCGACAAATCTGCAATATTCAACTCCTTTACAGCCTTTGCCACCAGTTCTTCACTAAATATCTTCATGATTTTCAGTCAATTATTCAATTAATATCATACAAGTTGAAAAGAATCTGCATCATCCAATGCCGGAAACTTCTGCCTGAAGGCATTCAGCTCCTCCATATCAATCTCGGCAAATGCCACATGCTCAGTATTGTCGGGACATGATACAATCTGCTTTCCATAAGGGTTAATCACAACACTTGCCCCACAATATTCGCAAGTAGGGTCTGTGCCAATCCTGTTTACTCCGGCAACATAGCACTGGTTCTCAATTGCCCTTGCCAATAGAAGTGTACTCCATGCAGAAATTCGTGGAACAGGCCAGCTGGCCACATACAAAATCATATCATAATCACCTCTATTTCTGACCCATACAGGAAATCTCAAATCATAGCACACCTCCAGCAGAAAACGCACGCCCCTGAACTCCACAACAACCCTCTCATTACCTGGAGTAAACCTCAGATTCTCGCCGCCATACGAAAAGAGGTGCTTTTTATCATAATATGTGATGGTGCCGTCGGGTTTTACAAAATAGAAGCGGTTGCAATAGCGGCCATTTTCATGCACAGCAACACTTCCTGCAATAGCTGCATCAATCTCGCTGGCCCTCCACTTCATCCACTGCAGAGCGATTCCGCACTCACTCTCCGCAATCCCCTCAGGCTCTGTGCAGAAACCGGTTGAAAACATTTCAGGCAGCAGATAGAGATCTGCACCGGGGTTACTGGCAATGGCAATATCTGCCTTCTGCAGATTTGCAGCAGGGTCTGCCCAAACAATATCGGTCTGTATAATGGCAATCTTCATATGGTTGTGTTTTAAACAAAGATACATTTTTTTTTGCCACAAGTATAAAAATAGCTAATTTTAACAGTTTTTTAACCGATAAAATCTTACAGCTATGGCTACAACAAACAACGAGAAGAAATATAAGTGGGAGTTTGCTAACATAGGAGGAGCTTCGAGAGTGAAAATTAGTAAAGGTGAGGATATTGCACACCTTGCAGAACTCGATCCCAAAATGTGGACAGTCCTCTCTTGCCCTATAACCGGCCTTGAGATAGAGAACAAGAGCCTCAAATATATGGATTGCGATCAGGACGGCAAACTGCGTATAAATGATGTTACAGCTGTAGCAACTTGGATCACATCTGTGCTCAAAGAGAGCAATATGCTTCTTGAGGGCAAAGATTCTATAGATATCAACGATATCAACACCTCAAACGAGAGCGGCCAGAAACTATACAACTCTGCAAAACAGATTCTTGAGAATCTCGGCAAAGAGGGAACCACAATTTCAATTGCCGACACTGCAGACATCACTGCAATATTCTCAAAAACACGTTTCAATGGCGACGGTGTAATTACCGAAGCATCATCCGACAATGACGATGACAAAGCTGCAATTACAGCAGCAATAACTGTTTCGGGCGGCGTTGCAGACCGCAGCGGAGCAATGGGTGTAAATGTAGAGCAGATTGAGACCTTCTACAAAAATCTGGCAGATTACACCGCATGGAACAACAGTGCAGTAAAGGCTCCATTTGGAGATGATACAGAGAAACTCATTGAGGCCTACAATGCACTGGATGCCAAAGTAAAAGACTTCTTCATGCGTTCAGAGCTCGCAGCATTCTCACCAGACAGCACAGCTACATTGGATATTCAGAATTCAAGAATTGAGGCTATAAGTGGTGAAAATCTTGCAGCAAAAAGCGAAGAGATAGCCGCATATCCTCTTGCCAGAATTACCGGCAAAGCGGAGATAGAGCTTTCGGCTCCGATAAACCCTGCATGGGCGGAAAAATTCAATATAGTAAAGAGTGTTGCCATTGATTCTGCAAAAGAGAGCATTACACTTGCAGACTGGAACGCAATAGGGGCACAGTTTGCAGAGTATACAGCATGGAAGGCGGCAAAAGCGGGCGCAGTTGTTGAACCTCTTGGAGCAGATGCAATCAAGTCACTATTGGAAAAAGAGAGGAAAGCTGCCCTTCTGGAGCTTGTAGCACAAGATCTTGCACTGAAAGAGGAGGCTGAAAATATTGAACTTGTAGACCGTTTCCTCTACATCTTCCGCGATTTCTACAAACTGCTCAAAAACTTTGTAACCCTTTACGATTTCTACGACAAAGACAAAAATACAATTGCAATATTCCAGTCTGGAACACTTATTATAGATCAGAGGGCATGTAACTTCTGTATGAAGGTTACCGATATGGCAAAACACAACGCAACTGCTGCAACAAGCGGCATGTATCTGATCTACTGCGACTGTACCACAAAAACACAACCCGGCACACTCCAAATTGTAGCGGCGGTTACAGTTGGTGACATGGGCGAATTCTTTGTTGGCAAAAACGGTATCTACTACGATAATGCCGGAGTTGAGTGGGATGCTGTAATTACTAAAATTATTGATAACCCGATAAGTGTTGCACAGGCATTCTGGTCGCCATACAGAAGAATGGCAACAGCAGTTGAAAATCTAATTAACAAGAGTGCTGCCGACAAGGATGCAAAGATGATGTCAAAGGCAACAGCAAACATAAACGCTGCCCCTGCCGCAGCTGCAGCACCGGCTGCCGACGGAAAACCTGCAGTGGCACCACCGTTTGATATTGCAAAATTTGCCGGAATATTTGCTGCAGTAGGAATGGCTGTAGGAATGATAGGAACAGCCCTTGTAAGCATTTTCAACGGTCTGCTTGATCTCAAATGGTGGCAGCTCATTATGGTATTTGTTGGACTTATGCTTCTCATTTCTGGCCCTGCAATGGTTATGGCATGGCTCAAACTGCGCCGCAGAAATATTGCACCGCTGCTCAATGCCAACGGCTGGGCAGTGAATGCCGCATCAAAAATAAGCATACCATTTGGCGAAACTCTCACAGAGACTCCTAAATACCCTAAAATGAAGCTGAAAGACCCTTATGCAAAGAAAGGGCTCCCTACATGGAAAAAGCTTCTCATAACAGTTGTGGTATTGGGCGCAGCATTTGTGGCATTGTGGCTTACAAACTGCCTTGCATGGGCAAAATTGCCGTCACCGCTACCATGTTACAACAAACCTGAAACTGAGCAGGTTGCAGAGCCACAAGCAGAATCAGCTGCTCCAGAGTCACAAGAAGCGGCTCCTGCTGTACCTGCAGAGAGTGCTGCAACGGCTGAAAATTCGGCTCCTGCAGCATAACAACTGTAACTGCTGAGAAAAATTTACAACAAAAAGAACATTGCCACTCCGGCCATACTTATAGATGCTCCAACTGCCTCCTTCAGCTCTATCTTCTGCTTATATATTATAGAGTAGGGGAGCAGTATGAGCACCGGAGTGAGTGCCATAAGAGTTGATGCTATACCAGCATTAGTATATCTCACTGCCATTAGAGAGAGCGAAACGCCCAGAACAGGACCAAAGAGTGTTGCATAAATTGCATATTTGACACCTTTACGGTCTTGTAATCCTTTTATAAAGTGTGGAATCCTGCGCTGCAGGGCAATAATTGCAACAAAACCGAGTCCACCAATAATTGCCCTTATCATTGTAGAGGCAAAAGGGAGCATGGTATCCATGAGCTGCGGAGTCTGCTCAGGGAGTGCATTCTGGTAATACTCCATACCTATCTTGCTCAAAACCAGCCCGACACCCTGACCAAGGCCTGCTCCAATTCCAAGCAGCACACCTTTAAATGGAATATTGAGCCTCATCTTCTGGTCTCCACCGCCTTTGCTTATAATTGTAATGGCAATTCCAGATATTGTAACCGCCATTGCAATCCATGATTGCCACCTCATCTGCTCTCCAAGAAGAATCCAGCCGGCAATAGCGGCAATAGGAGGGGCAAGAGTCATAAAAAGCTGTCCTATTTTTGGCCCGATAACTATATAGGAGTTAAAAAGGCAGTAATCACCAAAAATATAACCCACCAGCGCCGAGAGGGAGAGATAGAGCCAGGTCTTGCCATCGGCATAGGCCGGATATGGGTAACCTATTGTAATCCATAGAATTATACTTAAAAACAGAGAGGCGGCAACAAGGCGTATCACATTCACACTCATCGAACCGAGCCTGTGGCTTGCTTCAGAGGCAAAAAGGGCTGTCGTGGTCCATGAAACAGCCACTATCAGTGAAATAATCTCTCCAAAATGCGTCATTTCTTCTTCATTATCATCACAAAGGTATTTAAATTTTGGAATAATGGGCCGCAATAATTATTAACTTTGCAAACAACCGGTTTGCGGCGGTGCCGCAACTTAAAAATTTAAACGATGTATAAGATAAAGACCCATAAGGCACACCCTTGGCATGGAATAAGCCAGGGCGAGAATTTTCCTGATGCAGTGAGGGCATTTATAGAGATTGTCCCCACAGATACTGTAAAATATGAAGTAGACAAAGAATCGGGCTACCTTTCGCTCGACAGACCACAGAAATTCTCAAACATTGTCCCTTCGCTTTATGGGTTCCTACCAAAGACATATTGCGGTCCAAAGATGGCAGAACTCACAAACAAAGCCCTTGTTAGAGAAGATGTGGAGGGCGACGGCGATCCACTCGATATCTGCATTCTCACAGAGAAGGATGTAACCCATGGCGATATTATAGTAAATGCACGCCCTATTGGAGGTTTGAGGCTTCTCGACCACAACCAGGCCGACGACAAAATAATTGCAGTGCTCAGAAGTGATGCCGTTTATGGAATGATGACCGACATAGAGCAGGTTCCAAAGGATATCATCCGCAGGCTCATCCACTACTTCAGCACATATAAAGATATCCCAGGAGAACACACAAGCAGAATGCAGTTTATCTCAATCTACGGACCTGAAGTGGCAAAAGATGTTATTCTCCGTTCAATGGAAGATTATAACGATCTGTTTCCGGCCCAACCGGAAGACTAACCTAATAATATCCTGATAAACAGAAGAATATGAATAGAAGAGAGATGATAAAGAAGACAAGTGTGGCTCTTGCCGGTGCCTCTGTATTGGGAGCCGGAGCAATTGCATGTGCAGCTCCTGAGGGCGGTAAAAGTGGTGCCAAAAAGGGAAAACGCAAAGCGTTGATAATTGGTGCACATCCCGACGATCCCGAAACCTGCTGCGGCGGAACCATGATTGTACTGAAAAATGCCGGTTATGAAGTTGTCAGTGTCTATATGACAAAAGGAGAGAGGGGAATCAGCGGAAAATCACTCGACGAAGCAGCTGCCATAAGAGTTCCTGAGGCAAAAGCAGCTTGCGAAATTATGGGAGCAAGGCCTGTATTCATGACACAGATAGACGGTGATGCTCAAATCAACCAGGAGCGTTATATTGAAATGCGTGAGCTGATTGCGGCAGAAAAGCCCGATATAGTCTTCACACACTGGCCAATAGACGGTCATCCAGATCACAGGGTCTGTTCACTGTTGGTTTACGACGCATGGCGCAGACTCGGATACAATTTTGAATTATACTATTTCGAAGCGATGAGCGGCACCCAGAGCCAGCATTTCCACCCTACAGATTGGGTAGATATTTCACAGGTGGCTGAGCAGAAACGGCAAGCATGCTATTGCCATGTGAGTCAGGGTATGGATGAAATCTACAAAGGGTGGCATCTGAAGATGGAGGAGTTCCGAGGTATCGAATTCAGATGCAATAGGGCAGAAGCCTTCATACATCTGAGAAGAGATACAAACGACATTGAACTTTAAATAAGAAGAGACAAGACGGGGCTAATCATCAACCCCGTCTATAGTCTGAGCAATCTTTTCAATATTAAGGCTGCGTGCAGAGGCATCAATGATATCTTTGTAAACGCCGCCTTTCTTATATACATCATCAGGATGGCCAAACTGCTCCACATGTCCTTTTTGGAGCGCATAAACCACCTCACTGTCAATTATTTGCGAAATACTGTGAGAAATGATAATCACAGTTCTGTCTTTCTTTATTGCATCAATACTGTTCTTGATCTGCTCGGTAGCAACGGCATCGAGGCTGGCAGTAGGCTCGTCGAGGAAGATGATAGGAGGGTTCTTCAGAAACATACGGGCAATTGCAATCCTCTGCTGCTGGCCGCCCGAAAGATCTGAAGCCTTGTTCTGGAACTGTTTTGGCAAGGCCATGATCTGGTCGTAGATATATGATTTCTTTGCTGCCTCCACAACCTCTTCATGTGTTGCCGACGGTTTTCCGTAGCGTATGTTCTCCTCCACAGTGCCGTCGAAAATATGGTTCTTCTGAAGTACAAGGCCAATATTCTCCCTTAAGTAGCGTGTATCATACTCCCTTATATCAACACCATCAAGCTTTATGGAGCCTTTTTGAGGCTCGTAGAACTTGTCGAGCAGATTTACAATAGTACTCTTTCCTGCACCTGAAAGGCCCACAAGAGCGGTAATTTTACCCGGTTCAATGGTCATATCAATATCAAAGAGTGCCTGATTTCCATTAGGATAGGTAAAATCCACATTCTCCAGCTCAAACTTGCCCACAATCTTCTCAGGCCTGTAGTTTCCGCTCTGCTCAACCTCATCATCAGAATTGAGGATATCAAAAAATCCTTCGGCATAGATGAGAGCATCATTCACATCATCAAAAATGCGCTGCAGCTGGGTAATTGGGGCAATCACATTGCTGAAAAGCATAACGTGGTACATGATTTTACCAATTGTCATGCCCGGATAATCGATGAGCACAAGGTATGCTGTGAGAATTATAACCAGCACTGTTCCAACCTGCTTTACAAAGCTCTTCACACCATTATAGTAGAAGCTCACCTTGCGGGTCTTGAGCTGGTTGTCGGTAACCTGGTTCTGCAGATCGAGCTGCTTGCCGCCCTCAATCTCCTCTCTGTTGAACGATTTAATTACATTAATTGAATCGATTATATTCTTGATTCCCTGGCTTTTGCACTCGCGGTAATGGCGCATCTCCCTTCTCCAGCCCTTAAGGCGCGTTGCCTGTCTGTAGGTAATCCAGAAATAGACCGGAACAATGGCAAGAGCCACGAGACCCACATAAAAATTGGCCGCAAACATGAGAATAAGAGCCATAATTGCAGTGGTAAAGAGCGGTAGCAGATCTATGAAAAAGTTCTGCACAGTGCGCGAAAGGCTGCTCACTCCCTGGTCGATACGGGCCTGAACCATGCCTGTAGCGTTATCTGACGAAGAGAAATAGGCCATCCTGAAGGAGAGCACCTTTTCAATCACACTCTGCGAGAGGTCGCGCGAAACAAAGATTCTCATCCTCTCGCCATAATAGTTCTGTGCAAAAGTTATACATGCCGAGAGCACCTCTTTTCCAAGCAGCACAACCGATATTACCGTTAATATATGTGCAGCCTTGCTCCAGGTAAAATCGGTTCCTATGAGGGCATTTATGGCATCAACAGTTTTGTCGAGCACAATTGCATTCACCTGCTGCATAAGGGAGCCCACCAGCGTGAGAATGAGGGTAATAATAACCAATAGGCGGTATGGTTTTACAAAAGGGGCAATGCTTTTTATAAGCTGGAAAAGGTTCATGGTGCAAATATTTTTATTCTTCTACAGTATCATTTTTAGTCTCCCAAAGGCCGTTCATATCTGGGAACTCGCCTAAACCATGTCTGAAGAGCACAATACCGCAGGCATCTGTATTTACAATATCCTTGCAATCTTTGAGAATTCCTGCAGCATCGAGTGGGATAGGGGCTTCCTCTTTCTGCTCCAGATCGAGTGTATATGTCTGAATACCGGCCCAAACCTCAGCTCCGCTTGAATTTGCGGCAAACCAGTTGCAAGCCTCATTAACCCACTCAAGAGGTTTGTCCTCTCCACCATAACCGTAGCGGTAAACCATTGGCATAAGAATATCGAGCCACTGGCCCATCTGGGCAGGGTTCTGGCCGTAGTAATGTTCGCTATTAATCTCAGGCATAAGGGCTGCAGAGAGTATAACATCCTTATTCTCAGCCTTAACAGCTACATTCAGCTGTCGGCAGAACTCTGTAATTGAGTATGTTGCACCGCACTCTGGATAATCGTGCTTGCTGGCAGTTCCGCCATAGCGTATATAATCGAGATGAATTCCTTTAATACCTTTTTTGACATAGCCGAGAGCCCTGGCAATCACCTTATCGTAGAAATCCTGCTTAATTGCCTTCTTCTCATCATCAATCGGGCTCACCCATTTGCCATTGTCATAGAAACATTGGAACCAGATATGCACAGTGAGACCCAATTTTTCACAATCTGCAATGAAAGTATAAACCTCTTCATCACCCCAACGGTCAAAAGCAGCCTCATTGAGAAGAATATGGCCAATTCCCTTCTCTTTCCACTCTGCAACCGGAGCCTCCTTCATATGTGTGCCCCAGAGCCAGACACCGTTTCTATTTGAAAATTTCTCAACAGCAACCTCTTCAGTTTTGCAAGAGGCAAAAAGAAGGGCAACAAGCAGCAATGCTGCAAAAGTTCTCATAGTTTTCATATCGGTCAAGTTTAAGTAGTATTATCAATAACCAAGTGATTTGAAGAAAAACTCGCGTCTGAGCTCATCCGGAACCGCATGTACCTCAATACGGCTGTTGATTCCCTCATAAAAGAGGTTATCTGAAAGACGGCAGACATAGAGAGTATCTGTTTGCGAAAGATAGAGGGTATCAAAGCGCAGATCCATATTATTCTGGAGCGCGAGAGTATACTCTACAGCTGCCTCCACCTGTGAAACATCGAGCAAATCGCGGCAAAATACAAAGAGTGCAAAGGTGCCGAATTTGCCGTAAAAGCCTTTGCCAACCTTCTCCACCTTGCTTGTGAGTATGCGCTGCAGCGGCTGTGCAAGCGACCAGTATTCATACTCCAGATGTCCTGTGTAATTGAGCCCAGGCAGACCATATCCGTAACCGCTCTCCACAATTGTCTGCATATCGGCTTTGTGCTCACTCTTCACATCCATCCCGGCCAGCTCTTTGAGCAGCTGGTTTGCATTATGTTTGTCGGGCTCCATAGCTCTTGTAACCTCAATGCCAAGACGCATGTCGGGAGTCTGAAGATCTGGTCTGTCGCGGTTTACAAGATCTGAGAAGCCGCTGCCAAGCAGAGTTTCGAGAGTGAGCTTTGCGTAACGCTCAAAAAAACAAGTGTCAAATTTTCTGTACGCCATAATGCTACAAATTTAATCAAAACTTTTCTATTTGGCCCAGAAAAAAATGAAATTCCCGAAAGGTTTAAAATAGCAGTATAAAATGGTAAAAATCAGGTATTTATCCACCCCCCCCCCACGAAAAATATGCCAAATGACATTTTTTTGTTCTTTTTTACATTTTTTTGGTTATTTTATGGAAAATAATTTCTACTTTTGCACACCTAAAGTATACTTTTAAAATTTATTTTATTTCTTTCAGAAAAATGAAGAGACATTCAGTCCTTTTATTGCTCGGACTATTCTGTGCCTTTTCGGCAATTGCACAGGAGCATATAGAGAAGAAATACACACTCTTCTTCCGTGTCGGAAAGTCCAATATCGACACAACCTATATGGGTAACGGGCGCACAATCAAAACAATGGTTGATGACATTAATACAACACTGCAGATCGATGGCGCAGTGCCTGATTCGTTGCTTATCTATGCATCAACTTCGCCGGAGGGTCCTGTGGCACTCAACAACAGACTTGCAAACGAACGTACAAAAAACTCAAAAGATCTGTTGGTTAGCCTGTTTCCACAATTCAAACCAGAAAACATAAGGGTTGAGAGTCGTGTAAACGACTGGAGCGGTATGATTCTCATACTTCGCCGCGACAATTCAATCCGCAACAGAGATATAATTCTGAAGATCCTCACAGATCCTTCAATAACCAACAAAGATGCAGCTGTACGCAGACATCCGCAGGCATATGCCGAAATCAGAGACGGCCTGTTCGACAATATGCGTACCGCCTCAATCTCAATCAGTGTTGTGAAGACCGCAACAAACCTCGATGAGTTTGTAGCCGAGCCTGAACTCTTCATCACATCGAAATCTCCAATGCAGTTTGCCGCAGAGGGTGGCAACGGCACCATTACATATAATAAAAGTATACCGGACGATGTAGTGCCAACAGTGAGCACAAATGCAGAGTGGATAGGGGAGATCATTCCAAGTGCATCGGAGATCAAATTTAAAGTTGCTCCAAATGCAGTAACAGAGCCACGCACAGCAACCATTAAGGTAGAGTGCTACGGCAAGAGCTACGATGTTGTAGTAAACCAGTTGGCAGCAGAACCTGCACCGGTTGTTGAGCCGGTAGTAGAGGAAGAGGAGTTGCCTCCATTCTACATGGCAATAAAGAACAATATGCTTTACGACCTTGCAGCAGTTCCTAACCTTGGAATTGAGTTCTACTTGGGCAAAAACTGGTCTATTGTAGGAAACTGGATGTATGCATGGTGGAAAACCGATAAAAAAAGCTGGTACTGGCGTACATATGGCGGCGACCTTGCAGTTCGCAAATGGTTTGGCAAGGCTGCAGACAACAAGCCTCTCACCGGTCACCACCTTGGACTCTACGGCCAAATTGTAACTTACGACTTTGAAACCGGCGGACGCGGTTATCTTGCCGACAGATGGAGCTATGGAGGAGGTATTGAGTATGGTTACTCACTTCCAATAGCACGCCGCCTCAATATAGACTTTAATATAGGTGTAGGATATCTTGGAGGAGAGGTTAAAGAGTATCTTCCTATAGATGGCCACTATGTATGGCAGCTTACAAAACAGAGCCACTGGTTTGGCCCTACAAAACTCGAAGTTGCCCTCACATGGCTCATTGGCCGCGGAAACTACAACAAAGAAAAAGGAGGTAAACGATGAATAAGTTTATTACACTTGTAGCCGGAGCACTTTTCATGTTCACATCATGTATCCACAAAGATTTGTGTATGCACCATGATGAGCATGCCCATAAATATCACATATTGATTGATGCAGATTACCGTTGCGAGTGGGAGGAGTGGATGGACCCAACCTACACCAACTGGAAAAAGAATTGGCCAGATAATTATATAGAGTATGAATCACTCTTGCCGGGCATTCCAAAAGGTCTGAGGGTTGTTAACTATCCCGAGGATGGTCCTGAAAAGATCTCAAACATTGAGGCCGAGGGCGGTATCGTATATCTTTCAGAAGGCACTCACGACATACTTTTCTACAATAATGATACAGAGTATATTGTTATGGAAGACCTTGGTATGTTTGCCTCTACACGTGCCACTACCCGTACCCGAACCCGCTCCACTTATACAGGTTCTCCGTTTGGCTCAACAAAAGGTGAAGAGGTAACCGTAAACCCACCTGATATGCTCTACGGAAGTTACATAAACGACTATCTGGCCAAGAAACTTCCGCAACCAGAGGTTATACCAGTAACCATGCATCCGCTAGTATTTACTTATAAGATTCGTTTTGAATTTGCAGCAGGTTTGAAATATGTTGCCCTTGCACGTGGAACATTGGCAGGAATGGCCCTCTCAGTGAACCTTTCAACCGGAACAACTTCAAACGAGGCTGCAACAATCCTCTACGATTGCGAGGTTAAAGATTGGGGCGTTGCAGCATATGTAAACTCATTCGGCGTACCGGGCTACCCTAATGGAGCCTACACCAAAGGCGACCAGATCTACGCAGTTAATCTCGAGGTGCGTATGAGAAACGGAAAAATCAAATCATTCGACTTTGATGTAACCGACCAGGTAAGCAAACAGCCACACGGAGGAGTTATTGTAATCGACGGTATTGAGATTAACGACGATGAGGGTATGAGCGGTTCAGGAGCATTTGATGTAACCGTAAAAGACTGGGGCGAGTATGAAGATATCACCATTCCACTCATCTAACATACTGAAACAGAGAAATAAAAACAAATATAAAACTATACAAACAACTTTAACTATTTACTAACTTATTAAAACAAAAATCAATGAAAAAGATTTTCTTATGTGCACTTGCAGCTGCCGCTTTGACAACTGCATGTAACAAAGCTGAGGTCATTGACGTT
>JAGBHM010000021.1 GCA_017935505.1 Bacteroidales bacterium | reverse complement strand
CATAAGATTCAATGGAGTCTCTTACATTACACAATGTGCGGCAGCCGCAACATATTCTGAGTTAGGAAAAAAACAACTTCGCCAGACGATAGAATACTATATGGATAATGTCCGTATGATGAGACGGATATTGTCTCCGTTAAATTTAAGAATTTATGGAGGTGAGCATATTCCATATCTGTGGATTAAGATTCCCAAGAAAACATCATCGTGGGAGTTCTTTGAATCAATGTTATACAGAGCCAAAGTAGTTTGCACTCCGGGTGTTGTATTTGGTCCGGGTGGTGAAGGATATGTAAGGTTAAGTGCATTTGCCAAACGTCAAGACTGTGAAAATGCAGCCAAGAGATTAAAAGATTGGTTATTCTCGGCAATTAAACTACCTCCGATTTCATCAGGCTACCTATATCCTACGCCTTCATCCCAATAATAATGCAAATCCACTATCTTAAATTTGTCCAGAGCTTGGCTGATATCTGCCAACAAGTCATCAATGTGCTCAGTGCCAATTGACAGACGAATGGTAGAAGGTGTGATGTGCTGTGCCTGCACCATTGGGAAAGTATTTCTGATAGAGTAAACAACTTTACTTTAACTCTGTATATAATACATAAGAAAAATCTTAACTTTGCACTGTGCTCTAAAGCAGTCTGCACTCGTAGCGAAGTGCTCAAGCAAGTTTTGTATCTCACTCGTTTGCGTTGTTTTTGCTCTCAGAAAAAAAACGAACCTTCTGGGTGGAGCAGAAAAATGAAATGATTATTTGAAGAAATAATTGTATGAAAACGAAGATCTTAATATTACTGATGCTAGTGTCGGCTTTTGTTTGGGCCTGTAATGATATATCAGAAAAAGATTCAAATGGAGATTATGTACGCCTGTATTTTACATCTGAGGCTACACGAGCATCCTTATCAGACACAAATGGAGACGGAAATCTGCTATTTAGTTGGGAAAAGAGCGATGCTGGCTCGAAAGACCACAAGGAGCTGTTACTACTAGTTTCTAATGGAAGCGAATTAATTCCTTCGTGGGACTACTCAGTTCTTGCATCTAACTCAAAATCTTGGTCATATTCATGGCTTGACATCTTTCCACATGAAGATGATGCCAGATATGCAGATTTCCAAACAACCAGATACTATTCGCAGACTGATTTAAATGAGGCAAAATACTGTTTTGTTTTAGCTGGTCAGACGGAAATCTCAGAAGAAGTTGGTAGCAAAAAACATTGTGCATGTATAGAGATGCCATCTGTATTCACCCAGAAAAAGAATCAGGATCCGGGTTTTCTTAGTGAATATACATATATGTATGCCACTGCCGGATATAACCCAAACAGGACGTCATTATCTTTCAACCATATTCCCGCAATTTTGCGGATTATAATAACCAATACAACTTCTCAGGCAAAAAAACTGCAAGGCGTATCCTTATTTGTGTCAGATCAATCAAGTGCTGGAGGACTAGCAGTTGCATCAGCAGGCTCAGATATCACTTTTGATTGGGAAACAGGAACTGTCGGGTTAACATATAGTGAGGCTTGCCATACTTCAATAACAACTCTTTTTAATGGGGATGATACATCTATTGAAGCAGGTAGCAAATATACAGCTTACTCTATGGTCTTGCCTCTGACAGACAATGAGGCTTTACGCGGAAAATTGCTGAACTTCAAAATAATGGCCGATGGTGCAGAGTATCTGACCAGTCAGCTTGATGCGGAGATACTTGCCAAAGCAAATGGTGAAGAGATTTGCAATTGGGTTGGTGGCAATTTGTATACAGTAACCCTTGATCTTGCAGAAGAACCAAAAGTAAAGGGAAAAATAATTGAAGATAATGATATCGAGATTTATTCAGAAGAGCCTGGAACATATACATTGCGATATGAAGATTCTGATGGGAATATTTTGTCGGAATATGACATTATATGTACTCTGGATGTAAATGAATATGCCCGATACAACGACTTGATTTATGCAAATTCAGCTCCTGAAGAGGCTGGTGCGATAGGTATTTATGATGCAGAGGGCAATCGAGCAGGAGATATATCTGTTGACGGATTTAAGGTCTCAACTGGAAAACCTCTTTACAGCATAGGCATGCTTTCTGATGTGCATTGCGAGGCGAACTCTAAGGCTGAGGCTCTAAGTGATTTTCAGAATGCCCTGACCTTCCTTAATGCCAGAAATATAGTAATGACTTGTATTTGCGGAGATATCACTGAAAACGGAACAGCTGAAGAACTGGCGATGTACAGGGATATAGTTTCTGCATATTCACCTTCAATACCGGTATACACAACAACAGGCAATCATGATGCACGTTCGTCTGGAATAAAGGAAGACCGCTGGCTAGAATATACAGGACAATCTGTTATATTTGAAAAATCTGTGACATTGCCGGATGGTAGTAAAGATCACTATCTCTTTTTGGGAATGTCCAGATGGAATCGGGATGTTCCTTATAAAAGTGAGCATATTTCATGGTTGAAAGAGAAACTTGAAGAGTATAAGAATGAAAGATGTTTTGTAATAACACATCTTTTCTTCCCCGACAGAGCGGGTAATCTCAACTACATATATCCTGTCGGCAATTATCTCCAAGGTGCCCAGCATGACGAACTTGCTGCCTTATGTGACAAATATACTAACTCCATATGGTTCAGTGGCCATTCGCACTGGAAATGGGAATTACAGAAATATCAGGATAGAGCCAACATCTACAGAGGTTTCAATGAAGATGGAACTCCTGCATCTGGCTGGTGTGTTCATATATCGTCATGTGCAAATCCCGGAAAATCAGACGGCATATCATTACGGGATGGAGATTTGCTGGAGTCTGAAGGCGCTATACTTCACATTTATGAAGATCATGTAGATATGCTTGGAATAGACTTCAAGAAGGGAAAATATCTTCCTATAGCATCCTACACCCTGAAAACATCGAATTGATTATGAACAGACGCAACTTTTTCAAATCAGGTAAAGAAGTATGGCCGTTATGAACTTGCGGGATTTTCAGAGGAGGCAAAACATCAATGGCGTGATGCCCATTGGAAAGAAGATCTGCAGAAGGCCTTTGATGCCGGACGTGAGATGGCACATTCCTGAATAATGATTATTAATTGACTAACTGACATAATTATGACCAGAAGATATACCCCTGAAATGATTACTGAACTTAAAGAGAATGAGATATTTGTATTTGGCAGTAATCTGGCTGGTGCGCATGGTGGCGGTGCTGCGCGCGTAGCATACAACAAATTTGGAGCGGTCTGGGGACAAGGTGTCGGGCTACAAGGACAATCCTATGGCATTCCTACAATGCATGGCGGTGTAGATAAAATCAAGCCCTATGTAGATGAATTTGTGCAATTTGCATCGGCCCATCCTGAATATACCTTCCTTGTTACCAAAGTTGGCTGTGGCATTGCCGGCTTTGCAATAGAAGAGATAGCTCCCCTATTCTCCGATGCAATAAAATTGGAAAATGTAATCTTGCCCAAAGAGTTTGTATAAAAATAGTGAAAAACGGCGTGGCAATTGTTTATTTGGCTGAAAATTTAGCAACTTTGCAGAAGCTTAAATATTATCACTATGAAACTTGTAAAAAACATCTCATTATTGATTCTTGCAGGAGCAGTTTCAATATCGGCTTATGCCCAAAAAAATAAGAAGAATGAGGATAAACAGCAGGGATATATATTTACCACTGTAAAGGCAAATCCTGTAACTGAGGTCAAGAACCAGAACGAGACCGGCACATGCTGGTGCTTTGCAACAATCAGTTTTCTTGAGAGTGAGGCAATAAAGAAAGGTGCTCCTGAGAATCTAGACCTTTCTGAGATGTTTGTGGTTTCAAAATCATATACAGAGCGTGCAATTAAATATATAAGGCTCGACGGAAGTCTCAAGTTTGATGCAGGCAGTGATGTGGGAGATGTTCTGGATGTATTGGAGAGCGACGGACTTGTTCCAAATAGCGTAATGCCTGGTCTCAATTATGGTGCAAAAGAGCATATCCACTGGGAGCTTACCGAAGTGCTCAAAGGATATCTACAGGCAGTTGTTGCAAATCCAAATAAAAAGCTCTCAACTGCTTGGCTGAATGGTTTCAACAATATCCTGAAAGCCTATCTGGGAGAGATGCCGCAGAAATTTACAGTTGATGGAAAAGAGTATACTCCAAAGAGTTATGCAGAGTCTTTGGGGCTCAATAAAGATGAATTCATCTCATTCACATCATTCACACACCATCCTTTCTATGAAAAAATGGTAATTGATGTTCCCGACAACTGGAGATGGACACAGTCATACAACATCCCTCTTGATGAGATGCTTGAAGTGATGGACTACGCCATTGAAAATGGCTACACTGTTGGCTGGGTATCGGATATGAGTGAAAAGAGCTGGGGCGATGTTGCTACAGTTCCGGATGTGGAGGCAAATGAGAAGGCCGGTTCAGATGAGGCTAGATGGATTGGCATCAGCAAAGTGGAGAAAGATGCAATACTCTACAACCGCAACTCTCCAGGCCCTGAAAAACAAATCAATCAGGAGATCCGACAGATTGCATACGACAACAAACAGACCACAGACGACCATGCAATGCATGTTTACGGTATTGCCAAAGATCAGAACGGCACCAAATATTATATGGTGAAAAACTCGTGGGGTAATAAAGGTCCATATAACGGACATAATTATGCATCAGAGTCTTATGTGAGGTACAAGACCATGAATATTCTGGTGAACAGAGCTGCGGTTCCTGCCCATATCCTTAAGAAATTGGGAATGTAACCGATGAAACGGATCGAAGTTGTAGCAGCCGTTATACGCAAAGAGGGAGCCTTTTTTGCAACACAGCGCGGATATGGCGAATTTGAAGGGATGTGGGAGTTTCCCGGAGGAAAAATAGAATCTGGGGAGACTCCTGAGGCAGCCCTGAAACGCGAAATTCAGGAGGAGTTGGGTGTTGATATAACTGTAGGGGCACTTATTTGTACAACAGAATATGATTATCCTTCATTCCACCTCACTATGCACTGCTATTTGTGCAGCATTGAAAATGGTGAAATAGAACTCCGTGAACATAAATCTGCCCGATGGCTCACAGCGGCAACACTCGATGAAGTGGCCTGGCTGCCGGCAGATGAACAGGTAATAGAGCTGCTAAAACAGAACTTCTGACACCGCTATTGATGCAGTGAGCATAAGGCTGAAAAAGAGCAGATTAATGGCGGTTCTGCCTAAAATGGGATTGAGCGCTGAGCCTTCAGATACAGTGAGTTTGCGCCATGTTGCAATATGCAGTGCGAGGTAAATGGCTGGCACCAGCAGGCTCCAAAATGGCAGATGAATCCACAAAGGAGTCATCAGAATCATGGCTGATATGCCGGATATCAGATATATATTGCCCATAACCTTGCGGCCGAATATTACCGCAGTTGTATGTTTTCCAACAGCCTTGTCATCATCCATATCTCTGTAATTGTTGACAATGAGCACATTGGCTGCCAACATTCCTATTGCAGCCGATGTTGTGAGCACTTGTGGCATCCTCTCCCACCCTCCTGTCTGGAGGTAATAGGTAAATGTTACCGGAATTACTCCAAAAAATATTACAACAGTTATATCGCCAAGACCATGGTGCGACAGCGGATAAGGACCTGTACTGTAGGCCAAAGCTGCCAGAAGTATGCAAATTCCCACAGGAATGAGCCACCATCCTCCATAATATATTAAAAGACATCCGGTAACAGCTGCAAGGGCAAGCATTGCAAAAGTTGCAGATTTCATTGCCTGAGGGGTTATGTCGCCCTCTGTTACGCCGCGCCTGAACCCCTCCCTGCCTTTGCGGTCCATTCCATTTTTGAAATCATAATATTCATTTCCAAAATTGGAGGCAATTTGGGCAGCAATGGCAAAAAACAGACAAAGCAGAGCCGGAATTATCGAAAATTTTCCTTGCCAGATGGCGCATCCCCACCCTGCAAGCACTCCTGCAATACTCACAGGAAGTGTCCTCAATCTCATAGCTTCAATCCATTTTTTCAGCATATTCCACTCTGTTTTTTATTATTACTGCTATTTTATACCAATATACATACGGCATATTCCAAATGTCAAAGCTTTGTGTTCAACTTTGGCAAAACCAGCCTGGTACATCATTGGAATGAATTTTTCCGGTGCAGGGAAGTTCAGTACCGATGCAGGAAGATATTCATAGGCACTGCGGTCGCCCGACACAAATCCTCCAATGGCCGGAAGTATATTTAAAAAGTATAATTTGTAGCACCAGCGCAAGAGTGGATTTGATGGCACCGACAGCTCCAGAATCACAAGTTTGCCATTTGGTTTGAGTACTCTGCACATCTCTTTCAAACCGGTGTCAAGATGTTCAAAGTTGCGCACTCCAAATCCTACGGAGATTCTGTCGAATGTATTGTCTGAGTATTTAAGAGCTTCACAATCACCATACTCAAGTGTGGCATCAATATTGGCTGCCGCTATTTTTTTGCGCCCTACCGCCATCATCCCTTCCGAGAGATCTATTCCTGTAATCTGGCTTCCGGCTGCAATTTTGCGTGCAATCTCTATGGTGAAATCACCGGTGCCGCAGGCAACATCGAGCACCGAAAGTGGTTTGTCTGTATCCGCTATTTTGCGTACGGCCTTTTTGCGCCATCCCTTGTCGATATTGAGCGACAAAATATGGTTGAGCTTGTCATAGTCGGGTGCTATATTGTCGAAAAGACTCTTGATTTTCTCTTTCTTAGCCATGCGGTCTATTATTTTGAATATTTGAATTTCAGTATATAAAGCAGCAGTATAACATTCATCAGAAGTGCATATATTATTGCCGGTATAGCCATCTCTCCACTGTTGAAGATGAATGGGGAGGTTGCAATGGCTATTGCCTGGGCTGCATTCTGCATACCCACTTCTATTACAATTGTACGGCGTACTGCACTGCTCTGCCTGCCTATTTTTGAGAGCAGCGAACTGCACATCATGCTTGAAATGATAAGCAGGCCGCAAGCCATACCGATCATTCGGAAATTTTCAATTATCTCCTTGGTATATTGCAGGAAAAAGAGGAGTGCCAAAGTCATCAGTGCCGGAAAGGCTGCCTTGTTGAGCACTTTTCCCACTTTAGCGGCCGCTGTGGGCCTGAAATGCCTGAAGAGCCATCCGGCCATAAGTGGAACAAACAGCAGCACAAGATTCTGTACCAGAAGTTTGCCCACAGGCAAATCTATCGATATACCGGTACTGTGAGAGACTATATGTGATGTCAGCTCCATTATCAGAGGCAGTGTAAAGAGAGTCAGCACACTGCTCACAGCGGTGAGTGTGACCGAAAGGGCCACATCCCCCTTTGCAAGCATAGAAAACACATTTGAAGAGCTTCCTCCGGGACAACAGGCAATCAGCACCAGACCCATGAAGTAGACTGGCGGCATATCCAGCAGCCATGCCAGACCAAAGGCAATGGCGGGCAGCAGGAGAATCTGTCCGGTCATTCCAATTAAAACAGCTTTGGGGTTGCGCGCTACATTTATAAAAGCATCCTTATTGAGCTCAATTCCCAAAAGGAACATCAGCACAATAAGTATAGGCATAACAATCCAGATTGTATTCATGGTTTGATGAAATTTTCTTTAAAGGCGCAAAAATAGTGAGAAATTTCCAATCCCATTATGAAATCCCAATAACTTCCAATGTATTGCCATTAACTCTAAACCGGATATTGTATCCAGAAAATGAGAGGCCATACTCTCTGTCTGAATCATTATGATACGATGGCCGTGGGTCCAGCTGCAGAATCTCAACAAGAGAGGAGATTTTTGATTCATCACCAATTTTTTCCGATAAACCGGCCGGCAATATAACTCTCAATCTTTCCTCCTGCAACCCCTCTACATAGCCGCACAGGGCATCAGGATGTGAATCGGCATACTTTATATATGGTTTGATATCG
The DNA here is from genome assembly GCA_017935505.1 of Bacteroidales bacterium. Lineage (GTDB taxonomy): Bacteria > Bacteroidota > Bacteroidia > Bacteroidales > UBA932 > Egerieousia. The sequence goes on along the minus strand of JAGBHM010000021.1, from coordinate 15,111 downwards.
TAAATTGGAGTGTTGTCCATAAGATCGGCACCTGTAACATGAATTACAGGGCCATGGGGTGATTCCAGCTCAATTGACTCCAGTTTCACACATGAGAGCCCCAACGGATTCGGGCGGAACGGAGACCTTGTTGCAAAAACGCCCATATGGGCATTGCCGCCAAGACGAGGAGGCCTCACTGTAGCACGCCACTGGCCACCAGTGGCTCTGTTTGCAGAGAACTCCCATATCAGCCAGAGGTGAGAGAAGCCCTCCAGCCCTCTCAGAGCCTCGGGATTGCGATATTCCTTTTCAAAAACAATCATCCCCTTCAGACTCCCGGCAAGACCGCTCTGGCGCGGTACACCAAACTTTTCGGGAAAATCTGTACGGATATGTGCAATAGGTTTAATCTCCATTTTAAAACACTTCAGACTGTAAATTTATTAAAAAGAGCGGAAAAAATGTACCTTTGCTCCCCAATTACTCTGATATCATGAAAAAACTCTTTTTACTCGCCTTTTTCATCTTTTGTTTTTGGGGAGCGGCTTTTGCGCAAGATAATTGCGCAGGTAAAGGTGCTCTCTCTTCACATACTTTAAAGCACAAGGGTACAGAATATACCTATTATCTCTATAAACCCCACAGCCTGCCTGAGGATGCGCCTCTTGTTGTGGTTTTTCACGGTTATGGTGCAAATACCTTTCCGGCAACGGTATTCGGTATGAACCCTGTTGCAGATGAGAATGGTTTTGCAGTCTGCTATCCTTGCGGTCCAAAAGATTTCAAAGGTGAGCATTGTTGGGATGTGGGCTACTCATTTCATAAAGAGGCTGCCTGGAAGAGGGATGATATCGGTTTTACAAAAAAACTTGTAAAGCATCTGCAGAAAGAGCATTCACTTTCAAAGCAGAATGTATTTGCTACAGGCCACTCAAATGGTGGTGAAATGTGCTATCTGCTGGCATATAAGGCTCCCGAAGTTTTTGCAGCTGTTGCTCCAATTTCCGGTCTTACAATGGAGTGGATGTATAGGGAACTCAAACCTTCCAAAGCGGTTCCTCTTCTGGAAATTCATGGAACAGAGGATGTTGTCTCAAACTGGAATGGCGATCCCAACAACAATGGCGGATGGGGCGAATATATTGCAGTACCGCTTGCAGCATCGTTCTGGGCTGCAGTGAACCGTTGCACACATGAGCAGACCGAAGTGCTTCCATTGAAAGGCAACAAAGTTATCGCACACAGATATATTAATGGTATAAATGGCAACCAGGTGTGGCTCTATGAGGTTGTGGATGGCACTCATGCCTGGCCCGACAAGCATCTAGACACCGCCGCTGAAATCTGGAAATTTTTCACCCTCTATCTGAAATAATTTGCTAAGCCAATGGAAAGCATTCTGTATATATTTCTTCTTGCTGTAGGGGCAAGTTTTGTGCAGAGAACCACAGGGTTCGGGTTTGGTATCTTCATCATGACCCTCCTCCCCTTCCTGATGCCCTCTTATGGCGAAGCCACTGCCCTTTCGGGGCTTCTGGCCTTCACCACATCATTGATTGCTGCATACAAATACCGCCGTTGCATCACCTGGAGCAGACTTATTCCTATCCTTTCTATATTTCTTCTGACATCAACAGTTGCAATATGTATGCTCAAGGGGATGAGAGATAATACAATACGGGGAATTCTTGGCTTCATACTCATATTTGTGAGCATCTATTTTGCATTTTTGAGCAAGCGTATAAAATTCAAGACCACTCTTCCGTACCAGCTGGGTGCCGGTTCTTTGAGTGGTCTTATGGGTGGATTCTTTGGTATGCATGGCCCGCCTGCAGTCCTCTATTTTATCTCATCAGAGTCTGATAAAGAGCACTATATGGGAATGATCCAGACCTATTTTGTTATAACCAATGCCATGATGACCATTGTGAGAGGCTACAATGGATTTGTAACTCCTTTTGTAGGCAAATGCTATATCTTCTCTCTTGGCGCTGTAGCAATTGGTTCATTTGTCGGTTCATGGGCCTTTAGCCGCATACCAGGAAAAATATTTCCGTATGTTGTTTATACCTATATCGGAATCAGTGGAGTAATAATTCTGATGGGTATCTGATAGAAGATCCTCAGATATTTACTCTTTTATACACGCATTATATATTGCATTTGTAAGGGTTTTGAGGAAGCTCTTGCCCTCTACGTCTGTGTAGCCGTTAGTCATTGCAACTATGCCCCAATTGTCTGCAGGGCTCCAGATCATAATGCTGTTCAGTCCATAAGCACCGCCGGTATGGCCAACCGGGTAGCTGCCAGGAACATTATATTTTTCATCATCAATAAAGTCTACAAACTCTTTCAGACAAAGTGCATATTGATCATCGCCTTTCTCTTTAATTATCCATACAGGTGTCTGCATTGCCTTTGCACTCTCCTCTGAGATGATTCTCACGCCATTATATTCGCCATAATTCATATGCATCATCATATAAACTGCAAGGTCGTGGGCCGAGATCTTTACACCTCCGGTAGGTGAAAATATTGGTGAAGAGTATCCAAAAACATAACCTGGCATATCCTCTGCCCTGCTTCTGTAGGCACCTTCTGATACCACATACTCACCATTCTCCTTGTTGTAGATCAGAGCAAATTTATTGGCATCGAGAGAGTCGATATTGTGGCCGCCATAGAGTCCGAGTTTGCGGATCACATTCTCTCTTACATAATCGTCGAATCTAACTCCAGAAACCTTTTCGAGGATTGTTCCGGCAAGGTTAAGGCCCATATTCGAGTAGTTGTAGCCCTCACCCGGTTTATATTCGAAATATGACTCCGCACAATCTCCGTAAACTGCCGGATTCAGGTGGTCGAGAGTAAAGTAATCCTCTTTGTCTCTGATACTTGCTGTATGAGAAAGAACCATTTTCAAGGTAATTGGAATTTCAGGGTGGTGAGGATTCCTTATTTTAAAACCGATAAGATCGCTTACATCATCATCGAGTGAAATTATACCCTTGTCTACAAGCTGCATAAGAGAAGTTGCTGTGAATGATTTTGAGATAGAGGCAATTCTCATTATATCATCTTGTGCAAGAGGAGTTTGGGTTTCGAGATTTTTATATCCGAAAGCTCCGTCATAAATTATTTTGCCATCTTTTACCACTGCTGCGGCAATTCCTACAGCCTGGAATTCATTCATAACATCATTGATGGCTTTGTCTGTGAGCTGCTTTGGTGATGGTGTACAACATGCAAACAACATCAAAGAGGCTGCAACTGTTGAGAAAAATTTTGAAATGGTCATAATTAAATATGTTTTAAAGGTTAAACTATTAATCCAGAATGATGAAACCTGCCCAGAGTGAAGGATCGGTACCGCATACCTCCATAACATGTTTCTGGGCCTTGTAGAGGGCCTGTGTTTTGTCGAGTCCTTGTGCAAGATTGGTGTAGAAAGAGGTCATGAGTTGGCTGGTGGCATAATCTTCAACCTCCCAGAGGCTCATGAGCATTGTTTTGGCGCATGCCTTCTTAAAACCTCTCTGCAGACCAAAAACACCCTCTCCGGAGATCTCACCCAGTGCAGTCTGACAGGCCGAAAGTACCACAAGATCAGCTCCATTCAAATCCATCGAGGAGATCTCATGAGAAGTGAGCAGACCGTCCTCTGTATTGGAATCCTGCCTGTTACAGTTATTTGCTCCAGCAAAGACAAGACCGGTACCTTTGAGCATATCCTTGCTCTCCTTTATAAAAAATCCATGGGTTGCAACATGTATTATCTGCGGACTCTTACCCGATAGTGCCTTGAAACTCTCTTCAACCCCCTCTCCTGCCGTAATGGCTTTGGCGTTGCAGGAGTTTTTCTCCAGAATCTCTGAAATATTCCTCACCTCTTCGTCAGTTCCCTTGAGATATCCCCACTTCATCTGGGAGAGATCCCATGTGCGTGACAATGCCGTTTTTGAAGCGGTTGCTCCGCGGAATTCTCCCTTTGCAAGCTGGGCATAGAACTCCATGTTTTCGCTGTCGAGATTATAATCCAAACCGCCATACAAAACTGCCGATTCTGCCTTTTTAACGGCCAATTCATTGCTGCCGTTTCCATTTTTGCTGCTGCGTGTGGCAAGTGATTTTGTAGAGGAGAGACGGTGCATAGAGTAGAGATCATTCATTCTCTGAGTCTCATTTACAGGCAGATACTCAATGGCTACTCCATAAAGGTCACCGGCCGGAGCAAAATAGATGTCACTGCATCCCTCTATATGCTGTTTGAGCTTATTCCATATTTTATAATAGAGTCCGGTGCTGCTGTAGCAGCCAATATCGAGAAGCGATCGGTCTTCTGTGCTGCATGCAAAGAGGAAAACATGTTGTGGAGAATCGTAGTGAGCTCTGAGCACCTCTGCCGAATAATATTTTGTGCCCTCATTTTCCGACACAACAAACTCAATTGCCGCCTCATTCTCTTTCAGCCCATTCCTCACATCTTCCCAACCTATTTTTGTAAAATTCATATAATCGCCGTACGCTGCAGTTTTCGACATTATGGTCTTTTCCAATATCTCTGCCCTTGCAGGATCTGAACCCTGCAACTTTCGCAGCTCCTCAAAAGCACTTATCAACTGTTTGTCTCCAGACTGTAAAATGGTCCGCTGCATATTCAGAAATGCCTCCAGCAGAAGTCCCTTGTTGAGCAGGGAGGCATCGTAGAGCACTTTTGAAGAGACACTTTTATTTCCCTTATTATTCATAAAGACTTTGCCTCTAGTGACTGTAATTGTCCCTTCTTGGTTTAATTTGAATATGTTATCCATAACCGGAGCCTTTTTTTTCCAGTAAAGATTCCTCTGGCCTTCGGGAAGAAAGGCAAAAATGTCATGGGCCTGCTGTTTTTCGGCTCTGATTATCTCAGAGTAAACTCGTGCGGCATTATCATAATCATTTGCAGTCTGATATGCATAACCGAGGGTGTTTTTGAGTTTGAGAGCATTATCATAATCAAGTTCTATAGAGCTGGTGGTGTCACATATTGTATTTTCGAGCAAATCAATTGCCAGCTGTGTAAGTCCAATTGAAATATCTCTCTCAGCAGTAATTCTCAGATAATTTATGAACTCCATGAAATTGGACGACTGTTCAATCAAATCATCAATTTCTTTCTCGAGCAGTTCTCCCTGCTCCATATCATTGCTTTTAAACCGGCACTCCATTTCCCGATTTAACGCTCTTAATTGAGAGGTTTTGTCATATATGTCATAAGTCCATATGCGTCTGGCCTTTTTGTAGAAAATAGCGGCATTTTGATAAGATTTTTTATCAAAATAGACATTGCCGTATATCAAGTCTGCTTTAGCATTGAGGATGCCGGTTATAACACCTCTTTTTTGTAGTGCCATATCTGCAAAAGTTACTGCATCAAGCGCTTTGTCATAATTTCCCAATTGATACAAAATATCGGCTTTGTGTATTTGGGCAGAAATATAATAGTAAGTAAGATTGGTGTAATTTTCTTTAATATAATTTTGTGTTTGCTCAATCAAATTCAATGCTTTTTCAAAATTGCCCTGATACATTTGTGCGGAAATCATGCAGTCCGAAATCATCATATATGTCAGGCGTGCCCAACGGATTTTATTTGATATATCTTCTGAGACTTTCTCTAAAGCACTTTCATAGACTCCTTCTAACATGTCAAACATGTTGAGCGACATGATATAACATCCTTTTGCTGCGTCAAAAAAAGCACTTTCTGAATTATGTATTGTGAGTAAATTTTCAAGTATCTTGGATGGAACAAGATCTAACTGGTCGAAATCGAGATAATCGTTGGAATTGAGAAGGAAAAAAGCGTTCGAATATATTTTTTTTGAGTCATTTGGGAAATGCTCTATACTCATTTCAAGCGATTTGAGGAAAAGTTTTCTTGCTTTTGGCAGATTGCCCATATGCAAATTAAGTAATCCCAAGGTCTGTTGCAAATCAATTTTGCTTTCAACAGACTTAACCGACAAAATCTCCCTTTCAATCTCTCTTGAGACAGATTTCATCATATTGTAATCGTTATAAATTATAATATCCTCAATCTTGTTATAGATATTTGTCTGTTCCGCTCGGGATGTATTGCCGAAAATTGCAATAATTAATATTGTCAATATCAAGTGTTTTATCATAAACCGGAATTTTAAGTAAATATAATTATATTTGCGAAGACTATTCTTTAAAATCTATTTTTTATGAAAAAATTATTGCTCCTTTTCGTATCATTATTTGTTTCCTTTTCGATTAATCTAAAAGCTCAAGATGAGGATGTTCTTGTCAAGGAAATTCCAGTCCAGTTCATGCAGGGTTCATTCAATGTTCCTCTTATTTTGGGAGATTTCATACAAGATCAGGATTCTACAAGTGCTGCTATGCTTAACACATATTATCTTCTTTCACACGTTATGTTAGGGGTGAAATTTCCGGAAGGTTTAATTGAAAAAACACTTACAGATGTAGAGAATGTATTTGGTAAGGAGAGTACTATGTATGGTTTGGCAATGATCCCTAAAGGTGTTGATGACGATGAAAATCTTGAAATATTGCACGAAGCATCTGAAATTATCAAAAATGCTGAAGGTGAAAACTCTTGGGAGTATGCCTATGCTCTTATGCATTGTGCAAATGTCTCCTTAAATCTAAAGAAACACGGCACAATTGAAAAGTCTCAGAAATACATAAACAAATGTATCTCCATTCTTGAAGATGGTAAAAAAGATACATGGCTCTACCCTATTGCAATGTGCAACAGAGGTGCTGCAAAATTATATGCACAAGATGAGACATTCTTTGATGATATGGTAAACGCATATGAGATACTTGACAAAGATGAATCAGAAGGTTCACTTCTACCTCAAATATATTGTTCAATTCTTTTGTCAAGTACATTTACTTTACTTGAAATGCCCGATAGAGCAATCAATTTGTTGGAAACAGATGAAATTATAATGAAAGAACTTGAATTGCAAGAATCAGAACTATATGTTTCATTATGTACCACAATGTGCTATGCCCATTATTTGCAAAAAGACAAGAAAAAAGCACAGAGTTATTTGAAAAAGGCAGAGGAGGCCTGTATAAAGAGATTTGGTGCGGATTCACAGAGATATAAAGACCTTGATTCTTACCGCAAACTTTTCTAAATCATGAAAATATCGCAATCATTGAAGAATTGGCTCTATGCTTTGGCTGCAACTGTTCTGGGGTTGGTATTCTCCAGAATAGTAATCAGCGGGCTCACTTCGATAGCGGCCTTTTCTTCTGCCGATGACTCCACCGAGATCAATTTTACCGATATATATGATAAGGTGGCAGACCGCAGCAGTGTGCGCACACTGAGCGATGATGTGGTAATTGTTTCGGTTGATAGCTGCAATAGGGAGCAGATAGCCGCAACGATTGATGCCATCTCATTTTTTGAACCTTCTGCAGTTGGTCTCGATCTGTTTTTCGTATATCCGTCGGGAATGGATGGGGCCCTTATAGAGGCAATTGAGGGTTGTGATAATATAGTTCTGCCGGTAACCGACGGTGAAAATCCGGTCAAATCATACTTCTACCCTATTTCAGGTAAAAGTTACGGATGTGTAAATATGGCAAGTTCAGCTTCTTACGATATAGTGCGCGATTACATTCCCCTATTTGAAGTTGATTCATTAAAAGTGCCTTGTATGGCCCTTGCACTTGCCCAAAAGATGACCGGTAAAAAGATTGACAAAGGCTTTTTGCAGCAAAAAATATGGTATCCTGCAGTGGATTTTGAAATTATTGATTATAAAGAACTTATTGATAATGAAGGTTTTCCATTGTTGGAAGCCAGAGATCGAATTGAGGGTAAGGCTGTACTTGTTGGTGTTGTTGATGACAAAAGTGATGTGCACCGCACACCAGTAAAGGATGAGATGCCTGGAATAGAGATTCATGCCCATATACTCGATACAATACTTCACAATAAAGGGGTGAAAGAGGCAAGCATGCTCCTGAATATAGTTGTGGCATTTCTCTGCTCGCTGCTCTTTTTGAGGCTTCATCTCTTCTTCAAAGATTGGCTGGATGATGTAGGCGAGATGATAATGAGGATATTCCTCTTTATACTTATATATATATTTCTCATTACAGGGGCGAATCTCTACATAAAATCGCACTGCTTTGTAGATTTCTCCACAACACTGCTCATGCTCGGATTTAGCCTTACTGCATTAAGTATAATTAAAGGCTCCCTATTCCTCATATCAATGATTAAAGAGAAGAAAAAATGAATATGATCAAACCCACAGCAATACTCAGGCCTCTGGCTGCACTATGTTTCATATTGGCACTCTGCAATGTGGCAATAGCACAGTCGCGCTACACTGTATATAAATGCAATGGCGAAGCCAATATAAAGAAATTCAGGAGCGATTCATGGCAGAAACTCTCAAAAAATGATGCCCTGTCGCTTATGGATCTGGTGGAACTGAAAGAGAACTCACAGCTGGTTATTCTTGATTCACAGAATAGAAAACTCTACAAAAGTGCCGAAAAGGGAAAAATACCGGTAAAATACCGCATTGATGCTGCAATAAAAAATGCCGACAAAGTAACTGCCAATCTGAATGCCGAAATTCTCTCTGAATTGAAAGAGCAGAATTCAGAAAAGGGGCACACACGGATAGCTGCCGGATTTAGAGGAGACAACAAAGTGGCAGGTTTTGAAGACTCATTGGCCCTTTTCATAAAAAAAGAGGCCGCTGCAATTTCAGACAAAGTTACCTGCATAACATATCCTCAGAACACTTTCAAACCATCGTCATTCATATTGGAGAAGATTGGAGAGGAAGAGCAGATCTATTGGTTGTCGATACAAAATACTGCAGAGAAACAGGCATATATAAATGTTGTGAGAATATTGGAAGACGGCACATATTCACTTTGTTATGAATTTGGGTACTCTTCTGATGCTGAGAGTGTTATAGTGCCTGCAAAATCAAAAGTTGAGCTTTCGCAATATCTCTTCCTTGAGGCTGATAATGAGAGGCTTGTGCTGCTTGTAACAGAATCGCCATACGATTCACATGCCCTGCAGATGCTACTTAAGTAAACTCTTTAAAACAGATATTATGAAAACCTTTAAAACACTGGCCACAGCCCTTTGCTTAGCAATTTTGGCCTCTTGCAACTCATCACAGCAGAATGCTGCAACAACAGAAAATACTAATGGTATGAAATCAGAAAATCAGGTAATTGAAACAATAATGGCCCGACGCAGTATCCGCCAATACAAGGCAGAACCTGTAAAGAGGGAGACAATGGAGACAATCCTCAAATGTGGAATCAATGCTCCAAGCGGAATGAACAAACAGTCGTGGGAAGTACGTGTGATAGACAACCCTCAAGCCGTAGCAAAATTTAAAGAATTGTTGGTACAGGGCAATCCTCAAGCCAATCCTAACGCTGTGGAAGGATGCTTCAGAAATGCCCCTACCCTTGTTTTTGTGGCCAACGACCCATCTTACGACTTCTCTGCAATCGATTGCGGTCTGCTCTCTCAGAACATCATGCTTTCTGCATGGTCGCTCGGTGTTGGATCGGTATGTCTGGGCAGCCCTATCCGCTTTCTGAACAACTCACCGCTTGCACTCGAAATGCTTGGCTTCACACCTGGCTACAGACCAATCATCTGCATCGGACTCGGCTACGCACTCGAATCACCTGAGGCAAAACCTCGTGACGAAAGCAAAATCAAATACATTGAGTAACAATTTGCAGAAGATAAAACTAACCATGACACAAACAGAGGAAAAAATCAATTATACAGTGTCGGAGGGCACTGTTTCGGATACTGCAGCGATAGCGCAGTTCCAGGTAGATATGGCACTTGAATCGGAAGGTACAGTGCTTGATTTGGAGATGGTAACTTCGGGAGTTGCCGCTGCCATGGCAGATGAGTATAAAGGAAAATATATTGTTGCCAGAGTTGGTGGAGAGGCAATTAGCAGCCTTATGCTCACCCGCGAATGGAGCGACTGGACAAACCGCTGGTACTGGTGGATCCAGAGCGTGTATGTTAAACCTGAATATCGTGGAAAAGGTGCCTACAGGGCAATGTACGCCAAAATCAAGGAGATGGCAAAAGAGCAGGGCGTTACCCAGATACGCCTGTATGTAGACAAAACAAACACCCCTGCACAGCAAGTTTACCAGAAACTAGGAATGCAGGAGTGCCATTATTATATGTATGAGGAGGTAATCGGGTAATTCCCGGTTATCTTCTGTACTCCTCTACAAATCTTTTTACAAGTTCAAATAACCGCTCGTAATTCGATGCATGGAAGTTCTCAAATGTGTCGCGTGGCGAGTGGTAATTTTTATTTGTATCGCCGTCGAGCTCCATGTAGATGGCAGGAACACCTTTGAGGGCAAATGGATAGTGGTCGAGTTGGGCAAAAGGTTTCTCAAGAGAACTGTTGATTTTGTTCAGATATTCAAGACCGGCCTCGCCTGAGTCTGAAATCTGGCAATAGATATTATCTCCGTTGTCGCCAATCATATCTAACTCAACAAAATACTCAATATTTTCGAGTGGAAGAAGAGGGTTGTCGGCATAGAAGAATGAGCCGAGCAGGTTGTTCTCCTCTGCATCAAAGAAGATGAATACAAGTGAGTATTCGGGCTGGTTTGCCTTAAAATATCTTATGAGATTGAGCAGCATTGCTGTGCCTGAGGCATTGTCGTTTGCACCGTAGAAGATCTCTTTTCCACACACGCCCAAGTGGTCGTAATGGCAGGCAATGATAAAATGTTTCTCAGCCTGTTTTGTACCCGGAATATATGCAATTATATTATGTGCATCATTATCAATCATCTGGGCATCAACATCAATTGAAACTCTCTTTGCATCCTCCGGGAATGAGCCGGTTACCATAAATACAGGCATCGGAGTATTAAAGTGGTTCCTCGATTTGAAATAAGGGAACACCTGCTCATCGGCCGATTTGCAGATAAGGGCACCGACATTTGTAAGAGGCACAAAATAGCTCTTGTAAACCTCTATACCTTTATATGTATACATTGTTTCGCAGAAACGGTCCCAATCCAAAACCACCGCCTTATTCTTGAACTCTCCGCTGTTGAGATATTTGCAGAAACTATCCGGATTCAGATGCTTGTTGTCGAGATATACCACATCAAACTCTCCCTTGCATGTTGGAGAAAACTCCTTTAAAGTATAATCTACAGTATGCTGCAAAGTATCGCCGTCAACTGCCAGAACAGCATTGCCCCTTTGGGTGTTGAGTGGAAAATTAAAATGTTGCATATATGAGAGCTGCTGCTCTGTTCCGTGGCTCCATCTTCTTGCATCACAAGGAGTTATGAGGCTTTTGAATTCTGGTTGCAATGAATGGAGTTCTGGCCGCTGTTTGCCTGCCCAAGCCTGCGCTATAACCTGTTCAGGTATAGGGCCTACATTAACTTTGTCGAGCTCAGCCAAAATAAATTCGGCAGCCTTTATTGTTCCATTATTGTAATTGCTGCGTCCATAATAATCTTTCCCCGACAGCTCCTTTACAACCTCCACATAATACTCTTTGCTGGGTTCAGGAACTTGTGCGCTGTTGGCACAACCGCTGAAAACAAGTATGCTCATAGCAAAATAGATAAATAAGTTTCTCATAATAATTGGTTAAAATCTAATGGTATCTACAAATGTAACTATTATTTCACTTTTTTTAGTAATTTTGGTAAGAGAAACACCAGGTAAGGGAGATGAAAAATTATAAAGAGATAGAGTCGGCCGAGGCTGCGGCCAAATTGCTGCAACAGAGCAAGACCATTAAGAATGTAGCATTTCAGGATATCGATTTTCTGCCGCTCGAAGAGCCGGCAAAGGAGTGCAATTTTACAGAATGTATCTTTTTGGGCGGGAAACTTCCGCAAAGCATCAGCAGCAGACTTGATGATTCAAATCTGCTCTTTACAATGCCGCAACTCCCCTACAAGGCCTTCAGAAACTCGCTCTACAGCGCCCGTGAACTCTATGCAGGCTACATTACAGGCTCACCGCAGAGTTATGAAAACAGTTTCGATAAAAAGGTCTACAACCACTATCTGAGCTGTGGAAAAACTGCAAAGTGTATAAAGGAGAGCCTTGCACGCGTGCTTCACGACCACTCCATCAACGATGCCATGCACGATTTTCTACAGAAATTTGATGAGCGTAAAGTTGTGGGAATCATGGGTGGACATGGCCTATCGCGCAATAAAGATGCGTATATAAAGGTGGCATCAATTGCCAAACAGCTCACAGAGAAAGGGTTCCTCATAGTTACAGGAGGCGGCCCCGGAGCAATGGAGGCATCACATCTTGGTGCATGGATGGCCGGGCGAACTGATCAGCAGCTGTCAGATGCAGTACAGATGCTTCAGGTTGCCCCTTCATACAAAGATGAACTCTGGCTCAACTCTGCATTTGAAGTAATGGAAAAGTACCCTTGTGGAGAGTATGTGAGCCTTGGAGTGCCTACATGGCTCTACGGCCACGAACCGGCAACCCCTTTTGCCACACATATCGCCAAATTTTTCGACAACAGCATACGCGAAGACTCCATTCTCACTATTGCCAAAGGTGGAATAATCTACTCTCCCGGCAGCGCCGGCACAATGCAGGAGATATTCCAGGATGCAGTGCAGAACCACTATCTGAGTCTTGGCTACTCAAGCCCCATGATCTTCTTCGACTCAGAGTACTGGACCACACAAATGCCTGTATATCCGTTCCTTGAGCATTTATGCAAAAACGGAAAATACAAAAATCTGCTCCTCTCCATTACCGATTCGCCACAGGAGGTTGTGAATTCGTTTCCAGAACTCTGTTGACATTCATCATATCTTTTAATATAGAACTGTCGAGAACTTTAGCATAGTGCTGGGTCATCTTTATATTTGAGTGGCCCAGCATTTTTGCAACATTCTCCAGCCTCACACCATTTGCCAGGCAAACCGATGTGGCATAAGAGTGCCTCGCCACATGGGTGCTGAGATGTTTCTCTATTCCGCACAAATCGGCAATCTCCTTCAGATAACTGTTCATCTTCTGGTTGCAGGGCACGGGCAGCACCACTCCCCTCTTCTGGCATACCGGATGGTTTTCATACTTTTTAAGAATCTTCATTGGAATATCGAGCATTGGAATGTTGCACATATTATTTGTCTTCTGCCGGCACTTGCGTATCCACAAATTACCCTTGCCATCCTGCACAATATGCTCATGAGAGAGCTGTTTTACATCAATGAAGGCCAGCCCGGTAAAGGCTGAAAATATGAAAATATCCCTCACCAGCTCAATACGCGGTATATAAAACCTTTTGCGGTAAATTGTCATCAGCTCCTCCATTGAGAGGAAAACCATAGAGACCTCCTTTGCATGAAACTTTATGCCGGCAAAGGGGTTCTTCTCAATCCATTCATTTGCAATTGCTTCATTTATAATCTTTTTCAAACATTTCATATACATTATTACGGTATTCTGACAGCAATTCTTTGTTGTCTTGAGGTAAAACTCAAAATCATGTATGAGCATTGCATTTACATCCGAAAGAGGAATATCATCAACATCATATTTAAGTTTGAGCAGTTGCTCAAGATACCGTGCACAATTATCATAATGTCTCACCGTTGAGAGTGCATAATCCTTTCCAATGAGGGCACGACACTTCTCATTATGCCCGCACATGGTTTTAATTAATGTACGCACAGGCTCAACTCTCTTTTTTACCCCAAAAAGTCTCTCTTGCAGAATTCTGGCACTTACAGCCTCATTATTCTGTTCAAACTCCGCGCAGATTTTGTGCAGCCTCATCCTCAGTTGCTCAACATAATTGTTCAATTCCACAGATTTGTAACCCCTGCCTCTGGCACACTCCTTTGCCTGATTCCACAATGCCGGTTCAATGCTCTTGCGGATATTTGTCTCTGCGCGTACACCGTTTACAGTTATTCTCATGCACACAGAGGCCTCTCCATTCTTCAGCAATTTTGCCTTTTTAATGAAAAAAAGCACACTAATAGAATTACGTCTCATTTTTGACACTTTTAATTAAACTTTACTTAGATAAATTATAAAAATATATGTTAGAATTTTATGCGCAAAATGTTGTAAATCAATATTAATGCCCCAATAAAGGTGGAGATTGCCCAATTTGTTGCAGCTCCACCTCAAAAAACACTTTCCTTTCCACTTCTTCTCCACCTGCTCCCCTATTGGGCACCCTAGCAAATTCTCATGGCCATATAAATCAGATTCTTGCCGACAGGCTGATTTTCTGTTTGCCACTACCCGTACCCGAACCCGCTCCACTTATACAGGTTCTCCGTTTGGCTCAACAAAAGGCGAAGAGGTAACAGTAAACCCACCGGATATGCTCTACGGAAGTTACATAAACGATTACCTGGCCAAGAAACTTCCGCAACCTGAGGTAATACCTGTAACCATGCATCCGCTGGTGTTCACTTACAAGATTCGTTTTGAATTCGCCGCAGGTTTAAAATATGTTGCCCTTGCACGCGGAACATTGGCAGGAATGGCCCTCTCAGTGAACCTTTCAACCGGAACAACCTCAAATGAGGCCGCAACAATCCTCTACGATTGCGAGGTTAAAGATTGGGGCGTTGCAGCATATGTAAACTCATTCGGCGTACCGGGCTACCCTAACGGAGCCTACACCAAAGGCGACCAGATCTACGCAGTTAACCTCGAGGTGCGTATGAGAAACGGAAAAATCAAATCATTCGACTTTGATGTAACCGACCAGGTAAGCAAACAGCCACACGGAGGAGTTATTGTAATCGACGGTATTGAGATCAACGACGATGAGGGTATGAGCGGTTCAGGAGCATTTGATGTAACCGTAAAAGACTGGGGTGAGTATGAAGATATCACCATTCCACTCATCTAACATGCTGAAACAGAGAAATAAAACAAATATAAAACTATACAAACAACTTTAACTATTTACTAACTTATTAAAACAAAAATCAATGAAAAAGATTTTCTTATGTGCACTTGCAGCTGCCGCTTTGACAACTGCATGTAACAAAGCTGAGGTCATTGACGTT
>JAGBHM010000020.1 GCA_017935505.1 Bacteroidales bacterium | reverse complement strand
TTAAGTATATACGCTATTACAATAATGATAGAATCAAACTGAGGCTAAATGGAAAAAGCCCGGTACAATACCGAGCTTTATTCCAATCTAAGCGAGCCTCTTAATAATGTTAAACCGTCCAACTTTTGGGGGTCACATCATACCGGGTTCCTCCTTTTTATATCTGTTCCTCCATCTGTAAGGGGAGGTTTCCTTGTTTTAACCAAGTTCCTCCACCTCTTTTAACCACAATGCAGAGGCTGCATCGCTTGGCATTCTCCAATCGCCACGTGGTGAGAGGGCTACAGAGCCCACTTTCGGACCATCAGGCAGACAGCTGCGCTTGAACTGCTGGTTGAAGAAACGGCGGAAGAATGTGCTCAGCCACTTCTTTATTGTACCATCATCATATATGCCGTCGAAAGCAATCTTGGCAAGTGCAAATATTTTTGCCGGAGATGCACCATGGCGCATGAAATGGTAGATAAAGAAATCGTGCAGCTCATACGGCCCCACAAGGTCTTCGGTCTTCTGTTTAATATTTCCTTTGTCATCAGCCGGAATAAGTTCGGGGCTGATAGGTGTATCTGCAATGTCGAGCAGTGTGTTTCTGGTTATTTCGTTGCTGCTGTTGTTGGCCACCCACTCCACAAGGGATTTTACAAGTGTTTTAGGAATGCAGCCGTTAACTCCGTACATGCTCATGTGGTCTCCGTTATATGTGGCCCAGCCTAATGCGAGCTCCGAGAGATCGCCAGTACCTATAACCATGGCATTCAGTTGATTTGCAACATCCATCAGAATCTGTGTACGTTCTCTGGCTTGAGAATTTTCGTAAACCACATTGTGGTTCTCCAGATCATGGCCTATATCTTTGAAGTGCTGTATACACGCCTCCTTTATGCTTATCTCCCGTATTGTCACGCCGAGCGATTCCATCAGGGAGATTGCATTGTTATAGGTGCGTCCAGTGGTGCCAAAGCCCGGCATTGTTATGGCAATTATGCCCTTGCGGTCATAACCGAGCATATCAAAGGTCTTTACAGTAACCAGTATGGCCAAAGTGGAGTCGAGGCCTCCCGAAATGCCTACCACCGCGTTGCGGCAATTTGTATGGACAAGCCTTTTGGCAAGGCCAGCAGTCTGTATACTGAATATCTCCTCACATCTCTCATCAAGCTCTTTCCCTTGTGGCACAAAAGGATGCTGCTCTATTTTTCGCAAAATTCCCTCATAATTTTTGCCCGATAGATCTCCTTCACACTCAATCTCAATGATTCCGTCGGAGAAGAATGTATTCTCTGATGAGGTGAATGTGTTGCGGAGGGTTCTGTCGTGCTCAAGGTAATTTATGTCGAGGTCTGCTATAACCAACTGTTCTTCAATTGAGAAACGCTCAGATTGTGATATTATTTTTCCATTCTCGGCAATAATTGCATCTCCTGCAAAAACCAGATCGGTGGTTGATTCACCAAAACCGGCAGAGGAGTATACATAACCAGAAACGGTTTTTGCTGAGTGGCTCTTCAAAAGAGAGAGCAGGTATTTGTGCTTCTCTATGGCTTCACTGTTTGCACTCAGGTTAAAGATAACCTGAGCCCCGTTTGTTGCATGGATTGAACTTACAGGCACCGGAGCCCAAAGGTCTTCGCATATTTCCACTGCAAATTTCACCCCTTGCTCACCTGTAATATTAAATATAAGGTTGTTGCCGATAAATACCTCCTGACCGCAAATATTTACGGTACTTTCCTGAAGTTCAGAGGCCGGTGAAAACCATCTCAGCTCCTGCAGGTCGTTGTGGTTTGGAATATTGCTCTTTACCGCCAGACCCAGAATGTTGCCCCTGCATATTACAGCGGCGCAATTGAATATGCGGTTCCATGCATATATTGGAATTCCTACAATCGAAATTATATTGCTCTCTGATGTGGCGTTGAGCAGATACTGCAGTTGCTTAGAGCTCTGCTCCTTTATTGTCTGTGTGGCAAAGAGGTCCATACAGCTGTATCCTGTTATGGAGAGCTCAGGGAAAACAATAACCTCAGCCCCAGCCGCATCAGCCTGCTTGATAAGTTTCTCTATCTGCTGTGCATTGTAGCTGCACTCTGCAACCTTTACACCTGGAATGGCAGATGCCACTCTGAAAAATCCAAACTGTTTCATTATTGGTATATTATATTTGTGCTGGTATCTGTACCGGTTCAGGCAATGTGCGTGGTTTTGCACTCACAATGCTGTCGACAATGAATTTTGTGAAGCCTCTCCAAGGCAATGCGCCAAAATACTCTTTATAATGAAGTTCCAGCGTCTCTCCGCCTTTGGTCATCAGCTCCCTTGCCAACTCAGGATCCTCAACCGAGAATTCAAACTCATATGACTGGATGGTACCGGCCTTCTGTGAACGGATACCGCTCTGGATGAGCTTTCCTTCATATGTTTTAAAAACTACACCTTTGTATACTACATAGTTTAGCTCTCCGCTTTTTACCCCTTCTCCAAAGACAAAATAGAATCTGAAATAGGCAAAAATTGCAACGACAATGATGAGCGGAATGATGATGAATTTGAAAATGCGTTTCATTGTATCTGGTTTTATTCAATTAGCAAAGTTATTCTTTTTATCATTATCTTTACACAATATTTTTACAATTCTGTTTTCAATTAAAGTGAATTTTATAGAGTCATGAGGAGAATACAACTTGTCGTTTTATTGTGTGCGGTTCTGTTTGCCACATCATCTTGTTCTACAGAGAGACTGCCTGAGGTTAAGAATGTAATATACCTTATAGGAGACGGTATGGGATTTGGAGCCGTTTCGTCACTTCTGCTTGAAGATGATTCGCTTACAGCATTCGAGATGTCGCCTATTGTGGGCCTTTCAGAGACCTGCTCCGCCAATAATTTTGTAACAGATTCTCCAGCCGGAGGTACCGCTCTTGCATGCGGAGTGAGGACTCTCAATGGATATTTGGGTGTTGATGTGAATGGCGTTCCATTGGAGAGTATACTTAAAAAGGCGCAGAAAATGGGTAAAAAGAGTGGAATTGTTGTGAATACCACCCTTACAGAGGCAACTCCTGCTGCATTTTATGCCGGTGTGCTCAGCCGCTCAAAGAGTTTTGACATTGCTGCACAGTTTGTGGAGAGCAATGTCGATGTTGCCATAGGTGCCGGATTGAGCGCATTTATAAACAGACCAGATTCTACAGACCTTACTGCAGTATTGATAGAGAAGGGGTATGATGTATATTTGGAGTGGGATGATGTAATGGCTTCTGAATCAGATAGATTTGTGGGAATACTTCCAATGGGTAATGTCCACAGAAGAAACAAGAAGCAGAGTGAGGCTGGTGCCGCAGATGGAGCCCAGGTATGTCTTGCTGCAAAATTGGCTGCAGAGGGTGGCGCTTCTGCCGGCAAGGATGGTGGAAAGAGTGATGCTGAGCCTGAGCAATATTTGGAAAAGGCAGTTGCAAAGGCTTTGGGCCTCCTTGAAAAGAGTGGAAAGGAGAATGGTTTCTTCCTAATGGTTGAGAGTGCTATTATAGATGGTTATGGCCATAATAATGATTCCGACGGTATGATCGAGGAGATGGCGGAATTCAACAGAACCTTGAAGTACCTTGTAGAATATGTGAAGAACTCTCCAAATACCCTGCTTGTTGTTACAGCAGACCATGAGACTGGCGGTACATCTGTCGGGTACAAGTCTTATAATGTAGGTGAAAAGAGTCCTGTGGCGCTCACTTTCAGTACAAAAGGACATTCAGGAATAGTTGTGCCGGTATTTGCCTATGGCGAAGGTGCCGAATATTTTGGTGGTGTCATGAAGAACACCGACATTCCATGGCGCATTGAAAGATTGATGAACAATTAAAAAGTATATATGATGAAGAAGATGATTTTCTCATTGGTGGCACTGATGCTCCTATGTACTGCTGCTGTCCAGGCCCAGTCGAAATCGAAGCTGGAAAAAGAACTTGAAAGGAAAGGATTGCTCAATGTTGCTGAACATATCCCTGGAGTTGAGGTTTATATGGTATATGCAACCCCATACAATTTTATGGGAAGAGTGCTTTATGATGGGCTTGATGAGGCATATCTCGTTCCTGAGGCAATGGAGATGCTCAAAAAGGCAAATGATTATTTGAGGAAAAGGAGAATGGATCTGCATCTGGTAGTGTATGATGCTGCACGTCCGCGCTCTATCCAGGAGCAGATGTGGAGTGTCGTAGAAGGTACTGACCTCGAGGATTTTGTAGCAAATCCGCACAAACGTGGCGGAGGTCCCCACAATTTTGGTATAGCTGTTGATGTAACACTTGTGGACTGTACCGGACATCCTATTCCTATGGGCTCTGAGTATGACTATTTTGGAGACCGCTCAAGAGTTGATATGGAGCAGGAGCTGTTTGAAAATGGAGAGATTACCAGAAGGGAACTTCTTAACCGCCGCCTGTTGCGCGAGGTTATGACACATGCCGGGTGGATTGTTGAACCATCTGAGTGGTGGCACTTCAATTGCATGCCTACAAGTGAGGCCAGAGAGAAACTTCAGGTTATCCAGTAATTTGTAAACAAAGTTTAAACTATAAATTTATTGTCATGAAAAAGAGTTGGGTGAAAGAGGCGGCAATTGTGGCTGCTGCAATAGTTGTCCTTGCTTTTTGCATAAAGACAGGAATAGAGAATTTTGCCGACAGAGGCAGAACTGTTAGTGTAAAGGGACTCTCGGAGAGGGAAGTTCCTGCAAATAAAGTTGTGTGGCCTATCGTGTTCAAAGAGGTTGGCAACAATCTGCAGGTGCTCTACAATTCAATCAACACTACATCCGACAAAATTATAGAGTATCTGAAAGCCAATGGAATAACAGATGCGGAAATTTCTGTAAATGCACCTGAAGTAATTGATTTCCAGGCAGAGCGATACAGTACAAATGACAAACCATACAGATATAATATCAAATCTGTGATTACAGTTACATCGGAGCAGGTGGAGAAGGTACGCACCCTTATTGCCTCCCAAGGCGAGCTGCTCAAAGAGGGAATTGCAATTATTGGCGGTGATTATGAAAACCGAATAACTTATGAATATACCCTTTTGAATGAGTTGAAACCGGAGATGATTGCCGAAGCTACCCGAAATGCCCGCAAGGCTGCTGAACAGTTTGCCAAGGATTCCGACAGCCGTCTGGGCAAAATTGTCTGGGCCAGCCAGGGCCAGTTCTCAATAACAGACCGCGACAACAATACCCCATATATCAAAAAGGTGAGGGTTGTGACATCTGTAAACTATTCATTGAAAAACTGACTTTGCAGCCAGACTGACTAACTTGATTTGGAAATGGCCGAAATTGCACCAAAAGAGAAATTATGGAACAGCAACTACCTGAAAGTGTGGTGTGCCAACTTCATGATTTTCTTCTCATTCATGCTCCTTACACCTCTGCTGCCGCTCTATCTGAGTGAAACTTTTGGGGCCGACAAGCAGATGATAGGAATAGTGCTGTCGGGGTATACCCTGACTGCACTGATAATAAGGCCGTTCAGTGGATATCTGGTGGATTCGTTTCCACGCAAGGTGGTCCTTCTGGTGAGCTATGGATTATTCTGTGCATTTTTCCTGGGGTATATAGCAGCCGGATCACTGGTGCTTTTTGCAATAGTGAGGACACTGCATGGTGCCCCTTTTGGAGCCTCTACAGTATCAAACAGTACAGTTGCCATAGATGTGCTACATCCTCAACGCAGGGCAGAAGGAATCGGTTATTACGGGCTGAGCAATAATATAGCAACCGCTATCGGGCCCACAGTAGCCCTTATGATATATGGAGCATGGCAAAATTATGATCTGCTCTTCTGGATGGCTTTTCTTGTTTCAGCTGCCGGACTTATTATAAATTATACATTGGAGTTGAAAAAAAGAGAGAGGGTGCAGCTGAAAAGACCTGTCTCTCTCGACCGTTTCATTCTTTTGAAAGGATGGAGCCAAGGACTCTGTATGATATGCTACTCCTTCTCCTATGGCGTACTTTCCACATATATTGCCATTTATGGAAAGGATGAACTCGGAATAACCGGAGGAACCGGACTCTTTTTCATGCTTCTCTCGATAGGTCTCATACTCTCACGCCTAGTGGGAAGCCGCACATTGAGGGCCGGCAAAATAGTGGAGAACGCCTCCATAGGAATAGCGATATCGCTCTTCGGCTACCTTCTGTTTGCCTCGCTGCATAACTATATAGGATATTACGGGGCTGCCCTTATAATAGGTCTGGGTAACGGACATATGTTTCCGGCATTCCAGACAATGTTTATAAACCTCGCCTCAAACGACCAGCGTGGAACGGCGAATTCAACACTCCTTGTAAGTTGGGACATAGGTATCGGTCTCGGAATGCTTGTGGGTGGCAGCGTAGCCGAACATATTGACTATTACGCCGCATTCTGGGTAGCCTTTGCCGTAAAACTTGCAGGTGTACTTTTCTTCTATATCTTTTCCCGACAAAATTTTCTGAAAAACAGGTTGCGATAGGGGAGCGCCTGTTCTGGTGCAAGGGTGGCGAAAGCCGGGAAGTAAAGAGGTAAGGCATTATAACTCCATAGATGCTTGCTAAAGTGCTTTATATCCACGAGAGGGGGCATTTCTGTGGATGAGACAAACAAAAAGCGACTTCTTTCCACAAAAAGTGGCATAGCTGTAGATAAACTCTTAAATTTAGTATAACAAAAAAAAAGGAAGCTGATTTTCTTAACTTCCTTTTCAAGTGGTGCCACCAGAAAATGAGTTCCATTTCTAAATGGCTCTATATCTTTGTGTTAAAGAATTGCAACAAACGTAATCTTCCGCTATTGCTCCACCTCAGTTCGGAATCCCGACCTTACATATTTGAATGTTATATTATTGACTGTTTCAACTTAATCCATAAGCATAACATTGGAGTCTCTTTGAATTTGGTTAAGCAAATATCCGCATCATTTAGTACTAATATTCTATTCCAGTTATCAGCCTTCAATTGAGGAAGTTCCACTGCTTCATCAAACAATGTAAAATTTGCCCCCATATCATTAAATACTTTAACCATCCTATTGACTATGATTTCTATTTCTCTGACAAGCATAGGCTGATTTAAATCGTTATTCTTATGAAGAATTATAAC
>JAGBHM010000019.1 GCA_017935505.1 Bacteroidales bacterium | reverse complement strand
ATCTTTATGCAACTTATCCACAACCTGCAGATAGGCATACGCATCTGCCATATCTCCAGACTTATTATACTTCTCAAGCATAGCTTCGGGTCTGTTGGCCGGTTTTACCGCGTCTTCCACCTTTTTGATGAATGACTCAAGCTGTCCGCCACCTACAACACGTCCGATTTCATTGCCCTGTGCATCAAGTATAAGGAATGTAGGATATGCCCTCACACCATACTTTTTACCGATAGCAGGACCTTCCCCCTTCTCCATATCAATCTTTATATTCACAAAACGTTTGTTGAAATACTCGCCGGCCTCTTTTGTGGGAAATACCTTCTCTGCCATCATTTTACATGGACCACACCATGAAGTATAACAATCAAGGAAGACCACAGAAGGGCCTTTCTTATTGCCAGCAGCCTTCTCCAATGCCTGCTGCAATGAACCTGCCTCCCATTTTACGCCATCCTGTGCAAATGCAACCAATGAGAATGCAACCGATACCAATATCAATAATACTTTTTTCATATAATCCGTTTGTTTTAAACTTTGTTTATAATCACGCTGAGCCTCGGCATATCTTCAAGCAAGCTTGAGCTCTGCTCTCGGCTTGCAGTTTATTTTACAATATCTGCGATGTGTGATTTTTTGTATCAACCTTATCAATTATTCTCTCCAGAATGCCTTCTTCGTTGAATATAAAAGTTTTACGCATTGTGCCCATATAGGTTCTTCCGTAGAGTTTCTTCTCTCCCCACACGCCAAAGTCCTGCTGCATCTGAGTGGTGGTGTCGGCCAATAGGGTAAATGGAAGCGAGTTCTTCTCAATGAATTTTACATGGGAAGCAGCACTGTCCTTGCTTACTCCAACAACATTATATCCGGCGGCAACAAGAGCCTGCCAGTTGTCTCTGAGGTTACATGCCTGGGCGGTGCATCCCGAAGTGTTGTCTTTTGGGTAAAAATAGATAATTGTCTTTTTGCCGATAAAATCTTTTGAACTTACCGTATTGCCGTTCTGGTCAATTACCGAGAATTCCGGCATTTTGTCTCCTGGTTGTAGCATATTTGTTCTATTTCAGTTATTTCTTTTGTTTGAAGAGCCATTTCATGAAATCCGGACGGTTGAATGCAGGGTTCCAGCTGTTGTGTGTGCAGCCTGGGAATTCGATATACTCCACATCCAAGCCAAAACTGCGCAGGGCTTTGTAGGCCTCTCTCGACCCTTCAACTGTTACAGATGCATCTGCATCTCCATGAAAGATGCGCCACGCAACACCTTTGGTATTTTTGAGCCTTTGTGGATTCACCGAGCCGCAGATTGGAATAGCGGCAGCAAATTTTTCAGGATATCGGGCAACAATGTCAAAAGTGGCAATACCACCCATCGAGAGCCCCATTATATAGACTCTTTTTGGATCAACATCAGCAAGAGCAATATATGAATCAATGAGTTCCATCAAAGTCTGTACAATTGGTGCGACAGGTGGATCCAACGGCATATCTGCCGGCACAAGAGTCTCGAGACGTGGTATATAGGCACCTGGAACGCCCTCTGGACATTGTGGGAAGAGTACGTATGCCGGATACTTTTCCCTGTTTACAGGGTTGAGAAACTGGCCGCTGCCATGGAAGAGTTGTGCCTGGTTGTCACTGCCCCTCTCTCCTGAACCATGCAGAAAAATTACCAGCGGATATTTTTTCCCTTTTGCCGGATTTTCGGGTGTGAGATATCTGTACAACAGTGTGTCTCCGGTTACCTTTGATATGAATTTTCCCTTTTCATATCCCTCTGTCTGTGCATATAATGTTGTGGCAAATATTGACAACATTGAAAATGCCGCTATAAATGGCAGTATTGTCTTTCTCATAAGTGCGAATTTTTCATAAAGATACTCCAAGCAGATGGAGATTGCAAATTATTCTACCTCCTCCTTAATTTTGGAGTTATCCCTATGAAAAATTCAAAATTTATTCCTGGCATTGGCCTAGAGAGTACCGACAGATACTCTTCATCAAATATATTGTTGACACACCCTTTCAGGGAGATATCCGCCCAGATGAAGCTGAATGATTTTTCCAGTGTCACATTGCTCATATAATATGGAGGCAGCTCTCCGGAGAGAGAGATGTCATTACTCGACATAGTGTATCTGGTACTATAGTAACACCATTTATATAACAATGACCATGTTTCCCATCTCAACCGGCCGTTTGCCGTGGCTGAATATTCAGGCACATACGGCAGCTGTTTCCCCACAGATTTATCGGCGGGGCTCATAGGCTTCCCTTCATTTATCGACGGTGTCCAGGAGAATGTTCCTTGCAGCTCCAGTTTCACACTTTCAGACAAGGAGATCTGAAGCTCTCCATTGGCTTCAACACCATAAGCATGAACCTTCTTGATATTTCTTGGCGAGAAAAAGCCTTTTGTGGTAGGAAGCCATATTATCCAGTCATTTATATATGAATCAAACCATGAGACTCCTCCTTTCAGACTGTATCTTTCGGTTCTGCCTGTTTCAAATGAGATCCCTGCATCATATGTAAATCCTTTTTCACTTTTCAGATTAGGGTTTCCGCCAGGAAGAAAATACATGTCATTCAATGTTGGAAATCTGTAATTGCATGATATAGAGGCTTTTGCTACAAGATTCCATTTTTCATACAAGATGAGGTCTGCAAATAGTGCCGGTATTATTGGAGCACATTCATTACCAAAGAGCTCCTCTCTCAAAACTGCAGAGATTCCAAATTTGTCTGTCGGGCGCCATTTTGCAGATATGCTTCCCGATAGCTCCATTCTTGCCTTTTCGTATCCGACAACAGCCTTGTCGCCCTCCTGCAAAATGATATTTTTGTCTGAACTCTCCACAAAATGTTGATGGACCGAAAGATTTGCAGTAAAATACCACCTCTTTCCCGGTGAGAATTCTGCATTTGCCTGGCCATAAATGGTATTAACCCTGCTCCTTGAACGGGTCATGGAGGTCATTGTACCATTGCCAGGATCCCTCTTATAATCGTAGGCAAGCCAAGTGTGGATGTAGCCACCTTTAGCCCCAACCTTCCATTTGTCCCCCAAACGGTCCCAAGTAATGATGCCCCTTAAAGTATTCTCCCTCTGCCTGTTTTCAAAATCTGTCTCATCGCTGTAGTCTGTTGTTAGCATTGGCAGCTCCCTGTTTGAGCTGATGTACCATACATTCATACCAAATCTGTTCCCTTTGCCGGCATTCAGATATACCTCCTGCAGCAGGTGCAGATCTCTGAAAGAGCCGCTTCTGTTCTTTTCAACAGGATAATATTGGCCTGTAATTTTATGGTTTTCATCATAAATATTCTCCTTTTTGTCGCGGTTGCGGTATTTGTAGTCATTTTCAGATGAGGAACAGACAAATCGTGTGGAGCTCTGCCATCGGTCATTGCCCCAAGTAAGACGAAGGAACTCATCAAAAGTTTTGAATGAACCCACCCCCTGGATATATTGCAAACCTAATCCCTCCTCCTGGGCAGGTACTGTAGAGAGCTTTACGGCTCCACCCAATCCGCCACCTGTCTCATTCACAGAAGATGTGCCATGCAGTAGTGATGCATCATCTATAAAATAGGCAGGAATGGTGGAGAAATCTGTCATACCCAACATTGGGTTGTTTATCTTCATATCATTCCATGTCACTTGAGTGTGTGAAGCGGATGTGCCCCTGAAAGATATGGTTGATAGGGTGGCCCTGCCATAACTTTTCACAAAAACAGGCGCATTGTAGGTGAGGATATCCGCCATGGAGAGTGATATATTCTCCTTCAATTGCAATGAGTCGAAATTTGTCTTCTGAACTCCTATCTCTTTCATCGGCCTCTTTGCGACAACTTGCGCCTCCCTTATTTTAAGATGCCAATATCGGGATGTATCCCTGGCTGTTTCCAAACTGGTTCTTCCAACATCTCCAAGTAGAGGAGATGTTAAAAATAAGCAGAATAAAGCAGCACTTACAAATATGATATTTTTCATGATTTTCTATTTCCAACAAAAAGCTCCGGGGATAATTCCCACATAAAACCTGTCCAGTTCTTTACCATCGGATGAGTATCGTAATACCATGCCTTGCTGTTGATAATCAATAGCATCCGCTATATAAACATCTCCGTTTACAGGATCTACTGTCAGTCCATAATAGATAGTGCCTCTTGCATGTAAAAATGGCTCTGAAGGCATCTCAACGGCATTTATATCCATCTCCCAGATATCGTCATTAATCCAATAGAGTTTATCTTTTGTCCCATTCAGCTGCACCTCCGACGGGGCATCTCCCAATTTAAACTGGAACTGTTTTTCAATTTTGAATCTCTCCGCATCAATTTTGTAAAGAGAGGGTGCCTCATAACCGTATGGGCTTCCCTGATATCCTCCATCTGTAACGCTCCATAATTTATTATTCTTATCTATTACCAAGGAGGTTGGCTGGATTCCTACAACAAGCTCATCAACTACACTATCGGTAGTTGTATCTATCTTTAGTATTCTGTTCTGGTATGACCAGCAGTTTACATACACATACCGGCCATATTGCACCATCTGCTCTGTAGAGCCTTGCTCCATTGTCATATTGGGACACTGTATATAACCTGTAATTTCAAAAGTTGAAGGATTCACTATGAAGATTTTGTTGTCCCATATTTGGGTTACATAGGCCTTTTCATCAGAGAGAAAATGCATGTAGCGCGGAGATGTGAGGTTTGTGATGCGTCCTATCTCTTTTCCGGTTTCAATATCAATGGCAAAAATTACATGGGAGTTGTTCACTACAATCCATCCTATGCCATCACGTATGGTCATGGATTGGGCCACATCTCCCAATTTCATGGCATTGGCTCTGTAGAAGAGTTCATTTTCAACTGTTTTATTGTCGGGATCATAATATGAAAGAGTGGCATTGCCATACTGGAAATTTCCCTCATTGGTTATAAAAAGGCCTCTCCGGGAGAGATGGAATGACTCCTCATTGCCGTAATCCCACTTCATACAAGCTGTTGCCCCCGCCAAAAGGAGCAACAGCAGCATCCACTTAAAAATAACTTTAATAATATGCATCAATTGGATGAATTTATCATAGTATAATCGTAAAAACCAAAGACCTCAGTAGAGTTCTCACCCAACCATCCGCTTTTGGTATTGCAGGCAGTCTGAACCTTTATAAAATCCACAAAGGTCAGTTCAACGGCAGTTCCATTAGAATCAACCGCATTAGAGATGTCAAACAGGTTGCATCCTTTGAGTTCTGAGTCATTTGAGCTGTAAAGATCCACAGCACTGAAATTATCGGCATATCCCCAGTCATACTCATCTTGTACCCAATAGGTGCCATTACCCGATTTGTCATAATTCTTAGGTTTGAGGAACGTTCCCTTCAAAGTATAGCTGTCTGATGTTATCCAACGGGGGTAATAACTCTCCTGGTTATGGTATGCTTTGAGATAATCTATTTCACCGGTGTTGCCCAGGTTATCGCTCCATCTTACGGGCGAACCTGCACTTTCGGGTCTGTAATAGGTCACTTCATAATTTTGGATTGCAGACTTATCTTCACTTCCGCATCCTTTTAGCTCATACCACGTATCGTTAGGTCGGCCATCTCCATTCTCATCTCTCATAACCCACACAATGCCCGGTTCTGATGAGCCTTTGAAAGAGTTGCCTTTTATTGCAAAGTCATATCCTGGAACATTGTCGATACTGTGGTCAAAACCTGTAACAATATATCCTCCAAAGCCTCCAAGTGATACAAACAAGTTATCACTCATGCGTTTATGAGCATAATTTACAGCCGATTGTATAGTTGTCTCATCTCCTGTAAATCCACCTGTTTTGGTTTCATTGATGAACTGTCCTGGAGCCGGAGTATATTCAAATACCGTTGTCCATTGGGCTACAGAGGTGCTTTTCTTAGCTCTGTAGAATTGTTCAACATCTGTAGTGATCACCTCATCCTTATTGCAGGATGAGGCAACCAGTACAAATACCAATAAATACAAAAACTTTTTCATCTCCAATCATCTAATTTTCGAAACGGACCGCTACATCATCATATGCAAAATATGCAGGCTGTGAGAAACCATATCCATTATCATTGGTGCCTACAATATTGAACTGCACTCTCTTCACTTTGCCAAGAGACGACAAATCCCATTTGGTCCAATCATCAATAACACCACTCTTGAGGTCTGCCACCTTTATTGAAGTTCTGACAGTTGTACCATCCTCTTTATGGCCGATTGCCTCTATTTTTACATAATCACCATCTCCCAATGGTTCTGTGAGGCCATTTCCCTCATATAGGCAATTATATTCATATGTGGAGAGACATACCCACAGGTGATCTATTATACGAGCCTTATCATCTTTGAAATAGATTGCAGGAAGGACATCCTCTGTTGTCTGGTTCCACTCAGAATTGTCAAAATAGCCATAATGCATTGCAAAATTGTTTGAGCCGTTGTGGCCGCCACCTGTTGTAACCAAACCATTTGCATCCTTGTCATATACAGTCAATTGGTGGGTATAGCTGCCATGGCTTATATAATCGTTGCTTGCATAGTTTGAAATTGCATGACCGCCACCTGCCAAACAGTATGTATAATAATTGTATGGAAAATCATGGGCAAGGAATGTATTGTTCTCGTCATACCAACAATAATGCGACTCCTCGGTAGGTTCGCACTCCCCATACCATCCGCCATAACCAAGCATGTAGTCACCATACTGGTCTGCAGCTATCAGATCGCTCCATTTTGAGATCTGCTTATTATTATAATACTCTAATTCATATGGTGTAAACTTGGCATCCGAATCTTCAAATGAGAGAGTTCTCAACTCATATACAGATGCTGTGGTAAAATCGATGGAGATTTTATATGTACTGCCGGCTACAAGGGTCTTCTCACCTACGGTCTGTTTGCAATATTTTACAACTCCATTTGAAGAGAGGGTATATGTAATTGTAGCTGAAGATATTTGTGCCGGGAGCACAACCATAACAACCTCAGCATCAGCTATAGAGGTTTTATTCACCAAAAGCGTTGCGCTGCTGCTGCCGTTCTCCGGTGTCTCTAAGGCACTCCCATTCCATTGGGCAGTTCCGGTAATGAGAGCATCACCGGCATCTATGGCAACGGCATCGAGAGTATGGTCTGCAGGAAGTGATGCAATGTCAAACCATAAATATGATGTTGCATGATTAAGGGCAAATGAGCCGTCGGAAATGGTGGCCCAGGCGAAATCGCCATTCATTCCAAGATGTTTTGCGGCATCTTGCTCAGCCGGTACAACTGCTGTTGTGGCTGAGGTTCCGGTCATATTGTAATAGACCGTGCCTGCAGGCTCTGTTCCAAAAGTAAATGATGCTCCTCCGTCGGGATTAATAGTTGCAGCGCTGCTCTGCTGTGATCCGTTCCATATTTTGTCACCTTCGCTCCATACAAAAGGGATGGATGTGCCCGAAGGTGTGCCGAAATCTGTTTTTGTCTGAATATTGTTATGATAGCCTGTAATGGTATTAGGATCTGTAGGAATTATTTCATCTTTGGTACATCCCACCAATGATGCCGCGATAATGAAAAATGTAAAAATACGCCTCATGAGTATTGAAATTTAAAGTTCGACAATCATAATCAGTTCCACTCTTCCCATGGACTCTCACCAGGTGTGCCGCTGGTGGCAAAGCTTTGTTCAACTTCAACTTCAATTACCTCAACATGAGGCTGTTCATAAATAGATCTTTCCATAAAAAAACGTTTTAAGTTACTAACTCACCCGGTGGTGTACAAGTAAAACTCAAAACGTGTTTCTATCGGGAACAACCCTATATGATGTGGTAGATATACTCTTTAATATACATGATAATATATTGAAATACCCGACAATACAGGTATAAAAGAGATAAGCCGGCCTGCTCTACCTTACTATATGTTAATACGGATAAAAACTGTTTTGATCTTTACCCGTAGCCTGCAGGTATAAAATCTTTAAAGCAAAGTGGCAGGTCTTCTGACTTGTTCCTTTTACCGAGCCTTCCCAGCACATCAAGCGCCAGTGGCAAAGAGTTCGGTAAATTCAAATCCCTTTTGGAATGGAACTCACAGCAACAGGTATTGTCCCGGATTTGCACCGGATTCCCTATTCTCCCAATGAACAGTATTGCTCATCTGGGAACCATTTGCTGTAACAAAGGTAGAAAAATTCTCCCAATGCACAAGAAAATCTTAACAAAAAAACAAGCCCCGCAATCTCATCCCGAGACCACAGGGCTTGCCCGACTTAACCTAACTTAAAAAACTATTTCATATAAGAAACAATAGTTTCAGGGAAAGGTTCAATTTAAAAATGCTGAGCAACGGTTGATTTCAATGTGCCTTTAATTTCATAATGTTTTCCATCAATACCATCATTACTCTGCAACACAAAATGGCCGCTATATTTTTTATTGGCATCGTTGTATTCTGTGAATTTCATTATTCCCGACAGCGAAGATGGCATTTCGTAATAACTGCTTGTAATCTCAAAATATCTTTTCAGCACAAGTATTCCCGAAGGATACATTGAAGAAGTTTCTTTTGCCTGAAATTCCATGTAGTCATCAGCAATCTTCTCGTCCGGCCTATCAGAAATATCAAAACTTGGATGACAATATATATGGTATTCCTTATTCAGAACTGGAAAGTTTTCTCCTTTTCCAAACGGAATACCTCCAAACAGGTAATAACAGATTTTGCCATTAGCATCAGATAGCTGAAACTGTATGTACGCAAGATTGTTGCTCGTGCCTATAAAAATTCTCCCATTAGTAGCAAAAGGATATCCTCTTCTCCCCAATTCTTCCCTTACTGTTGTGACGTCTTTATATTCTTCACCGTTTATTGTTGCTGTACAATATGTTGTCTTTATATCCAGGATGTTGATCTTTTCACAACTTGAAAGCATT
>JAGBHM010000018.1 GCA_017935505.1 Bacteroidales bacterium | reverse complement strand
GTTAAGTATATACGCTATTACAATAATTATAGAATCAAACTGAGGCTAAATGGAAAAAGCCCGGTACAATACCGAGCTTTATTCCAATCTAAGCGAGCCTCTTAATAATGTTAAACCGTCCAACTTTTGGGGGTCACATCAATTATAGGGCTGTTTTTTTATTAATATGTAAAAGTACTCTCTCCAATGAACTCTCTCATTACTGAGGTAGGGGGTATGCCGGTCTGCTCTTTTGGATTCATCACGGTTATGTATGAGAGGAATTTGAGCAGTCTCAAACTCTCTGAGTATGCCGGTGAGTTTGGTGAAATCCTTCTCAAAAGAGGTTCTGCATAGTGCTTGAGCAGAGGCAGTTCATAAATGAGTGATGAGTTGAACATTACATCTGCATTCTCCTGATATGGGAATATGTTTCTGTATTCTCCACGTCTCACACTGTTCCAGCGTAAAATGGTATCTTCAGCCGATGTGCCGCGGAAGTTGTTGTCGCGTACCATACGGCGCAACATGCGGTTGTCGGTGGTGGAGATGTTGTTGTTCTCATCAATTGAGAGTGAGGTGAGGGCCGATGCATGTATTCTGAATTTTTTCTCATCATCAATCGACGCGGTAAGTTGTGGATTGAGGGCATGTATTCCCTCCATAATGAGGATATCTGATTCCCCCAATTTCAGTTTGTTCCCACAGAATGTGCTTCTCCCCTCTGCAAAATTGAATTTTGGAACTTCAACCTCTTCTCCGGCAAGCAGGCTGCCCAACTGGCTGTTGAGAAGCTCCAGATCCATTGCATAGATGCTTTCAAAGTCATAATTGCCATCCTCATCTTTAGGAGTCCTCTCCCTGTTTACGAAATAGTTGTCCATTTCAAGTACAACAGGATTGAGGCCCAAAACTTTCAACTGCACTGCAAGCCTCTTTGATGTAGTAGTTTTTCCACTGCTCGACGGCCCCGACAGCAATACAAGTTTCACACGGTCTCTTCTTGCATAAATCATATCGGCAATGGCAGCATATTTCCGCTCATGCAGAGCCTCTGCAATCTGGATAAGCTGTGAGGCGTAGCCGTTCTGCACAGCGATGTTCACTGTTGCTATATCATTGGCCCCCAATATACGGCACCAGTTTTCATTCTCCTTGAAGATATCGTAGAGTTTCTCCTGATACTTTACCTGTGGAAGATTATATGGGGCAAATGGTTCCGGTGACTGCAGGCAGAAACCGTTATTATATTTGACAAGGTCAAAATTCTCAATTGCCCCTGTAGAGTGGAGCATCGGGCCATAGAAAGTATCTCCATAGCCGTCGAGATAATATACAGAATTGAAGAAGTTGCCCAGAGAGAGGCATAATCTGGCCTTCTCCATCTGACGGTGTTCCAAAAAGAGCGAGATGCACTCATCCTGATTCTTCTTGGTCTTTATAAATGGAAAATCTGCAGCAATAAGCTCCTGCATCCTTGCCTTTATTTTTGTAATGTCGCTGTCGCATACCGGAACGATATCAGGTATGCATGGCACTGGACGGTACGAGGCTCCCTTCTCCTTGAATTCGGCAATATCCTCCTTTGTTATGTTGTTATGGTGCAGTTCGCCGTAGAGACCGTTGGGCAGGGAGTAGCCTATTATAAGGTTATATTTGCCATTGTACACGTCATTTACAGCCTTCTGTAGAAGGAAGTTGAGTGAACGGACATATGTGCGGCGTCCATCAGAGTGAGTAATATCCAAAAAGTCAATTGAGTGTGCCATATATATCGGGTAGCTCAACTCCTTCAGCTTGTTGTCAACATAAGCTGCAAGCACCGGATATTGGTTGCCATGTTTGTCTGTATTGTGGGTATACCCTATTTCATTGAGAAAATCAATCAATCTGGTCCCCGGTTTGCAGCTGTGGTAGCTGTCGGTATTTTTGCAATATACTCTGATACTTTCCATAGTCTTATAATTTTTTCAAAAGCAACTCTTTCAGAAATTCTCCCGTAACAGAAGCGGGATTTGCGGCAACCTCTTCAGGTGTGCCTGTAGCAATAATCTTTCCACCGGCTGCACCACCTTCTGGTCCGAGGTCAATGAGCCAGTCGGCCGATTTTATAACATCCAGGTTATGTTCAATGACGATAACTGTATTTCCTTGGTCAACAATTCTCTGCAGGACTCCGAGCAATACCTTTATATCGTGGAAATGGAGACCTGTTGTAGGCTCATCCAATATATATACAGAGTTGCCTGTTGCCTTTCTTGCAAGTTCTGCTGCCAATTTTACTCTTTGGCTCTCACCTCCACTCAGGGTAGTTGACGGCTGTCCAAGCTTGATGTATCCCAGTCCCACATCATCAAGTGACTTCAGTTTCTGCACAATGGATGGAATATTTTCAAAAAACTCCACAGATTCGGAAATTGTCATCTCAAGGATGTCATTAATGCTCTTGCCTTTATATTTAACAGCCAGAGTCTCCGGATTGTATCGCCTGCCGTTGCACTCTTTGCAATTCACATATACACTCGGCAAAAAGTTCATCTCAATAGTCTGTACTCCGGCACCCTTGCAGGTTTCACACCGTCCCCCTTTCACATTGAACGAAAAACGGCCCGATTTGAATCCCCTTATCTTTGCATCCGGTGTATTCTCAAACAGTTTCCTGATATCGCTGAAGACATTTGTATAGGTGGCAGGATTGCTGCGTGGAGTACGTCCTATAGGGCTCTGGTCTATTTCAATGAGCTTGTCAACATGCTCCAACCCTGTAATCTCCCTGTATGGCAAAGGTTGTGCCAGGGAGCGGTAGAAATGTTTGCTCAAAATCGGCATAAGTGTCTCATTTATCAGAGACGATTTTCCGCTGCCGCTCACTCCGCACACTCCTACAAAACACCCCAGCGGTATCTTTACATCCACATTTTTTAGGTTGTTGCCAGTGGCACCCTTCAATTCTATAAAGTTGCCGTTACCTTTACGGCGTACTGCCGGCACCTCTATTTTTCTTATGCCCTTCAGATATTCTGCTGTATAGCTGTGGAGCTCCTTTATCTTTTTCTCGCTCATCTTCATGAGCTCCCCAGGCTCACCATTATATAAAAGTTTTCCTCCGTGCACTCCGGCTCCAGGACCCAGATCAATTAGCCAGTCTCCTGAGAGAATCATCTCCTCATCATGCTCAACAACCATCACAGAGTTTCCCTCATCCCTCAACTGCTTGAGGGAGTTGATGAGCTTCCTGTTGTCTCTCTGGTGGAGTCCTATGCTCGGCTCATCCAGAATGTAGAGTACATTCACCAGCTTGCTTCCTATCTGAGTAGCGAGTCTTATTCTCTGGCTTTCACCTCCGCTCAAACTTCTTGTGGCACGGTTGAGGGAGAGATAGTTCAATCCTACAGCCTGCAGAAATCCGATTCTGTCTCCAAGTTCCTTGAGAATATCAGCGGCAATGAGCCTCTGTTTGTTGTCCATCACCTTTGGCAGTGATTCTATCCATGCAGCCAGCTGGTCTATATCAAGTGCAGAGACCTCTGCAATATCCTTTCCGTCTATTTTAAAGTATAGGGCATCCTTTTTAAGCCTGGTTCCATTACATTCGGGGCAGATGCTCTCCTGTACAAATCTCTCTTTCCTCTCAAAAGATTCGTCACTCTCATTTCCGGTCTGCTCCAGTTTGGCAATTATGCCAGGAAATGGGGCAAGCTGTGTACCGTCTGCAAGGCTTACCCTATATAAATCGTCACTGCCGTAAATTATGGCATTCAGCGCCTCCTCCGGCAATTTGTTTACAGGTTCATTCAAGGAGAACTCCATCTTTTTTGCCATGCTCTCCAATATTCTGAACCAGTTATTGTCCTTATATGAACCGAGAGGCTGAATTGCTCCATTGATTATCGATTTTGTAGGGTCCGGGATAATCTTCTTCAGATCAATCTGGGCAACATATCCGAGCCCTTTGCATTTTGGGCATGCTCCCTGTGGTGAGTTGAATGAGAATGTATGGGGTGCAGGTTCAGGAAATGACAGGCCGCTTTCGGGACACATCAGATGTTTGCTGAAATATCTCAGAGGATCCTGCTCATCGCCGGTAAACTCCATAACAGCCAAAGTGCCTTTTCCCTGCTCAAGGGCTGTGGCAACGGAGGTTGAAATTCTCTTGTAATCCTCATCCGACGGTATAAGTTTATCTATAACCAGTTCTATAAAGTGGCTTTTGTAGCGGTCAAGAGGCTTCAGTTCGGAGACTTGCAATAACTTGCCGTCGACTCTTGCCTGTTGGTAGCCTTTTTTGAGGAAACTGTCGAACAGATCTTTGTAATGACCTTTCCTTCCAGATATTATGGGGGCAAGCAGAATGCATTTCCTGTTTTTATACTCTTTCAGAATCAGATCCACAATCTGCTCGTTAGTATATTTGACCATCTTTTTGCCGGTAACAGGGGAGTATGCGTCAGAGGCGCGGGCATAGAGCAGACGCAAAAAATCATATATCTCCGTAATTGTTCCAACTGTGGAGCGTGGATTTTTTCCTGTTGTCTTCTGTTCTATTGCAATGATGGGACTCAGTCCGGTGATGCTCTCGACATCAGGTCTCTCCAGAATTCCAATAAATTGTCTTGCATAGGCCGACAGAGTCTCCATATATCTCCTCTGTCCCTCTGCATAGATAGTGTCGAATGCAAGTGAGGATTTGCCGCTTCCGCTCAATCCCGTAACAACAACGAGCTTGTTGCGCGGAATGGAGACATCCACCCCTTTCAGATTATGCTCTCTGGTCCCTATGACTTCTATTTTCTCCATTGAATCCCTTTATTGCCGGTTTTACTGCATGCTTCTGGCATCCTCTGCCGGAACAAGAACTTTATATCTCTTTTTATATTTATTGTCCAGATGGTTGGAACGGATCCACTCATTGAACATCTTTATCATTTTGAAGTTGGTGTTGTGCTTTGCTGCAAAATCACTCCAATTGGCAATGCTGTAGTCTACAAATACCTCTTTTAGCTCGATAGGCTTGAATATATCCGACTTTTTCAGGTAGAATCCGTATGCCCTCGGGTTGTTCATTATGGTCTTGAATGCAATTGCCCTGAAGAGATACCTTGCAGTCTCCAGCGGAAGCTGCATGTCGTAGTAATTGCGGATATTCTGGTAACCTATACGGTCGTCGATATTTGCCATACCTATATTATACGAGGCGGCTGCCAGAGTCCATGTGCCATATTTCTCATATGCTTTCTTCAGATACTTGCAGGCTGCCCTGGTTGATTTCTCCCAGTTGAAACGCTCGTCAACCTGTGAGCTTATCTCAAGACCGAACTCTTTTGCAGTAGAGGCGAGGAACTGCCAATAGCCTTTGGCTCCGGCTGGGGAGGTTGCTGGCTGGAGGGAACTCTCTGCTACGCACAGGTAGAAGAAATCGGGGTGCAGCCCCTCCTCTTCGAGAACCTTCTCAACTATGCCGCGGTATCTTCCGGCAAGCTGCATTATGTACATCAGGGAACCATGCCAATGTGTTATAGTTGTGAGCTCCCGCAAAAGGCTTTCCCTTACATCAAAATATTGGAGAGGAACCTCTTCTCCGGCAAAGGAGGCCTTCTGTGGCAGAGGTGGCATAACTATTCTCTGCTCCACACCCTCGCGCTCTTCAAGCGAAAAGATCTGTGCCGATGAAAGGGTATCGGTTCCGTTCCCGCAGCACACTATGAGCGGGAGACAAAAGCATATTGTGAAAAAGAGCCGTCTCATAACTATTCGTAACGCAAAAATGGATTGGTCTGCATTTCAACTGTAATTGTGGTCTCAGGGCCATGTCCCGGCAATACTTTGCTGTATGGATCCACCTTTACAACTTTGGTGAGCAGGCTCTCCATGAGCGCATCGTAGTCACCGCCAGGCAAGTCGGTCCTTCCGATACTGCCTGCAAAGAGTGAGTCGCCGGTGAAGATGAGTCTGTC
Organism: Bacteroidales bacterium; assembly: GCA_017935505.1. GTDB lineage: Bacteria > Bacteroidota > Bacteroidia > Bacteroidales > UBA932 > Egerieousia. The sequence goes on along the minus strand of JAGBHM010000018.1, from coordinate 24,861 downwards.
GGGTTCTGAATAGAAACATACTCCACCTCTGGTATGTCCCGGAGTGTGCATCACCTCCAGTTTTGATTCACCGAACTCCACAGGCTCTCCCTCTTTCAGATCAAGGGTCTCCAATGGCGGCTGCTCAATGGTATATCCGAACATCTGGCAATATTGCTGTGCGCGCTCAAGCTGGCCTTTATCTTCCGGATGAATATATGTGGGAATATTCCAGGTACGTGTAACGAAGGCATTTCCCATAACATGGTCGAAGTGGCCGTGTGTACACAGCAGTTTTACTGGTTTCAACCCGTTCTCCTCAATGAACTTTACGAGTCTCTGCTGTTCACTGGCTGTCTGGAGTCCCGGATCTATAATTACACACTCTTTTGTATGGTCGTAGAGTACATAGCAGCACTCCCTCAAATCATTTACATAAAAAGTCTTGAACTGTATCATCTCTATATATTTTATTTCTATTTGAATTTACTTTACAACACCCTCAAGCATAGGAACAAAACTGCATTTTCCGGCATATGCCCGATCGAACTCCCTTTCGCCTGTTCTGGTAATGACAAGCATCTGCTGCTCCTTGTTGTTTTCGCCTACCGGTATTACCATATTGCCTCCTATGCTTAGCTGGAGCAGGAGTGGTTCAGGAATTTTTTCGGCTCCACAGGTTACAAGGATAGCATCGAAGGGGGCATTTGCATCAAGGCCCTTGTAGCCGTCGCCCCAATAGAGGGTAATGTTCCGGTAGCCAAGTTTCTTGAGATTTGAGTTTGCAATCCGGCACAACTCCTTTTGCCGCTCTATGCTCGATACAACAGCTCCCATTTGGGCAAGTACCGCAGTCTGGTATCCGCAGCCGGTTCCTATTTCAAGAACCTTTTTCCCTTTGACATCCCCAAGCAAGTGGCTCTGGAGTGCCACTGTTGAGGGTTGGGAAATTGTCTGCCCGGAGGCTATGGGAAGAGGTTTGTCGAGGTATGCCAGATGTGTCAGGCCCGGTTCTACAAAAATATGCCGCGGTACAATGGAGATGGCATTGATAACATTCTCATTGTAGCAATATTGTGCCATAAGCTCCTTGACCAGTTTTTTTCTCCGTCCCTGATACTGTGCTGTATCTGTACTCTCTCGCTGTGGGTTAATCTCTATCATTCTGCAAAAATAACAAACAAATATGAAGATTGAAACATAAATGCTATCTTTGCAGACAGCGTAATTAAGGCACATAAAATCCCAGGTACAAACATATTTATTCAGAGAAATGCATATAGCAGTAGCAGGAAATATCGGTAGCGGAAAAACTACCCTTACCAGACTTCTGGCAAAAAATTATGGGTGGAAACCCAAATATGAGGATGTTGATTATAATCCTTATCTGTCTGATTTTTATAATGATATGCAGAGATGGTCTTTCAATTTGCAAATCTATTTCCTTAATCGCAGATTCAAGGATATCGTTGAGATTGCAAAGGCCGGTGAGCATGTGATACAGGATAGGACAATATATGAGGATGCCTGCATCTTTGCTCCGAACCTGCATTCGATGGGACTTATGACAACAAGGGATTTTGAGAATTATAAATCACTCTTCAGCCTTATGCTCTCTCTTGTAAAACCACCGGATCTGCTCATATATCTGAAATCCTCAATTCCAAATCTGGTCAGCCAGATACAGAAGAGGGGCCGTGAGTATGAATCGGGCATAAGATTGGATTATCTCAAAGGTCTCAACGACAGATATGAGGAGTGGATTTCCGGTTATAAGGACGGAAAACTGCTTATTGTAAATGTTGACGAGCTTAAATTTGAGGAGAATCCGAAAGATCTGAGTACAATAATAGATAATATAGACGCCCAGTTGAACGGTCTCTTTTAGCGGCTGCTTCTCAACCAGAGCTCAGGGTTCTGTTTGGTAGTATTCTGCCAGAGTTCAAAATGGAGAGTTGAGGTATTCTGGCTGATGCTCAGTGTGCCTATTCCTGCTCCTGTCTTCACTTTGTCTCCAACCTTTACCGACACATTGGCCAGTTTACAGTAGAATGTAAAGTAGTTTCCATGCTGTACAAGAACGCACTGGTTGTAGCCGGGTATTGCAATTATCTGTTTTACAATACCGTCAAATACCACCTTCACCTCTGCACCAGGTGATGTGGAGATATTCACTCCATTGTTGAAAGGCATCTTCACCCCCTTGAACAAAGGGTGGTTGTGCTGGCCGAACTGCTCTATTACAACTCCGCTTACCGGCCATGGAAGTTTGCCTCTATTGCTTTGGAAATCAGAAGAGAGCTTGATATTGACCTCTGCCTGGGCTTTGCTTGGAGCGCTCTGGCCTTTCCCTTTTATGGCCTCGGCAAGCATCCTCTCAATCTCCTTGTTCAGCCTCTGGGCCTCTTTGCGTTTCTGTTCCATCTGTTTGCGGTATCTGCTCTGGTTTGCGGCAAGAGTTTTTGCATATGACTTGGATTTTGCCTCCTCCTTTAGCAGTTTGTCATACTCCTTTTCACGGCTCTGCTGTGTTTTCAGGGTCTCTGTGCGGAGCTTTATCAGCTCTCCCTTTTCGGCGATAAGTTCATTTCTGGTCTGCTTTATCTTCTCTCCCTGCCTGTTTATTGAGTTGGAGTAGTTCTTCAGATATTTCCATCTGCGGTACCCCTGCTCAATATTGTCGCTGGAGAGAATATACATGAACCAAAGGCGTGAATCACGGTGTTTGTAGGTATTGATGAGCAGATGCCTGTAATAGTGTTCGAGGGTGTCTAGCTTGTTTTCGAGCTTTTTGATGTTGGAGTTCTTCTCCTCTATCTGACGGTTCTGACTTTTCAGCTGGCTGTCGATTTCAGACAATATCTTTTTCCTTCCCGAAACTTTTTTCTGGATGAAGACAAGCTCCTCAAGGGTATTTTTATGCTTTTTCTGGGTATTGCTTATCTGTCTGTTGAGGTAGTCAATCTCTTTCTCAATCTCATTCACACGGTTTTTATGGGCATTGATGTCCTGCCCCTCTGCAATATTGCACACGCAAAGGAGAGCCATTGTTAGAATGGCTGCAATCTTTATTGCTGTATGACGTGCCTGTATCAAATTTCCGGGAGTGTTATTTTTTATTAATTGCCTCTTTACGCTCCTTAACTTTCTCCTCGATGCCGAGAGTCTTGTCTTTCTTTTCTGCCTGCTCCCAATATATGAAGGCGAGGTCATACTCCCCAAGAGCATATAGAACCTCCGCATAGTGGTCAAGAATGGCAGCACTCTCAGTACCTCCATACAGCATGGCATGTTTCAGATGCTCTTTTGCCTCCTCTGGTTTGTCGAGAAGGTACAATATCCAGGCAAAAGTGTCGAGGTATGTAGGGTTGTCGGGTTCAGACTCAACAGTTTTCTTGCTCATTTTATATGCCTGTTTCAGACTTTTCCCCTCCAGAGCAAGATAATATGCGTAGTTGTTGAGTACAGGGTTGTATCCGGGATCTATCTTAAGGGCCTTCTTGTAGTTGGTGTAGGCATTTTTTGCATCTCCGATCTCATGGTAAAGGTCGCCGAGGGTCGAATAGCATTGCAGATGGGCTGTGGTGTCATTGTTCATACGGGCAATCTCCTTCATGCTGGAGTATGTGGCCACAGCTTCATCGAATTTTTCTTGGTGATATTGGGATATTCCAAGCAGTTCAAAGATATCCATATTGTTGCGGAAATTCTCTGTAGCAGCCTTTGCCTCCCTCTCCAGAAGATCCCACTCCTTTCCATAATAGAGAAAGAGGAGATATTGCAGTTTTGCATTGGTATTCAACGGGTTTTGGGAAGATATCTTCCTTAGGAGCTCTTTGCATCTGGGTCTGTTTCCTGTCTGTGCAAAATAGGCAGAGGCAAGGTAGGTGGCTGTGGTGTCATCCGGATGGGCCAGTATGAAATTGTCTACAAGAGTGTCGAGCTGCGGTTTGAAGTTCTGCACGAAATTGGGTTGCTGGAGCAATTGGCCCAAGTATTCACTCTTTACACGGCTCTCCACTGCCGGATTTGATATTAGAGGTGTTATCTTTTTGAAAAAGATCTGGTTTTTGCCCATTCTGCGGTAGAGCTCGGCCTCTCCGTAGATGGCTGGGATATACTCATTTTCAATCCTTAATGCCTTCTCATAATGGATGATTGCCAGTGAATCCTGATAGCGGCTGGCATACAGATCTCCCAGAATGGTTTCAATTTCCGGAGAGTTTGTTTGCTTGCTGCATTCAGACAGATATTCCAAGGCCCCGTCCCAATCATTGCTCATGCGGAAGAGGTTGAATTTGGCCATCATTATACTCTCACTTTTGCCGCGAAGCATCTCTATCTTATCCAATGTGGCCCTGGCCTTCTCAACATCCTTCTTGCCCATATAAAGATTTGTGAGGTCATAATATATCTCGGTCTTTTTAGGGAACTGCCTGACGATATCCTCATATGTCTCCACTGCCTTTTCCGTATTGTTTTGTGACATGTAGAGCCTTGCCAGCATGTTTTTGTACCAGTAGTTTGTAGAATCTTTTTCTACTGCCTTTTTCATGAACATCTCTGCCGAAGCAATGTCTTTGTTGGCAAATGATATGTGGGCAAGATAATAATATGCGGCATCATTGTCGGGATCAGCCTCCAATACCTTTGTAAAGGCCTCTTTGGCGGGAACCAGATTCCTTTTGTTATAGTTCTCGATACCCTTCAGGAAATAATGTTCCTTGTCTTTTATTACAGGGGAGTTGTCTTTTTTGATTACCTGTGCATCCACTTGCAGATGTGTCAGGAGCAGACAATATAGTATAAGGATAAGCCCTTTGGCGTAAATTCTTGATTCTCTCATCTCAATGATTGTAGTTGGTTCACAAAAATACTTTAATTTTTTTTTATTGTTGCAACTTTTATTCCCATTTTTGCATCTATCTAAATAGAACGGATGGTACAACAATTGTCATTTGATGATGTATATGGGCGCCTTATCCGTGAGTGCTTGAATGGCAGCAGGTTAGCCCAAAAAGAGTTATACGAGAGATTATCCTCCCGTATGTATTCTGTATGCATAAGGTACATCGGTGACAAGGAGGTTGCAAAAGATATATTGCACGACGGATTCATAGTTCTCTTCTCAAAACTGGATACATTCAAGGGAAACGGCTCTTTTGAAGGATGGGCGAGGCGCATATTCATCAATACTGCACTTATGCATCTGCGCAAGGCCGATGTGCTGAAATATTCAGACGGGCTTGAGAGCAAGGCGGCTGTGGAGCTGGAGGTAAATCCCACAGCTGCGGATGAGCTTGATGCGGAGATTTTGATGAGGCTTGTGGCAGAGATGCCTGTCGGGTTCAGGACTGTCTTCAATATGTATGCAATAGAGGGGTATAACCATCAGGAGATAGCAAAAGAGCTGGATATTACCGAGGGGGGATCACGTTCCCAGTTGAGCAGGGCAAGAATCTGGCTTAAAGAAAAATTAATTGAATTGGGAATGATATAATAGTATAAAGGCAGAAATGGCAGAGAAGGATTTGGATAAAATATTCCATGACAAGTTGTATAACCATGGAACAGCTGTTGACAGTGGCATGTGGGATGCCATTGAGACTGCCTTGAATGAACGTAAGGCTGTGGCTCCGGTTGGCTTCTGGAAGAGAAATGGCAGAAGAATTATAGGAGTGGCAGCAGGAGTTGCGGCCGCTGTGTCGGTTGCCTTAGTATTGATCAAACCAGAATCTCAACCATATATTCATCAGGAGGATACGGGCTATATTGCCATATTGGATGAAAATTCTCCTAAACCTGAAAAACAAATACCTAATGAAAGAACTGTAACCGGATCTGGTACAGCTGTTGCCTTGGCCGCTCCTTCTTATGGGCTTAATGAGGGCGTGCCCGGCGGAACTGGAAATCTTCTGGCATCCGTTTGCGAAGAGGCACCGGCTGTAGCACCGGAAGAGACTACTGAAACTGCTGCTCCGGCGGCAGTCAAGAGCGAGAATGTCTCAAATGGGAGTGACCGTAGTGAAACTGGTGGATATATGGAAGATCTTGGTTTTGATGATATCGCTTTTGATGATAATGCCGGTAAGGGACGCAACAGCAAGGAGTATTCGTTTTCACTCTTTTCAAATGTTGCCCCAAATAACAATATAGCAGTCTCATCGCAATATCTAAGTACTATGGCTGCATCTGGTATTTCACATTCAAGCAATGAAATGCAGAGTATGGAGATCATATCGGAGGCTAAATATTCGCTTCCGCTCAATCTGGGACTTCAGGCGCAGGTGAAGGTAAACCGCTCAATTTCAGTTGGAGTAGGTGTGAGCTATACATGGTTGAAAAGCCGATATGACGGACTTATAAATAAAAAGTTCCACAGGATAAAGCAGTCGCTTCACTATATAGGAGTTCCTGTGAATCTCTATTTTACAATTTTTGAGAAGGAGAAACTACGTTTTTATGCCAATGCGGGTGGTGCAATAGAGAAAGGAGTGAGAGCCTCCTACAAAATCACAAGTTATGATGGCACATCAAGGGAGACAAAGGCCAAGATAGATGGATTCCAATACTCGGCAAATGCCGGTTTGGGACTTGAGTACCGCTTTTCAGAGCCTGTGGGCTTGTATCTGGAGCCTAATGTAGTATACTTCTTCGATTCCAATATCCCTGCTAGTATAAGGACAGACCAACCATTGCAGATAAAGGCTGAAATAGGATTCAGGTTCCATTTGAAATAGAGGGTGCAATAATATAAATGAAATGAGGGTGACCCAAAAGGTCACTCTCTTTTGCTTTCATATACGGTATGGCTAGCAATCTATTCCATCTGAGCCATAATTTCCTGACTCACAAATGCCCCAGATTGTCTACGAAGAGGCATTTGTTCAAACAGACGGAAATTTTATGGCTCATCTGCAATGATAGCCTACGTTGTAAAAAAAAGATGGGGCCGGATCAAAATTACTTTTGACCCGGCCTCATTCTCTTTTATACGTTTCTGCTTTTACTCCTCTGGGTAGAGCAGATAAGGTTTGCGTTGCTCCTTGAATTTAGCAACATCCTCTGCCCACATTGCTTTGATTTCATCTGCGCTCTTGCCCTCTTTTATCATCTTGCGCACATAGTCCTGGCCTGTCTCCAGCTCAAACATCTTGCGGAAGAAGTGGTCATCGAGGTTAAGATTATTGTAGGCATCTATCACATATTCCAGATTTACACCTTTTGCATTTATCTGCTCAATAGAAGGTTCGGTCCTCAGATCCACACCAAAGCACTCCTTATTGAGTTGTGGAGGATTTTTTGCTCCAGGAATGCTGCGTGGGATGAATGAGAATGAGTATCCTTTCATATTAGGGTGTCCATACATCTGGAAAGCCTTGTCTGTGCCGCGACCCAAGCTTACAGGTGTACCTTCAAAGTAGCATGTCGAAGGATACAGATATACAGAACGCATGTCCGGGAGGTTAGGTGACGGTTTTATAGGCAGGCGATATAGTTTGGCATGTGTGTAATTTTTACATTTGATTACAGTAAGATCACATTTGAGATTATCCCTCAGCCAGTTCTCGCCATTAGCCATTGTTGCCAACTCTCCAAGAGTCATACCGTGTACAATAGGAATTGGCAATCCGCCTACACCTGATTTATATTTCATGTCGAGGATAGGGCCATCTACATAGAAACCTATAGGATTCGGGCGGTCAAGAACTATAAACTCCTTGCTGAACTCTGCGCAAGTGGCCATCATGTTGACCATTGTCACATAATATGTGTAGAATCGTACACCAACATCCTGCAGATCAAAAACAAGTATGTCAAACTCATCCATGGTCTCCTTTGATGGTTTTTTCTCTTTTCCTGTGTAGAGAGATCTGATAGGAACACCGGTCTTTTTGTCTACAGAATTGCCTACATGCTCGCCGGCATCTGCATCACCTCTAAAGCCATGCTCAGGTGACATAATACATGTTACATTGATACCCAAAGCAATAAGTGTATCCAAAACATGTGTCGACTCATTTACAGTTCCGGTCTGGTTCGACAAAATGCAGACTCTTTTTCCTCTCAGCAGCGGTAAATACTCCTCTACAGATTGGGCGCCGGTGATGATGTCTGTTGCATAATTTATATTCTCCTCACCAGGGAATGATGCTATTGCATTTGATGGAGCCTCTTTCTGGACAACAGTCTCACTTCCATTGCCGAGATCCAGGGTCTCTTTTACACTATTGCATACACTGCAGTTGTTTGAGCAGGATGCCGATAGAAATATGCAGCATGCCGCTGCCATGAATAATTTTGCTATTCTCTCCATTATCATTAAGTAAAGTTTTAAACCTGAAAGCGAATTTAGACAAATTAAATAATATATTAAAATATAAATTTTGCGTACCTTGCGGAAAATTTGTAAAGCTTTCTGCGATTATTTGGTTATGAAGAAAACTCTTGAACTTATAGGAGAATACTATATTTTGATGACAAGGGTATTCCAGAAACCCGACAAATGGAAAATATTCTGGAAGCAATATGCTATAGAGGCTTATAAACTAATCATAGACTCAATTCCAATTGTCACCATAATATCGGTATTCATCGGTGCCGTAATAGTTATACAGACGGCAAATAATATGGACAATCCGTTTATTCCAAAGATGTATATAGGCTACATGGCAAGAGAGATGTTGGCACTGGAGTTCTGTTCTACAATGGTAGCGCTCATATTGGCCGGAAAGATAGGCTCAAACATCGCTTCTGAGATAGGCAGTATGCGTATTACTGAGCAGATTGATGCTATGGAGATGATGGGTGTAAACTCTGCAAACTACCTGATACTCCCCAAAATTGTCTCGGCAACAACATTGAGCCCCCTTCTGATGCTTCTCAGCTTTATGGTGGGATTGCTTGGCGGAGCCATGATAGTTATACTTACCGGAATAGTAAACTACAGCCAATATGTGGAGGGCCTCCAATTTGCATTCAAGCCTTTCTATATATATTACAGTATGACAAAAATTGCTGTGTTTGGCTTTCTGATAACATCAATAGCTTCATTTTATGGCTATTATGCAAAGGGCGGTTCACTTGGTGTAGGCCGTTCAAGTACAAAGGCGATTGTGATAAGCAGCGGACTTATATTGGTATTCAACCTGGTATTGACCAAAATAATGCTTTAGACCACTCCTAACCAACAGATTCAAAGATGATTTCAGTTAAAAATTTATATAAGGAATTCGACAACAGACCTGTTCTTGAAGATATATCAATCGATTATAAACCGGGAGAGTGCTCCCTTATCATCGGTGCCAGCGGTTCGGGAAAAACTGTGCTGCTCAAAAGTATTGTAGGTTTGCATATTCCGGAAAAGGGTGAAATATGGTACGGCGACAAGCTGTTTACCGAAATGAACCTCAAGGAGAAGAAGAATCTGAGAAAGGAGATAGGCATGCTCTTTCAGGGAAGTGCCCTGTTTGACTTTGCAACAGTTGAGGAGAATATAATGTTTCCTATGGATTTCTTTACAGACTGGAGCTATGAGCAGAAATTGGAGAGGGCAAATTTTTGCCTGAAGAGGGTTAATCTTGTCAATGCAAATAAAAAGATGCCTGCAGAACTGAGTGGTGGTATGCAGAAGAGGGTTGGAATTGCCAGGGCTATTGCTCTCAACCCAAAATATCTTTTCTGTGACGAGCCCAATTCAGGCCTTGATCCTACAACCTCCATTCTGATAGACCGCCTTATCCAGGAGATCACTCAGGAGTATAAAATTACCACAATAATTAATACCCACGATATGAATTCAGTTATGGAGATTGGTGACAAGATAGGATTCATATATAAAGGGCACAAACTGTGGGAGGGAAGCAACAAGGAGATTTTGCATTCAGACTGCAAGGAACTGAATGACTTTGTCTTTGCCTCAAATATGGCACAGCAACTCAAGAGATTTATCTAAAACTCTATCAGAACGCTTCTTGATCCGCTCTCAGATGCAGAGATGGATACTTTTATTATATCTTCAGGGAGAAGCTCTTCGATCTTTTCTGGCCACTCTACAAAGCAGAGACCGTCACCGGAGAAGTACTCTTCCAGGCCTATTTCGTATGCCTCCTGCAAGCGGTTGATTCTGTAGAAATCGAAATGGTATATAGGAAACCCTTTGGCAGCCCTGTACTCATTTACAATTGTGAATGTGGGGCTGTTTACAGTATCTTCAACTCCAAGAGCCCTGCATAGGGCGGTTATGAAGGTGGTCTTGCCTGCCCCCATATTGCCGAAGAAGGCAAAAATATTGCTTTGGGCCTCCGATTGGGAGATATACTGGATAAATTCTGAAGCGGCTCGGTCGATGTCGGCCAGATTGGCAATCTCTATCTTTTTTACACTCATTTTCTCTATTTATGGTCATTTGTTCAGAAGCTTGTCCAGATTCCTGAACTGAAGTGCTTTTGAAATATGTGCCAAAGATATAAAATCATCTCCATCCAAATCTGCAATTGTGCGTGATATTTTCAATATTCTTCCATAGCTCCTTGCCGAAAGTCCGAATTTTCTCATAACCTGTTCAATGAAGGCTCTCTCTTTGTTGCCTGTTTTGCAATAATATTCGAGTTTGGAGGAGGGAATTCTGGAGTTTGTGCAGAAATTCTCATCTTTGAAACGCTCCAGCTGAATCTTTCTGGCGGCAAGAACCCTTTTCGACATGGAGCTGCTGCTCTCTTTTGCCTGTTCATGGTTTGGATCTGCACTACCTGTAAGCTCATGGGGAGATACCGGCCTGAGAAAAATCTGCAGGTCAATTCTGTCCAATATCGGCCCCGACAGATGCGACAGATATCTCATGATAGCATTGCTGGAGCATCTGCATTGATTGCTGTGTGAGCCGTAAAAGCCGCACGGGCAAGGATTCATTGAGGCGACCAGCATGAAATCGGCAGGATATTGGCATTTGCTCCTGACCCTGCTTATCTGCACAGTCCCATCTTCCATAGGTTGGCGCAGGACCTCAATGGCCGTGCGTGGAAATTCGCTGAACTCATCCATATAGAGCACACCGTTGTGGGCCAGAGAGATCTCGCCGGGCATGCAGCTGCTGCCTCCTCCTATGAGTGATGAGATTGTGGCAGTGTGGTGCGGAGATCTGAATGGTCTGCTCTTCATGAATCCGTGCTGATTGTCGAGCAGGCCGGCAACGGAATAGATCATACTGGTCTCCAAAGCCTCTTTGCGGCTTAACGGAGGCAATATTGAAGGAAGAGATTTTGCCATGAGGGTCTTGCCGCAGCCTGGGCTGCCGATAAGTATAATATTGTGGTTACCGGCTGCGGCTATCTCCATACCGGATTTGGCAATTGCCTGCCCTTTAACCCCTGCAAAATCATACTCATGGGCCTTTTTATTGTCAAATTCTGCAAAGGATGGGTGCCCATCTGCTTTTTTGAGGTTTACCACCTGCCTGTGGGCCTGTTCAGGTGAGCGGAGGATATCTATTGCCTCTTTTATATCATTGGCCTTGAATATAGTTATATCATCAATTTCAGCACACTCAGCCGCTGATTCAGGAGGAAATATGCAGGCTTCAAAGCCGAGACCTGCCGCTTGGGCAGCAATTGGCAGTGCCCCTGGAAATTTGCGGAGGGTGCCGTCGAGGGCAAGTTCTCCCATGATGATGAACTTCTCCAGTCTCTGCTGAGGAATCTCTTCCTGAGAAATCTGCCCCGAAGCACAGAGGATGCCGATTGCTATTGTAATGTCAAAAGCAGAGCCCTCTTTCTTCATATCGGCAGGGGCCATATTTATTACTATTCTCCTTCCGGGAATCCTGTAGCCGAAATGGTTGAGGGCAGTTCCAATCCTCTGCTGGCTCTCCTTTATTGCGTTGTCGGGCAAGCCTACAAGATAGAAAGATATGCCAGGTGATACATCCACCTCCACTGTCACCAATACAGCATTTATACCGCTGCAGCACGCACAAAACACCTTACACAACATAAAAAAACAAGTTTCAAAATTTCCGTAAAAATAGGACCGGAAATCATGAAACTTGTCTGGTTTAGGTAAAAAGTAAGGGTTTCCTTCAAATAAATATTTACTTCCATTTTTTTTGCCTCAGGATTGTCGGGGCAAAATTTCTGTAAATATTTATATGTATTTTTTAGAATTTGAATCTCAAACCTATAGCAGGCATAATTGCGCTTTTCTTGTACTCACCTGCGAAGTTGCCATCTCCAGAAGCTGCAGGGCATGAGCCGTTTACAGCTTTACCTGTAAGGTATGCAAATGTAAGGTCGATTGTAAAGAATTTAAGTGGCGACAATGATGCACCTGCTGTTGCACAATAGACGAAGGCACCTGGAGTCTCAGGGTTGTAATTCTCCTTCTGAACAGGAGTTGTGTCGATATAGCTACCGATTCTTACTGTTGCGAAATCTGAAATGACACGCTCGGCACCAATTCTTACAGCATAAGAGTCGTCATATCCCTTGTGGCTTGATAGGGTGTAGTTTCCTGTAGTCTCGTCGAATTTTACAACCAACGATTCGTAAGCGCTCCAACCTGTATATTGGAAATCTGCAGCAATTGCCCATTTTTCAGTAGGTTTGTATGCAACTCCAAAGTTGAAGATGCTTGGAATAGGAAGAGCTGCCTCAAAACCTGCACCGTCAAGAGCATTCATACCCTTCAAAGTAGCCTGTTGGCCCTGGATTGCTGCAAGAGGAATTTGTGATGCAACCTGTGGAGGAAGAGAACCTGCAAGAGAGGCAAGATCCAAATTGGTGAATGTGTTTATAACACCGCTGGCAGTCTCGTTTGCATAGTACAGCTCAGCCTCACCCTCCTCTACAGACATCTTCACTTTAGATCTGTATGAAGCACCCAAGCTAACTTTCTTTGATACATTTACCAATACACCCACATTAAATCCGAATGAAACGGTAGAGTTACCTGAAAGTTCAATTCCTGCAAGATCTTTACCGGCAGGAAGTGCTGCAATTGCATTTGCCATGTTGCCAAGACCTGGAACCATTGGTGCAAATTGTGATGCCATTGCACCCATAGCGTCGAATGCTCCTGCTGCAACAAGTGCCTTCTTCTGGGCGAAGCTTCCGAAATCAATCATGAGGCCTGCTCCGATGCTGATGATATCGTTGAATTTATATGAAACAGTAGGCTGTACGCTGAATGCCTTGAGGGAAACCTCTTGAATAAGAGTGGAACCTGCCCAGCTGTCGGGATAAACAAGGGAGTTTCCTGCAGGGTTTGTCAAGCTAACACCTATTGCAAGGTTTTTACATGGTTTGTATCCGATATAGCCGAAGAGTGGAGTGCTCAATGGATTGTCGGTCTCAACTTTGCCGCTCTCTCCAGTGAATTTTACTTTCGAACTGATTCCTGTAACACCAAGAGAGATGTCCCATTTTGAATCCATAAATGCCATACCGGCAGGGTTGAAGAGCATGCTCTCTGCTCCAAGTTTGAGAGCAGTACCTGTATGTCCCATACCCTCCTGTCTTGCACTCTGGCTATTTACCTGGTATCCCTCCGCGAATGCAGGAAGAGAGATTGCGCATACAACAGCAATTGCCAATCCTTTTTTTGCAAAAGCCGCCAATGTCTTAAAGTTTTTCTTAATCATTATATTTTCATTTAGTTAAAAACGGCGGCAAAGGTATATAAAAAATATAAAATATACAAATTTTTAATAAAAGCGCGCAATGTAGTGATATATAGAATGTTATAAATACACTACATTGCGCGCTTAGGGTACTTTCAATAAATTGGGGCTAATTGTTGTTCATCTCGTGGATATCAACAGGACGAGGTGTATTGTCATCCATCAGATATTTTGAGAAGTGGTCTGCCATTCTCCAGAAGAAATATTCGGTCATATCTCCGAATGAGTGGCGTTGCCCCGGCAGTACAAGCAGATCAAATCTCTTGTTGGCCCTTATGAGGGCATTTACAACTCTTATAGTTCCTCCAGGGTGTACATTATTGTCAACATCTCCGGTTACAAGTAGAAGGTGACCTTTAAGATTAGGGGCAATCTGCTGGTTGGTGTTTATGCTGTATCTGAATGTAGTGTCTCCTTTGGCAGTTATCTCTTCGAGAATACCATGGTGCTGTTCACTCCACCAGCGGTTGTAGATGCTGTTGTCGTGGTTTCCGGCACAAGAAACGGCCGCAGTAAAGAAGTCTGGATATTTAAGGATGGCTGCAGTGGACATGAATCCTCCTCCAGAGTGTCCGTGGATACCCACCTTCTTGCCGTTTATAAATTTATGGCGTGCGGCAAGTTGCTGAACAACCACTTTCTTGTCTTCCAGACCGTAATCTCTCAAATTGCCGTATCCGAAATTGTGGTACCATTTCGATCTGTTCGGATGTCCTCCTCTGTTTCCTACAGTCACAACAATGAATCCCAACTGGGCCAGACGGTCTATTCTATCCATAGATTTGCTCCAGTGGCTGTTGTTGGCCTCGGTTTGAGGGCCTGGATATACATATTCTATTATAGGGTAGTGCTTTGTTGAATCAAAGTCAAATGGCTTGTACATCACACCATACAAGTCAGTCACACCATCTCCGGCTTTCACTGTAAATATTTCAGGGAATTTGTATCCGCTGGCAAACAGACGGCTCAAATCTGCTGTTTCCAGATCCATGATCTTGCGGCCGGTATTGTCATATAGAGCAGACTCAGGCGTAGTATCAACTCTTGAATGGTTACTTACAAAGTATTTTGTATCATCACATACCGAAATGTCGTGGCTGTCGAAATCTCCCTTGTTGAGGAGTTTCATGTTTGATCCGTCGAGATTTGCACTATACAGGTGCATGTAATATGGATTGAGGCTCTTGTCTTTGCCGCATGCTGTGAAATATACAACTCTGCGTGCCTGGTCAATGCCAAGAATCTCCTCTACATGGAAATCACCTTTTGTAATGCGGTTTTTGAGTTTTCCGTCGGCTCCATATAAATAGAGGTGTGCCCATCCGTCGCGCTCAGACCAGTGGATAAGCTCTGCACCGTTGTTTATTACCTTAAGGTCGCGAGTCTCCACATAAGTGTTCAGACGCTCCTCTATAACAGTATTGCACGAATCTGAATCTACATTTACTGTGCAGATGTCAACTCTCTTCAAGTCGCGGCTTGTGCGTGAAATGTAGAATTTATTGTTGTCGCCAAGCCATTTTGAAGGATTGTACTTGTTGTACAGATGGGCATGTGTCATAGGGGCACGACGGATGCTCAGTGACTGGTCTTTGAAGGCATCAGTCTTTATTACTTTTCCCTATTTCGACTCCATATTGAAGAGGTAGAGGTATTGTTTCGGACTTGGTTCGCCAGGCATCTGGTATTTATATGATTCAAGTCTCGGACGTGGATTTGCCAGAACGTTGATTACCCACAGATCCTTGATTTTGCTGCGGTCGCTTCTTACAAGGGCAAAATGTTTTGAGTCAGGAGACCATACTGCTGGGCAGAAGGAGCGTTTTTCAAAATCTTTTTCAGTTGCATAAGGATCTGATCCTCGGCTGCTTCCATATGAGAAGTCTTTTGTGCCGTCGGTTGTGAGCTGAATTTCAACAATGGTAGTGTCCTTGCTGTTCTCCATGGCCTTCTCAAGATTCTCCTTGTCCATGTACCATATATTGAATTTTTTTGAAAATAGGGCATAATTGCCATCTGGAGAGACATTTGCCCAAGACGGATAATTCTTCTCCTGCTCTTCCTGATCTGTGATGTCAAGCAGCTCACCAGTTGCAATATTATACTGGAATTGGAATTTTTTCTTCTCTTTCTGGACAGGTCTGGCCGGTTTGCTCTCTTTTTTTGCCTCACCCTCTTTTCCCTCAACCTTCTTCTCCTTTTTTGGAACCATCAGATTCGACTGTATATAGAAAGTGAAGTATTTGTCATCCACAAGTTTCAGATCTCTTATAGGAAGATGCTGTGCATCAAATGGATCTTTTGTTATTTCAGAGATCTCGGCAGCAAGTTCTGCCATATCCCAAATCTCTTTTTTTGTACCTGCCGACGGGTCTACAATGTAATATTTGGTTCCCTCTCCGGTTTTGTAGTTGTACCAGAATTTGTCGGAATTCTTGAACCAATGTGGGACCACGGTGGTGGAGAATACCATTGTTCCCACTTTCTTGGATGAGAATCTCTCGGCAAGTTCATAGTTTGCCTTTGTTACAGGCGCCTGTTGTGCGTATACGGCAGTGCCAAGGCACAGGAGCACAAATGCAAATGCGACTTTTTTCAATAGGTTCATGCTGTTGTCGTTTATATTAATAATTTATTTTTCTCTCCCATTCACCCACTTCCATATCTTTGATTGTACCCTCCTCTATCTTGAACCTCAGAGCCGTACGCACATTGTGGAATCCCTGGATGCCAGCAGCTCCCGGGTTGATTGTGAGCATGTTGAGGCTCTTATCATTGATTACCTTGAGGATATGTGAATGGCCGCATATGAATATGTCGGGCCTGTGGGCATGGATTAGCTGCAGCGCTTTGTAATCGTATCTGCCTGGATAACCGCCTATGTGCATCATCAGAATCTTCATGCCTTCAATGGTAAACCACTGTACAGGCGGTTGGCACAGACGTATGTTCTTGTCATCACAATTGCCGTATACCCCTCTGAGCGGCTTGAATCTGGCAATTGCTTCAACGGTTTCAATATTGCCGAAGTCTCCTGCATGCCAAATCTCATCAACCGGTGCAAAGAAATCCCTTAGGCACTCGTCGAAAATACAATGGGTGTCTGAAAGCAGTCCGATATAAGCCATATTATAGTTTGATTACAATTTTCTTCTTGTACAATACCATTGCCATTGCTGTAAATACTGCCACATAGACAAGGGCAAATTGAAGTGATGATATTTCATTGTTCTCTCCTACAATTGCAACACATATATTATTGTAGAACCATGAAAGTACACTCCAGCTCTTCTCTGTAACAGTGCCGTCGGCCAATGTTACAACAGATTTCCATTTGATCATCATACCCAGAATCTTGGCAAAGAGACCTGCCATGACAAAGGCAAATAACGGATTCATGCCCAATGCCTTGAATGGTGTAAAGATTCTCTCTTTACCTTTTATATCTATGAAGTAGATGAAAAATGCCAGCATTATTGCTGCCCAACCGCCTGCATAGAGGACATATGAACCGGTCCAAAGTGCCTTGATGATAGGGTAGCAGATGCTCCATACCAAACCTGCTCCAATGCAGATGAGGCCGATTGTATAGAGTTTGGCAACAACCTCCATCTTGTTGTTGTTGGTTCGTATCATGTTGCCAAGGAGGAATCCCAGCAGAACTGTACATGCGCCCGACAGGGAGCCCAAAAGACCCTCCGGATCAAATGGAATTCCAAAACCTTTGTATATATGGGCGGTACCGAAAATAGCAATGTCGATATCATCAGCTCCTTGTCCGGCAAGGGAGAAGGCCCCTGAGGCACCATTTACAAGTTCAGCAGATGAGTCTCCGATAAGGTATAGTATTATCCAATGGAGCACCATCAGCACTCCCATGGAGGCTATGATCTTCTTTGTACTCCTCATCCATAATGCCACAAATCCTCCAAGCACATAGCACATTGCAATCCTCTGTAGAACACCCACAATTCTTACATGCTCCCATCGGTATACAAAATTTTCCCATACTGAAAGGTCTGGGTTGGGACTGGTAGGATAGAATGGGAATGCATTCAGACCGAATCCTACAAGGAATATCAAAGCACCTCTTTTGAGCAGTTTCTTTACACTGGCTGAGTTGAGCCCTTCATTATATTTTGCAAATGAAAAGGCCATTGCAGCACCTACAACAAAGAGGAAGAATGGGAACACAAGGTCTGTTGGTGTACATCCTGCCCACTTTGCATGTGCCAGCGGTGGAAATATATGGGCCCAGGATCCAGGGTTGTTTACCAATATCATTCCTGCAACGGTCATGCCTCTGAGCACATCAAGTGCAACGTATCTGGTCGATTTTATCTCTGTCATGATTTTTTGCTTAAGGTTAAATGGTTATATGTCTGAAAAGTTTACAAAAGTAGTAAAAAATAAGTGTAGCTTAACCAAATATGTTACCTTTGTACAATCGTTATGGAACTTTTTTACTCTTCAGATATAAGTGGCGGAAGATGCCTGCTCAACCAGGAAGAGAGCACCCATTGCATAAAGGTGCTCCGTCATAAAATTGGTGATATTATAAATGTGATAGACGGTTGCGGCTCACTTATGGAGTGCCGTATCTGTGCAGCCGGCAAAAACAGTACAGAGCTGGAGATAGTTGCTGTGCATGAGAATTTTGGGGCGCACGGCTATAATCTTACAATGGCTGTATGCCCTACAAAGAATATGGACCGTTATGAGTGGTTTCTCGAGAAGGCAACAGAGATCGGTACCGACAGAATTGTTCCGGTAATCGGCGAGCACTCCGAGCGCAAGATTGTAAAGACTGAACGTTGCAACAAAATACTGCTTTCTGCAGCAAAACAGTCGTTGAAGGGGGCTGTGCCACAGTTTGATGAGTGCTGTAGTGTGAAGGATTTTATCGGATCGTTTGGTGATAATGCGCTCTGGGCAGATGGAGAAAATACTCTTCTCAAACTTATAGCTTATTGTGGAGAGGCAACCAAACTCTCTGTGAAAGAAGCTGTTTCTGAATATCTTGCTAAAATGGAAAATGGCAATCTGCCGTTGCAGATCGCCATTCTTATAGGTCCTGAAGGCGATTTCTCTCCTCAAGAGGTGGAGAAGGCTGTCTCGTGCGGTTTTGTGCCCGTGCATCTCGGCAAATCACGTTTGAGAACTGAGACAGCGGCTGTAGTGGCCTGTAGCGAGATTTATAGCCTGCTCGGCTAGAGAAAAATCACTCCCTTATTATCTCAATTTCACTGGTGAGTCCCACCTTTATTATTTGTGAAGGTTGGTGAGTTGCATTATCCTCGCATGATTCATCAACAACAAAGTCTACACCTTCAATAATCTCTTTTGAAATCTCATTGAAATATGCAGGGGCAGGCTTTCCGGAGATATTGGCGGATGTGGAGACAATTGGCCTGCGCAGACGGCTTATTAGCTTCACGCAGAAGTCGCTCATCGGAATTCTGATTCCTGCGCTGCCATCCTCGGCAATTACATTTTTTGCCAAACCCATGGCACCGGGATATATTATGGTCATAGGTTTGTCATTTACCTCTATGAGTGATATTGCAATGTCTGGCATCTGCTCTACATATCTGCACACCATATCTGCATTTGCGGCGAGTGTTATAAGACTTTTGCTGTCGGAGCGCTGTTTTAATTTGAATACTTTTTCAACAGCCTCTTCATTTGTTGCATCGCAGCCTATTCCCCATACTGTGTCGGTAGGGTAGAGGATTATTCCACCTCTTTTGAGAACTTCAACAGCTGCATCTATCTGGGCATTCATATCTTTATTGTTTTATATTATTATTTCTGCACTTATCGGGTAGTGGTCTGAAAAATTTATTTTGTGGGTAGTATGCAAAACTCCTTCGTATGCCTCCGGAAAAAGAATATAATCAATTCTGAGCAGTGGCCATACAGGAATATATGTTCCTGCAAATCCGTTTCCGCTCTCCCTGAAAGAGTCTTTGCGCCCTTTTGAGAGCAGATGGTAGGTGTATGATATAGGAGTATCGTTGAAATCTCCGCAAATTATCGAAGGATGGCTGCACTCTGTAATGGTTGAGAGAATCTTGTTAACCTGCTCAGAGCGCTTTATGAAGGTGCCGCGCATCCTTTCATGTGCCTCTATCAGGTCATTGGTTATTGAGTCGCGGGCAGCTTTGCTCTCGCTTGCAAATTTCTTCACAAGTCTGGTGAAAGAGACATTATAGGACTCCAGGTGGTTGTTGTATATGCGGATTGTTTTTCCGTAATGATTTATATCAGAGAAGATTGAAAGATTTGTACTTTTGGGGAAACTGATTTTTCCTGATGATACGATCGGGAATTTGCTGAGTATGATATTGCCGAACATATCTCCGTTCTTTATTCTGAACAGATGGTAATATCTGTGGGGATATTCTCTCAGCAGAGTATCGGCCTGCCTTTTTGACTTTACATAAAATTCCTGAAAACAGGCAATGTCCGGATTGTTTTTGCGGATATGTGCCATTATTGAGTCGCGGCACTCATCCTTGGAAATTTTCTGGGAGCTCCCTCCATTTGCGCGGTTGGCGGAGAACATTCCGGCATTATAACTTTCTACCTTCAATTTTATCCCCTCTTTGACCGGGCTGGCAGGGTTGCCTCCTATTTTGAAGAATGACTCGGCAAAGAGCAGCGACGGCAGCAGTGCTATAAGTGGAATCCATGCAGAGCCGCTCTTGTTCATTATGGCAATCAGGAACAGGAGGAGATTGAATCCGGCTATCGGGATAAAGTACAGTCCAAAAAAGAGCGGCAGACTGAATTTTGCAGGATTTATATATATAGACAGATAGGACAATACCATTGCTATGGCAGCAATGATCAGTACAAATCTGAATGAGAATGACAGAACAAAAGGTGTTTTGCGCATGGGCATTTCTTTTTATTCCGTTTGAACTAATAGTACATGCGATTCTGCTTTTTCCAGTACATAATGAGGAAGTAACCGAAAATCATTCCGCCAAGATGTGCAAAGTGAGCTATGCTTCCACCTGAGTTTGTTATGCCGAGCAACAGTTCCAGTGCCCCGAATATGAGTACAAAATATTTTGCTTTGAGGGCAACCGGAGGGAATATAAGCTGCATGACATTGTTAGGAAAGAGCATTCCATATGCAAGCAGAAGTCCGTATATTGCACCCGACGCACCTACGGTTGGTGTGGTGTAGAGTTGGGTCAATTTTATATTGGCTGCAATATTTCCCGCTTCAAGGGCATTCTGCAGTGAAATTGCCTCAAGATACATTACTCCGCTGTGGATCAGGGCTGCTCCAATTCCTGTAACGAGATAGAAGAGCAGGAATTTCTTGCCTCCCCAGACATGCTCAAGTACACATCCGAAGATGAATAGGGAGTACATGTTGAACAGGATGTGCCAGATGTCCCCATGCATGAACATATGGGTAATTAGCTGATATGGTTTGAACAGTGGCGATTCAAAGAAGAAGAGAGCCAGTTTTTCATACATGTAATTGCTGCCGATAATATAAGTTGCAGCAAACATTATTGCATTTATTATTATAAGGTTCTTTACAACCGGAGGTATTCTGTTGAACATGTTGTCTGTTTTTATTTTATTGTTTTATCTTCTACAATCTTTTTGCCAGGTCTTCGACGGTGATAATGCTCATGCATTTTCCTCCCGAAGGTGCATGGTCGGGATCCTTGCATGCAAACAGCGCATCAATGATATGCTGGGCCTCGGCATTGTTAATCTCATGCAGCCCTTTCCTGATGCCCGATCTGGCCATATCTATTGCCACCTTTTCCCTGAATTCGGCCCCAAAATCCTTTCCAGTCTCTGTCAGGTCATGAATGAGGGTATCAACGCACTCTTTTATATCCAGCTGCTCTTGGGCAAGGGTGGCCGGCAATCCGTATACCACCACACAATCGGTGCCGAACGGTCTTATGTCAAATCCTATCTCTTTAAGCCTCTGCTGGTCCTCCATAAGAATGGTGTAGGAACTGTGGTCGAGGTCAATTGTTTGTGGAAAGAGGTTCTCCTGTATTGCAACACCGGTTTCTGTTATCGAATCGAGATACCTTTCGTATAAGATTCTCTCTTTGGCTCTGGCTATGTCAATTAAAAGCAGACCGGATTTCACGGTGGTCACTATATATTTGCCCTTGAGCAGAATTATAGGTCGCTCACCAATCGTCTCCTCACTAAAAACGCCACCATAGCTGTTTTGTTCTTTAAAGTAGCTTTTTGGCTCAGGGGTATAACTTTCAAAATCATTCTGAGCAAAGTCGGCATTTCTTCTCGATTTGAGCTCTTCCTTAAACGGATTGAATAGCGGGTCGAAATTTATCTTTGGAGGAGCCACATACCGTGTGTTGTGCGGTACTGCCGGAATCTCCGGTACCCCCTCTGTGTCAAAATCAATAGAAGGAATAAAAGCACCTTCTCCAATTGCCTCTTTTACAGCAGCATTTAGTATTTCAAAAATTACAGTTTCATTTTCAAACTTTATTTCTGTTTTCGACGGATGTATATTTACATCCATATTCTCAGGCTCGATGTGCAGAAAAATAAAATAGGACGGGATGGTGCCGTCGGGTATAAGATTTGAGTAAGCCTTCATCACAGCCTTGTGCAGCAAAGGACTCTTGAAAAATCTTCCATTTACAAAAAAGTACTGGTTGGGTTGGCTCTTCTTTGCCAAAGATGGACGTCCTACAAATCCTCTTACACATACTACTGTTGTATCTGTTTGGATATCAATTAAATCCTTTGCAATCTCCTTTCCTGCTATCTGTGTGATTCTCTGCTTGAGGTTTGAGACAGGAGGCAAAGAGTATATATCCTTGGAGTTGTGGATGAACTTGAATTCAATGTCGGTGCGGGAGAGGGCAACCTTTATGAATTCTGAGACAATCTGCCGATACTCTACATTATCCGACTTGAGGAATTTCCTCCTTGCCGGTATATTGTAGAAGATGTTCCTTACAGCAATATTGCAGCCTTGTGGACAACTTGTCTGTACAGAACTGATTATATTGTTTTCAGCAATGTGAACTTCGGTTCCGGTCTCCTCTCCGGCCTTTCTTGTCTTGAGTGTGACATCTGCGCAGGCTGCAATTGAGGCGAGAGCCTCTCCTCTGAATCCAAATGTATTTATGGAATAGAGATCGTCTGCCTTTTCTATTTTTGATGTGGCATGCCTCTCAAAGCATATTTCAGCCTCCTCCTTTGTCATTCCTGTGCCATTGTCAATTACTTGGATAAGGGTGCGGCCGCTGTCATTTACAATGAGCAGCACCTGGGAAGCATTGGCATCTACGGCATTCTCCATGAGCTCCTTTACAACAGAAGAGGGGCGTTGTACAACTTCTCCTGCTGCAATGAGATTGGCAATATGGCTGGGCAGTACTTTTATCATTATATATTATATGTCCATCAAAACTTTTATAACATCTGTGAAATACAAGAGGGCTGCAATCAATACAGCAAGTCCTACAATTGTAATGAA
This sequence comes from Bacteroidales bacterium, assembly GCA_017935505.1. GTDB lineage: Bacteria > Bacteroidota > Bacteroidia > Bacteroidales > UBA932 > Egerieousia. Next base: position 1,702 of record JAGBHM010000018.1, on the reverse strand, counting down.
ACGCACTACAGGATTTGCGCCGCTGCTTCTTTTTGCATCAAAACGCATCCGGTTGAACCCTTTTCTTATATGGTCGCCGGGAACATACTCTCCGGCATCGCGTTTGCGGGCATTCTCTATCTTCTCATCAAGGGCCTCTTTTCTCGGATCATAATAGAGGGGCTTGTACTCAAATACCCTATGTTTAGGAGTTTTAAAAAATATTCCCATATTAATATCTGTTTAAACTCCAAAGATAATAAAAATGGATTATTTTTGTGTCGTTTTACTTTTATTGGAGAAGGATTGACATGAATTTGAGAATTGGTCAAGGATATGATGTCCACAGATTGGCGGATGGGCTACCTTTCTATCTTGGAGGTGTAAAAATTGAACACACAAAAGGGTGCATAGCCCATTCCGACGGAGATACACTTATACATGCACTGTGCGACGCCCTGCTTGGAGCACTCGCCCTTGGAGATATAGGAAAACATTTTCCGGACACTTCTGCGGAATTTAAGGGAATCGACAGCAAAATACTTCTTGACCGCACATACTCCCTCATAAAAGAACAGGGTTATGAGCTGGTAAATGCAGACTGTACGATACTTCTTCAGAAACCGAAAATTGCTCCGTATATTGTGCCAATGAGAGAAAAATTAGCATCGGTGCTAAAAATTAATAAAAATATTATTTCGGTGAAAGCCACTACTACTGAGGGAGTTGGCTTCGTCGGACGCGAAGAAGCTGTCGCAGTTTATGCAACAGTTTTGGTAGAAAAAAAATAAATACTTATATTTGTGCGCTCAAAACAAAAAACGGGCACAAACTGAGATATGGTGTAATGGTAGCACAAGAGATTCTGGCTCTCTTGGTTCGGGTTCGAGTCCTGATATCTCAACAAAAGCAGAAGTCGTTTGGTTTTTAACAAAATTGTACTACTTTTGCACTCCCTTTTGGGAAAGTTCTTACAAACTCAAAATGTATGGCGCGATAGCTCAGCTGGTTAGAGCGCATGATTCATAATCATGAGGTCCCCAGTTCAATCCTGGGTCGCGCTACAAAAAGCACTTGCAGAGATGTGAGTGCTTTTTTTATATGGAAAAAATTTCAATGGCTGGGATAGAACCTCTTGATGTGTCTCAAGTATGGGATAACAGGACAATACTTGGCTTTTATGATGGAGCATATGACAAGATATATGTTATTCCTGAGAACCATATGGATTGGAATGATTTGTCTAATACGATAGTGCATGAAGTGATAGGTCATAGAGGCTTGAAAAATTTAATGGGAAGCCGATATAATGCATTCTTGAATGCAATCTATCATGATGTTATGGATCCAGAAACAAAAAAGGAATACATGAGCAGGTGTAGAAATTAATATGTGGCGGCAGAGGAGTTCTGTGCGGATGTCTTGGAGAAGTTGCCTGAAGAATCATTAATTGTGTCCAGGATAATTGGGACAATCAGACTTTGGCTATTTAGAGTTGGTTGGAATGTTATAATGTCTCAAAGAGAATTGTATCTTATTATGAAATAGCAGACAAGAATGGACTCTTGAGACGGATGACTGTAGCAGAGCGAAATACTTTACAAAAAACTTTGTACTTTTGAGGAGTGTATGAAAATTATTGGCCAATATTTTGAAGAGTCTGATAATTGCTGTAAAAAATATAGAAGAAATATACAATAATTGGGAGCAAACTAATTAACTT
>JAGBHM010000017.1 GCA_017935505.1 Bacteroidales bacterium | reverse complement strand
TTGAACATCCACAATGCACTCATTGTTTTCACCTTTGGCATATTCACTGTTTTAAGACTTGTACAACCCTCAAATATAGACTGGCCGGAAAGTGTTGTAACACCAGGCATATCCACAGTTACAAGATTTGTACAGTTCTTGAATGCCCACATCGGTAGAGATGTAATATGCTCCGGAATTGTGATAGATTCCAAACCGGTACCCTCAAATGCAGACATCTGTATTGTCTTGATTGTTGAAGGTATAGTTACCGATTTCAAATCTTTACATTCTGCAAATATGCTGTTGATCACTGTTACTTTTGGTGGGAATGTAAAGGATGTCAAACCGGAACCTCTGAACGCATTAGAATTAATTGTTGTTACCGATTCAGGGAGTTCAATTGATTTGATACCTGTACAGTTCTGAATCATAGCAGCTGGTATTGTGGTAATAGTTGATGGCAATACAAGCTCTGTGAGACTTGTACAGCCTGCGAAGGCACTATTTCCAATCTTTGTAACACTTGTTGGGATATTGATTGATTTAAGTGCAGCACAACCATTAAACAGATTCTGGGCAATCTCTTTAAGGGTTGATGGAAGGGTAACAGATTCAAGGCTTGAACAACCCATGAATACATTATTATTTATTTTTGTAACACCATCCGGAATTTCAATATTTTTCAATGAACTGCAATTCTGGAACAAACCTGTTCCCAGCTCTGTAATAGCAGTAGGAAGAGTAACAGATGTTAGAGATGTACAGCCGTTGAATGTATTATTACCTGTTTTTGTTGCACCTGAGGCAAAAACAGCGGTTTTAAGGTTAGTACAGTTTTGGAAAGTATTGTTGCCAAACGTAGTTACAGCCGGAATATTCACACTCTCAAGAACAGTACTTCCATTAGCGAAATTATTGCCAATCTTGGTCACATTTTCAGGGAATGAAATTGAAGCTTTATTTCCAAAGAATGCAACAGCTTCTGTTCCTTTGATCAAGATAGATACATCTTCTGATACCGAGTACGGAGAACCGCTCTCTATTGTAAATGAAGTAAGATCAGAGCTTGCTCCAAATGCATTTTCACCAATAGAAGTAACAGTTGCAGGCAAACTGAATGATTTGGCTCCTGTACCGTAGAATGCCTCTTTACCTATAGTTTTAACACCAGAAGGAATTTCAAATGAGGTGATGGAAGTACACTCATAAAATGCTTTCATATCTATAGTTTCAACTGAAGCAGGAATCTCTATCTCCTTCAATGAGAAACAACGTGCAAAAGCAGAAGCATCAATAGATGTTACATTATCGTTAATTACAAACTCCTCAAGGCCTGATTCAAAGAATGCTTGTGAAGGGATATTTGTAGTACCTTTTGGCCATTTCACAGTTTTGAGTGAAGTACAGTTTGCAAATGTAAGACCGGAACCCATATATGTTACAGTCTCCGGAATGGTGATCTCTTTCAAATTCGAACAGTATCTGAACGCACCGGCATTGATTTTCTTAACAGATTCAGGAACATTAAATTTCTCCAACGCAGTACATCCGTTAAATGAATCTGATCCAATAACTGTAAGAGATGCAGGCAATGTAATCTCTTTAAGAGCTGTACAGCCATAGAAAGCTCCACTTGAACCCGATCTATCTGCATCCATATATGTAATACCTGTAAAGTATTGGAACTCATTAAATTTAGTAATATTCTTATCCTCTGCAAATACCCATCCAAGAGTAGTCATAAGAGATGCCTCTATATTACTGATCAAAGAGTCTGCATTCATATCATATCCATAGTAAATCAGTTTTTGTCTGATAATATCCTCTTCAAACTGGATATTGAATACCATAGGTTTCTCAAGGTCACATGATATAGAATACATATTACCTGAAGTGTAAGCAGTGCTGCTCTTCCAAGTCTTCACATAAGTGTCGCCATTGTCTAAAACAAATGTAAGTGTATACTCATCACCCTTAGCTGAAGCCTTTTCACTCTCATTAGACTCTGTAACCGGCATAAATGCTATATAAAGAGGCTCTGTATTTTCAGGCTTGCCATCTGCAATATTATATTCAGAAGGCACAATAACAACTGACCTGTCGCGATAAACAGTTGGAACACCATATGTATCACCACTATTCATATTGATCATTGCCCTATTACCGACAGTAGCACCTGTAAAATATACAACTTTAACAGTTCCGTTTACACCTGTACCAAAATCAACATCTTTAATCTGCAAAAATGAAGTAAGTCTTTTGAAATTGATATTTTCCAAAACTTTATTGGCATCTGTTCTTGCCACACCATAAAGATAATCACAAGCCATGGCAGTCTCCAGAGTTCCATCCATATTTTGTATCTTCAGATTACCTCCCGATGAATTCCTATACTGAACAGGATATGTAAACAAATAATTTGTATTTGCCGACAAATTTAAATTTCCCTCAAAGTTGGCAAACTTGCCATCTGCCGAAATTGAGTCCTTTTGAGTAAATGCTGTACCACTATAACCTAGAGTACGATAAATCACATCACCCTTTTCCCATGCTGTTTTAACAAGATTGTTGGCAGCATCCATTTCATAGGAAACTTTTGTATTGTTTGATGGAAGGCCTGCAGTTACACAAACATAATCTCCATTTTCCTGTATCATCTGGCCTTTTTCAATCTCCATCTCTTCCACCTGGCAACTGATGGCTCCCAATGCCACAAGCGCCACTGAAAATATTTTATATATACGTTTCATATATCCTTTTTTTTAACGTTTAATAAATCAAAATTATGCAGGAAGAACCGGAATATCTTCTATTTGACCACCGGCTTTATAATCTGCAGCAGCTTGGGCTACGGTTATAGCTTTAATTACATTGCCGTATTTATCAATCATTTGAATATCAACCGAACGTACACGTCTTAAAGGATTGGCCTCTACTGTAAATGTAAGTTTGGCGTTGGTATATGATGATTTAACCTCTGCCACCTCATATGTCAACCACGAAGCCTCTTCCGACAAAGCTATAGTATACTCAACATTTGATGATATCTCAACTTCCTGTGTACCTGCTGCATTTGTAAATGCAACATCCACCGATGTTACTGTCAATTGAATATCGGCAAAATTCAAAATCTGATAATCTTTTTGTCCTTTTCCGTTGCTTGCCATAACAAGAACTTGAACATCACCATTAACATCTGCCCCTTTTGTTATCTTAATAGAACCTTTGGAATTACCATCTTTAGTTACAACAGCTGTAACATCACCACTTGGGAAAGCGATAACAGATGTCATATCATCAGACCCTTCAATAGTATAATTTACTGTAATTACACCCTCATTCTCAAGATAATAATAATTCTGATCAACCAACAGTTTGAACTCGCTCATAAGTGGAATCTCAAAAGTAGTTCCATCTCCAAGTTCAATTTTCACAGAATTTTCGCCAACCTCAACACTCTTGAAAATAACACCTGCATAACCGCTTATTGCGATGTTTGTCCAGGTTTGGCCATTATTGATTGAATATTGCCATACGCCATCGTTGATACGGAGTGTCGGAGCAACACCGGCGGCACTAACAGGATTATTTTGTGCATCTTTAAGAATTTCGCCGTTTACAGTCCAATAATACTGTCCGTCATCACCAACTGCAACACTCATTGCAGGAGTAGAACCATCTGTACCATGATAAATGGTAATAGGATCATTTTTACCGAACGATAAGGTGTAACCTATAGTCTCACCATCCGAAGTAACAGGAGCTATATTGGTAATATAATCTCCGGAATTCAAAACATCAACAGTTGTTTGCAACGCCTGCAGATTTGTATTCATTTGAGAGACCAACTGCTGCAATTCAGTCATGTCCTGCTCTAGTTGCTCTACTCTGTTCTGAAGATCAGAATCATCATATGAACAACTGCTGAATGCCAGTAAGGCAACTAATGCCAATAGGCTTAATAATTTAGTTTTCATAATCTTTTTTATTTAAAGTTGGTTAGTAGCTTTGAAAATATGGAGTATATAAAATAGCCGGATATGTTGATGGAGCCCCTTTTGGACCTCCGGTCTCTGCATCCTGATTCATGAAACCGGCAAATATCAAACTGTCATATGATACAACTCCAGACGCAGATGATTCAGTTTCAGGTTTAACTCCTATTACTGTACAACCCTTCTCATTATCATATAATACCGATGCCGACAATGTCTGCTCCTTGTCCCAGCTGAAAGTTCCTGTAGATTTGGATAATGTACATAAGTAGACAAAGAAATTCACCTCTCCTATAGCAAAATCACCGACATACTGACCATTGGCCAATGTCAATGTATGTGTTTCCGGAACAAAAGCAGCGGTGAACTTCCACGAGTATGTCGCACCTTCACAGCTAATTATCATATCGTTTTCACCGCTTCCAGCAGAGATGGTTACAGGAAGATAAACCAATTGGTTATTTGCTGAATATCCATATAGTTTATATTTACCATAAAGGTCTTTTGCCGAAGCCTGCGACAGTGTCACTTTCTTGGAAGACTGGCCACTTGAACAGTTAACCCAACCTGTGCGGATATGTCCGGTTACATTTTCTGAAATCTTGACCACTACCTCATCCCCACTCTTTGTGCATTCTATCCACTCTGCACTTGTAGAGAGGGTAACATCAGCATTGGAGGTTATGGTAAATCTGATCTCGCTACTGTCATCTGTCAAAAGATAATTATCTTTCACATCTGTGTTCATTATCACACCATTCTGTTGGGCAACAACTCTCACAGATGAATTACCTGCCTCCAGAATAATTGATGAATATCGGTTTTCCAGCTCTCCATACTCCAAAGCCTTCACAAGCACTTTGTTCCCCTCTACACTAACCTCACACCACGGTTGCTCGGAATATGCTTTAACAGCTTCAGCAGACTCAAACTCCACAGTTCCAGTACCGCCGCTTGGACCAAAGAGGAGATTATTTGATACAATTTTTATAGAAGATTCAACTGTTTCCGGTTTATACTCTTCTTCACATGATGCAATGAACATCATCGGCAATAGAACCGATATAATCCCTATAATTTTTTTAATTGAAGTATTTGTTTGCATTTCCAATCTGTTTACAGTTTAGTTAAACTTTCGAGATATGGCCATTGGGCATAGCCGTTTGTTCCCCATGCAGCCTTGTCATAATAGAAGATATCAGTTGTGCCTACAGCAAAAAGAATGAATGAATCTGTCGCACACTTACCTCCTGAAGCATTTCTCCAGGTATAACTGTTTGCTTCAAATGTATAAACGGGATTTTCGCTGTCTTTATTCCATACAAGCTGCATTCCTGCTTCAGGAGCCCATGTAACGCTTCCGCCATCATCCAATGCCCATGCACAGAAGTAGATTGAATAACCATCCACTGTACCTATCATCTGTGATTTAAGCTCCAATCTTCCTGTCTGCATATTGTAGTTCAGCACAAGATTATAATTTCTGTTCAAACCCGACAGTATATAAGTGCTGTTGTATTGCCCAGGAGTCAAAGTGACATTAGCATAGAACTGTCCTGTATAATCCAATCTGTAATTTCCTTCATACTCGTCAAACGGAAGCCATCCGTCGGGAACAGAACCTGTAATATCCAGAGATGTTGACGAAAGCTTCATCGACTGCAGATCATACTTGATATCCTTCACTTCAACTCCACCCATTTCTACCGGCACATAAAGCGACAGCCCGTCAGGTGTGAAGCAAAATGCAGTGGTATACTCCTTATCATCTACTTTTAATGAAATATGCCTTGTTCCATAATCTACAGTACCAGTAATGGTTTTACTGCCAACTGTACCATTCAGATAGTATGGGATGAAATTTTTAGAGATATTGGCAACTCCAGACAAATACTCTTCCGACGATTGAGTAAGAGGTTCCAAAACTATCAGATTCCGGGAACGACGGCCTATCATCGTAATCTTGTCTGACTGCACATCAAATATCTCAAACTCAAAATCGCCACCCATAGCCTGATAATTGCCACTGCTAGGTGTAGAGAAGTAGTGCAAATACTCATTGTACGTATCAAAAGAGAGCACAGGACCACTGTCATCAGTAATTTTATAAAGAGATGTTATTGTCTCTCCCAATCCTTTTCCAAAAATGCTTTCGGAAAGTTCAAAGCCGACTTCAGCTTCTGTCTCATTGAATTTAAGAGTATAAATATATCCTCCACCAGACTGTGAAGAACCTATATAATACTTCATTACCCATCCATTTGTACTGCTCTTCAAGAGATTGTAGACCTCGTCTATCCTCTCCTGCAAACGCTCTGTAGCAGACTTGTCAAAATTACCCGCATCATCTTTCTCGCACGAGAAACATACTAGCGAAATTCCAAATATTGCTATTAACGTTAATATTCTGATCTGTTTCATTGCTATTCAAACTATTTGATTTCCACTGATGTAAGATTAATTTTACCCTCCTCAATATCTTTCTGCCTGCGCATCAGAGTTGACCTCAACTCATCAATATCAATATTGAACTCATCAGCCATATAGCTGCGCACTATATCCAGTTTTTTGGTTATATACATACTACCTTTCTCACCGGCAATTTCCATCTGCTCATTCCACCACTCCTCCGAGTTTGTGATATACGTCGACATCATCTCCGCAAAATCCTCATCCGCAGACTGTTGAGAATAAGCACTTATAAATCCTCTCTGTAGATAACCCTCTGTATACGGGTATTCACTCCAGCTATCAGCCACATATCCTGTTCCTGTAATCAACTGGTAATCGGCTGAAAAATCACATGTCTGATTCAAAATATGGACAAACTCATGATGAATGGTCTTGATATAGTAGTAGTTCAGAGCCTCTATATTGTTAACCATATTTTTCAGGTAGTTCAATCCAGACAAAAGTATTTTCTTGCCTCCTTCGGCTGTTCCAAGAATAAAAGTTCCGTTATTTCTGTACTCAAACTCTCCTATCAGGAAAAACATTTTAGGAAAGTACCTTCTGGTAAAATCAATTCCGGCAACCTCATCATACGATTCAATACACAGATACTTCACAAGGTGAGCCATCATGATTGAACTCTCCATATCGGACGGAACTGTATAATAGTTCATATCAGACTCTATAAACTCATATCTGTATATAAAATCAATATTATATGGATTGAGATAATTCACTCTCAACCATTTGTCAAAGTCATTCTCCTCATATTGAGACACTTTGATTACACTCTCACTGCTCAGCTCATCCTTCTCACATGACACCGCAAAAACAGAGAGTGCTATAATTATGTATAATATTCCTAATCTTTTCATAATCTCAAACGTTTATAAAAATTATCTTGGATTAGCCACGATACCTGCATCTATAGCTTTTTGCGGAATTTGAATTGCCCGACGAAGATCATCTTTAAGAAGCTCTCCAGTCTTTTCCGCAGGTTCTCCATCTGCATTCATAACCCTGCGCTCAACCTCAATACCATATCGTTTTATATCAAACCATCTTAGTCCCTGCAAAAGAGTTTCTATACGCCTGAATCCCAGCACACACTGAAGCAATGCTTCTTGCACACCACTTTCACTTCCTATTTCAAATGCTGGATTAAGATGTTTTTTTACAGTAGATTTATTCCAAGTTGAATAATTTATACTATTGTAAAATCTCCTGATTTTTGTTGCTGTCAGGTCTGTATCTGTTTTATAGATATTATGCATCCATGTATTGAGATCAGCCACGGCCTCATCATTTTTTCCGAGCATAACAAGAGCTTCTGCCCTATTCAAAAGACATTCATCTGCAGTAAAGGCAGGATAAACAGTTCTATAGTATCCGATACCTGCTACTGGATCGGTGTACTCAAATAAATATGGAAGTTTCCAGAATATGACACGGTCGATATTTGTTCCGGCATAAACTTTCGGTGTCATATAGTAATCGCTCGAAGGTGATCCGCCAAACACATTTTCAGCAAGACAAGTTTCATGAGAGGCAATATATGAACCATGAGAGTATCTGGCATACATATAATAGTTATTAAATACCAATCCCACCTTTGAATAGCCTGTCAGCAACAGTAAGTTTGCATTCAAAGAGGCATCAATATAATGCTCAGTAATCGCTCCTATATCTTGAGTCATGGTTGACTGGTATTCCCAATCCCTCAGCATAGTTTTAGGAACAGATCCCAGGCACTTGTCTGCATACTCCACAGCCTTATCCCATTTTTCATAGTAAAGGTAGAAGCGTGTGGCAAATGCGTAAGCTGCCTTTTGGTTGAAGTGATATTTTGGAACAGAATAGTACGAATCTCCCACCATAGGCAATGCCTCCTCCAAGTCCTTTTCTATCTTACTGTATACCTCAGCTACTGTTCCTCTTGGATAAGCAACCAACAACTGCTCCTCCGGTGTCTCGATATATGGTATACCAAGATCCGATGCACTTGTTTTGCTATTGTAGTTCAATGAGAACAAATTTACCAGCATAAAGTGGTTGTATGCTCTGCAAAGAAGGGCTTCGGCTTTAGCCTGTTTGAGATTCTCAGTGGTTGCACCACCTGCATTTTCAATTGCCTGCAATGCCTGATTTGCATGTGCTATTGCATAATAATGGGCAGTCCACACACGTTCCGGAGATTCATTGTCAGACTCTGTTACATCATGCCAATTATAAACCTGATATACAAATCTGTCGGAATATGGATTAGTTGGGCCATAATCATCTATATTGTCAGACATGAACTCACTGAGAAGAAGATAACCAGTCTGTGGATAAGCATACACCAAAATCTTCTCAAATTCCATCTCTGTATCAACCTCAGCCCTATTGTCAGGAAGCTTATCCAGATACTTGTCGCACGAAACCAATGTTAAAAACATCAGTGTCAATAATACTATATTTTTTTTCATTCTTTCTGAATTTTAAAGTCCGAATCTTAATGTAACAGTGAATTGCTTAGGAACAGGAACAGCCACACCACCTGTGTTGAAGAACTCAGGATCCTGACCGTTCAATTTCTTATCTGCATAAATCAGGAATGGATTGGTCGCCTGCAACTTTAACGACATACTTCCTATCTTCATCGCATCTGTTATGGTTTTTGGGAAATCATATTGTAGAGAGATCTCTTTCATTCTCACAAAACCACCATCAGCAATACGGGCTGTAGAATAGTTATATGCATTGTAGGCATAACTCAGCTGACTATTCCTCTTATTTTGCCATATGCTGGCAATGACAGGTATATTGGTATGTTTTTCATCACCTGTCACCATCCATCTATCCATAAACTCTTTTGGCATGGAGGTCAAGTCATCATAACTGCTTCTGAAAACGGGGTCCAGACGAATCACATTTCCAAATGAATATGTGATAAACACATTAAGTTTGAAATTTTTCCATGTGAATACATTGCCCAAAGAACCAACATCTGTAGGATCGGCACTACCAGAATACTCCAGGAATTTCAATTTTTCCGGACTACTCTCCTGAAAATTGATGTTATTGACCGATGTTCCACCATCTTGATCCTTAAACATAGGAAGTCCCTCCTCATTCAACCCTACAAAAGGTATTGAGAAGATACTGCGAACAGGGTAACCCTCCTGAGCAAAACCAGTTCCAGCCACCAAATCAATCACTCTCTCCACTGTTTTAAGTTCAGTAACTTCATTACGCGCGTGCGAGTAGATAAAGTTGGTCTCCCATGTGAAATTCTTGGTCTTGATATTTGTTGTTGACAAGCTCATCTCAAAACCATCAGACTTCATCGATGCCACATTACCCATCTTTTGAATCTCTCCTCCAACTCCGGATGTGCTTATTACACCTATCAAGTCAAAATTATTTCTCGTATACCAGTCAAAAACAAAATTTATCTTATTGTGCAGAAAACCGGCCTCCAAACCAATATTGAACTCATGCTTCTTCTCATATGTCAGATCTTGGTTTGCCAAATCAGATATAAAAAGTCCAGATTCTCTCACACTCGCAAAAGGGCGCCATGGAGTTGCGCTGGAAATCACCGCCATTGAATTGGTTACACTCGCAGGACCTCTGTCGGCAGTCAAAGAATATGACGCTTTAAGTGTAAGGTGAGAGATGGCCGGATAGAGTGACTCCATAAATTTCTCCTCATGAACATTCCATCCTGCAGAAATATTCCAGGTAGGAAGCCATCGCGCGCTACGTGATCTTCCAAGCCTATTGGTTCCCTCATAGCGGATAGTACCATTCAATGTATACTTGCCTTTATAGGAGTATGTACCATTTGCAAAAAATGCCACATTCCTTTCATAATAGTCAGTTAGAGTATAATAGTTCGTATTCTCCTCAGATCCCTTTTTAAATACCTGGTAAGCATAATTTGGAATTTGTCCCAAAGTATACTGCATACCCCATCCTCGGAACCAAGAACTATGTCTGATAATATTATTTATCTCTGTACCACCATACAGATTTATTATATGATTATTTTTAATTGTGGTATTGAAGTTTGCTGTGGCTCTAAAATCATAACCCAACATTGAATTGTCGGTCCTGTTATATATACCGCCCTCTGGCAATACAGATATCGGAAGAGCATATGGATTATCGGGGTCTACATACAAAAATGGATTGGAATTCATTATAGTAGATGTACCCATTGCCCTGTAGGCCTGAGCCTGGTTAGAATCATCAAGAATATGATGTTCTTGCGATGTTGCGGTATATTTTACAGCTCCCAATGCGCTGAATTCCAAACTCTTTATAGGTTTGTACTTTAACTCCATCTGAGTTCTGAAATCAGTAACATTCAGATTTATATAGTTATTCTGCAACTCATGCTGTATATTGAACGGAGCATAATTTCTGGTATAAAACTCTTCAGGATCAAGTACTCTTGATGTATTTAAAGCATATGAATACGGATTTATATCAAAATCACGTGTTACCTCTCCTGTTACAGCATCAATATTGCTTGACAATGTGCCCGGAGCACGCTGCTTTCTGTAAGAGGCGTTTCCTATTAAGTTCAGTTGCAAACTATTGGAAATTTTATAAGAAGAGTTGACATTTGCGGTATATCGATATACAGAGCTTTGATCTGTCCATCCCGGATCTACCATTGCACTCAACGAGGCATAGTATGTACCCTTTTCTGTACCACCCGACAAACTGATTGAATGGTTATGCTGAATAGAATTCTTAAACAGAATATCAAACCAATCGGTATTTCTATACTCCGCAGCTCTCAGATATGCAGCTCTTGCTTCAGGTGTATTTTCTAGTCCAAATTGTCCGCTTGAACTGTCGTATTCACTCAAAAGCTGATACATTTTTCCATAAATTCCACTATCGGCAGCATTTGAAGTCTCTGCATAATTCAAATAACCTTTTTGCTGCAACTCCTGATACACCGACATCTGATCTTGGGAATTCATAATATTGAATGTAGCGTAATTAGGCTTCAACCTCATTGTGTATTCACCGGTATACCCCAATCTGCTCTGACCGGATTTACCCTTCTTGGTTGTTACAACTATAACTCCGGCCATAGCCCTTGCTCCATATATGGATGTAGCAGAACCATCTTTCAAAATATCAAAACTCTCAATATCATCAGAGTTCAATCCAGCTATTGCAGAACTGATAAGAGTTGTTGCATCACCTGAAGAAAGTTGGTCTGCACTCACATTTACCACATCTTCCATAATGACACCATCAACAACCCAAAGTGGTTTGGAACTGCCATAAATGGAAGTTGCACCTCGCACACGAATTTTAGGTGCAGTTCCGAATGTTCCCGATATATTTTGAACAGAAACACCGGCAACTTTACCCTCAAGAGAGCGACTGACATCACTCATACCATTTAACTTCGCATCATCGGCATCAACTTTTACTGACGAACCTGTAAATAATCTTCGGTCCATCTTCTGCATTCCTGTTACCACAACCTCTTCCAGAAGTTCAGTATCAGAAGCCATCATAATTTTCACCTCTGATGCAATTGCAACCTTTGCATCCTTCAAACCCATAAAAGAGGCAATGAGATATTTTGCAGTAGACGGTACATTTTTTATCTCAAATTTTCCGTCTAAATCGGTTATTGCTCCGATACTCGTTCCCTCTATCTGGACATACGCACCTATCACCGGTTCATTATCCTCAGCATACAACACAACTCCAGACACCGCTTGTATTTTAGCATCTTGAGCTTGACATATATTTATAGCTGATAAAACCAAAAGTGATATGAAAAATAGTTTAATACTTTTCATTTGTTAAAAATTAGGTTATTTATTTTATAAATTGTAATGCCGCAAAACCACATATAACCGATAACATAAAACGGTGGTTAAAAATCAGCACTATAAACCCTTGGTAATACCTTGTATTACCTATATGTAGCTTTGACAGCCGATTGTTATTTGGATTGGGAAAATGTTCGAAATAGGAAATGCCCGTAGAATTTTTATGCTCAAAATTTGCAATTCCTATTTTATTTAGCTAAATTCGCTAGGATTTTGTCGCATTTTAATGACCGTTTTTTCTATACAAACAGTCGCTCTATGATAAAGTCAGAGACAAACAATTTATGTGCAGGAATTCTGACATTATCACCTTCCATCACAAGCAAGCCATTACTAATCAGGCTGTTAATCTGAGGTGTTATTTGAGATAAAAATTGTTTATCGAGGCTCTCCAGTGAAAATCCGCAGGTGCGGCGCAGCCCCAGCATTATAGTCTCATCAAAGATATTTTCGGCAGAGAGCTCCTCATATCCGCAAATGTCGGACAAAAGCCCCTCCCCTTTATTGTAGTAATTGCAATATTTCTTTACCGACGGAGTATTCCACAATCTTTTTGGTCCATCAGGCGCATACTTGCCGTTAAAGGAGTGCGCAGCCGGCCCAAGCCCCAGATAGGGAGTGCCATCCCAATAGGAGCTGTTATGCTGAGATTTCATAACCTCGCCATCGGAATTTCTCTTTGCAAAATTTGATATTTCATACTGCTCATATCCCGCTTCTGAGAGTTTTCTCTGAAGCAAATGGTACTGTTTCTCACATTCGGCATCACTGAGCCCCCGATACTCACCCCTTCTTGCCATTGCACCAAGCGCACTGCCAGACTCTATACTCAGCTGATAGGCAGAAATATGCTCCGGAGCAAGGGCTGTCATCCGATCTATATTATACTTCCAATCCTCTTCAGAAAGGAGTTCGTACCCAAAAATCAGATCGAGACTAATGTTTTTTATTCCGGCATCACGCAATATTCTGAATGCACAAACACCCTCTTCTGCCGTATGCCTGCGGTTCATCCACTTCAGATGAGAGGCAATAAAGGACTGTATGCCCATACTCACTCTTGTTACGCCCAGTGCAACAAGTCCTGCAGCATATTCTGGGGTAATATCATTTGGATTCACCTCAATTGTGAACTCCTCTATACCAGACTGCAAGCCAAACAGCTCCTTTACACCACCAACGAGGCGTTCCAACATAGGTAGAGGCAAAACAGAAGGAGTTCCGCCACCAATATATATAGTGGTTACGGAACTCCTTGTATCTTTAAAAAAATCCCTTTTGACGGCCGCCTCCCCGAGCAGGGCATCCACAAACTGCTCTCTCAGCCCCAACTGCTTTACAGAGTAGAAATTGCAGTATGTACAGAACTGCGAGCAGAAGGGTATATGAATATAGATACCGGCCAACAGTAGAGGATTTATGCGGTAAATTATCTCAACAGTGCATCGCCTGATGCAAGTTTGCCTTCGGTTGTATAGGCATCAACTGTATACACTCCTTTTACGAATTTCTGTCCTGCAGAGAAGTATATGCATATCTCAACCTCAGATCCCTGATAGTCCACCTGACGTGATGCCGAGTAGATCATCTGCTCACCGTTTACGCTGAATATCTGTTGCTGGTCGCTTGTCATGAGGATTCCATCCGGACCTTTTACCCTTATATAAACGGTACGAGGGCCCTTCTTGGCCAAAGTATTCTCAACAAGGTTCAGACATGCTTTCAGTTTTGCGGTACGGCTGCTTCTGTCGGTCTCTTTTCCTGTTTCAGTTACGCCAACCATTGTAAGGCCACGTCCCTTCACGATAGAACCAAGTTCAACCTGCTTGCCCAACTCTTCTGTTGTAGATTTGAGATTTTCATATTTGTTGCGGCTCTCACGTGCCTCCTTCTTGGCAACGGCAGCCTCTTTCCTCAATGTGGTATTAAGAGTATTCAACGAGTCTATCTGCTTGATATAACCTCTCATTATTGAGCGCAATGTGCCAAGCTCCTTCTCATATTTGCGCAACTGTGCTTTGTTTCTGGCCTCTGTCTTCTGAACTCTCTCAATCAGCTGTGCAACCTTCTCCCTCTCCAGCATAAGCTCATTATTCAGAGTGTCATTTGTTGTTGAAAGGGCAGAATAATCTTGCTGCAATTGCACCATTTCTGCAGTAAGAGTCTCTTTATCAACTGTCAAATCATTAATAAGGCTGTTACGGTCTACCCATACATAAATTAAAATTCCCACCAGAAGAACAACAACTCCGGCAAGAGATCCAATCAAAACCTTAAAATTCTTTTCCATATCTCTTATTTTTTATATAAATACATGCGTTGAATTGCAAAAGTAGTAAAAATTCTTAAATTTGCGAGCCTTAAGGCATGCCTATTGCACATGCAAAATTCATGCTCACAATCCTGATTACAAATAAAAAACAATTATATGAAAAAACATCTTATCAGATCTGTAAAGTATTTCTTTTACATCGCCATTTTTTTCTGCATCCTTGTAACCATAATGTTCTATACATCTACAAGGCCTGAAGGTACTACAGTATTTGACCTGTTCAAAGAGGGTGCATGGTGGAAGATTCTCCTCTTCTTTATTGCTTTTGCAGGTGTATATCCATTTGTAGGATACCAGAAGAAAAAGATCTATACAGCAGAGAACCTGAAGACAAAGAAAGAGGAGATCATAACACTTTTTGAGAATGCCAATTTTGTATTGGAGAGCGAAACAGAGACATCTCTCACATTCAGATTGAAAAACAAGTTCCTCCGTTTCATGAGGACATATGAGGATGCTGTTGTCATTGACTATTCCGATATACCGGCAACAATCTCAGGACTCAGGAAAGATACATTGCGCTTCTCACGCAGCATCGAGTATCTAATGAGAGAGCGTGACTAATACACCAACACTATTATAAGGAGGAAGCATTTATGAGAACATGCGTTGCCAGATACAACAATGCCTTCAGTGCAAATGTTGCAAAGGGTATGCTTGAGAGCAACGGTATTCCGGCCTGGGTGGCAAATGAGAATATGCCCTATGTAACAATGCCCAACACCGGATTGCTCGCCATTGAACTTCTTGTAGACGAGAAGGACTATTTAGAGGCCAAAAGGCTGTTGGCAGCCTCTTCGAGCGAAGAGTAGAATTCTTCTCCAAATCTGTGAATTAAAGGTTCCCGTAGAAATTTATATACGGGAATCTTTTCTTTTTCTCCCTTTTTGAAGGCATCCCTGCAGATCTGCCATCTGTGCAGATTTAACGCGAGCATACCATTGGAGAGGGTTGAGACTCTTATCGGATACAATCTGCAGGAGATTGGTTTCTGGAATTTTGAGGTGCCGGCATAGTAGGCCTTCTCCACTGCACAGAAACAGTTTCCGTCGCAATCGAAACAGGTATAGGCACACTCTTCATTATTTACAAGAGGTGTTACAAGGTCACCATCCCTATCAGTTACAGCAAAGCCCTGCTGTTTCAAGGCCTCCTTTCCCTCTGGTGTAAGAAGATGTTCATAACCGCCATACTCCTGCTCAAACAGCTTCTCCTCACCATCCTCCATTGGCGCGCCACTATCGCCTATAATGCAGCAGCAGCCATGGCAGGCCTGGTAATCACATGCAAAATATTCGGTAATTATCTCCGATGATACAAGGCAGTTGCCTATCTCAACTATATATGACATCCTCTCTCTCATATTCCAATATTAGTAGACATTAAAGAAATCCTTTATGAACTCATTCTCTTTAAAGAGGTTCTGGGTATTTACATCCTTTGTTGTTCCATCCATTACTATGGAGACTTTGTTGCCCTCATTGAGGAGTTTCCCGACATATGCAGCAAAATCATCTGCTCCCAGAGCATCCAGAACCTTGATATAATTGCTGTGGAAATCCTTGCCTATCATATATCGCTGCGACATGATATCCAGCCAGTATTCACGGGTAACACTCTTCTTCTTGAAAGAGCCGGCAATATCTTTTTTGAGTTGGGTGAAATATGCGGCAGATATGCCATCCGCAGCCTCCTTCAAAGAGTTAGCCATAATCTCCATCACATTTCCAGAGTTCAGACTGTCGGTTTCGAAATAGGCATTTACCTCCAATATCGATTCAGGATAATATTTCAATCCCAAAGACAAATCGGCTCTGGTTACAAGACGCCTCACGTTCCTTCCGTCAAACACCTTCTTGAGATATGCCTCGAGAAGGTTACCCAGAACATAATTCTCAAGATTATACTCCATGCCCAAAGAGTATGTTACATTTGAATATGTACGCGGATTTATCATTCTGTAGAGGAATCGCCTCTCAACATTGCCCTTGGTAAGGTAGTTTGGTATAATGAACCAGTCCTCTTTTTGTGAAACATTACCTGGAATACCGCCTATATATTTGACAATCATCTCCTTGAATATCTCGGTTTCCACATTGCCCACAAAGACAAAGACAAAATCAGCAGCATTGGAGAACCTTTTCCTAGTCTGCTCCAGCATCTTTGCATACTGCATGCCGGCCACCTCCTCCTTGCCGGCCCTTTTCACATAGTTCTTGTTGCTGTAATTATAGTAGAGTATCGAATCTCTGAATGCATTTGCCGGAGAGAGGCTTCGGTAGGAGGTCTCAAAGACCTTTCCCTTTTTGTAGACATCAAAGGCCGCCTCATCCGCCCTTCGTTCGGTAAGGCTCCAATTGATGGCATGCATCAGTTTCTCAAGGTTCTTTTTATCAGAATATCCGTCGAGGTGCTCCATATTTTCACTAAGGCCCGCCCTCAGATCCATATTGTTGTATGAGAATAGTCTTGCCATATTCGGCTGTGAGAAATTTCCAAGGCCTCCAAGATTCAATACATCATTAATATATCCGGAATTGCCCAAATTTGCACCCGGAACGAGAGAGAGGCCACCTTTACTTACAGCCCTGAATGCGACGGTGTCTGAATTTGTATTTTTAAGCACCACTGTTGCGCCGTTTGAAAGCATGAACACAGATGCTCCTGTAACAGGGTCTGAAACCTCCGATGTAATTGCAGCCGATAGCCCCCTGCCTGCATCAAACTGTGGCCAGATAACAACCGGAGCCTCGTGCTCTATAGAAGGAGTCTTGAGACCGGCATCGCGGTAGGCAGAGAGAACCCTCTCCGGAGTTATCTCCTCAATTCCCTCATATTCAGGCATTCTGCATGATATCACCACATTATCCTCCTGCCCCAGCATAGCCTCAGCATATTTATTCAGCTGATTCAGGGTTATGGTAAAGAGAATCTCTTTCATTATCTCAAATTTCAGCTCAACACTGGCCAATGAAAATCCGTCGTAGTAGTAGTCCAGGGCCCGTTTAAGATAGGCATCATTGCCCATTTTGCTCCTGTTGTCATAGAGATTCTCAAGTTCTCTGAAATATATATCCTTGGATTTGCTGAACTCCTGGCCATTGAAACCATACTTTGCCATCTTTCCAATCTCGGCATTTACAAAAGCGGTTGATGAATAGATCATCTCCGGCAATGTCTCAAATGATATAGAAAAGGCCTCGAGATTGTGCATATTCATGAATTTTCCCTTCTCCACCACAAGATTTGTTATAGGAAGATTCTGATTTATAATACCGTCGCGGATACGTCCAGCAACCAGATTCGATATTGCATGGTCCATATACTCCTGAATGAACGGAACCGATGTCTTCTTGTATTTTGCAACAAGCGGCTCCTTCAATATATCTATGGAGATCTTTGTCTTGTCATACTCCTTATCCTTGAGGATACTCACCTTCACTCCATCAAAAGGTTTCGGTTTGTAGTAACTCCTCTTTTTCTTATCCAGAGGTTTTGGAATTGTTACAAAAATCGACTTCACTTTTGTTTCGATAAGATTGAGATCGATATCTCCAACCACAACAACAGCTTGGAAATCCGGACGGAACCATGTATAATAAAAGTTCCTCAGATCTTTTGAGGTAAAATTGCCGATCTTCTCGATATCAGAATATTTCATATCTGCATAGCCGCTGTCGGGATAGAGCTCTTCCAACAATTTGCATCTGAGCCTCTTCTCTGCATCCCACTCATAGAAGAGCCTGTTCTTTACAAAAGGTATCTCCTCTCTGATATCCTCCTCATCAATATTGATTGAACCCAGCCAGTTGTACAATATCAGGAGTGAAGAGTCTATACTATTGCCCTTGCCTACCGGAACATTCTTTATAAGATAGGTGATGTCATCATCCTTTGTTGAGAAGGAGATATCATCCGAAGAGAGGCCGATAGATTTCAGATATTGTGTAATGGTGGAATCGGTAAAGTTGCGGGTTCCCCTCACTGTAAGAGTCTCCAGCATTTTGAACATTCCCTTCTGGTTCTCATTCTCCAGCGTAGTTCCAACCTTTTGGGCTATTCCAAAATGGGCACTCCCCTTTATATCCTTGTTCTTTATGAGAATATATGACAATCCGTTTGCCAAAGTGCCTTTTTTTACCCTCGGATCTTCCGGTAATTGTTCAACATCCTGGGCAAACAAGCTGCTGCAAACACAAATCAATATTGCTAATATCCCGATAAACTGCTTCATATCTTTTTATTTTGGAGGTATATCCCACAAAAGTACAAATTTCATATGGTTTTTTGTCTCTGTCTGTATTTTTTTTTATTTTTGTCTCTGCTTGCAAAAAAAATAAGGCAATTAGCACGATTATTGAATATAAAAACCACATACTCTAAAATTTAAAAAAGAAAAACCATGAAAAGATTCAGTAAATTTTTGATTATGGCATTTGCTTCACTATTTGTTTTCGCAAATGCTTATGCACAGGATTTGGGTGAAGCAACTGAAGTTTACAACAATGCAGCTACAGCTCTGACTGAAGGCAATGATAATGATGCTCTTGCCGGATTCCAGAAAGCATTGTCACTTGCAGAGGCTGCTGGTGAGGCCGGAACTCAATTGGCTACAGAGTGTAAAGGTATTATCCCTAGAATATTGGTTAAAATAGGTAAAGAGGCTGCAAATGCCAAAGATTTGGATGGAGCTATTGCAAAATTCAAAGAGGCTATCGCAAAAGCTACCGAGTGGGGTGATGCTGAGACTGCAAGTGAGGCTAAGGAGCTTATTCCTCTTATCTTCATTACCGACGGTAACCAGCTCCTCAATGAGAAAAAATTTGCTGAGGCTATCGTAGAATATGAGAAGGCTCTTGCAGAGGATCCTGATAACGGAATGGCTTACTTGAGAATAGGCATGTGCAAAAACCAGTTGGGTGATGCAGCTGGAGCTATTGCAGCATTTGAGAAAGCTATGACTCTTGGTCAGGAGGCAAATGCAAAGAAACAATTGGTTAATGTTTATGTAAAGAAAGCCAACGCTGATTTGAGAGCAAAAAACAGCCAGGGAGCTCTTGACAATGCAAAGAAATCATTGGAATATGGTGAGAACCCTAATGCATACATGATTGGTGGAACAGCAGCTGTTGCATTGAAAAAATATGACGATGCTATTGAGCTTCTTTCAAAGGCTAAAGCCAATGCAAATGTAAACTACAACCTTGCAAGATCTTACGAGGCTAAAGGAAACAGCGCAAAAGCTTGTGAGTATTACAAACTTATTGCAGCTGATGCAAAACTTGGTGAGTTTGCTAAAGCAAAAGTAGCAGCATTATGCAAATAGAGCTTGAGCTTCTTGCTCCGGCTAAAAATAAGGACATCGGCATTGCGGCAATTGACTGTGGTGCCGATGCCGTATATATTGCAGGCCCTAAATTCGGAGCACGTGAGAGTGCCGGCAACTCCTTTTCCGATATTGCGGAACTGGCATCTTACGCCCACAAGTTTGGGGCAAAAGTATATATGGTGGTGAATACCATCTTGTATGACAATGAATTGGCGGAGGCTCAAAAGAGCATATCCAAAGCTTGGGAAATAGGGTGTGATGCTGTGATTGTGCAGGATCTGTCGGTATTGAAAATGGATTTACCGCCAATTCCCCTATTTGCCTCCACACAAACAAATATCCGCACAACAGAACAGGCCAAATTTCTGGAGAGTCTCGGGTTCCAGAGGCTGATTCTTGCCAGGGAGCTGAGCCTGGAGCAGATATCAGATATCAAGAAGAGCGTCGGGGCCGATATCGAGACATTTGTACATGGAGCCCTATGCGTGAGCTACAGCGGACAGTGCTATCTGAGCCAGAAGCTCACAGGCAGAAGCGCCAACCGTGGAGCATGTGCCCAAGCCTGCCGCTCACTGTATACACTCACAGACAGCTCCGGAAAGGTTCTTCTGAAGGATTTTCCTATACTTTCATTGAAAGATTTCAATCTCAGCGAGCGCATTCCAGAGCTTGTAAAGGCAGGCGTAACCTCATTCAAGATTGAAGGACGCCTCAAAAATATCTCATACATAAAGAATATCGTGAGACTTTACCGTGAAAAGATAGATCTCTTCCTTGCAGAGAACCCGCTGTATATAAGGGCCTCTGCCGGAGATGTGACCGGAGGTTTCAAACCCAACCCATATTTGACTTTCAACAGGGGCTACACCCAGTTCTTCATAGATGGACAACGGGGAAAATGGCAGAGCGGCAGCGGTGCCAAATATATTGGAGAACCTGTCGGGAAGATAACAAAAAGCGGAAAAGACAGGCAGGGAATGTTCCAATTCACATATCAGTTGCTGACAAAAGACGGACAGACAACCACACCTATTATAAATGGAGACGGCTTGTGCTTCATCTCGCGTGGTGGCGGAATAACCGGCATAAGGGCAAACAGCTGCAATGGTAATACGGTAACCACTACCGAGAAGACAACCATACCACAAGGAAGTGTAATATACCGCAATTTCAACATTGCCTTTGAGAGGGAACTTGAGAAAAATATGCCCCAGAGGACCATTCCGGTAGCACTCCACTTGAAAAAAGATGCAGATGGAAGCCTCATCCTTGCCGCACAATGGGGTCGCACGAATGAGACTGAGAAATATACCTGTTCCATATCTGCCGGGGATAAATTTGAAGCCGCAACAAATCTGGAACTGGCCACAGCCAACCTCTACAGACAATTGGGAAAAAGCAGCGGAATTTTCAGATTTGAACTAAAATCAATAGATGAGAGCATTATTGTACCATTCATCCCGGCAAGCCAGCTGAATGAATTGCGCAGAAAAATGGCGGCAAAAATAGAGGAGATTATCCCAACACTCTGGAGGACACCGGCATATAGCCGCAGCTCCGTGAATACAAAACCACAGGTCTGCAATTCAAATCTGAACTATCTGGCAAACTGTTCAAACAGATTGTCACACGAAGTGTACCGAGAATGCGGTGCTGAAAAGATTGCTGATGCATATGAGATAACTCCAGAGACGAAAGCCGAGCTGATGAGGACCAAATATTGTATAAAATATGAGTTGGGCATCTGCCCTAACCATCAGAACGGGGGAAGGAATTCTGCCATAAAGGAGCCTCTCAAACTTATAAACGGCGATAACTCTCTGGAACTTAAATTTGATTGCCGCAATTGCCAGATGCTGATAATTGGATAAAAAACTGTAATTTTACGCCATGCAATTTGGAGAGATACTAGGACATAGAGAGATTATCTGCAATCTGCGGAGCATGGTTGATTCCAACCGCATGCCCCATGCCCTGCTTTTTACCGAAAAACATGGCTACGGAGCTCTGCATATTGTACTTGCTACAATATCATATATGTTCTGTACAGACCGCAGCAACGGCGATTCCTGCGGAAAATGCAACCAATGCAGCAAAACAGGCAAACTTGTCCATCCCGATCTCCATTTTACATTCCCTATAAATACTTCTTCCATTGTGGGGAAAGATAAAAGGGCTGAAATTGAGGAGTTCTACCCGATATGGAGGGGTCTGGTCAAGGAGAATCCGTGGTTCAGTGAGCAGCAGCTCTACAAGGCACTGGGCATTGAGAACAAGTTTGGCAATATAAGCGTAAATGAGGCCAACGGTATAATAAAAAAACTGAGTCTCAGTTCGTATGAGGGTGGCATAAAGGTGATGTTGGTAATGTTTCCTGAGAGGATGAATCAGGAGGCGGCAAACAAATTACTCAAATCTCTTGAGGAGCCGCAGCCGGATACATATTATTTCATGGTTTCACACAATCCTTCAAAAATAATATCGACAATCCTGAGCAGATGCCGCATTATAGATTTACATCCTATTGACCAACAGATACTTACCGAAGCGCTCAACAAGAATATGAATATTTCTGAGGAGGATGCTGCATTTTGGGCCAGATGTTCCGGAGGAAGCTACGGCAGAGCGGTAGAACTCATTATGCAGGATGAGGAACAAAGTGACAACTACCACATATTTATGAAACTGCTGAATCTGGCGGTAGACAAAGACCTTCTGGGGATGTTTGATATATGGAATGATATTGCCGGTTGGGGGAAGGAGGCCCAGAAGAGTTTCTGCATGGAGAGTCTGGAAATTTTGAGAAAAATATATATAATGGGAATGGGTCTGGAGGATATCTCCTATGTGAACAAGAGAGAACAGGAGAATCTGAAACGACTTTCAGTAAGACTCAAACCCGATTTTTATGAAAAAGGATACAATTTCTTCAACAATGCCATCGACTGCATTGAGAGGAATGTGAATTCCAAATTTATTTTCTGCGATTTATGTAATCGCATCTATTATAATGCATAGAGTTATGGAAAATAGCAAAATTTATGATTGCCAGAGGGGTTGTGAAGTGACCCAGAATGAGAAGGGAGAGCATATCTGCACATATAACAGGAGGGCTTGCAAATTGAGTGTCTTCAATTGGCTCGACGGCATCTGCCAGTCGGATCTGATGCATCTTTTTGAAGTAAGGTTCAAAAATACAAGAAAGACCATTTTCAGAAATGAATCCGGACAGAATCTGAAAATAGGTGATATTGTGGTAGTTGAGGCACAGAATGGATGTGATGTTGGAATTGTAACATTGTCGGGGCCTATAATTGCCAATCAGCTGAAAAGGGATAGGATAAATCCTGAGACATATGAGTTCCGCAAAATATACCGCAAGGCGCGCGCCAATGATATAGAGAAGTGGCAGGAGGCCATCTCAAGGGAGCATAAGACAATGATCCGTTCAAGACAGATGGCTGCAGACCTTGGGCTGAACATGAAAATTGGAGATGTTGAGTTCCAGGGTGATGGAAGCAAAGCCATTTTTTACTACATAGCCGACGAGCGTGTTGATTTCAGGCAGCTCATCAAGAATTTTGCAGAGGAATTCAGAATCAGAATTGAGATGAAACAGATTGGTGCCCGACAGGAGGCCGGCCTTATAGGAGGCTTGGGTGTTTGCGGACAGGCTCTCTGTTGTTCAAGATACATGAATGATTTCCAATCAATTACAACCCAGGCTGCAAGATGCCAGGATTTGTCGCTAAACCCTCAGAAACTTGCAGGCCAATGTGGAAAACTCAAATGCTGCATAAATTATGAAGCTGCTGCATATACCGATGCCCAGAGCCGTATTCCACGCCTCACAGAGCCTCTGCAGCTGGAAGATGGCGAAGCATTCCTAATGAAGACCGATATCCTCAAAGGGGAGATGTGGTTCTCCTACGACTCACACAGTATGGCGAATATGATTCCTTTGATGGCTGATCAGGTTAAAGAGATCATAGCCATGAACAAGAAGGGCAACAAGGCTCCGTCGCTTCTCGAAAGGGGAGAGAAAGAGAAGGCTCCAGAGTTCTTCAGCGCCGCCGGAGAGGAGAGCATATCCCGATTTGATGAGGTGAAGGGCAACCGCAAAAAGCATAACAGAAACAAGAGCAAAAACCGTAAGAAATAGATGACTCTGCGCCTTTTGCCGATATATGCGCTGTTGTGTCTGGCTCTATTCTCCTGCAGCAAGCCGGTAAAGAGCTTCTGTTTCAAGGAGCTTGATCCTGAGTATGGACTCAACTCTGCTGTAACCTTCTCTCTGGAGATAAATGACACTATAGATCCGCAGCAGATGGATCTATCGGCAAGGCTGTATGATTATAATGATGATGAGAATGGTGAGATTCCTCTGATATTGCAAATTACATCACCATCCGGGGCAATGGGCTGCGACACTCTCTGCCTGCTGTTCGGAAAGAGATCTGCAGATGAAAGCATAATCAGAAACAACGGACACATTACCATCAACAGAACATACCGTAAAAATATAATTATAAGGGAATCTGGTGTGTGGAATTTTTCGATAAGCCCTTACAAAGAGAAGGACAACAACCATATATTCAAAAAAATCACCGGATTAGGAATATTTTTCAAAAAAGAAGAGAGATAGTATGAGCTCCAAGGACAAATTAAGGAAATTCAGAGAAAATGAGACTTTTTCATGTCTCTACCAACCTGCAACAGAGGAGGTACTCAATGTGCCGTACCGCTTGAAAGGCAAATGGGGAAAAGAGGTTTTCAAAAATGACAACCCCATCATCCTTGAATTGGGATGCGGAAAAGGAGAATATACAATAGCTCTCTCAGAGAAATTTCCCGACAAAAATTTTATCGGAATAGATATTAAAGGAGCCCGTCTGTGGAAAGGGGCCAAATATGCAGAGCAAAACAATCTGAAAAATGTCCTCTTCATAAGGACCAGAATCGAGTTCATAAACTCATTGTTTGCCGAAAATGAGATCTCAGAAATATGGATCACCTTCCCTGACCCGCAGTTGAAGAGGGCCCGAAAACGCCTTACCGGCACAATGTTCCTCGAACGATATAAAAAGTTCCTCAAACCGGACGGCATAATAAATCTGAAAACCGACAGCAAATACCTCCACAACTATACTCTGGCTCTGGCACAACAGAACCATCTCACAATAAATGAGGCCAACAATGATATATATGGCTCCGGAAGAGCTGATGAGATCCTCTCAATCAAAACATTCTACGAGGCACATTATATAAAGAGAGGCCTGGAGATTACCTATCTCTCATTTATGACAGACAATACCACGCCGCTCACAGAACCGGTATGGGATGAGGAGTATTGGGAAACTGAAGAGGCAAAAGGACGGGAAAACACCCCTGCAAACAAGGGTTAATCCCCTCTATCCTTTTAAAATCTCCCATTTTTTAAGGCTTTAAGGCACAACGGGCTATCTGTTCCTTGTGCCCACAAACTCAGCCAGCTCTACAAGCCGGCTTTTCTCTTTTGAATCAGGAAGCACAGAAAGGGCCTCAACAGCTCTGCGGCTGTGCTGCTCCAGCATCTTCTGGGCAGAGGCTATGCCATTGTACTTCTGCACAAAGTCATTTACCTGCTCTATAATCTGCTGCTCGCTGTCGGTAGTTTCATTGCCTTTGGTAAATGTATTCTCTATTTGGGCTATCATCTTCCGTATGCCATCAGCCTCTTTTTGGGTTGAGTTCTTCATGGCACAAAGCAGCGGCAAAGTAATCTTCCTCTCTTTTATGTCGGCTCCACCAGCCTTGCCTGTATCCATGCTTGGCGTATAGTCGAATATGTCATCCCTTATCTGGAATGCCACGCCCAATTCATAAGAGTAATCTACGATTGCCTTGATATAATTTTCAGGAGCTTCTACGGCAAGCACCGCACTTTTTGTTGCAGCAATGAACAGACTTGCTGTCTTCTTGGCTATGATTGTATAGTAATCATCTTCAGTTGTATCGAGCAGCTCCGATTTCTCCATCTGGATAAGTTCACCCTCCGCCAGCTCCTGCACAGCCGTTGTATAACATCCCAGAATCTGCGGATTGCATGCTGTGAGCAGATCCAATGCTTTTGCCAGCCAATAATCGCCGGCCAGCACAGAGGCTGCCTGTCCAAATACAGCCTTTACAGTTGGAACACCTCTTCTCAAATCACCGTTGTCGGCAACATCATCATGAAGGAGTGTTGCTGTATGTATCATCTCCGCCACAGCCGCACAATAGTAGTTAAGTTCATTAGCCTGACCACAGGCTCGGGCCGCCAATAGCGACAAAACAGGCCTCAACTGTTTTCCTGCATTGTCGATCAGATATTTGTTGATTTTTGAGACAAAGGCATTTTTATTATTTAGAGCGGATACCAAAACATCTTGATATCCGCTCCAATCTTTGCCGAGTTCTATTTTTACCTCTTTTATATCCATCAGAATATAAATGCTAAAGACAATTCAAAACCACGGTTCTTTCCACCTTTGAAGGTCTTTGTTCCATCCAATTTGAATTCAGAAGCCTTTCCAAGATCCCAATTGTATTTGCCCGACACCTGGAATTTCCAGATATCCAATCCGGCTCCCAGGCCTATTCCATAACCCAGTTTCTCAGTATCCCAAGCAAGGTCTTTAATATTGCTCTCTTTAGATATCTGATAGCTCAAAAATGGAGAGACCATAAGGAACGGCCTGAAAAGTACAAGATCTATTCCCCACTGTATATTTACAGGCAACTGCAGGTAATGCATCTTGAAATCTCCTCCGTTTCCAAGATCTATATGGGCAGAACTCTCGGTCTGCACTTCTGAGAGTGTTCCACCTTTTTGGATATAAAGCAGTTCCGGTTGTATGCCAAATCCGGAAGGCAGATCTATTTTGTACAGAATACCTGCATGGAAACCTGTTTTCCTATTGATGGATTTCTTGATGTCATTCACTTCAATATCTGACATTGAGTTGAAATTCATGCCGGCTTTAATTCCGAATCCGCTCTGGGCATGTACCGAGAGAGTTGCCAACAAAAAAACAGATAATATTATTGCAAGTTTCTTCATAACCGTAGCTTTAAAATGAATATTGTAAAAATTACATCAATTTGTCAAGTTCTGCTGTAATGGCAGCTTTTGAAACTGAGCCTACCAATTTGTTTTTCAACTCACCATTCTTGAAGAACAACAAAGTAGGGATATTTCTGATACCATACTCCATTGGAGCATCAGCAGCCTCATCAACATTGCATTTTACAACAACTGCTTTACCTTCATACTCTGCAGCAACTTCCTCAACAACTGGAACCAATGCTTTACAAGGGCCACACCATGTTGCCCAGAAATCAACCATTACAGGTTTGTCGCTATTCAAAACAACTTCTTTGAAGTTTGAATCGTTTACTTCTAATGCCATAACTGTATTTTTTAGATTAATATATTATTTGGTTGCTAATTTAATACCTATTTTCCAAACTACCATTATTTTTCCATCACATTTTTATCCACCAACAAAATAATTTAAAAATTTAATCCATATATTTGTATAGATAATTCATAATATTAACGATCCTCACCTTAAATATAACAAATAACTATGTACAGCGGTTTTCAAAAATATCTACAGGCCGAGCTAAAATCTATTGAAGAGGCCGGATTATACAAGAATGAGAGAATAATTGTATCTCCTCAAAAAGCAGAAATAAAGGTAAATACAGGAAAAGATGTATTGAATTTCTGTGCCAACAACTATCTGGGCCTTTCAGACAACAGAGAGCTGATTGAAGCTGCAAAAAAGGCGTTGGATGAGAGGGGTTTCGGAATGTCAAGCGTACGTTTTATCTGCGGAACACAGGATCTGCACAAAGAGTTGGAGAGAAAAATTGCTGAATTTTTTGGAACAGAAGACACAATCCTCTATGCTGCATGTTTTGATGCCAATGGCGGTGTTTTTGAGCCACTATTGGGAGAGGAAGATGCAATTATATCGGATGCCCTCAACCATGCATCAATTATCGACGGTGTAAGACTTTGTAAAGCACAGAGATACAGATATGCAAACGCCAATATGGAGGAGTTGGAGAACTGTCTCAAACTGGCTCAAGCACAACGCCACAGACTTATTGTAACAGACGGAGTATTCTCAATGGACGGCAATGTTGCACCTCTTGACAAGATTTATGAACTTGCAGAGAAATATGACGCCATGGTAATGGTTGACGAGTCACACTCAGCCGGCGTTGTAGGAAAGACAGGCCGTGGAACAACAGAGCAATATAACCTCAGAGGCAAAATTGAAATCCTTACAGGAACACTTGGAAAGGCCTTCGGTGGTGCAATTGGCGGTTTCACAACCGGTAAAAAGGAGATTATTGCAATGTTGCGCCAGCGCTCACGTCCTTACTTGTTCTCAAACTCAATACCTCCAATGGTTGCAGCAGCAGGTATCGCAATGTTTGACATGATGGCCCGCACTAACGAGCTTCAGGACAAACTTCATAGCAATACCGATTACTTTGTTACAAAGATGAAAGAGGCAGGATTCGATATCAAACCTACCCAGTCTGCAATCTGTGCAGTAATGCTTTATGATGCAAAACTGTCACAGCAGATGGCTGAGAAATTGTTGGAAGAGGGTATTTATGTAGTTGGTTTCTACTATCCTGTGGTTCCTAAAGGACAAGCGAGAATCCGTGTTCAGATCTCTGCAGGACATGAGGTTGAGCACCTTGATAAAGCTATCGCTGCATTTACAAAAATTGGAAAAGAGCTGGGCGTTATCAAATAGTTGCCCAATACTTGATAAAAAAGCCGGAGGAGAGATCCTGCCGGCTTTTTTTATATGAATTTCACAATATAATAGAGCATTATTCCACTTGCTGCCATCTTCAGGCCTGTGCCGAATATAAAGCCGAGCAGCGACCCGGTTGCCGAGAGCAAAGATGCACCCAAATTCTTGTTGTTCAACAATATTTCACCGAGAAATGCACCCAAGAAGGCACCTACAACTATTCCCAGCGGAGGGAAGAAGACCATTCCTATAAGAGTTCCAACTATCGAACCCTTTACAGCCTCTTTGGATCCGCCTGTAACTTTGGTGAAAAATACCGGTACTATATAGTCCAGAACTGTAACAACTACAGTTATTGCAAGCCAGATGAGCATGAATCTGCCGGTTATCTCAAAAGAGCCGTCAACAGCCGGCTGGTTGGCCCACAAATACATTATTACAAGTCCTGCGTAGCTTAATGGTGGTCCTGGCAATACGGGAAGAATACATCCGAGCAGGCCTATGATGCCAAACAACACTGCCACTATTTCCAAAAAACAAACCATGATATCTTCAATTTATATTATTCATTATATGTTATACTCTTACCAAACTCATCTCTCTTTATAACCTCAACAGTATCAGGCACATGTATCCATATCACAAAGCTCTCTCCCTTCATTTTGCTCTCCTTTGAATAGATGTTCGGCAATATGGTTACAAGAGAATCATCCACTCTTAATATGCTGTCGAGATCTACACTGTTATTTTTTTGATAGAGACCCAAATTGTCATAAGTCACATATTTGCACTCAATAAAGCCCTTATACGGGAGGCCATTTTCATCGGCAGCATGCTTTACAATGCGCACCGACGGATAATCTATAAACTCTACTCCGCCGCCATCTCTTTTCAACACATAGTCGATCTTCGATCCCATAATTGAGACACCCTTCTTTATTGTTGCAGATTTCTCAATTCCATCGAAAGGCTCCATATTAATATAAAGTGTATCAATATTGCCCGACAAAGCCCTATCATCAGACCAGTTGGTATTGTCAAAATATGGTGTGACAGACTTTACACCCAATACAACCAGAGCAAAGAAGGATGCAATCCAGACTATGGTCATTATAACACCTGGTCTCCACGACGGAGCCTTGAATTTGAAGCAGAGCCTGCAGCCCAAATAGAGCATGGCAATGAATGGAATTGTATATGAGAGGGCAAACAATATCTTGACCAGCAAGGTATTCTCCACACCGAGCTCCACATAATCCATAACCGACAGCAGCGAAACCCCTTCAAAGAGTTCAATGCCAACAAAAAGGAACATCCCAAGAACAAGACCTGCAAATCCAGCCAGGAGCATTCCGGCGCCCAGGCATATTGTCACAACATTGAAAACATCCCTCACCACCTCATTGGTGCCGCTTTGCCCAGCCCTCATATTTACAGGTGCGGCCTTCATATTTTTATGCATATCATCAATTCCGGCGCCATATCCGTACATGGCACACTTCTGTTCCACCGTTCTTGCAGCCGGAACTATTATCCACATCAGCAGATAGAAGAGAATCATGATTTCAAAGCTGTCCACCTCTCCATAACCGATATTGAATATTCCAAAAGTCCTTATGATTGATGATATCAAAGCTGCCAGTACAAAGATCAGGCGTACTAAAACAGGATCTGTCCCGGAATATGCTGCCAGACCACTGCAGACACCTCCAATCACCTTATTGGAGAGATCCCTGAACAACTTTTTCTTTACAGGCTTTTTATCACCATCAGAAGAGGCGCCTTCCGGATCCTCCCTCTTTATATCACCTGGATGCCCCAGGATATCAATTATATCACTAACCTCCCTATAGGAGACAACCCTCTCCCTGATACCTCTCTCCAAAAGAAGTTCTGCAATCCTCTCCTCTATATCTTCCATTATTTCTTGAGGTGTCTGCTCATCTTTATAACACTCCCTCAACTCGTCGAGATACTGCTCCAGAATAGTATGGGCATCATTTTCCAAAGTAAAAGAGACTCCGGCAATACTTACATTCACTACTTGTTTCATAACTTAATGACCTAATTACTTAACTTGAAAAATACGCTATTTGTTCTTTATATACTCTATGGAGCCAACCACCTCTTTCCAGGCTTGATCCATCTCCGCCAGAGCCTCTTTACCTTTTTCTGTGAGTGTGTAATATTTCCTTGGAGGACCTTGTGTGCTCTCCACCCATCTGTAATTGAGAAGACCCTGATTCTTCTGTCGTGTGAGCAAAGGATACAAGGTGCCCTCGACAACTATCATTCTGGCCTCCTTCAACTCTGCAATAAGCGACGAGGCATAAGCATCATTCTTGCGCAGCAGACTGAGAATACAGTACTCAAGCACTCCTTTGCGCATCTGTGATTTTATGTTGTCAGTATTTGAATCCATACAAACTCCTCCTATCTCTGATTAGAAAACTTACTTATATTCTCGGCTGTAACAGGCAATCCGTACATTTCGCATTTTTGAGCTGGAGTAACTGCCAATGGTGCTACAATCCATAGGATTATATATACCCAGAAACTTGCCAATCCCATAAAGAAACATACTACAAAGAGTATTCTCAATAATGTAGCATCAATGCCAAAATAGAGTGAAAGACCACTACATACACCTCCTAGCGATTTATCTGCAGGATTTCTGTAGAATTTACGCACTCCCTTCTGCTCATATGTGCAATTGCTGCAAGAGTCCGATCCATTATCTGCCTCCTCTTCAAAAGGTTTGCCATCAGGCATTCCGAGTTGTGCTATCACCGAGTTCACAAGAGAGATGTCAACAACATTCTTGTATGTGCTCAATTTTTCCGCAAACAATTCTGCAATCCTCTCCTCCAAGTCATCCATAACATCTTTTGTCTGAACTCCTCCCATACTTACCTTGCCCTTGAACTGATCAAGATAGCTTCCCAATTTAAGATAGGCATCATTGTCCATAACAAAACTTCTGCCTCCGATACCGACATTTACAACCTGTTTCATGATTATTCCATTTACTTATTTTTAACTGCAAAGCTTTTAAGCATTGCAAAGATATATATTTTTTTTACTACCTTGTATCACATAGTAGTAAAATTTTAAAAAAAGATGGAAAAAATCCATCTTCCTTTATTTTTTACAGTCAATTACTCTCCTTGAGGTGTTGCCTCCTGAGCAGGAGCGGTCTCCTGAGCAGGTACATTAACTGGATCTACAGGAAACTGAGGCTGTGCTGCAGGTGCTGTAGTTTCAATCTTCTCTATAAGGTTTGTATTAACTTCTGCAACTCTTGTTGAAACGAAAGCTGTAGCAAGAACACAGAGAGCTATGATAAAAATAGCAAGAGTCCATGTAGCTTTCTCAAGGAAATCTGCAGTTTGCCTTACTCCAAAAGTCTGGTTACCGGCAGCAAAGTTAGCTGCCAATCCGCCACCTTTTGAGTTCTGAACAAGTACTACCAAAGTGAGTAGGATACTTGCGATAACAATGATGATAGCAATAGCTGTATACATATCTTTTAATTATTTTTTGACTTTACTTCACTTACAAGGGTTGCAAAGTAAGCACTTTTTTCCGGATATAACAAAATTAGTTTTGAATAAACCTTCATAGCTTCCTCATAATAACCCTGTTCCGCATATATTTTCGCCAATGTTTCGGTATAGAAGATGTCTGAATCATCAACTGTTCCATTTTTTACAATCCCCTCACTTCCAATACTTTGAGAATTATCCACAGAACCTATGGCACCAACCTTGAACGGCTGGCTATCATCAAGTTCCGCAAAATCTTCTTTTGTAAAATAATCTCCTCCCAAAATTATATATTGCGGCTTGTTTTCCTCTTTCGCCTGCTCGGAACCTAAAGCTCTGATGTCATCTATATCCTTGTTTATCTCCTCAAAATCAATGACTGGAAAAGACTCCTGGAACACTTCAGCCTTATCAAGAGTCTTCTCATATATCTCCTTGCGCGACGGAATGAATGCTGAACATTTTTTGAGGCAGATCTCCATATGCTCCCTGCCGCCCTCCGACATCTTCAGCATGAGAACCCTGCGTGCATAAGAGAACCATGGATACTCAGTAACCAGCTTCTCAATCTCTGCTATAGGCAGCTCCCTTATCTCTGTTACTCCTGCATTCATATCAGTATTCTACCAGTTTGCCACAGTTGCATTGAAAATATCCTCCACAAGGATCTCCACAATATCATCACAGAGAGAGGCCTCGACAGCATCAATCGAGAGATTTGAATCATAATCCTGAAACGCTGCAAAAGATTTGTCCTTGAAACTCTCCTCCTCATGCTTGTTATTGGTGAAAGTTATCTTCACTGTTATTGTAAGCCTGTTCTGTGAAGCCACCTCATTTGAGGTTACAGCGGTTGGGGTTATATCATAGTTGGTGATCATGCCTGAAATCTCCAGATCACCGCCTTCCGGATACATCTCCAGTTTTGTAAGGCGCCTGAACTTGTCCTGCAGTGCATTTGTGAGCGTGTTGCTCAATGCAGGGTTTACCTTCATAGCCCTGTTCTCAATTGTATATATTGATATGGATTTTACATCCGGTGCTATTGATGTTCCTGTAAAGGAGTATATTCCGCATGCGGCAAGCAGCGGCACCAATGCAGACAACAGCAATATGATGCATATTCTACCCGACCCTGTCTTTTTTTTCATATAATTACAAATTCAATTCTTTAATCTTCCTGTACAAAGTGCGCTCCGATATTCCAAGCTCAGCAGCGGCATCTTTTCTGCGGCCATTATGCTTTTCAAGACACTTCTTTATAAGGTCTGCGTTCACTGACGGTATCGACAGCTGCTCAACCTTGATATCCGGCAACTCCTCAAAATCCTTGTCTATTGTTGTATATACTGTATCATGAATAACCTTCGGCTTGTCTGAAACAGCAGTTATGCTCACGCCATGCGAAGGTGCTACACTCTCCGCATCAATTGAGGATGGAATATGGCGCGGTTCCTGATGCTCTACAATCTCCTTAAGATGAGCAACTTCCTGTTTAAGCTGGAATATCATCTTATACAGTATATCCCTGTCCGATATAAAGTCATTCTTGCCAGCTCCAGTATTCAATACCGGCAAATTGTCCGGATTGTCTGCCGGAAGATATTTCTGCAGAATGTCAACATCAATAAGACGCTCCTTTTCAAGCACGGACATCTGCTCTGCAACATTCTTCAGCTGACGGATATTGCCGGGCCATCTGTACTGCTGGAGCATTATCTGGGCATCCCTGGTCAACTTCACCACGGGCATTTTGTATTTGTCGGCAAAGTCCAATGCAAATTTTCGGAAAAGAAGGTAGATGTCACCCTTGCGCTCCCTCAATGCCGGAATGCTTATCGGAACAGTATTCAGCCTGTAATAGAGATCCTCCCTGAACTTGCCGGTATGGATAGCATGCATCAGGTTCACATTTGTGGCAGCAACAACCCTCACATTGGTCTTCTGCACCTTTGACGAACCCACCTTGTAGAATTCACCAGTCTGGAGAATACGCAGCAGACGCACCTGTGTAGACAAAGGGAGCTCCGCAACCTCATCCAGAAATATAGTACCTCCGTCGGCCACCTCAAAATAGCCCTTACGCATCTCGTTAGCACCTGTAAATGAGCCTTTTTCATGTCCGAAGAGTTCCGAATCTATTGTACCCTCCGGTATTGCTCCGCAATTGACCGCTATATACACACCATGCTTTCTGGGACTGTTCTGATGGATTATCTGGGGAATAGCCTCTTTTCCTACACCGCTCTCACCTGTGACAAGCACAGACAGATCTGTACCTGCGACCTGTGTAGCAATGTCCAGAGCCCTGTTAAGGCCGGGATCATCACCAATAATGTCGAACCTCTGTTTTATGTTTTGTATTTCCATATCACGCAAAGTTAAAAAATTTCTATCGCATAACTCATTTTTAGTTGCTTTTGTTCGTATCATTACCCAAAATAAAATATTTGGGCAATTTTATTGAGGTTATATCTGATTTTTTATATATTTTTGTGTTTAATTATGCAAACTGCATCTACTATGTGGTTTCTAATTGAATTTAACTTTACAATTAAATAAAAAACTACAATGAAAAGAGATTCATTAAAACTATTGGGCCTTGCCCTTCTAGGTTTGTTGGTTGCTGCTTGTACCAACCCTAAAAAGATGGCAAAATTGGCAAGCGAGGTTACTACAGAGTGTAATCCTCAGGTTTTGGAAGCTGTTGCTGGAAAAATCAACGCTACCTACACTATCAAATTCCCTGCAAAATACTTTGCAAAAAAAGCTATTCTTGAGGTTACTCCAGTATTAGTTTATGCAGGTGGAGAGGTTGCAGGTCCTGTTCTTACACTTCAAGGCGAGAGCGTTCTTGAGAACAACCAAGTTGTTTCTTACGAGAACGGTGCAACTATCAGCACTCCTGTTACTTTCGAGTATGTTGAAGGTATGGAGAAAGCTGTTTTGGAGCTTAGAGCTACTGCTTACAACAAATCAAGACTTAAAAAAGCTGTTTATCCTGAGCCATTCAAAATCGCTGACGGAACAAACACTACTTACATGTTGGTAAAAACTAACGGTATCCCTACTTTCGAGGCTGACGAGTACCAGAAAATCATCCCTGAAACAAGAGAGGCTCAGATTCTTTACCTAATCAACAAATATGATGTAAGAAACAATCAGTTGAAAACTGACGAGATCAAAGCTTTCCAACAATTCCTTATCGATGTTCAGTCTGATGAGAGAAGAACTCTTAAATCAAATGACATCATCGCTTATGCTTCTCCAGACGGAAAAGAGGATCTTAACGACAAACTTTCTGACAAGAGAAAACAATCAGCAGAGAAAGCTTTCAACAAAACCATCAACAAAAAAGCTAAAGTTGACGCTCCTCTTAACGTTAAATCAATCGGTGAGGACTGGGAAGGTTTCCAAGAGTTGGTTTCTAAATCAAACATCGAGGATAAAGAGTTGATCCTTCGCGTTCTTTCTATGTACTCAGATCCTAACGTACGTGAGAGAGAGATCAAAAACATGTCAAGTGTTTACACTACTTTGGCTGACAAAGTTCTTCCAGAGCTCCGTCGTGCAAGATTCATTGCAAACATCGAGTACCAGAACTGGACAGACGAGGAACTTCTTCAGTTGATCAACAACGATATGGACGAGCTTGACGAAGAGGCATTGCTTTACGCTGCAACTTTGGTTAAAGAGAACAAAGTTAAACTTGCTCTTTATGAGAAAGCTGCTTCTAAATTCAACAGCAACCGCGCTTACAACAACATCGCTGCTATCAAATTGCAGGAGGGCAAAACTGGTGAGGCTAAATCTGCTCTCAACAAGATGTCTGAGAAAACAGCTAGCTACTATAACAACATGGGTGTTGTAGCTATGCAGAACAAAGATTGGAAAGCTGCTGCTGAGAACTTCGCAAAATCAGACCTTAAAGAGGCTAAATTGAACAACGCTGCTTTGGATATCCTTAACGGAAATTACGATGCTGCTGCAGCTGCTCTAGCTGGTTCAAACTCTTGCAACGAGGCTCTTGCTTACATCCTTACCAAACAAGAGGCTAAAGCTTCTGCAATCCTTAACTGCAACTGCCCTTGCGCAGCTTACAAACGCGCTATCATCGCTGCACGTAAAGGTGACAACGCTACTGCAAAGAAAGAGATTGAGGCTGCAAGCAAATCAGAGAAACTTGCAAAACGCGCTGCTATGGATATTGAGTTTGCAAAAGTTAACTAATATTAATTGAGCAGACAGTTGCGGGAAACCGCGGCAAAACATAAAAGGAAGAAGCCCCGATGGAGCTTCTTCTTTTTTTATCTGCATCCATTGAAAGAGGCTGCACGGTAACAGCCATGGCGAAAATTATTCCTATATTTGTGGAGAGCAAGCAAATACTTATACTCAATGAAAAAAATTCTCATTTTGTCGATATTGCTTATTATGGGCAATATCATCCTAAAAGCGGAAGTCATGAATATAAATCGAGTCAAACATGCAAGTTTCCCTCTTATGAAGCCATTCATCATCGAAGATACCGATGTGAACTCAAAGAGCTTCAACTCCAGAAGTCTGCTGGATGCAGCCACCTCTTTTGAGATTCTCAAGGATGCCCCATACATCAATTTACAAGATATTGCAGCCGCACAGAAAGAGAGCGGCAACGGACGGTATACACTCGGACTCATAAGCTTCTCCATCCAGAATGAGAGATATGCTACAGCCAAACTGAAGATTGAAGGGTTGCAGAATTATACAGCACTCCTCGACGGCAACAAAATAGGGACGGAAGAGTTTGCCCTGGAACCGTCGGTACATACTATTAATATAAAGTATATCCTTGATCCCGACAGCAACCAGCAGCCACTTTCAATTTCTGTTGAGTCTGCACAGGATGGGGTGTTGTCCTCAAGAAGCGACAACAAAAGGAGATACACCATAAAAGATGTCATGCTTGGAACAAGGTTCTCCGGCATTTCACTCTCTCCAGACGGCAAATACCTGATCTGCGGCTACACTACAACCCTGCCTGGAGGAAAAACATCTTCATCCAACAAAGTTATAGAGCTGGCCACCGGCAACATTCTGGCCCAAACTTCAGAAAATATCGCCTGGATGCCTACATCAAACAGATACTACTATACAACCGAAAGCAGAGAGGGTAAAATAATTGTTGCCACAGAGCCCTCAACAGGCCATCAGGAGATTCTGGCAAAGAATCTTCCGGAAGGCAGATTCCGTTTTGCCCCTACAGAAGAGTACCTGATTTGCACCCTCACGCAGAAGGGCCCGGAGGAGAGAGAGGAGATCTATGAGGTTATTGCACCGGATGACCGCCAGCCGGGATGGCGCACAAGAAGCTATCTGGCCAAATACGACCTTAAAACCGGCATCATGCAGCAGCTTACATTCGGATACAACAATGCCTCTGCAGCCGATATATCAAGTGATGGCAAATATATTCTGGTAATGACAAACAAAGGCCGCCTCACAGAACGCCCTACAACACTCTATTCACTTCATCTTCTCAATACAGAGACAATGGAAGCAGATGTTCTGGTTGAAGATGATGGTTTTCTGAATACTGCCAAATTCTCACCCGACGGCAAAAAAATTCTCATCAGCGGCTCTCCGGAGAGTTTGGGAGGCATAGGCAAGAGTGTAAAAGAGGGGCAGATTCCGAGTATATATGACATCCAACTCTATGTAATGGAGCTCCAGAACAGAGAGATAACCCCTGTCACAAAGGAGTTTGATCCGAGTGTTCAGGATTTTGTATGGAGCAAAGCCGACGGCAACATCTACTTCACTGCAGAGAACCGAGATCTGATAAGTCTGTACAAGATGGAACCGTCGGGATATAAAATAGAACAGATTGAGACAAAAGAGGAGCTTGTAACCAACTTTACAACTGCGGCAGCAGCCCCTCTGCTTGCCTACTACGGACAGGGAGCTTCCAATTCGGACCGCTCTTATATCATTGATCTGAAGAAAAACAGGACATCCCTCAGAGAAGATTTGAGCAAAGAGATCCTCGATGGAATTGAATTGGGAGAGTGCGTTGCATGGGAGTTTGCAAATTCAAAAGGTGATAAAATAAACTGCAGATACTACCTTCCTCCGCACTTTGATGCAGATAAAAAATATCCTCTTATTGTAGACTACTATGGAGGATGCAGCCCAACAAGCCGCACCTTTGAGAGCCGCTACCCCCAACATGCTTATGCGGCATTGGGATATGTCATGCTGGTCATCAATCCTAGCGGAGCCACAGGATTCGGTCAGGAGTTTTCGGCCAGACATGTAAATACAGCCGGTCAAGGTCCGGCAGAAGACATTATAGAGGGTGTAAAACAATTCTGCAAGGAGCACTCCTTTATAAATGATAAGAAAATAGGATGCATAGGGGCCTCATATGGCGGATTCATGACACAATATCTCCAGACTCAGACAGATATTTTTGCCGCAGCTGTCTCCCATGCAGGCATAAGCGACCATACAAGTTATTGGGGTGAAGGTTATTGGGGATACTCATACAGCGAAGTTTCAATGGCGGGAAGCTACCCTTGGAGCCATCGTGAACTATATGTAAACCAGAGTCCTCTCTACAATGCAGAGAAGATAAATACCCCTATCCTCTTCCTGCACGGTGATGCAGATACCAATGTGCCTGTCGGAGAGAGTATCCAAATGTATACAGCCCTTAAACTGCTGGGAAAAGAGACTGCGATGGTGCTTGTTAAAGATCAGGACCACCATATTAAAGAGTACAACAAACGTATCCAGTGGCAATATACCATCTGGGCCTGGTTCGCAAAATGGCTGCAGGATGACCCCACATGGTGGGAGAGCATGTACAAGCCAAAATCTCTGTAAACTACCAAAAATAAAACCCCAAAAGTTTTTTGTCTAACTTTTGGGGTTTATCTTTTTGGGAAGAGCATCACCTCCCGGCATGGTATCAATTGCAGATCAGTCAAGTTTCAGAACCGCCATGAATGCGCTTTGAGGAACCTCAACATTTCCTACCTGACGCATTCTGCGTTTTCCTTTCTTCTGTTTCTCGAGGAGTTTTCTCTTACGCGAGATATCACCACCATAACATTTTGCGGTAACATCTTTCCTCACTGCCTTCACAGTTTCACGTGCAATGATTTTTGCACCGATAGCTGCCTGTATTGCAATATCAAACTGCTGGCGAGGGATGAGTTCCTTGAGCTTTTCGCACATTTTGCGGCCAAAATCATAGGCATGATCCCTGTGGATAAGGCTACTCAATGCATCAACCTGCTCTCCATTGAGAAGTATGTCGAGTTTTACAAGATCTGAATCGCGATAACCTGTTATATGGTAATCGAAAGAGGCATATCCCTTTGATATAGACTTGAGTTTGTCATAGAAATCAAACACTATCTCAGCCAATGGAATATCAAAGTTGAGCTCAACCCTGTCGCTTGTAAGGAAGTGCTGGCTTACAAGAACTCCGCGTTTGTCGAGGCATAGCTTCATTATAGGACCAAAGAATTCACTCTTTGAGATAACCTGAGCCCTGATATATGGCTCCTCAATCCTATCTATGAGTGTAGGTGCTGGCAAACCGCTTGGATTATGGACATCAAGGACTTCACCTTGTGTTGTATATACCTTATATGATACGTTCGGAACCGTTGTGATACAGTCCATGTCAAACTCCCTGAACAACCTCTCCTGCACTATCTCCAGATGGAGAAGGCCCAAGAAACCACACCTGAAACCGAAGCCCAATGCAAGGGATGACTCCGGATCAAAAACAAGCGAAGCATCATTCAACTGCAATTTTTCAAGAGATGTACGCAGATCTTCATACTCATCAGATTCGATTGGATAGACTCCGGCAAAGACCATCGGTTTCACCTCTTCAAAACCTGCAATAGCTTCGTCACACGGATTGTCACACTTTGTAATGGTATCACCCACCTTCACTTCAACAGCACTCTTTATACCCGAAATTATATATCCAACATCTCCTGTTTTAATCTCATCCTTAGGACAGAGCTTCATCCTCAACACACCAACTTCATCTGCAACATACTCTTTTCCTGTATTGAAGAATTTAACCTTATCACCTCTCCTTATTGAGCCGTTTTCAACTTTGAAATAGGCAATGATTCCACGGAATGAGTTGAATACAGAATCGAATATAAGGGCTTGCAATGGAGCCTCTGCATCACCCTTCGGAGCTGGAATCCTCT
Organism: Bacteroidales bacterium; assembly: GCA_017935505.1. Lineage (GTDB taxonomy): Bacteria > Bacteroidota > Bacteroidia > Bacteroidales > UBA932 > Egerieousia. The sequence goes on along the minus strand of JAGBHM010000017.1, from coordinate 119,031 downwards.
CCACAATCGCCTCAAGGATCTCAGGCACACCCTCACCGGTCTTTCCACTGGCCAGCAGTATATCCTCCTCCTCACAGCCCAAAAGGTCTATAACCTGATCTTTCACTACGTCAACCATTGCTGCATCCATATCTATCTTGTTGAGCACCGGAATAATCTCAAGATTGTGATTAAGTGCCAGATAGAGGTTTGAAATGGTCTGTGCCTGGATACCTTGTGTTGCATCCACAACGAGCAGAGCACCCTCACATGAGGCAATAGCTCTCGAAACTTCATAAGAAAAGTCCACATGGCCCGGGGTGTCAATAAGGTTCAGCACATATTTTTCGCCGTTACGCAGATATTCCATCTGTATTGCGTGGCTCTTGATGGTGATTCCCTTCTCCTTCTCCAGATCCATGGAATCAAGCACCTGATTCTCCATCTCACGTGAAGACAATGTGTTTGTAGCCTCCAACAACCTGTCTGCCAATGTACTTTTTCCGTGGTCTATATGGGCTATAATGCAAAAGTTGCGTATATGTTTCATGCTTTCAAAAGCGTTAAATTATGAATCATTCCGCAAATATATCTATTTTTGTTTTTTCTGTAAAATAAAGCTAAATTTGCTAAACGAACACTTAATTATACACTTTATATATTATGCCTACAAATCAAGAACTCAATAATATCGCTTCTCAGGTAAGAAGAGATATTATTAGAATGGTAACATCCGCACAGAGCGGACACCCGGGCGGAAGTTTGAGCAGTGCAGATATCCTTACTGCACTTTTCTTCAGTGAGCTCAAACATTCTCCAGCTGCATGGAGCAGAGACGGCAAAGGAAATGACATGTTCTTCCTCTCTGCCGGACATATCTCTCCTGTATTCTACAGTGTGCTTGCACGTTCCGGTTATTTTCCTGTAAGCGAACTGGCTACTTTCAGACAATTCGGCAGCAGACTGCAAGGTCACCCTTCTGTTGAGAAAGGTCTGCCGGGAGTATACTCGGCTTCAGGCTCTTTGGGACAAGGTCTCTCTGTAGCAACCGGCGCCGCACTTGCCAAAAAGGCGGACAAAGAGTCTAACTATGTGTATGTGCTTATGGGAGATGGTGAAAGCGAAGAGGGACAAGTTTGGGAGGCTGCAGCATTTGCCGCACACAATAAGGTAAACAACCTGATTGCCATCACAGACTGGAACAAACAGCAGATCGACGGCACTACCGAAGAGGTTTTCGGACTTGGAGATCTTGAACAGAAATGGAGATCATTCGGCTGGAATGTTGTGGTTGCAGATGGTCATGACATGGAGGCTATTCTGTCGGCATTCAAATCTGCAAAAGAGTTGGAGAAGAGTGAGGAGAAGCCTGTAATGATCCTTATGAAAACCAATATGGGAAAAGGTGTGGATTTTATGGAAGGAACTTGTGCATGGCATGGAAAAGCACCTAAACCTCAAGAGGCCGAAAAAGCGCTCGCACAGATAAAAGAAACTTTGGGAGATTATTAAAATCTCATCATATTAAACTAGTTCTCAGCGTATTATAAAAGGATAGGATATCCATTTCCCAACTGAACAACAGAGGGACTCGTGCGTTAATATAGCAATTAATAATTCTAAAGATTATGAAAATAGCTAAATTAACACTACTTGCTTTTGCAAGTTTATGGGTTGCTTCCTGCAGTTGGGGAGATGACCTGGACCAAACCCACGACCAGATTCTGACTATTGCCTATAAGTCTCCGGACGCCAATTTTTCGCAGTACAAGACTTTTGCTGTAGCAGACTCAATGTGCGTGGTTGTAAACGGAAAGAAGAGCAGAGTCCAGAATGCTGAATCAATGAAGATCTACAGCCAGGTGGTACATAACCTCAATGGTTTGGGATATACTCAAGTATCAGCATCTCAAAATCCTAATCTTCTGGTTGACATCGGATACATCCAATCGACAAATACCACCATTTACCCGGGTTATTGGTCTGATTGGGACTGGTGGTGGAAGTATTACTTCTATCCATGGTATCCTTGGGATCCTTATTATCCTTATCCTATGCCATCGGTTGTAAGCTCTTACACAACAGGCACCCTCATCTTTGAGATTGCCGATGTAACCAAAGCACGTGAAGAGTCTTCAGTTCCTATCGTATGGCACGGTGTGGTAAGAAGTATCTTGAATGGTACTCATACAGAGGCACAATTGACAAATGCCATCAATGAAGTCTTTACAATCTTGCCTCCCAAATAATTTAATACATTGAGAATATGAAAAAGTTTATTTTATTATCAGCGATAATATTGAGTTGTGCGGGATTAGCCAATGCGCAGTCCTACTCATACGGAAACGACATGAAACAGGTTTATTCCATCAATTATCAGATGAATGTGCCAATGGGCAGTTCAAAAGATTTCGTTTCCAATGCAAGCTTTGAGGGTGTAAATATAAATTGGGCCTATTTTGTAACAGAGAACATTGCTGTGGGACTCGACCTCTCATACAATAATTATCATAAGTCAATAGGACAGAAAATTTACAGACCTAATGAGAATATGGCTGTAAATGCAGCCCAATACAGATACACACAGACATTTCCAATCAAGGCCCAGGTAAAATATTTCTTCAGCCAGGACCGCTATATAAAAGGATATGCAGGATTGGGATTGGGAGCATTGAGCGCCGGACAACATATTGTGGTACAGGACTTGGGAGAATGGCATAACAACTGGGGCTTTTTGGTTTCACCTGAGGTGGGCATGCTGATACCATTTGGAGCAGACTCTCCATTTGGAGCCAATGTGGCAGCAGGATACAACTTCAGCACCAACAAGTCGAAATTTGCTGGTCTCGACATGAAAAACAGACAGTCACTGTATTTTAATGTAGGTTTATATGTAGCTATTTATTAACGATAAAACACACTTGAAAAACTATATGGAAAAATTTACTAACACCGGCAACAAAGATACAAGATCAGGCTTTGGTGCCGGTTTATTTGAGTTAGGCAAACAGAATGAAAATGTTGTTGCCTTGTGTGCAGATCTTACCGGTTCCCTGAAAATGGATGCTTTTGCAAAAGAGTTTCCGGAGAGATTCTTCCAGGCCGGTATTGCAGAGGCCAATATGATAGGTGTTGGCTCAGGTTTGGCTCTCAGCGGAAAAATTCCGTTTGTAGGATCATTCGCAGCTTTCGTGACAGGTAGGGTTTACGACCAGATCCGCCAGTCTGTAGCTTATTCTGAGACAAATGTGAAGATTGCAGCTTCACATGCCGGAATTACATTGGGAGAGGATGGTGCAACCCATCAGATTCTTGAGGATATAGGTCTGATGAAGATGCTTCCGAACATGGTTGTAATCAACCCTTGCGACTACAACCAGACAAAAGCAGCAACCATTGCTGCCGGAAACTATAACGGACCTGTATACTTGCGCTTCGGAAGACCTGGAGTTCCTAACTTTACTCCTGAAGACCAGAAATTTGAGATAGGCAAAGCTCTTAAATTGATTGATGGAAAAGATGTTACAATCTTCGCAACCGGTCATTTGGTTTGGGAGGCTATCCAGGCAGCAGAGGCTCTTGAGCAGGAGGGCATCAACGCAGAGGTTATAAACATACATACAATTAAACCTTTGGATGTTGAGGCAGTCTTAGAATCTGTAGCCAAAACCCGCGCTGTGGTATGTGCAGAGGAGCATTTCATAGCAGGAGGTATGGGAGAAAGCATTGCCAGCACACTTGCTGCAAACACTCCTGCACCTGTTGAGTTTGTTGCAATAAACGACAAATTCGGACAGAGTGGCACACCTTCTGCTTTGATGAAAGCATATGGACTGGACGCAGAGCACATTGTAGAGGCTGCAAAAAAAGCCATTGCAAGAAAATAGATGCCGGAAGACAAAGATATTCTAGAGATTTACAAACAGGAAGGCAAGCAGGAATATGCCTTTAACCTACTTGTGCGTAAGTATAGCGAAAGATTATATTGGCACATCAGGAAGCTTACATGCTCCCATGATGATGCCAATGATCTTTTGCAGTCTACCCTCGTAAAAATATGGCAGAATCTCCCTACATTCAGGGAGGAATCTAAACTCTACACATGGATCTATAGAATTGCCACCAATGAAACTCTCACATTCCTCAAACGTAAAAGATTGAGCAGTTTCCTCTCTTTAAGTGACTACGACAGTGTTCTGGAAAACAAACTTCAGTCCGACAAATATTTCAATGGAGACAAGCTGCAGCTCGCACTGCAGAAGGCTATCATTAAATTGCCTGACAAACAGAGGGCTGTCTTCAACTTGAGATACTTCCAGCAGATGAAATATGAGGATATCTCAGAGATTATGAATACTTCCGTAGGGGCCTTGAAGGCCTCATACCACCATGCCTATCATAAAATAAAGGCAGAACTTGAAAATGAATTTGAATAAATTATACATCTCTGATTAATCCTTTTCCCAAATTGACAGTCAAATAGATAAAAATCTCCCTGTATGAGTGAAAAGAGAAATATGAACGGACTTGAAAAAGATGATATTCTCCACAAGGAATATCTTAGGGAAAATCCATACACTTTGCCCGACAATTATTTTGCATCGGTGGAGGATGCTGTGCATAGGAGAATCCACAAAGAGGAGACAGGTTCCAATCCTGTGCTGGCCTTCTTCAAAACAAGCATTGCCTTGGCCAGTCTCTTTGGCATCGTATTCGGGTTTGGCTATGGTGCAATGTATCTTACAGGAACCCTTGACCAGGAAGAAGAGACTGTAACCTATGCATCACTTGAAGGGGACTCTTCCATTGATGAGTTGATAACAAAGATTATGGGTAACTCTCCAATCATTGAAACAGCAGAAGAGATAGAGGAGTATCCAAACATGCCCGATACATTATCTATAAATAAAGAACAAATAGAACAGTACCTGATAGATTCCAATATTTCCATCTCAACATTGGCATCTTTAGAATAAACGAGAAATCATGAAGAATCTGAATTATAAATTTTCATTTATCATTGTAGCTCTGCTGGTATTGCTGTCGGGCAATATCCAGGAGCTCCGCGCCGATGGCGGCAAGGCTGGCCATCCTCAACCACAACATCCATCCTACGAGGAGATACAGATGCAGAAGATTGCATTCTTTACGGCTGAACTACAGCTTACACCTCAGGAAGCGGAAAAGTTCTGGCCACTCTATAACGAATTGTGGAATGAGAGAGGAAAAGCTCGCAAGGAGACAATGGAAGCTCTAAAAAATCTGAAGAACGCTTTGGAATCACAACCGGAGAAAGGTGATTCAGAGATAAAGAAGCTCTCCGACATCTATCTGGCAAATTATACCGTTGAGGGAGAACTTATGAGCGATTATTTCGACAAGTTCCTGAAGATCATTCCTGTCAAAAAGGCTGCAAAGATCCTCTATGCTGAGGAGAAATTCAGGCGCATGCTTATAAAACAGCTCCGCCACCATCCTCATAAGGAGAGCAAATAATTCAGAAATTGAGATAGAAATCACTGGTAAGCTGCCTGTATTGGGCGGTGTAGTCTCCGGCTGTCTGGATTGTGAGCTGCGACAGCTCCAGTTCAGGTGTTTTATTGGTGAAGACAAACTCCATCATCCAGCGTCTGTCGGGTTTGGACTCCAGTGTCCTCACCTTACAGAGCCTCGAAAGATGCAGTTTTGGCTCACCATCTTTTTTATTTTCAATAAGAAATTCCGTCTTCCTCACAAACTCCCCGGCCTCTGCAGATGGAAGTATCAGGGCGAGCCGTCCATTCTCTGAAAGCAGCTCCTCAGACCAGCGCAAAATCTCCCCCTGCCCTAAAGTATCGGTATGCCGGGCTCCGGATTTGGCGGCATCTGTCGATTTAAGCGAATTTATAAAATAGGGAGGATTGGAGAATATTAGATCATATTTTTCAGAGGATATCCGCTCCTTGACCTCCTGGAACGGAGATAACCTTGCTTCCAGACCAATATTGCCTCTCCCCGACTGTATACTCCATGGAGAGTTTGAGAAATTTTCCAAGGCATCCGCAACAGAGCCCTCATCGATATCTATACCCCTTATCACAATTCCCTCTTTTCCATACTCAGCAATCCTCTGTGCTGCCATAAGGGCTATCACGCCACTGCCCGTCCCCACATCAAGCAGAAGCCTGTCGGTCTCCAGAATGTTCATCCAAGCTCCCAGCAGGACACCGTCGGTGTTTACCTTCATTGCAGAGCGGCTCTGCTCCACAGTAAATTTCTTAAATCTGAAACAAGACATGGCTGCAGATCTTTTTATAGGAAACGGCCATCCTTCATCTCCACAACCCTGTCGCAACGCTGCGCCAATTCGTTGTCGTGGGTCACAATTATTATAGTCTGGCCATATTTCTCCCTGAGTGAAAAGAAGAGGTTGTGCAGTTCATCTTTTGTAACACTGTCGAGATTTCCTGAAGGTTCATCGGCAAAAAGTACTGCAGGCCTGTTTATCAAGGCCCTTGCTATAGCCACACGCTGCTGCTCTCCACCACTCAGTTCAGATGGTTTGTGGCTTGCCCTCTCACCTAGGCCAAGTTCAGACAACAGATGCATTGCCTGCTCCTTTATCTGCCGGTCATCCTTTTTGTACCATATGCTCCCCCTGCTTTTTCCGGATTTTGCAATCAATGCAGGCATCATCACATTCTCCAGCGCGGTAAACTCAGGAAGCAGGTGGTGGAACTGGAATACAAAGCCTATCTTTCTGTTCCTGAAATCAGACAATGTATCACCTTTCAGAGTGCAGACATCGGTTCCATCTATTATTATGCTGCCACTGTCGGGTTTCATCAGAGTGCCCATAATCTGCAAAAAAGTTGATTTGCCGGCTCCGCTTGCACCTACAATGCCCACAACTTCTCCTTCGCTTGCTGAGAAATCCAACCCTTTCAGCACCTGGAGCTGTCCGAACGACTTTGACACATTATTACAAACTATCATCTCTTTCATACTATCCGGAAGTTATTATCTGTAGAAATTCTTTACAAATGCCGCATAATCACCTCTGCCCAACACCGATATATTCCAAAATCCTGAAATCATTCCCAATCCATATCCCGACAGCTGAACAAATGATGCGGCTACCGCAAGCATGCCTGTCCTGACCGATCTTTTTCTTATGCTGGCATCTGTAAAGAGCAGCAGTGCAAGCAATAGCAGCGGAAGAAGGAACACAGGTGTAAAGAGTACCGCCCCAATCAGAAGCAGTATGGATCCGGCCACAAAGGCAGATGGCAGCATGTGTACAATCTTAAGCGAACCAGGATGACGCCTGGTAAGGTGTATGCGCGCTATACCTGAATTGAACACCTGTTTGAAGAATGTCCTGAATGTATTTCTTCTTTTATGGTAAACCCATGCCTGCGGAAAAAAACGGCTGCTGTATCCACCCTCTTTTACTTTATAGCTGAAATCGACATCTTCTCCAAAACGCATGTTTGAGAAGCCTCCAATCTGCTCAAAAACATCTCTCCTTATGCCCATATTGAATGTGCGTGGATAGAATTTGTCTGCACTCTTTTTATTGCCACGGATTCCACCGGTGGTAATTATCGAGGTCATGGAGTAATCTATAGCCTTCTGCAGTGGTGTAAATGAGGGGTGTGAACGATCTGCTCCGCCAAACAGCTGGCACTCCTGCCTCTCAAGTTCGCAGACCGCTTCTGCTATATAGTTTTCTGGAATTATACAGTCTGAGTCAAAGAAGATAATCCATTTGCCCGAAGCCCTCTCCACTCCAAAATTGCGTGCTGCAGCAGGCCCCCCATTCTCCTTATAGTAATAGTGTATGGCAGTGGCTTTGTATCTCTCTGTCTTCTCTTTGCACTTCTCGACAGAGCCGTCTTCCACTATTATCACCTCAAAATTCTTGACAGTCTGCTTTTCGAGGCTCTCAAGGAGTTCCTGCACCTCATCAGGCCTGTTGTATACTGGAATTATTATGGAAAATAAAGGTTGTTGCATGCTCATTGTATTGCACTATATTCCTGCTAAACTACAAATTTAAATGATTTTTTCTTTTTCAGAACAATGTAGGCTCATCATCAACAAGTCTGTAGCTCAGCCTGTGATGTGGTGTTATTCCAAACTCCTTTATGGCCATCCGGTGCTGTTTTGTGGGGTATGCCATATTCTTCTCCCAGCCATATTGAGGATACTCCTTTGCCAGAGAGAGCATATATTCGTCACGATGCGTCTTTGCAAGAATTGATGCAGCCGCGATTGAGGCATATTTGCCATCACCCTTTACAACGCAAGTGTGCGGAATATCATGGTATTTGTAGAATCTGTTTCCATCAACAAGTATTGACTCCGGTCTTACAGAGAGCATATCCAGAGCCCTGTGCATGCCGGTTATCGAGGCCCTGAGTATATTAAGTTCATCTATCTCCTGCGGGGAAATTGCAGCAACACCCCAGGAGATGGCATTACTCTCTATAATCGGACGCAATTTCTCCCTTTGCGAGGCTGTAAGCTGTTTTGAATCATTGAGCAGAGGATGATAGAAATCTTTGGGAAGAATTACTGCCGCTGCAAAGACAGGGCCTGCAAGACAGCCGCGGCCGGCTTCATCACAACCGGCCTCAACAAGTGTAGGGTCGGCATATTGTAAAAGAGAGATATTACGCATATTCCTGCTGTTATTGGGAGGAACAAAGGTAATGATATTTTGCGTGTATTCTATTTCCCGGACTCCTCAATAATCCTCCTGAGCGAGGCGATTATCTCGTTCTTGTCATTTATCATCTCATCCAGGCGTTTGATGAAGAGATCTTTGCTCTCAACCAGAGCTTTGTATTCATTTATTCTGGAGTTGTAATACTGCTTGAGATTTTCACAAATTTCAGCTTGCTTGTCCATTCTGATAACAGAGCCGAAGATAAGGGCTTCAGGGGTTGTGTCAAGAGCCTCCGCAATCTTTACAATCTTGGGATTGAAGATTTTTGTAGGGCCTTTCTCAATTTTTATGTATGCATTCAGCGATATGTCAACCTGCTCTGCAACACATTCTTGAGAGAGTCCCAACTCCTTCCTCCTCTTGTAAATGTTCTCTTTTAATGACTTGTTATCCATATGTTGCAAAGCTAAACCAATAAACCGCACCATATAAACAACTATATGTGCCGCATTTTACAACCAATGGTTGTATTCAAAGATGTTTCCCCTCCAAAAATTCACTGTGTTGTTTTATCAAATATTTTTTTATAAATTTGGAATTCCTTTTATTGAGGACTTTTTATAAACACTTGAGGGACAAATCAGTTAAAAACACACTTAAAATATTTAATCCAAATGAAGACTTATAATACACAAAATGTGAGGAATGTGGTGCTTTTGGGAAGCTCTAAGTCGGGAAAGACCACGCTTGCGGAAACCATGATGTTTGAAGGTAAAGTTATAGACAGAAGGGGAAGCATTGAGGCAAAAAATACAATCAGTGACAACACTGAGATTGAGCAGATTTATCAGCGTTCAATATATTCAACACTATTATATACTGAATTTCTTGATACCAAATTCAACATTATAGATACCCCGGGTTCTGATGACTTCGTAGGTGGTGTTTACTCAGCTTTCTCTGTTGCTGAGAACGGTATCCTTCTTGTAAATGCAACTCAAGGTGTTGAGGTTGGTACAGAGATCTTCGCTCGCCACGCTGTTGCTCATAAGAAACCGCTTATCATTGCTGTAAACCAGCTGGATCATGAGAAACAGGATTGGCATGCAACCATCGACTCTCTAAAACAGACTTTCGGAAACAAAGTTGTATTGGTTCAATATCCAGTTAACCCTGGTACCGAGTTTGACACATTCATCGATGTTCTAAAGATGAAAATGTACAAGTTCAAAGATGAGAACGGTACAAGAGAGTCATTCGAAATTCCGGACGAGTATAAAGAGGAGGCACAGGAGCTTCATCAGCAGTTGGTAGAGATGTCTGCAGAGAATGATGAGACTTTGATGGAGACATTCTTCGATAAAGGTGTATTGACAGAGGATGAGATCAGAGCAGGTATGAAAGTTGGTATGCAGTTGGGTGATATCCTTCCTGTATTCTGCTTGTCTGCGAAGAAAGATATTGGCGTAAAGAGAATTATGGAGTTCACCATCAATGCCGGCATCACTCCTGACAAGATTGAGAACGAGCTCAAAGATGGAAACACTGTTAAAGTTGATTCAAACGGCCCTACAGCCATTTTCGTATACAAAACAGCTCAGGAGCAGCACTTGGGCGACGTTTCATACTTCAAAGTAATGAGCGGAAAACTTACTGAGGGTATGGATGTTGTAAATCCGGAGACTGGTGCAAAAGAGAGAATTGCACAGATTTATGCAGTAGCTGGAAAGAAGAGGGAGAAAGTTACAGAAGTTCTTGCCGGAGATATCGCTTGTACTGTAAAACTCAAATCGGTGAAGACCGGTCAGACTCTTTGTGCTCCTAACTGTGAATATGCATTTGTTCCTACCCAGTTCCCTGCACCTAAATTCAGAACAGCCATCAAGGCTAAAGTTGAGAAAGATGAGGAGAAATTGGGAGAGTTGCTCAACAAGGCAAATGCAGAGGATCCTACAATTATCGTAGAGTACTCAAAAGAGTTGAAACAGACTATCATCAGCGGACAGGGCGAGCACCATATCAACATCCTCAAATGGCAGCTTACCAACACCAATAAGATTGAGGTTGATCTGTTTGCTCCAAAAATTCCATACCGTGAAACCATTACCAAAGTTGCCACTGCAGATTACCGCCACAAGAAACAGTCGGGTGGTGCAGGCCAGTTCGGTGAGGTACATATTCTGATTGAGCCTTACTATGAAGGAGCACCTGAGAACAACAAATTCAAAGTTGACGGACAGGAGATGATTCTCAACGTTAAAGGCAAAGAGGAGTATCCACTTGAGTGGGGTGGCAAACTTGAGTACTACAACTGTATCGTAGGTGGTGCAATTGACGCACGCTTCATGCCAGCAATCCTTAAAGGTATCATGGAGAAGATGAACGAGGGCCCTCTTACAGGATCATACGCACGTGATATCAGAGTTTATGTATATGACGGTAAGATGCACCCGGTTGATTCAAATGAGATGGCATTTAAACTTGCAGCCCGCAACGCATTCAAAGAGGCCTTCAAGAAGGCAGGTCCAAAGATTATGGAGCCTATCTACAACGTAGAGGTTCTTGTACCTAGCGACTGCATGGGTGATGTTATGAGTGATCTTCAGAACCGTCGTGCAATGATTGAGGGTATGAACAGTGTGAAAGGATTTGAGGTTCTTAAAGCACGTGTTCCTCTTGCAGAGCTTTACAAATACTCTACAACTTTGAGCTCTTTGACTTCAGGCAGAGCAACATTTACAATGGAATTTGCAGAGTATCAACAAGTTCCTGCTGATGTTCAAGACAAGCTTCTTAAAGCTTACGAGGCAGAAGAGAAAGACGAGTAGTGCCATACAGGGCAAAACCTATAAAAAAGAGGCCGGGTCAGAGATTTCTGATCCGGCCTTCTTATTTCGTTTCCGTTTACTCTACAAAGCAGCTCTGTATGCAAGTTCCTCGAGCAGCGGAGCAGCATCGGATATGCACTTGGCTATATCCGGCTCAATCTCCGAGAGGGCAAAAACCTCCACACCACAATCACTCTGAAGTAAATTTACCCCACAGAAGAGCCACACCCTCTTATCATATTTTTTGGCAAGGGTCAAGACACCGTCAACCACCTTACCTGAAAGGGATTGGCTATCTATTCTCCCCTCCCCGCTTATTACAAGATCAGCCTCCTTCATTCTCTTTTCAAGAGAGGTGATACCTGCAAAAAATCTCCATCCACTAACCATTTTTCCACCAAGGAATCTCCTCACTGCATATCCTACACCACCTGCAGCACCTGCTCCAGGCTCCATATGCAGTTCAGTATCCCCAACAGACCTCACCAAATTCTCCATACCACTCTCCAGCCTTTGCAGCTCCTTCTCTTCCGCCCCCTTCTGTGGGCCGTACACCATTGTGGCACCATCCTCTCCAAGCAGTGGATTTGTTACATCACATATCGCCTCAATTGTAATTTTACCACTGGCCAGTTCCTGTGCAAAATCATCCGCAGGCCACTCAACTCTACCAATCTCCTCCAAGAATTTTCCGCACATGTAGTCTGCAATTTCACCTCCCTGCTTGTCATAGAATCTGAACCCGAGAGCTTGAAGCATCCCCGTACCCCCATCATTTGTGGCACTTCCGCCAATGGAGAGGGTGATCTTTTTTGCACCACAACCATATGCTTTGCGGATAAGCTCTCCCAATCCATAAGTAGTTGTATGGAGCGGGTTCCGCTTCTGCTTCGGAACAAGTTCCAATCCAGACACCTTTGCCATTTCAATAAATGCGCAACCATCACCATAAAGGAGAAACGAACTCCCAATCTCCCCGCCAAGGGGTCCTGCAGCTACAGCTTCCACAACTTTTGCCCCTCTGTTTACCGATTGCAGCACAGCCGCACTACCGTCGCCGCCATCTGCAATTTCAACTACATCAAACTGTAACTCCTTATTACCAATGGCTTTCGACAAGCCCTCCCTTATAGCCTGTGCAGCCTGCAACGAAGTCAGGCTTCCTTTGAATTTATCTATTGCTATCAGTATTTTCATATCTCTACAAATTTACAATTAATAATAGTTATTTACCTATCTGTTTTTTTACTATTTTTGAAATATTTTACAGACTACAATTATTAGAACAAACATTTTATATATGAAAAGATTACCATTGTTGCTTACCCTTTCTATTTTGCTGTCGGCAATACAGATGAGGGCTGACGAAGGCATGTGGATGTTGCCGTTGTTGGAAAAATTGAACATCAAAAAGATGCATGAGAGCGGACTGAAACTCTCGGCACAGGAGATTTATAATATCAACAATTCATCTCTAAAGGATGCAATTGTACATTTTGGAGGCGGATGTACAGCAGAGGTTGTTTCAGATAAAGGACTTCTCTTCACCAACCACCACTGCGGTTACAGTTCCATCCAGAAATTGAGCACAGTTGACCACGACTACCTCAAAGATGGTTACTGGGCCATGAACCTCAAAGAAGAGCTCCCTGCAAAGGGTCTTACAGTTACATTCATCGATAAATTTGTTGATGTTACAGAGCGAATAAACAAAGCTGTGGCAAAAGCAAAGACAGATAAGGAGAAACAGGCTGCCTATGAGGCAATTGTGGCAAAAATCAAAGAAGAGGCCACAAGCCAGGACAAGACCCTCGACGCTATGGTTACCGGATTTTATAACGGTAATGCCTACTATGTTATAACTACCAGAACCTTCAAAGATATCCGTTTTGTTGGAGCACCCCCTTCTTCAATAGGAAAGTTTGGTGCAGATACCGACAACTGGATGTGGCCTCGCCATACCGGTGATTTTTCTGTATTCAGAATTTACGCCGACAAAAACAACAATCCGGCAGAGTATTCAGAGGAAAATGTGCCTTACACACCTAAACAATCATTGAAAATTTCACTGAAAGGTGTAAAGGAGAACGACTATACAATGATAATAGGTTTCCCTGGCAGAACAACAAGATTCATGTTGAGCGAGGAGGCCAAAGAGACTCAGAATATAAACAATGCCATCAGCATCTATGTGCGCGGTGAAAAGCAAAATATCTGGATGGAAGATATGATTGCTGACCCTAAAGTGAGAATCCAGTACTCCAGCAAATATGCAGGTTCTTCAAACGGCTGGAAGAAGTGGATGGGTATGAACGAGACCTTTGACAAACTGAATATTGTAGAGCGCAGGGCAGCAGAGGAGCAGGCCTTTAACGAGTGGGTTGCCGCCAATAAAAAGCGCTCAAAAAAATATGGCAATGCAGTTGAGCAGATAAATAGTGCTGTAAAGGACAGAGCCGAATACGCGTACGTATACAGATATTTGAGTGAATCACTCTCTGCCATAGAGCTGTTAAAAGCCCCTCTTTCTGCAAACAGAGCTGGCGGAATGGATGGCTTCTTCAAAGATTATTCAGTCTCTACCGACAGAAAACTGGCAAAGAGAATGATTGCCATATATAAAGAGAAGGTAGATCCTAAATACCACCCTGCCTTCTTCTCTGTGATTGACGAGCAGTTTGGCGGAGATATCAGCAAATTTGTTGACAATGTTTACGACAATTCGGCATACACAAGCAAAGAGAAATATGATGCCGCCATTGCTGCCGGAATAAATCTCAAAGCAGACCCTGTTTCTATATTGAGGAATGATCTGCATAAAGTTTCAAATATGATCATGCCTGAACTTCTGGCAAGCTCTGCGGTAATAGACAAGGCAAAGAAAACATATGTTGCCGGAGTACTTGAGATGCAGGGAGACAACGCCTCTTACCCAGATGCAAACTCAACAATGAGACTCACCTACGGAAAGGTATTGCCTTACTCTCCTAAAGATGCCGTAATCTATGACTATATCACAACCCTCGACGGAGTTATGCAGAAAGAAGATCCTAATAACTGGGAATTTGTTGTTCCAGCCAAATTGAAAGAGCTCTGGAAAGCTAAAGATTTTGGCGAGTATGCACTTGAGAATGGCAAGATGCCTGTGGCATTCCTCTGTAACTGCGATATCACCGGTGGAAACTCAGGAAGCCCTGTCCTTAATGATAAAGGTGAACTGCTCGGACTTGCCTTCGACGGAAACTGGGAAGCAATGAGCGGCGATGTGATCTTTGAACCAGAACTGCAAAGATGTATAAATGTCGATATCCGATATGTCCTGTTCATCATTGACAAATTCGGTGGCGCAGGCTATCTGTTGGATGAGATGAAAATAGTACGATAAAATGATAAAAGAGATTGAAAAGATATTAGCAGGTGTAATACACCCTGCATATGACAAGAGCGTGGTTGAACTCGGCCTTGTTGAGGATATAAAGGTGGAGGGCGATATGCCCTCTGCCAAAATAAAGTTCAAATTGGTCTTTCCTCGTCCGGATGCCCTGGGAGCGAGTGTGAAGAAAAATTGCGAAGAGGCTGTACAAAAGGCCTTTCCACAGGCAAAGGTGCTTGTAATTGAACTTGTGAGGGAGAATAAGCCAAAGAAGAAGAACATCAACGAACTCAGCCAGAAACAGCTTGAAAATGTAGGCAAAATTATAGCCATTGCCTCAGGCAAAGGCGGTGTGGGCAAATCTACGGTTTCTGTAAACCTTGCCGTAACACTTGCCAAGATGGGGTATAAAGTGGGACTTGCAGATGCTGATGTTTATGGTCCGTCGATTCCTAAAATGACTGCAACAGAGGGTGATGCTCCGGATGTTGAGTTTACATATGAAGATGGATATACCGATAATGGCGAGGCCGCAGCTGCAGCAGGAATCAACCCAGCAACCGGAATCCCGAATGCAGGGGAGCATGGAAAGACAGTGGAGGAACTTATTGTCCCAATAGAGAAGTATGGTGTAAAATGGATGTCAATCGGATACTTTGCAGCCCCTGAACAGGCTCTGATCTGGAGAGGTCCTATGGCATGCAATGCTTTGAAGCAGATGATATTGCAAGTAAAATGGGGTGATTTGGACTTCCTGTTGCTCGACCTTCCTCCGGGAACGGGTGACATTCATATAAGCCTTGTACATGATATTCCTCTCGATGGCGCAATAATAGTGAGTACGCCTCAAGCTGTGGCCCTTGCCGATGTTGAGAAGGGTATAAACATGTTCCGCAACAAGGATATCAACAAGCCTGTTTACGGTCTTGTGGAGAATATGGCATGGTTCACACCGGCAGAATTGCCGAACAACAGATACTATATCTTTGGAAAGGACGGAGGCAAAGAGATGGCGGCAAAATACAATGTTCCGCTGCTTGGCCAGATTCCGCTGGTACAGAGCATAAGGGAGTGCGGTGATGAGGGAGAACCGGCTGCTGTAGCCGCAGGCCCTGTATTTGATGCGTTTGTGGAGATAGCAAAACAATTGAACTGATATGAAGATAGGTGATAAGGTGCGGTTCCTCAACCAGACCGGCGGAGGCATTATTGTGGGATTCGGCAGGAAAGGATGGGCAACTGTGCAAGACGAAGAGGGATTTGAATTTCCCGTACCAGAAAAAGAGTGTGTTGTAATTGAGGAGAATGTTGTTGCCAAGGAGGAGATAAATATCCAGACCAAAGATGGCGACAAGTTGAATATTGCCATTATTTACACAAAAAAAGGGAAGGAGTACTCTTGCATCCTCGCAAATGAGTGCAACTGGTCTCTCTTTGTCACATACACAAACTGCGCGAAAGAGGGCTGCGATATTACACTTCCGGACAACAAGTTTGTAACAACCTTCTCCGGAGAGATTCACCCCTATGAACGCAAAGAACTCTTCCATTTTGCAATGGAGCATTTCAACAGATATGGCAAGCGTGTTATGCTTAGGGCTATTCCGTTCAAACCCAACAATATGCAGCTTAAAGGTGATGTAAAACACCCAATCAAGCCTACCATTGAGTATGAGTATATCCTCGACCCTACAAATCTCCTGAAAGAGAGCATGTTCAAACCCAACAGTTTTGTAAAGGAGGCAGGATATGTAATTCCTGTTATAGATGAGACTGCCGAAAACAGGCCTATAGCCGGTGAGATCAAGGAGAAGGATATCAGACTGGCCCTGAAGGAGAAGTTCGAGGGTGAGAAGTCAGGAGCATCTTCTAACCATCAGAGTGCTTCAAGAAGTAGTGCCGACAGAGCTTTTGTCGGGGGAAAATGGATCAATCTTCCCGGCGGGGGACTGCAACGCGAATGGCTTCAGGAGACAGCTCTCATAAAGACCAGCTCGCTGGGCATTATGGAGGTTGACCTTCATGCCGCAGCCCTTCTCGACACCACAATCGGCATGGACAATACCGCTATTCTCAAATACCAGATAGAGAAATTCAATGAGGCAATGACGGCTGTCCTGCATAAGAGGGGCAGCAAAATTGTCTTCATTCATGGAAAAGGGGATGGTGTGCTGAGAAAGGCACTGCTGTCGGAGCTGAAAAACAGATACAGCCGCTGCAAATGGCAGGATGCATCTTTCAAGGAGTATGGTTATGGTGCCACAATGGTTACCATAGGATAGTTGATTATTTTATTAACACTTAAATATATGAGACATTTTACTAACCTGTTCATCTTTTTTACCCTCATGAGTTTGAGTTTTGCATGTACACAACCGACCGATTACAAACAGTTGTACGAAGGACATGTAAAGGAGCTGTCGGATCCTAAATATTATGGAAGAACCGATTATAATGGAGGAATTACAGCCGCAGCCGATTATATAAGGAATACAATTGAAGAGATCGGTTTTGAATGGACAAACCTGCCGTTCACATACAACAAAAACACAATGAGAGGCAAGGTGGAATTCTCTGTAGACGGCAAGGAGTACATCTTTACTGAAGATTTCATAGTGAAGGAGTTCTCTACCGGAAAGCATGCCACAATGGATATATATCATCTTGATGATGAATATCTTATGGACAAAGAGAAATTCTACAGCCACCTCTGCAGCGGAGAATTCAAGGAAAAATTTGTTGCATTCAACTTCCCGCTTTTTTCTGATAAATTTGGAGGAGAGGGTATTGAGTTGTACAAAGACAACCTCACTCAGCTTTCAGGCCACGTGGGAGGACTTATTTTAAAATATGCATCCAATCCTGTAAACTTTATATCAAGGGCGGTCTATACTCTTCCTTTCCCTGTAATAGGAGTTGGCCCTGAGTTTCCATCGGATGCAAAGCAGGCCACTGTAAATCTTGAAAATGAATGGATTGAAAATTACAATGGTGTAAATGTAGCCTCTTTTGTAGAGGGCAAGAATGGTGGCGATGAGCATTTCATTGTTCTGGCACACTACGACCATCTGGGAGTTATTGGAGAGGGTAATATCTTTACCGGCGCAAATGACAATGCTTCCGGAGTAGGAGCACTGCTCGCCATGATGCAGTATTACAAAACACACCAGCCTGAGACTTCCATCCTATTCCTCTTCCTCGACGGCGAAGAGGCCAATCTGCTGGGTGCAAAAGATTATGTGCAGAACCCTTACAAACCTTTGAAGGATGTGAAATTTGTCATAAATCTGGATATGGTTGGAGATAACGGCAAAAATATAATCTGTGAAGTTGGAGGAGGAGAGCAGGGCAATGCCGGATATGAACTGTTCAAGAAGATAAATGGAGAAAAGGGCTACTTTACAAGTGTAGATCAGCAACCGTTTACCGACAACAGCGACCACTACTATTTTGGTATAAACGGTGTCCCTTGCATGTATTTTACAATTGAAGGTGACATGTACCAATATTATCATACACCACGAGATACTTATGAACATTTCAGTTCTGAAAAGTTCAATGACCTGTTTGGTCTTATGCTCGATTTCCTGAAGGAATTCTAGAAAAGGTCCAGAATAACAAAAAGGCGTATCCATATCATTCAGGATACGCCTTTTTTATTTGTATACAGCTACTTACTGTGCCAGAAGCTGCTTTACCATTGCAGAGATGGCTTTACCCTCCGCCTTGCCTGAGAGCTGCTTTGTTGCAGTTCCCATAACTTTGCCCATATCTTGAGGGCCTTTTGCTCCAACTGCCTCAATTATCTTTTTCAGCTCTGCAGCAAGCTCCTCTTCGGAGAGTTGCTTTGGAAGGAAAACCTCCATACATGAAGCCTCAGCCAACTCATTCTCAGCCAACTCAGGACGGTTTTGGGCTTTATAGAGTTCTGCACTCTCCTTACGCTGTTTTACCAGTTTCTGAATAATCTTTAAAATAGCCTCATCAGAAATAGTTTCAGAGCCGTCTGCAGTCTTGGCCAACAGGATGGCAGCCTTTACTGCTCTTAGTGACTCCAATTTTACCTTCTCTTTGGCAAGCATTGCCGCTTTTATTCCATTTTGAATTTCCAGTTCCAAACTCATGGTTACAATGTGCTTAAAAGAGGAGCCGAAGCTCCTCCATATTATTATTACTCCTGCTCAGGGGCAGTTGATTTTATAAACAGTTCATCCATTTGGGCAACATCAATTCTCGACGGTGCATCCAACATCACATCCCTGCCGGTATTGTTTTTAGGGAATGCAATGTAGTCGCGGATTGTCTCCTGACCTCCGAATAGAGAGCAGAATCTGTCGAAACCGAATGCGATACCGCCATGAGGAGGTGCTCCATATTTGAATGCATTGATTATGAAGCCAAAACGGTACTCTGCATCCTCTTTGCTGAAGCCAAGAACCTCAAACATGCGCTCCTGCACCTTTGAATCATGGATACGGATAGAACCACCTCCGACCTCTGTTCCGTTCAGAACAAAGTCGTAAGCATTTGCATTTACCTGCTCAAGATCCTCTTTTTTGTTGCTGTAGAATTTGTCGAGATCCTCAGGTTTAGGTGCTGTAAAAGGATGGTGCATTGCATAGAATCTCTCTGTTTCATCATCCCACTCCAACAGAGGGAAATCATATACCCAAAGTGGAGCATATACTGAATTGTCCCTCAAACCAAGACGGCTGCCCATCTCAAGTCTCAAGGTACCCAATGCAGTCTGCATCTTCCTTTTGGCTCCCGACAGAACAAGAACAAGGTCTCCCTCTGCAGCTCCGATCTTCTCACAGATAGCCTTAAGATCATCCGCACTGTAGAACTTGTCTATAGATGATTTGATACCCTCTGCATTATACTTTATATATATAAGGCCTTTCGCACCAACTTGAGGTCTCTTTACCCACTCTGTAAGTTCATCAAGCTGTTTGCGGGTATAACCGGCACAACCTGGAACCACAATTGCTCCAACATACTCTGCGTCATCAAGAACAGCAAAGCCACGGCCTTTCACCATATCGGTAATGGTATTCATCTTCATGCCGAAACGGATATCCGGTTTGTCGCTGCCATAATACTCCATAGCATCTTTGTACGGCATTCTTGGGAATGGCTCTGTAAACTCTTTTCCAAGCACATTCTTAAAGAGGGCCTTTGCAAGACCTTCGAATGTATTCAATACATCTTCCCTCTCAACAAATGACATCTCACAGTCGATCTGAGTAAACTCAGGCTGACGGTCTGCACGCAAATCCTCATCCCTGAAACAACGTACAATCTGGAAGTATCTGTCGTAACCGGCAACCATAAGAAGCTGTTTGAATGTCTGAGGGCTCTGTGGAAGCGCATAGAACTCTCCGGGATTCATTCGGCTTGGAACCACGAAGTCACGGGCACCCTCTGGTGTAGATTTGATCAGATAAGGAGTTTCAATCTCCATAAATCCTATGTCGCTCAAATAGTTCCTCACCTCATGTGCCATTCTGTGACGCAACTCAAGAGCTCTCTTAAGAGGTGCACGACGCAAATCGAGATATCTGTATTGTGCCCTTATATCCTCACCACCATCTGTATTCTCTTCGATTGTGAAAGGAGGTGTAACAGCCTTGTTCAACACTTTCAGCCCTGTAAGCTTTATCTCTATTTCACCTGTTTCAATCTTGTTGTTCTTGCTTTGTCTCTCTGTTACAATACCGGTTGCCTGGATTACATACTCCCTGCCCAATGTAGAGACAAGGTCATTTATCTCTTTCGATTCGTTCTCATCTGCAACAAGCTGGGTTATACCGTATCTGTCGCGCAAGTCAATGAAGTTTAGACTTCCCATTTTACGTACTCTCTGCACCCATCCTGCCAATGTAACACTCTGGCCGGCATTTGAAATACGCAATTCACCGCAAGTATGTGTTCTGTACATATATAGTTGATTTTAGATTTATCTTGTCATTGTATTATAAAACAACTTGCAAAGTTAACATTTTATAGCTTTTGATAATAAAAAATAATTTACCTTTGCGCCCATGGCAACACAATATGGCGTAAAAGCAAAAAAAGCATTGGGGCAACACTTTCTTAATGATGAGTCTGTTGCAAGAAGAATTGTTGAGAGCCTGATTGTTGAGGAGGGCTTACAAGTGCTTGAGATAGGCCCTGGAACAGGTGTGCTCACCAAATACTTGCTTGGGAATCCTAAAATTAAACTCGAAGTGGCTGAGATTGACACTGAGAGCATAGCTTACCTGCAGCAAGCCTTTCCCCAATTGCTCTACTCGCTTCAACAGCGTGATTTCCTCGAAATTCCTCTAGAGAAAATATTTACAGGAGAATTTGCAGTTATAGGCAATTTCCCCTACAACATATCATCCCAGATATTTTTCAAGATTCTTGATTACAAAGAGTCTGTTCCACAAGTTGTCTGCATGTTGCAGAGAGAAGTGGCTCAAAGACTCGCCTCCCCTCCGGGCAGCAAGGCCTATGGTATACTTTCAGTTCTATTGCAGGCATGGTATGATATAGAGTATCTTTTTACCGTTGACGAGAATGTCTTCACACCTCCTCCAAAAGTAAAGAGCGGTGTAATAAGGCTGAGACGCAACAGCCGCAATGATTTGGGATGTGATTATGCAACATTCAAATCTGTTGTAAAGGCATGT
The DNA here is from genome assembly GCA_017935505.1 of Bacteroidales bacterium. Lineage (GTDB taxonomy): Bacteria > Bacteroidota > Bacteroidia > Bacteroidales > UBA932 > Egerieousia. The sequence continues at coordinate 97,521 of JAGBHM010000017.1, read as the reverse complement.
TTCAACCAAAGGCGCAAGACAATCCGCAACTCCCTGAAGTCGCTTATGGGCAAAAAAATAGAGGTTAATAGTCCACTCTTGGATATGCGCCCTGAGCAACTATCTGTGGAACAGTTTATAGAACTTACACTGCTGCTTGGATAATGTTATTCTTAGGAAATGGTTCTTTATAGAGAATATTTTTTGCTTTTGCTTTGACTTGGAATTTTTTTTCATATATTTGTCTTCTAATCTTCAAGGCAGGGTGAAATTCCCGACCGGCGGTAAAGTCCGCAAACCCCGATAGGGGTGTGACCGTTGAGATTACGGTACCGACAGTAGAGTCTGGATGGGAGAAGATTATCGCGGTTTCGGGTTTTATGCGATAAGAGACTCCCTCTTTCTATATAAGCCTCAAATCCGATATGCCATTGTTCCATCAGAACCTTTGATGATGATTTATTGACCTAATTAATAACCATTTAACCTTAAAGTTATGAGTGACTATTGTAAAAAAATGAGAACCTTGTTTCTCTTCTTTTTGCTGGGAATGCTGTCATTTTCATTGTCGGCACAGCAAAACAGCCATAGCACAAAAACCGTAACAGCAACAGGTACTGTAGTGGATGTAAATAATGAGCCGCTGCCAGGTGTTACAGTTATGGTTGTAGGAACAAAAATAATTGTTGCTACAGATATCGATGGCGGTTTCAAATTATCATTCCCCGAAAAGGAGAAGACAATGCTTCAGTTCGAGCTTTTGGGAATGAAGACCCAACAGGTACCGTACAAAGCCGGTAAAAAATTGAACATTGTCATGGAAGAAGATGCAATTATGCTGGACAATGTTGTTGTAACCGGTTATTCGAACATCCGTAAAGAGAGCTTTACCGGTACATCTACAACTGTAGGAAAGAATGAGATCCTCAGCATTGCCCCTACAAACGTGATGAAGGCATTGAGCGCATTTGACCCTTCAATCAAGATGGTAACAAACAATGCAATGGGTTCTGACCCTAACAACATGTCTGAATATTATGTACGTGGACGTTCCGGTGTCTCTGAAGTTAAAGAGCTTGACGTTGCATTGAGCGAAGATGTATCTGAGTTTGCCCTCAAAAACAACCCAAGTGCCCCTATCTTCATCCTCGACGGATTTGAGGTAGACCAGGCAACTATCTATGACTTGGATGTAAACCGTATCCAGAGCGTAACTATCCTTAAAGATGCTGCTGCAACTGCCGTTTACGGTTCAAGAGCAGCAAACGGTATCATCGTTGTAGAGACCATCACCCCTCCTGAAGGAAAAATTTACCTTTCATATACCAATACAACTTCAATGAGTACTCCTGATCTCACCAGCTACGACCTTATGAATGCACAGGAAGCTTTGGAGGCTGAGTGGTATGCAGGTTTGTTTGAGAGTGCCAGCAATGACAAAAATGCCGGTGGTCTGATTAACTATGATGAGTTGTATAATAATGTAAGAAGAGGTGTAAATACAGACTGGCTTGCAAAACCTGTAAGAACTGCAGTGAGCCACAAGCACTCACTTAACCTTGGTGGCGGAAGCGACTCATTCAAATGGAGCGCAGACCTCAACTACCAGAACAAGGCCGGTGTAATGAAGGGTTCAAGCAGACAAAACTACGGTGGTGCAATGACTCTGGATTACCGTTACAAGACTTTGCAGATCAAGAATAAAGTTACCTTCAATGCTATGGATTCAAAAGAGTCTCCATACGGAAGCTTCAGCGATTATGCAAAGATGAAACCTTATCTCGACCCTATCAATCCCGACAACAACCAGTGGTACAAAACATTCCTAATCTACAGGAATATCCGTTCTTCTGTTTCTGAGCCCGTATATGTACAGAACCCTCTATATGAGGCAAGTCTGGGCAGCTTCAACAGGACCTCATACAAGGAGATCATTGAGAACTTCAGCTTGAACTGGAACATTACCAAACACCTGATGGCCAGAGCTACAATGAGCATGGCATGGAAAGTACAGGACAGCGAGGTTTATGTAGATCCGATGTCGGGTAAATATGTCAAATCAGCTACAACCGAAAAGGGAAGCTACAAAGAGGGCGACCTCAGATCGAGCAGATGGACTTTGAACGGTTTGCTTTCATACAACAGGGACATTAAAGACAACCATATAAATGTTACCTGGGGTATCGAGGCCAATGAAAACATCTCTTCAACCAAATATACCACTTATATCGGATTTGTTGAGGGTGCAAAACCATCGGCAAACAATGCTTTGAAACTGAAGGATGAGCCAACCTATAGCGATGCAAACTCAAGAAGATTCGGTACATATCTGCAGGCAAACTACTCTTACAAGGATATCTACCTGTTTGATATCGCAGGCAGATATGAGGGCTCTTCAGCATTTGGCGCAAAGAAAAAAATGGGTCTCTTCTACTCAGGCGGTATCGGTTTGAACCTCCACAACTATGAGTTCCTTAAAGATTCAAAATGGCTCGACAGATTCAAGCTCAAAGCTACATACGGTATAACCGGTAAGGCAAACTTCAGTCCTTACATGGCCCGTACAACATACGAAATACAGTACGACAACCCATATATGGACCAATGGGGTATGGTTCTTAAAGCCCTCGGCAACGAGAATTTGATGTGGGAGAAGGTAAGGAAATTTGATGTGGGTGCCGAACTGGCATTCCTTAAAAATGCCGTTACCCTGCAGTTCGACTACTATAGGGATATGACTACAGATCAGGTAGAGGATGTTTCCCTTCCAAGTTCTTCAGGTTTTACAACCTATAAAGACAACGTAGGTAAAGTACTGAACAAAGGTTTTGATGTAAAATTGAATGTACGCGCATTCTCGAACAGGGACTGGGATGTATATGTTTTTGCAAACCTCAACCACAACACCAACACCATTGAGGAGATTGGCGAGGCTTTACAGAACTACAACGACCGAATCGATGACTTCTTCAACGGAGCCGGTGCCAATACTGAAGACAGCAAATACAGCCAGCCATTTACCAAATATGAGGTAGGCAACTCACTGTCGGCAATTTACGGTATGAAATCTTTGGGTATCGACCCTGCAACCGGTAAAGAGCTCTATGTTAAACGCGACGGTACCGTTACCTACACTTGGTCATCTGCAGAGCAGCAGTGCCTTGGAGATTATGACCCTGACTTCTCGGGAACATGCGGTTTCAACATCAAATGGAGAAACTGGACCCTCTACAGCACCATGAACTTCAAGTACGGTGGCCAGGCCTACAACAATACACTCGTAGGCATTGAGAATATCAACCTTGAGCAATATAGCGGCGACAGAAGAACCCTTACCGAGAGATGGAAAACTGTTGGAGACATTGCAACTCTGAAGAGCCTGAAAGACCGCTCTTATACAACAAAACCTACATCGAGATTCGTACAGGATGACAATGAGTTCAGATTGGGTTCTGTATCTTTGGGCTATACTTTCAACAGGACACAGCTCCGCAAAATAGGCATTTCTGCATTGAGGCTGCAACTGAGCACAGAGGAGATCTTCACTCTATCTTCAATCAGACAGGAGAGAGGTACAACATATCCTTTCGCAAGAACTTACAACTTCAGTTTGAACATCACTTTATAGCAGATGAATTATGAAAAAGAAAAATTTTAAATTTATAATATGTGCCCTCTGTTCGGCGGTATTGATGTTCAGCTCTTGCAACGAGTGGCTTGATATCACATCAGACCAGGAGGTTATTGGAGAGGATGCTTTTGCCTCTACCAAAGGCTACAGAAGCGCCCTTACAGGCGTATACAAGATAGTGGCTTCAGAAGCTTTGTACGGCCAGGAACTTACTTGGGGCCTGAAAGCTTCTCTTGCATGGAACTACAAATACGGCAATGCAATACCTAAGTACCGTAATGCATTGGCAGCCGTTCTGAACGGTGAAGAAGAGATACATCAGGATGCCCAGACAAAGGCCATGGCCGAGAATATCTGGAAAAAATCATACAATGCAATTGCCAACATCAACAACTTGTTGCAGGAGATTGAGAAATGCAACGATACTTTTGAGTATGATTGGGAGAAAGATATGATTATGGCAGAGGCCCGCGGTCTCCGCGCCCTGTTGCACTTTGAGTTGCTGCAACTCTTCGTTCCTGCTCCTGTTACAGGATATACAGGAACTGCAATTCCGTATGTTACAACTTATCCCGATCTTGCACCATCACGCAAGAGTCTTGACGAGTGCCTCAAACTTGTTATCGAAGATCTGGAGTATGCCCAAGAGACTTTGGCTCCTATCGATATTGATGAGATGAGGAACAAGAGTAATTTTGTAAGCGGCACTACCCGTCTTGATGATATGGACTATGTATTGTTCCAGGGTGTAGGAAACATCCAGCCTGATGGCGGCAAGAGGGACAATGCAATGAGTGAGGGAGGCTTCTTTGCTTTCAGAGGTTTCAGATTCAACTACTGGAGCGCAACCGGTATGCTTGCAAGAGTCTATTCATATATGAGAAACTTTGAGAAAGCAGAAGATTATGCAGATACCATAATCGAGTGGGTAAGGCCTAACCAGTTCAATTTGTATAAGAAAAACCCTAAAGCTACAAATCCTAATGCCATCGATGGCAAGAGAAGACCTGAGCCTATCCTTGCATTCTGGAACGATAAAGTTTGCGAAGACTATACTACAGAGGTTGGTAGCATTTACCACCAGATGGTAGAGCTCTCATACTTGTTTGAGGGTGATGAGACTGCCGACTACAGATACACTGTACTTTACAATCCTGATAATTTCCGCTACCGCGTGTGGGACGGACAAGATGCTGCATTCTCTGCAAACTCAACCATCCAGAAATACAGCAATCCTCTTATTCCAGTTCTGGAACTTCCTGAGATCTACTTTATCAAAGCTGAGTGCCAGGCACAGGCAGGCTTATTCACAGATGCAGCTGCAACATTAAAACAAGTAAGGGACGCAAGAGCTTGTACACAGCCTGTAAGCACTCCTGACATGGATTCATTCATGGAGAAAATGGTAAATGAGGCTGAGCGCGATTTCTTGACAAGAGGTACAACTTTCACATTCTTGAAAAAATTGAACTGGCCTACCATGTATGATGGCACACCAACAAGACAAGCAATCCCTGAAAGTTGGTATGTACTTCCTATTCCGGATTCTGAAACTGTTAATTATTAATAGAGAGCTATGAAACTAAAATATATATTCACAATCTTGGCTGCAGCTGCAATGTTTGCAAGCTGCAACAAAGAGGATATCATTACATACGACAACAATACCAGATATCTCTCTTTTGCCACATCAGAGGTTGAAGTCTCTTTTTCGAGATATCCTGGAGAGACAACAATCCAGTATCCGGTTGTTGTAAACAGCACAGGATACAGCGAGAAGGATATGGCCTACACAATATCAGTTGTAGCGGACAGCACTACTGCCCAGAGCACTGATTACGCAATGCCTTCAACTTTTACCATGCCGGCCAAAGCTGTGGCAGACACCTTTTATGTAAGCCTCAACTACACTGAGAAACTGGATACCGAGACAATGAGACTTGGTCTGAAGATTGAGCCCAATGAGAATTTCCTTGAGGGTGCAACTTCTGCCCGCATGATTGATATCTACTTCAACAATGCATTGTCGAAACCCGCATGGTGGACTTCAAGTGTAACATCTTATTATCTTGGAACATATTCCGACCTTAAATACAAATATTTCCTACAGGTAACCAAAGTAGACCTTGATGAAACAGCAAATACCAGTATCATAAGGCACTATGCCCTGATCTTTAAAGCATGGCTTGCAGAACAGGCTGCAGCCGGAAATACAATAACTGAGGCTAATGGTACACCAATGACAGTTCCTGCAGGTGGTAAATAACAATTGAAAACATTATGAAGAATTTAAAATATATTTTTACAGCTGTATGCCTGATAAGTTTGTTGTCGGGCTGCTACAAAGATGATTCTACATCATTCAGTGTTCCATTGGCTGATGTATCAATCGCTTCACATGAAAATATGCCATTCTTTGTAGGTGTTGAATCGGATTATACACCTACCATTGAATGGGGCGGCACTTCCCAAGATGATTATGACTACAAATGGACTTTGAACGGCCGTGAGGTTATCTCAACAGATCTTACCCTGAAGTACATCTTTAAGGAGATGGGTGATGCTTACCTCACATTCCAGATGATTGACAAAGAGACCGGTCTTGTTTATGGTAAAGACTTCAAAGCTACAGTTACCGGTAAATATTTCCTGGGTTGGGTAATCCTCTCAGAGGGTGCTGGTGAGAAATCGCAATTGAGCTTCATAGATATGGCCTCTTTCACATCCTATCCCGACATCTATACACAACTCAATTCAGGCGATGAGCTTGGTACAAAACCTTATGGTCTTGCCAATACATGTATCTCAAAACAAGACCAGATCATGGTACTTCAGGAGGGTGGCGAAGGCCCTGTTTCACTAAACGGACTTTCATTTGCAAAAGTGAGCTACTTGAAACATGAGTTTATTGGTGAGGAGTTCCCTGAAGAGAACTTCAAGGCCAAATACACATTGTTCAGCCACAGAGGTGCGGAGATGATTATTGCAGAGAGCGGCAACTTGTACGACAGAACCAATGCAAAGAGCAGAACATCTTCATCTGCAACTTTCCAGGATGCGCTCTTCACAACACAGGCATATCCTCACGCAGCCGGTTCTTACAAGTTCACTCACCATACCTACCCAGGCGCTTCAAGCAACATTACCGCATTGTATGATGCTTTGAACAGAAGATGGCTGGCTTACTATACCAATGCAATTTCAACACAGTATGCAATTCCTGCATTAGTACCTGGAACAGTATCTTTCCCAGAAGGGTTCAACTATTGCACAGGTATGGCAGAGGATGTTGAGCTGGTATATGCACAATCAAATAACGAATCAACAAACTATATCAATTTGGTTAACCTCTTTAAAAGAGGCAGTGCATATTACATCAACTCAGCTAAATTGACATTTGCTTCTGGAACCAAAAAGGTTACCGCATCTGCATTCAGCCAGAAAGAGTTCAACACCGGCTACGAAATCAATGAAAATACCAAATTCTTGATGCCTCGTGGAACCGGTACTGACTATGCCAGCGATATCCACATCATTTTTAATGTTGGCCAAAAATTGTACTTCTACCACTACTCTACAGGTCTTACATACTTGTACAGGGACTTCAGCAAAGAGGAGAATGCACCACAAGGCGATATCGTATCAATTACACAAAGATCTGATGCAAAACAGATTGGTGTTACCTTCTCTGATGGTCATTTCATCATTTTGGATAGCCAGAAAGCCAAACTTACTGCTATCAGACAAAATAATCTCGACCCTGAGGATGTGAATAACGGCCTTGTTCTGGCACATATCACCGACATTCCTGGAACTCCGGTTGCAACAATGTTCAAATGTGGTAAAGCTTCGAACTATACAGGTGCCAAAGTGGCTTACTAAGATTCTGTTTAAAAATTGTACAAAAAAGTGAATAAATTCACTATAATCAAATAGGAGCTGTTATTGACAAACAGCTCCTATTTTAAAAATCTATATATAATGAATTTTCTAAAATACATCACATGCGGCGTAGCTGTTCTTTGTGCAACAGCTGCGGTTGCACAAAATCAGGACTCACTGAGTTTCAAAAGTGATGAATTGGTTTTGGAGTATGACAAAGTACTTCCTGCCAACCTTAAAGTAAAAGGTCCGGTTCAAGGATTTGCAATTAAAGGCAATTACGGTTTTTCTCTGCGCGACAGAGGAATGTGTGTTATCCTTGATATCAAAAATAACACATTTGTAACCTCATTTACTATTGATGAGCTCAAGAGAGCACATTGCAACAATGCAGGATTCGGAAAGGAGAAATACTCTAAAGAGTCGCAATTCCCACTATTGTACATCACTGAATGTCGAGGTACAAAATGTTGCTATGTAACCGACATTACATTGGAAGGGGCCAAAGTTGTACAGAAGATATTCTATGATTCTGATGAATTCAAATTTGCGATGGACTGGGTTGTAGATGCAAAGAACGGCTTCATCTATGCATATGGCGGCAGACATTTCGGAACAAAATACCTCAAGAAATTCCCTTTGCCTAAATTGTCAGACTCAGATGAGAAGGGTGAAGTGCACTTTACAAAAGAGGATGTTTTGCAGGAGATTGCCATTGAGGGCCATGCCATTGCCCAAGGCAGCAAGATCCATAAGGGAAAAGCTTACCTTCCTGACGGATGCTCTCCAAAAGGCAACAAGTTGCATGTGATTAATTTGAAAACAGGTCAGAAAGAGGGCGTATATTATTGGGCAGACCAGCTCAATGAGCCTGAGGGTCTTGATTTCAAAGGCAACAAATTGTACACAGTATTCCATCCTGTAACAAAACCTATCCGCCACTCTTTGATTTATAAAACCAAATTTTAAAGACTGGTTTATATAAAATACATGCCGGGCATGACCATCTTCAGACAGGTTGTGCCCGGTTCTATTTTGCATTAATTGCATCAACCGGATTCAGTTTTGCTGCCGACATTGCCGGAGAGATACCGCTCACAACTCCTATCACAGATGATATTACAAATCCTGTCAGAAGATTTTGGAGAGAGATTCCAAGCTGAAAGGCAGCCTCCTGCGGAATCATGGAGGTTACCAGCCATACCATAATGATTCCAACTGCACCACCGGCCACCGAAAGCACAACAGCCTCTGTAAGAAACTGTATCAGAATTACATATCTTTTTGCTCCAAGAGCCTTCTGTATACCTATAATATTTGTACGCTCCTTAACCGATACAAACATTATGTTGGCGATGCCAAAACCTCCTATAAGCAGCGAAAATCCGGCAATTATCCATCCGGCCAGATTTATTGCTGATATTATACTCTCCACTATTTCAATAAGAAAAGTCATACGGTTTATGGAGAAATTATTTTTGTCTCCCGGGGCAAGCCTTCTGTGAGAACGCATGAGCACTCCCAGCTCATCACAAAAGCTCTGTTCACTCACGCCCTCTTTCGGCTTTGCATAGATTGAAACATCTGCCCACTTAGGATTAACCATATACCTTCCTGCATTGAGCGGCATCAATACCGATAAATCTGTGCCACTGCCCACACTCACCATACTCTCACCCTGCTTGGCAAAGACCCCTATGACAAATATCTCCTTATTGCCCACTTTAATCCTCTTGCCAACCGGATCTCCGCCACCAAAAAGCTCCAGCCACACATCATGCCCGATAATTCCTATGGGGTTGCTGCTCTCCAGTTCATGCTCCGTAAAGTACCGCCCCATCTGCAGATTTACCTCTGAAATCTTATTCCAATCACCGCAAACAGCCCTTACAGCACACTTCTGAATGGAATTTCTGGAATATTTCAATGTGGCATTAAACTGTATCTCCATGGCAACAGCTCCTGCTGCAGTTGAATTGGTCCTTAGGAATTTATAATCTCTCTCCGATGGCAAAGGACGCCGCATATACTCCCACCATTTATATTCTGCCGAATAATCGGCATTGCCATAATCATCTTCTCCACTAAAAGGCCATTTCGAAATAGTTACCACATCGCTTCCAAATGAATCAAACCCCCTCTGTACATTCTCCCGCAGCGCATCTATGGCAGAGAAGACCGCCACAATTGAGAATATACCTATACTCACCCCAAGCAGACTGAGAAGAGTACGGAATCTGTCTGTCTTAAGTTGTGAAAAGGCAAACAGTACACTCTCCTTAAACAATTTAAAAAATACAATCCCCTCTTTTACCAACCCTCTATTTTTCATTGTCCAAGATATTAATTTAATGATTAAGTATTGCTATGATTTGTACCCCAACTGCTTCTTCAATGATCTTAGTGCATCAAAGGCATCAAGCGGCGACATGCTGTTTATATCCATGGCCTTGAGCTTCTCCTTTATATCGAGCAGCAATGGATCATCCAATTGATAGAATGAGAGTTGGAGATTATCCTGCAGCGAACTCTTCCTGCCTCTCTTCCCCTTTTTCTGAGAAAGGCATCCCTCATCCTGCAAGGTTCCTTCACAAGAGGTCCCCCCATGCTCTTCCCGTGTCTTCTCAAGGCGGTTGAGCTTGCGCTGGGCAGAATCTATTACAGATTGCGGCATTCCGGCCATCCTTGCCACATGTAATCCAAAGCTGTGTGCCACACCTCCCCTACAGAGTTTCCTCAAAAAGATCACTTTGTTATCGACCTCTTTAACCGAAACATGGTAATTTTTCACTCTTTCATATATTGTCTCCAGCTCATTCAGTTCGTGATAATGGGTTGCAAACAATGTCTTTGCCTTGAACGGTGTTTCGTGTATATATTCAACAATAGCCCAGGCTATTGACATTCCGTCGAATGTACTTGTTCCACGCCCTATCTCATCCAACAACACCAGAGAGCGCTCCGAGAGGTTGTGCAATATTGTGGAGGACTCTATCATTTCAACCATGAAAGTTGATTCACCCCTCGAAATATTGTCCGAAGCTCCAACCCTGGTAAATATTTTGTCGGTAATTCCAATATGGGCAGACTCAGCAGGAACAAATGAGCCGATCTGAGCCATAAGCACTATAAGAGCAGTCTGTCTCAAAAGAGCAGATTTACCTGCCATATTCGGTCCGGTGAGGATTATGATCTGCTGGGAGTCGTTATCCAACATGAGGTCATTTGCAATATACTCCTCTCCCGGAGCCATAAGTGTTTCAATTACAGGGTGACGTCCCTGCTTTATATCCAGTACGAGATCCTCGGATATTTCGGGACGGCAATATCTGTTTGTAACGGCAAGCTCTGCAAAACCTGCCAAAGTATCGATTCTCGCAACAATTGCACTGCTCTGCTGTATATTATGAATCTCTTTCTGTACAGATGCAACAAGTTCGGCATAGATTCCCTGCTCCAGAACATATATGCGGTCTTCTGCCCCAAGAATCTTCTCTTCATACTCCTTGAGCTCCTGCGTGATATATCTCTCCGCATTCACAAGTGTCTGTTTGCGTATCCACTCCTGCGGCACCTTGTCTTTATGAGCATTCCTTACTTCAAGATAATATCCGAACACATTATTGTAACTTATCTTCAAGGATGGGATTCCGGTTCGCTCAATCTCCCTCTGCTGCAACTGCAACAGATAGTCTTTGCCATGACGGGCAATCTGTCTCAAATTGTCGAGCTCCTCATTTACACCATCTGCAATAATGTCACCTTTGCCAAACTGGGCAGCCGGCTCTGCAAGAATTGTCTGCTCTATCTTCTGTTTGAGCTCTTCAAACAAGCCCAATTCCTCACCCAGTTTTTTAAGTTCAGCACATCCCGATAAAAGTGCAATCTCCTTTATGGGCTTCATCTGGCACAGTCCTCTCTTGAGCTGAACCATCTCACGCGGCATGATCTTGCCTGCGGCGGCTCTGGCTGTTATACGCTCCAGATCTCCCACTTGACTTATCAGATCCCTGATATTGCTCCTTCCATCAGAGTTCTTTGCCAGAAAATCAACAACAGACAAACGCCTGTCTATCTCTTCTTTATCTTTTACAGGCATTGAGAGCCAGTTTCTCAGCAACCTCGCTCCAAGTGGAGAAGAGCACCTGTCTACAACATCTATGAGGGCAGTGCCGTCGGCACATGATGCCGGTGAAAAAATCTCCAGATTGCGGAAAGTGAATTTGTCGAGCCACACAAAATTGCTTTCATCTATACGGGAAATTGAACAGAGATGGCAAACACCATTGCTGTGATTCTGTTCCAGATAGAAAAGTATAGCTCCAGCTGCCGTAACACCAAGTGTAAGATTTTCAATACCAAACCCTTTCAGCGACTGTAACCCAAATTGCCTTTTGAGTTTCTCCTCACAAGCCTCTGCCACAAATGCCCACTCATCCATTGGGGAAAGATAATATCCTGTGCCGAAACGATCCTTGAAACCATCTCTGTAGCCCCTCTCTATCACAATCTCTTTGGGAGAGAAATTGGAAAGGAGCACCTCTATATATTCGAGAGAACCCTCTGCAACTTTGAAAGTACCGGTAGATACATCCAGAAAGGCTATTCCTCCCCTGTTTTTATGAAAAGCAACAGCGCACAGGAAATTATTCTCCTTCTGGTTGAGCAGCTGCTCATTATATGCAATTCCAGGGGTCACAAGCTCTGTAACTCCACGCTTCACTATCTTTTTTGTGAGCTTGGGGTCTTCAAGCTGGTCACAGATTGCAACCTTGTATCCGCTCCTTACGAGTTTAGGAAGATATGTCTCTATTGAATGATGAGGAAATCCCGCCAGTTCAACAGATGTTCCAGGCCCATTGTTTCTTTTTGTAAGTACTATTCCCAGAACTTTGCTCGCTATAATTGCATCTTCTCCAAATGTTTCATAAAAATCTCCCACCCTAAACAGGAGCATGGCATCCGGATGCTGGGCCTTTACACTGAAATATTGCTTCATCAGCGGAGTTTCCGCTATCTTCTTATCCTCCTTCATAACATACAAAATTAGGAATTTTTCTTTTAAAAGATGTAACTTTGTTTTTTGATTTGAATTTTTGAAAAGACTAACTTATTTGATTATGAAACTGAAATCTATTTTAAAGGTTGGAGCCATTGCTGCCACTGTTGCCATTGCCGCTTCCTGCAATAATGCAACCGAAAAAACAGAAACGGAAGAGGTTGGTACCAAAGAGGAAATTGTTGAAAAAGAACTTAAAAATATAATGTCCAAAAATACCGCCGTAGGATTGGCTATAGCGGCAGTCAAGGATGGTGAGATTGTATACACAAAGTCGTTGGGCTATAAAAATTTGGAGAAACGTATTCCCCTTGCAGACAATGATATATTGAGGATAGCTTCCATTTCAAAATCATTTACTGCAACCGGAATTATGCAGCTGGTTGAGCAAGGCAAGCTTTCGCTGGATGCAGATGTTTCTGATCTTGTAGGGTTTACAGTAAGAAATCCTAATTATCCAGACACTCCTGTAACTGTAAGGATGCTGCTCTCCCACACTTCGAGCATGAGCGATGCCAACGGCTATTTTTCGATAAACAAAGTCAACCCAGACTCCTCAAGCACCTGGAAAAAGGCATGGAGCAATTATGAACCAGGAAGCGGCTACCAATACTGCAATCTGGGATATAACACACTGGGAACTATTCTTGAGAGGGTGAGCGGAGAGAGATTCGACAAATATATTGTAAACCATATCCTCAAACCGCTTGGTGTTTATGGTGGATATGAAGTGAGCACTCTCGATCCGACCAGATTTATCCAAATATACAAATATGACAAGAGCAACAAAGGATACACCTGCTCTTATGATGCGTATGATCCCCAAGAGGAGGAGATCAAGAATTATATCATGGGCCATTCTGCCCCTATATTCTCACCTACAGGCGGACTCAAGATATCTGCAACAGATCTTGCAAAGGTGATGATGATGCATATGAACCAGGGAACTCTCAATGGGGTAAAGATTATTGACAGCAGCAGTGCAGCTCTGATGCAGTCGAGAATAACCCCTACTGAAAATGAGAATGAATATTACGGTATGGCAATGATAAATTCTGATTACCTGATTAAAGGAAAGATGATGGTTGGACATGACGGTATAGCTCTTGGTGCTTACACTGCAATGTACTGGAGCCCTGAAGAGAAATTCGGTCTGGTAATCTTTACAAACGGATGTGAATATAAACATGACAGGGTTCTGGCAAACATCCTTTGTGAGACTGCCGAATGTGTATATGACAATATATTAAAGTAATTCATTTTTATTGACACCTTAATTAACACTATAAATTATTTGACTATGATGTTGAAATCTGTTTTTAGGGCAGCAACCATATTTGCAGTTGCTTTTGCCGCAATTTCATGCAGTGCTCCAACAAAAGAGGAGACAGCAGAGAAAGAACTTAAAGAGATTATGGAAAAGAACCAGGCTGTAGGTTTGGCTGTAGTTACAGTTAAAGATGGCGAGGTTATATATAACAAATCTCTGGGTTACAAAGACCTGGAAAACAAAATAGCACTCGGAGACAGCGATATCTTTAGAATAGCATCCATTTCAAAATCATTTACTGCAACTGCCATAATGCAGCTTGTTGAGCAAGGAAAGCTTTCTTTGGATGCAGATGTATCTGATCTTGTGGGCTTTAAAGTAAGGAATCCTAAATACCCAGAAACTCCGATAACTGTAAAGATGCTCCTTTCCCACACCTCGAGCATGAATGATGCAAACGGATATTTTACAATAAACAAGATAAATCCAGACTCCTCAAAAACTTGGGAGACAGCATGGAATGCATATGAACCAGGTACAAATTACGAATATTGCAACCTCGGTTTTAACACACTGGGTACAATATTGGAAAGAATCAGCGGAGAGAGATTCGACAAATACATTGTAAACCATATCCTCAACCCACTTGGTATCTATGGCGGATATGAGGTTCTTTCACTCGATTCAACCAAATTTGTAAAGCTCTACTCATATAATGAGGCCGACAGCTCTTTCACACATTCACCTGCCGCTTACTCAACACGCGAAGATGAAATAAAGAATTATGTATTCGGACACTCTACCCCAGTCTTCTCACCTACCGGAGGACTTAAGGTTTCTGCTCTTGACCTGGCAAAAGCCATGATGATGCACATGGGCAACGGAACCTTAAATGGTGTAAAAATAATTGACAGCACAAGTTCTGCAATGATGCAGTCAAAAGTGGCAGAAAAGACAGATGAAGGTGATTCTTATGGATTTGCAATCAGAATAAGTGACCAATTATTAGACAATCATACAATGATAGGACATACAGGAAGTGCATACGGCGTTTTCACTTCGATGTTCTGGGACAAGGATAAGAAATTCGGATTTATTGTTATGACAAACGGTTGCAATGAACGCACCGACAACAACTTTATGGCAATCCACAGAGAGGTTGACGCCTGTCTGTATAAAAACTTTATCCGAGAGTAATTGAAAAAGGTTCTTATAATCACATACTATTGGCCCCCTTCAGGAGGCTCAGGCGTACAAAGATGGCTTAAATTTGCCAAATATCTCCCCCAATACGGGTGGGAGCCGGTTGTTTATACTCCGGAGAATCCTGAGGCCAACAGTATTGACGAAGCTCTGTTGAAGGATGTAGGGCCACAAACCACCGTCATAAAGAGAAAAATTGTTGAACCGTATGGTTTCTACAAGGCCCTTTCGGGAAAGAAAGGTTCTCAAATAAAAGCCAATCTGGTATCTTCTTCCAACAATAAGAAGAGTTTTGTACAGAGGTTATCACTCTTTATAAGAGGCAATCTGTTTATACCAGATCCCCGTATCCTGTGGGTATCCCCCTCTGTAAGATTTTTGAAAAAATATCTGAAGGAGAACCCTGTAGATGCCATAGTGAGCACAGGACCGCCACACTCAATGCATCTCATTGCAAAAAAATTGAGCAAATCGACAGGTATTCCGTGGCTTGCAGATTTTAGGGATCCATGGACCGGAATCTTCTACTTCAAACACTTGGGACTCAGCAAATTTGCATATAGAAGACATCGCAAGCTGGAGCAGAGTGTACACAACAATGCCGATAGGATAGTTGTTGTATCGGAGAAGATGCGCAGAGATTTTGAAAAATGCACAAAAACTCCTGTTGTTACAATAACCAACGGTTTCGACACAGATGATTTCAAGCCATCCGGCAAAGATGAAGAGATTCTGCCGGGCAATGGAGAGAAGAAGTTCATTCTGGCCCACACAGGTCTGATGGTTGATGATGGCAATCCCGATACATTATGGAGAGTTTTGGGAGAAAGGGCCTCAGTCGACCCCGATTTCAGGAATAATCTCGAAATAAGGGTGATGGGGCAGACAGACGCCTCAATTATTGAGGATATAAAAGCAAACGGACTTGCCGACAATTTCACAGATATGGGATATGTTGCCCATAATACTGCAACATATTGGCAGCAGAATGCCTCACTATTGCTTCTGCCTTTGAGAAAGGAGCCTGAGGCCACAGCTATCCTCACAGGTAAATTTTTTGAATATCTGGCAGCTGGGCGTCCGATTCTTGCATTCGGCCCCACAGAGGGAGACCTTGCCAAAGCCCTTGCCCAGACAAAGAGCGGCATCATTTGTGATTGGGACCAGGAAGATGCAATAAAGAAGGCTATTGACACTGCTTATGAAGATTATCTGGCTCATGACAATACAAAACCGGCAAACCGGGAGCTGTCTGAGGCAGCACTGAAATATTCGAGAAGAGAACTTGCAGGCAGCCTGTCGGTTCTGCTCAATGAGATGATTAATAAAAAATAACCATACAGATATATGAAGGGTATCAATTTTAAAAAGTTACTGCCTTATGCAGGCGCAATCTTGGCATTTGTGATAATTGCCTACGCCTTTACTCCGGAGATTTTGTCGGGAAAGATTGTAAACCAATCCGACATTTCGAGCTGGCAGGGAATGGCAAATGAGATTACAAAATATAATGAGGCAAACCCTGGCGACAAGGCTCTGTGGACAAACTCAATGTTCGGCGGTATGCCGGCAACCTCCATTTCGCTTGTTTTCGAGGGTGACATTACAAAATATCTGTATGATTCACTCTTTGTTGGCGAGAGACCGGCCAGTTACCTCCTGATAAGTCTTGTGGGAGGATTTCTGCTTATGCTGGCATTTGGAGTGAATGTCTATCTCGCATTTTTAGGTGCTGTAGCAATCACCTTCTGCTCATACAATATGCAGATTATCCAAGTTGGGCATAATGCAAAAATGGTTGCGATAGCCTTCATGCCATGGGTGCTCGGTTCTGTTGTATATGCCTACAGAAAGAGCGCATTGTGGGGCGGAGTACTTTTTGCCCTTGCATTGAGTTTCCAGATAAAGGCCAACCATCCTCAGATTACATACTATCTGGCCATGATCATTTTCGGTTATGCCATCTGGCAACTCTGCGCTGCAATAAAAGAGAAGATGCTACCCAAATTTATCCGCACATCACTTGTGCTGCTGATTACCGGATGTATAGGAATTGCTACAAATGTAAATAACTTGTGGCCTGTCTACGAATATAGCCAGCACACCATGCGCGGAGGCTCCGAGTTGGTTGACCAATCTGGAGAAGAGGGACGTAGCGGTCTGGACCTTGAGTATGCGACATCATGGTCTTACGGTATAGAGGAGACTCCGAACCTCTTCATTCCAAATTTCAACGGAGGAGCTTCTGCAGGAGAGCTTGGCCGCAATTCACAGACATACAAAACATTGAGAGAGAACGGATATGCTGCAGAACAGATTGTAAAGGCACTTCCTCTATATTGGGGCCCTCAACCTTTCACTGCAGGCCCGATGTATATGGGAGCAATAAGCATGTTTTTGTTCATCCTCGGATTTTTTGTATTGAAAGGAGGTCTGAGATGGTGGATTGGCGGTGTCTCACTGTTGGCGCTCATGCTCTCGTGGGGTTACCACCTTATGCCTGTTTCTGAATTTTTCTTCAAGTTTGCACCCCTTTACAACAAGTTCAGGGCTGTATCTATGATTCTGGTAATATTGCAGATCCTTATACCGGTAATGGCAGTTCTTCTGCTCAATGAAGTCCTCTTCGGCCAACAAGGATACCAGGATAAAAACTGTAGGGAGAGAGTTAAAAAAGGATTCATCTGGGCTCTTGGAATTGTTGGAGGTTTCTGCCTTGTGTTTGCATTAATCCCTTCTCTCGCAGGAAGTTTCTATGCAAACGGTGATGCACAACTTCCAGAAGTAATGCTTGAATCTCTTTGGGCCGACAGAGCCTCACTGCTCCGCGCCGATGCCCTCAGAAGCCTTATATTTATTGTTGTTGCAGCATTAGTACTATGGCTTGGATTTATGCGTAAACTGAAGGGTTCCCAAGCGGCAATGATACTTGCCCTCCTTGTTCTGGTTGATATGTGGAGTATTGGAAAAAGATACCTCAACGAGTCTCATTTTGTAAGCCACAGAGAGTTCAACAATGTATTTACACCACGCCCTGTAGATAATATAATCCTTGCCGATACCGACCCCAACTACAGAGTCCTTGATTTGAGTGTAAATACTTTCAATGATTCATACGTAAGCTACCACCACAAGACAATTGGTGGCTACAGCCCTGTAAAATTGCAACGCTATCAGGATCTTATCGAGCACCATATCTCAAAAGAGATGGGTGAGATTGCCAAAGATCTTCAGGGAGTACAGACATTGGAGCAGGCACTTGCAGCCCTGGGCAATTATGATGTGCTCAATATGCTCAATACAAAATATATTGTAATTAACGGCAATGCGGCACCTCTGCTCAACCAGGGAGCACTTGGCAATGCATGGTTTGTAAATTCAATTGTAAAGGCAGCCAATGCAAATGAAGAGATTGAACTTCTTGGCAATATTAATCCGGGCCTGGAGGCTGTTGTTGCTGAGAACTTCATGAAACCTGAATATCTTGGAGAGTTCTATACCCCGGCAACAAATTCACGCGGAAAGAGCTATTTCTTTGAGAGCGACTCAACTGCATCAATTGAGCTTCTCTCCTATTCACCAAACAAGCTGGTTTACAAATATAGAAGCTCCACACCAAATATTGCCCTGTTCAGCGAAGTATTCTATGCTCCCGGCTGGAGTGCAGAACTGTTGCCTGCAAATGGACAAGCAGCGGCTGCATCTGGAGAAGAGGCCGGTAAGGAGCTCGAAATATTCCGTGCAAATTATATACTCAGAGGCCTTGCCCTTCCTGCCGGAGAGGGTGAAATTGTATTTGAATTTGCTCCCGACAGTATAATAAAAGGTGAAACCTTCTCTCGCATAGCATCAGCTCTGATAATACTGCTCTTTGTCGGGGCATGTGCCGTAACTTTTATAAACCGCAAAAAACAATCCAAATAATCGAGAATTCCATTATGAACAGAATCTGCAAATTATTTGATATAAAATACCCGATAATCTCGGGAGGAATGGTCTGGTGCAGCGGATGGAGACTTGCCTCTGCTGTAAGTTTGAACGGAGGTCTTGGCCTGCTTGGAGCAGGAAGTATGCATCCCGATAATCTCCGTCACCATATAAGATGCTGCAAGGAGGCCCTCAAAGCAGGAGCTCCAGGCAATACCGAAGGTAGAGACCTGCCATTTGGAGTTAATGTACCGCTGCTCTATCCTGAGATGGAACAGCTCATGGAAATCCTTGTAGAGGAGGGGGTAAAGATTGTATTCACTTCGGCCGGAAGCCCAAAAAAATGGACACCGTTCCTCAAACAGCACGGTATCACAGTTGTGCATGTTGTCTCAAGCAGTCTCTTTGCAAAGAAATGTGAAGAGGCCGGAGTTGATGCAGTAGTCGCGGAGGGATTTGAGGCCGGCGGACACAATGGAAGAGAGGAGACAACCACAATGTGCCTTATTCCTGCAGTTTGTGAAGCAACCTCATTGCCTGTTGTTGCTGCCGGAGGAATTGGTCTCAAATGCCAGATTGAGGCCTGCAGGGCCCTTGGAGCGGAGGGAGTACAAATAGGTACAAGGTTTGCGCTCTCTGCAGAGAGTTCAGCACATGAGAACTTCAAAAAGCATTGCCTTGGCATGCCTGAGGGCGGCACAAAACTATTGTTGAAAAAGCTCGCCCCTGCACGTCTTGCACAAGGAAGCCTATTTACCTCAACCGTCGCACAAATGGAAGAGAATGGTGCTTCAAAAGAGGAGCTTGCTGCATATCTCGGCAAAGGGCGTGCCCGCAAAGGTATTTTTGAGGGAGATATTGATGAAGGAGAGATTGAAATAGGCCAGATCTGTTCAATGGTAAAAGAGATTGAAACCGTAGAGCAGATCATGAAGAGTCTGGTGTAAAGAGAACAGCTATAAAAAGTGAAGCCGGGTCATATCAAAATGATCCGGCTTCGTTTTTAGCGTTAAACGCTACCTGAAGATTAACCTATTATTGATCTATGAAGTCTATTCTGCTGAAAGAATCTCAGAAATTACGGTAATTATCTGTTCACCTCTCAAACCTCTTTTCAGGATAGTTCCATCGGGGGCAAACAGAATTAGATGAGGAATATATTTCACTCCGTAAACCTCCCTTGGAGTACCTTGTGCATCAACAATCTGAGGCCATGGAAGATTGAGTTTCTCCAATTCCCGCATTGTATCTTCCCTCTTGTCGCTCACAGCAATACCCACAATCTGCACATTCTTATCTTTGAAAATCTCGTAAGCTCTTTTCAAATTAGGCATTTCGGCTTTACAAGGACCACACCATGATGCCCAATGATCGAGCAATACATATTTGCCTTTGCCAACATAATCAGAAAGTTTTACATCAGTACCATCAATATTGCCACCTTTTATAGTATAATCGGTAAACATCTTGCCCTCTGCTGTATTGTTCTGAAGTATTATAAATTTGTGGGCATCGCTGACACTCTTGAAGTTCTTCACCATATCCGAACACTCCTGATATCTCTCCAAAAACCTGTCGCTGTCTACATTTGCCAGATCAACCATGGCAAAAGCACCCAAAAGATTATCCAAATTGGCTCCAGCTACGGAATCTGCAATGGCTGCCTGTTTTGCAAGGTATTTCTCATTTATACTTTCCCATTGCTCATTGAATTCCTTCAGGGAGATTGACTCCTTTTTGGCGGTCAACTCTTTTCGCTCCACATTGCGCTCCGCATCACATTTATAATAACTGTTGTGATAAGCATTGTTCATCTCCACAAAAGGAGTTCCATACACCTGTCTCTCATCAATATCAGCTGTAACCTCACCTGGCTCCAGGATAAAGCGCACCCTCGTTTTTCCATAGCCTACATAGGCATAAACAGGTTCCTCCAACTCTCCGGTAAAAGAAAACTTGTTATCCTTGGTTGCAGTGACACCAAGTGTGTCATTACAACCAAGATCTATCAAGTATATTTCAGTATTATCGGGTGTTGTAAATATGCCATTTATCTTGTACTCTTTTTTACCGCATGATATGCAGGCAAAACAGATCATTATAAACAACCATTTTTTCATCTCACTGCAATTTTTCAGTTTAATAAATGTTCTGGTCTATAACATAATCACTCGCAATGAACTCTGTTTCAGGAAGAGGACACGCATACAATGTTGAATTCTTCTCGAGAGTGTAAGTCTTCTTTGAAGAGACATTAATATTTACAAGTGAGTAATCATAGAATGTTTTTGTAATATCTCCAGGATCATCATATGAACACTCATTTGAGTTGAGTCTTCTGATATCCATGAAACGGCGTGCAAAAGGCATCTCACGTCTGCGCTCCTCAAGAACTTTCTTAACAGCATCCTCTTGTGATGATGCAGCAAGATTGATTACATCAGCTGGAGCAGATTTGTCCATACGGGCTGCACGAAGTCTGTTTACAGTGGTCATAGCATCAGAAGCTTTGCCCAAACGTGCCTGGCACTCAGCTTTGATCAAGAGCATCTCTGCAGTTGTAGGGCCTGAAGGAATTCTGTCTTTCCAGAAGAAAGCATAAGAAGGAAGGGCTGTTGTAACATTGTTTACAAATGAGAAGTTCTCAACAATGTGGTATTTGTATCTCAAATCATACTCCTGGTCGTAGAGGGCGAGCAACTCATCGCTTGGCATATACCACCAGTTGTCGTCAGAGGCCATTCTGAAGTATGTAAGCTCTTTCCACTCCAACATGTAGTCATTAATTTTGCCTGCACCACCCTCATAAGTATAAGGCACCTCTATAATCTCTGTATTACCGTTGATGGTTACAGTTGGGCAAGATGCCATGTATGACATCTCTGTATTGTAATCAACAAGCTCATCATGAGACTGCAATGCAATATCTGCATATTTGAGAGCATTCTCATAATCATTCAGATAGAGATAATATCTTGCTGCAAAGCCATTTACAGCTGCTTTATTAGCTCTAACCGAGTTGTATTTATTTGTGCTTCCTATCTTCTTCAAAGGAGTCTCTATTTTGAGAGCCTCATTCAAATCTGCCTCTATGAAGTCATAAGTCTCCTTTAATGATGCACGTTTTACAGACTCATCAAAATGTGTAGATGTCTTCAAGACAATACCCTGTTTGTCTCCATTGCCGTCAACATAAGGCAAACAGTAGATTTGTGCAAGATACCACATACTGTATGCTCTGATAAATCTTGCCTCACGTTTGATCTGTACTCTCTCCTCATCTGTAAGGCCACTTACTTTATCAGCTTTCTCCAAAATAGTATTTGCATAGAATATTTTCTGATATTCAGCAGTCCATGTCTTGTCTGTAAGGGAAGGAATGAGCTCTTTATTCCACAAAGCATAGCACAATGCCTCATTTGAATATCCTGCACAGTTGCTTGAACCTGTAATATCATACCAGTCTGTTGAGCATTTATAATCATCCGAAGCATTAATCAGCCATGGGCTGTTCTCCAGATAATATACATCATAGTAATTGAGCAGTGCATTTACATGCTCTCCTGTTTCGATAACAACCGAAGTACTCTTGCTTGGCTTTACATCCAAGAAGTCATCGCAGGCAAAAAACATTGTAGATGCCAGCAATAGGGTAAATATATATTTAAATCTTTTCATTGTTCAGCGTATTAGAATGTAATGTTAACTCCAAATGTGTAGTATGCTACAGGACGGATTGTTCCGAGAGGATACTCAGGATCCTCATCCCATTTGTTAAATGTGAATGTATGGAGGTTGTTGCCCTTCAAATAAACTTTCAAACCACCGATACCAATCTTGTCAACAACTTTGCGAGGCAATGTATAACCTAAAGCAATCTCCTGAATACGGATATGCGCAGCACTCTCCACACCATAATCCATAAATCTTGTATACCTTGTCCATATTGTATCTACATCATAACCAATACCTTCTGCATACTCATAAGATGAATAAGGGGCAGCCGGGAATGGGAAGTATTTGTCACCCTCCTGACTCAATATTTCACCCATTGCAAGGTTAGGGACAATATTAGGAGCTACAGTATAGTTGAACGGCAATGAACGGAATTTGTGTCCGAATTTGCTGGTCACCATAAATGAGAGGTCGAAGTTCTCATATTGGAAGCTGCTTGAGAAGCTCAAGTTCCATGGAGCTACAGAAGTGCCTGAATTTACCATATATTCACTCCAGTCTCCGGTCTGGTTAGAAACCGGTATGAACTTCTGATCTCCCTGCCAAATGGTAGGATACCATGCAGGGTTCTCTGCTGTACCTGTATTGATAAGACCTGCATAAGCATAAGACCATAGTGTGTTGGCATTGTAACCCTCTCTATATCTTACATCTGCACTATCTCCGCTATCTTGCTCATTACGTCCGCTCAAATCATATCCGGTGTATGCAGTTCTGAACATCTTATCGATGGTATTCTTGTTGTAAGCAAGCATTAATGATCCGTTCCAAAGAACTTTTCCAAATCTCTGCTGGGTACCGAGTTCCAACTCAAAACCCTTGTTTGTCATCTCAGCAGCATTGATTCTGTTGGTAGAGGCACCACTTGCTCCAGGCAAGGCTATAGTTGCCAACAGATCTTTTCCTTTCTTATGGTAAAAATCAACTCTTCCCGACAATTTTCCACCCCAGAAGTCGAAATCCACACCAAAGTCGATTGATCTTGTCTTCTCCCATCTCAAACTTGTATTTCCATAACTGCTGATAGATGCAGTATAGTCATTAATATAGATATCCTGTGATGTATTGTATCCGATAACCGGCTGTACAGATGTAGAGCTGTCGACATTACCGTTGAAACCATATGTAAATCTTACCGCCAAGAAATCAATCCAGTCAACATTGTCCATGAAGCTCTCTTTGGTTACATTCCATTTTGCACCTACACTCCAGAATGGTGAATAACGGTATTTAGGGTCATCTGTAATGAGGTTGGATGCATCTGTTCTTGCCGAACCGGACAATGTATACTTGCCGTCGAATGTATATGCAAGGTTTGCATAAGCGGAGAAGTAACGGTCCTGGTTATAAGCATACGAATTCACATAATTTGAGAATGTTGAGTTACCGTTCAAATAGTTCTTGTATTTGAATGTTGTACCCAAGAATTTACCTACAGATAGAGTTTCATCATTGTATCCGTATGTTGTAGGATTCTTTACAGTTTCAAAAACTCTGTTTGAAACCTCCATACCGGCAATGAATGATACCTGATGGCGCTCTGCAAATGTACGGTCCAAATTGAACTGGTTACGCCAGTTGTAAGCATTAGTATAGCTTCTGCTCTGGTCCATCATACTTCCTGAAGGAAGGTTAGGGGTAACTGCACCGGTAGGGGTTTTGTCTGATGTAGCTGCCATATTGATGGTAGACCTTACCTTATATGTAGACTCATCCCAAATCTGTTTGGTATCTGTATTCAGAATTTCATACTGGAACTTGCTCTCAAAGTTGATTCCTTTGGCAATCTTGAAGTTAAGTCCTGCCTGGATTCTTGCATTGAGAGTTTTTGTAGTATGATCCTGGCCTCTCATCTCCTGCACAGGGTTATATCCCCAATCCTGGTAAGGGAATGCCTGCCAATTCAGATATCTCCTAACATTAGGTGTGTAGAAAGTTCTGTCATTTCTGCTGTCATAAGGACGGATAACATCTGTATAGTTTCCATTCTCATCAAAGAATTCCTCAAATTCAGGACCTTTGAAATGAACACCATTATTCTCGCTCTTATTATAGTAGAATGCACCGTTCACATTGAAGTCCAACCATTTGTACAACTTCACATTCATACTGGCATTGAAGGTGTATTTATCGTTGCTATTGCCTTTGAGATACTTCTGGGCACCCTCATACATCATTGAGTAGTTTGAAGTCATCTTATCGTTGCTCTGGGCAATATTCAAGCTGTATTGCTGTGTAAACGGATTCTCCAACAGATAATCCTTAATCTGCTCTTTATTGCTCTGCTTGCGTATTTTTGCAATATAGCTCTGCAATTCACTGTCACTTACAAAACCCAATCTGTTCTCATTCAACATAACGAAGAGATTTGAGTAGGAGTTGTAGTTATATCTGATATTATTGTTTCCGTTACCGTTATTGATAAGCGAGTATCTGCCGAACATAGTATTCTCGAACTGGAAGATCTGCCAATCTATAATCTCCTCATTAGAAGCATTTGCAGTGTAGTAACCATAATCAATTTTTGGTGAATATTTCAACATTGCATTGAATGAAACCTGTACACCACCTTTTTGCTGAGCATCTTTACCGCTCTTGGTTGTTACAACAATTACACCGTTTGCAGATTTTGCACCCCAGATAGAGGCTGCAGCCGCATCCTTCAATACTGTGATACTCTCTATTGTATTAGGGTTGAGAGTATTGATAGAGGCCTCTACAGGGAAACCGTCTACAATCAGAAGTGGAGATTTATTTGAAGCAACCAATGTTGAGAGACCACGGATCTCAAATGAGATATTGCCGTCTGCATCAGTTGTTGCTGCAAGACCAGCTGCAGCACCGATCAATCTCTCACCTATATTTGATGAAGGCTGTGCAAGATGATCGCTGTCAACTTTATTGAAAGAACCGGTAGCTCTCTCCTTTGAAATTGTCTGATAACCTGTTACAATCACATCATCCAATGCAACAATATCCATAACAAGGTTGGCATTGACAACATCACTTTTGCCTACAGTTGCAGTATAATCTGCCATTCCTATAGATGTGAAGAGGAGTTTGTCGCCCTGCGATGCTGCAATTGAGTAGGCACCATCTATATCGGTTGCCACAACAGCTCCGGTTGTTATATTCTTTACGGCAGCACCCGGAATTGTTTCGCCATTCTCGTCCTTCACAACTCCCTTTATCTGCTTTTTTACAGCAATAGTCTCAGGGGCAAGAATAACCTGTTTGCCGCTGATCTCATAAGAGATGCCTTTACCTGCAAAAAGATTGTCGAGAACACTCTTTATATTGCCTTCCGACTGCAAATCGCATGAAATTTTGCTCTCCGCATATTTGCTAAAAGCATCAGAATAGGCAAATGAGTAACCGCTCTGACGGGTAATCTCTTTCAGAACATCCTTGAGGGGAGCATCTGTATACTGAATCTTTATATGCTGGGCATAAGATTCAAGCCCAAACATGAAAGTAATGGAGAGAAGAAGTATTGCTGCTTTCCTCCATTTTTTCGAAAAAAAGTTTTTATACATACTTTATAGGTTATTTAGTGTTTTCTTTAACACAATCAAGTATGTAAAAACCTTAATATTAGTTTAAAAAATATTCACTCTATCTTGGGAATATGGAGACATTACGACCATTTATGCTATAGTCCACCAATGATACATTCTTGATGATGTACATTATCTGATGTATCGATTCAGACTCAAAATTGGCTGTAATCTTATAATTGAGAATTTTAGGATTCAGCACCGATATCTCCACACCATGCCATCTTTCAAGAATCTTCACCACCTCGCTCATAGGGGTTGAATCAAAAACAAGTCTGCCATGGGTCCAGGCACGTGTATCCTCAACTGAAACAGCTTTTACAATCTTTGTCTTCTCTGCAGCATCCACCAGCACCTGTTCAAGCGGTTTTACACTCTTGCACTCCTCTCCTTTGTTTGAGGTGAGCATTATCCGTCCGGAGTAGAGGGTAGTCTGCTCTACAGCATCATTCTCATAACTCTTTACATTGAATTCGGTTCCAAGCACCTTAATTTTTGAACCTTTTCCAGTGGTTACAACCATAGGTCTTAGAGAATCTCCAACAACTTTGAAGTAGGCCTCTCCACTCATGAAAACCTCCCTGGTTGCACCTGCAAATGCCACCGGATATGTTATTCTGGTATCTGAGTTCAGCTTTACAATACTGCCGTCGGGCAGCTTTATTTCAGACTTTACACCCTTCTCTGTATACACAGTCTGAAGGGAGTTCTGTGCCATATCGGCAAGACCTATACACTCCCGGCCATCCTTTATATCCTGCAAAAGGGCACTTCTCACCTCTTCTCTGGTAAAACTGTCGGGCTTGAGGATAAATGCAATGACAGCTATTGCGGCCGCTGCAAAGGAGATATATGAAAATATACGATATCTGTTCCTGCTTCTTATTGCAGAATCATGCTCGGAGCGCAGCTCCACAGTCTTGCGCATAGAGGCCACCTCTGCAACATCAGCCCTCTCCTGAGGCATCTCCGATGCCATATATGCAAGTTTCAGGGAGGTGAGGTAGTCCATATTCTCCGACCTCTTCTCCGCCCATCTCAGAACCTCTTCCTGTTCCTTTTTATCTGCCTGATTGGCAACATATTTTAATAATAATGTCTTTCTCATGCCTTCTGAATGTTGTATAGTACACAATCATTGAATGAAAAACCACAATAAAAAATATATATAATCTTTCAGGTATCGCCTCATTATCCTCATTGCACAGGCAAGTCTGAACTCTACAGTACTCAGCCCTATACCCTGCAACTGGGCAATTTCCTTGTTCTTCAACTTTTCAACACGGCTCTGCAGATAGGTCTTACGCACCTTTGGCGGCATGGCCTCGATTGCCTTGTTAATCAACAACTGAACCTCCTTGCCGTAGATATCCACTTGAGCAGATTTCTCCAGAGAGGCTATCATAAACTGATTGTTTGAATATTGCAGCCAATTGCTGTGCTGAAGTCGCAACTGGTTGCGTTTGAGAATATTAAGACATTCATTTTTGGCCATTGTAACCAAAAGTGGCAACACATCCTCTTCCCAATTGAAGCTCTCCCTCCTGTCCCAAAGCTTGAGAAATACATTATGCGCCACCTCTTTTGAGAGCTCCATATCCAACAAGAAACTGTTTGCATAAAATTCTATTTTACGCAAATGGTTGGAATAGGCCACTTCAAATTTCTGTATGAATATCTTCTCTTCCGCGGTCATAATCTCCTATAACAGCCCCTGCAACATTATCACAGCCACAACAAGAGGAGCCAGGTACTTTATGCTAAAATAGATGAAATTCTGCATAAAAGACGGATACTTGTATATGCCTGCCGATGTAATTTCATCAGTAACATCCGCTTTTTTCATTCTCCACCCCACAAATATCACTGCAAATAGGCCGCCCAGTGGCAGCAGTATATTGGCTGAGAATTTATCGAAACAATCAAATATATTATTGCCAAACAGTGTGATATCCGACAGAACTCCTTGTGATAGGGAGCATAGTGATCCCAAAACAAGTATAACTGAAACCGATAGGGCTATTGCACCTTTCCTGCTCAGTCCCAGCTCCTCACTTACATAGGCAACTATAACCTCAAGCATTGATATTGAGGATGTTATTGCTGCTATAAAGAGTATGAAAAAGAATATTATCGCAATAAACGAGCCCAATGGAAGCTGTGCAAATATATATGGCAGAGTTATAAATACAAGCCCTGGACCTTGACTTGGAGAGATTCCAAAGGAAAATACTGCCGGCATTATCGCAAGGCCTGCTATAATGGCAAAGAGGGTATCGGCTATTGCAGTCTGGGCCGAAAGGCCCACTATGCTCTCATTCCTATCCACATATGATGCATATGTCATTATTGTTCCCGCCCCCACACTCAGTGAGAAGAATGCCTGCCCTAGAGCCTCCAGAAATGTATTTGCAGTCACTTTTGAAAAATCTGGCTTGAAGAGGAAATCGAGACCCGCACCCGCTCCCGGCAATGTTGCAGAGCGCACCGCTATAACAACAACCATAACAAATAGTACCGGCATCATTATCTTGGTATATTTCTCAATGCCCCGCTTTATCCCCGCCAGCACAATCAAAGCTGTTGCAATAATAAATATAAGCATGAATATCAGCGGTTTATAGGATGATGTCACAGTTGTATCAAACATTCCGCCCAAAACAGCGTTGTCGGCTACATCAAATTGGAAAGAGAGGGCCTTTATAAGGTAATCTATTGTCCAGCCTCCAACCACAGAATAGAATGAAATTATTGTTATTGAGCACAGAACATAAATGAATCCTATATTGCACCACTTTGTTCCAGGTGCCAGAACTTTATATGCACCAAATACATTTGCCTGGCTTCTGCGCCCTATAACAAACTCAGAATACATTATAGGCAGTGCCAAAAGCAGCACAAATGCCAAATATATAATAATAAATGCTGCACCGCCATTTGTCCCCACCAGATATGGGAATCTCCACAAGTTGCCCAATCCTACGGCAGAGCCTGCCATGGCAACAAGTACTCCGAAACTGCTTCCAAAGCCTTCTCTTTTTTTCATACACAACAACTGTTAAATGAAACTTCTCAGCATTATGATGCCTATCACAAGAGGTGCAACATATTTGATCGAATATATCATTATTGCCATATAAGCAGGATTCAACTTGTGCATTCCACCGCTTGTAACCTCATCAATAAAATCGCTTCTCTTCATCCTCCAGCCGGCAAATAGCACAATAAGCAGAGCCCCGACAGGCATAAGGATATTTGCTGTTGTCTTATCGAACAGATCAAAAATATTGTTTCCAAAAATCTTTACATCAGAGAGTAGCCCCTGTGAGAGTGAACAGAATACTCCGAGTACCAGCACAATCATTGTTGTCACAACAACTGCCGCCTTACGACCTATTTTGAACTCCTCAATTATATATGCCACAACAACCTCCATAAGTGATATCGACGAGGTTATAGCTGCAACAAAGAGCACAAAAAAGAAAAGTATTGCCAAAATTGACCCCAACGGTATCTGTGCAAAAACATATGGAAGTGTTACAAAAACAAGTCCCGGGCCCTGACCAGGAGAGATCCCGAAGGCAAAAACTGCCGGCATTATGGCCACTCCGGCAATTATGGCAAACAGTGTATCTGCCATAGCTGTCTGTACCGACATTTTCACCACATTCTCCTCTCTTTTTACATAAGAGGCATATGTAAATATTATTCCAAAGCCCACACTCAATGAGAAAAATGCCTGTCCAAGCGCATCAAGGAATGTATTTGCCGTAACTTTTGAGAAATCTGGCTTGAAGAGGAAATCAATTCCAGCTCCGGCTCCCGGCAATGTCACCGAACGCACCGCAATTATCACAACAGTCAAAAAGAGGAGAGGCATCAATATTTTCGAGTATTTCTCTATTCCATCCTTTACTCCTGCCAACAATATGAACCCCGACAGCCCTACAAAAACCAGCATAAAGAGCAGCGGCTGCCACGAAGAGGTTACAGTCTGGGCAAACATTCCATCCAAAGCTGCAGTATCGGATGTAAACTTGAACATCACCGCCTTTATCATATAATCGATGGTCCAGCCTCCAACAACTCCATAAAATGAGAGCACCATTATGCAGCAGATAATGGCAAGGACCCCTATTATGCCCCAACTGGAACCGGGCGCCAACTTTTTGAAAGCACCAAACACATTCGACTGTGATCTGCGGCCCACAACAAACTCCGCATACATTATTGGCAATGCAAGAAGAAATACTATTACCAGATAGATTATAATGAATGCTGCACCGCCATTGGTTCCAACCAGGTAGGGAAATCTCCACAAATTGCCCAACCCCACAGCAGAACCGGCCATGGCCACAAGTACTCCAAAACTGCTTCCAAAATTGTCGCGTTTCATATCCTGCTATTTATATTATCTTCTTCTTTGGTAAACAACAAACTGAAAATCAATATTATTCTCTGCATCGGTCAACCGCTCGCCCTGCTGCAGCACCTCCCATTCATCCTCTTTCACTTCTGGGAAAAATGTATCGGCCCCCTCCGCATCGGCATATATTTTTGTAATGTACAGCCTGTCGGCATCGGCGAATGTCTGCTTGTAGAGCTGTCCTCCACCCATTACAAAAAACTCATTCTCAGATGATTTTGCATCTGCAACTACCTGTTCCAGATTATTTGAGACTTCAAAAGATGTTGTTTGCGGATTTTTTATCTCCGGCACAGGCATCTCCCCTCTTGTAACCACAATATTTCTCCTTCCAGGAAGCGGACGGCCTATCGATTCATAAGTCTTGCGCCCCATTATCACCGGATGGCCGGTTGTTGTAGCCTTAAAATATTTCAAATCCTCTGAGATGTGCCACAGAAGCTCATTATTTCTGCCTATGGCATTGTTTTTTGCAACAGCAACTATAAGTGAAAGCATAATTCTTCTTTTTAATTATCTCTACAATTTTTCTCTGCCTAAACGGCAATCGGAGCCTTTATTACCGGATGGGGATCATATCCAACAAGTTCAAAATCTTCATATTTGAAGCTGAAAATATCCTTTTGGTCGCCATGTATCAACATTTTGGGAAGCTGTCGGGGCTCTCTTTCCAACTGTGTTTTCACCTGCTCAAAATGGTTGAGATAAATGTGTGTATCGCCCAATGTATGTACAAAATCTCCCAACTCATAACCGCATACTTTGGCAATCATCATTGTAAAGAGGGCATAAGAGGCAATGTTGAAGGGAACTCCCAGAAAAACATCCGCACTCCTCTGGTAGAGCTGGCAGGAGAGTTTGTTATCTGCAACATAGAACTGGAAAAGTGAGTGGCATGGCGGAAGAGCCATCTTATCTACTTGAGCCACATTCCAAGCAGAGATGATATGGCGGCGCGAATCGGGATTCTCCTTGAGCGACTTCATCAGATTTGCCAACTGGTCTACCTCTGTGCCCTCAGCTGTTTTCCAATGACGCCACTGAGCTCCATAAACCGGTCCGAGTTCTCCATTTTCATCAGCCCACTCATCCCAAATGGTAACTCCATGATCGTTGAGATATTTGATATTTGTATCACCGTTAATGAACCACAACAGCTCGTAGATTATAGATTTCAGATGCACCTTCTTTGTTGTAAGCAGAGGAAATCCCTCATTAAGGTTAAAACGCATCTGATATCCAAATATGCTCTTTGTGCCTGTGCCTGTTCTATCACTTTTTACAACTCCCTCATCCATAATCTTTTGAAGGAGATTCAAATATTGTTTCATTTTTATATGCAGTTAACGGTGAATTTTTGTTGAATTATGCAAATGTAACAAATTTTAATATTTTATATCAGTATTCATAGCCCCAAACTTTAAGAACAATAGGCAGATGATCGCTCACACCCCCTTTATATCTTGGTCCCGACAGACTTCTCCTTATTTTGTATCCCAAATAGAGTTTGTCCTCCTCCAGTAAAAAATTGTGTGAAAAGACACTACTGCTGCCATTTGTGCAGAAAATCCATTTAAGTTCCGGCTCCCCGCTGCCGCCACTGCCCGAATCCCTCCACAGGTGGTCTGAAATGAGGAAATGGTCTATCCTCTCCCAGCTCTCCTTATATTTGTATGTATACCATCTGTGCGGCTCACCCGCAACAATCTTTCTCGGCACCCCCAATCTCTCCTTCTCACTCATATTCACCATATTGTCAATATTTGCCAATGATGGCGAACCTGGGCTGTCATTAAAATCTCCCATAACAATTATGTTTGCCTTTTGATTATCCGAAAGTATAGAATCTGTAACATGCCGCAATCTCTCCGATGCGGCTCTCCTGCGCCCAAACGACTCCCTCTCTCCTCCCAATTTGGATGGCCAATGTACAACAAGGCAGTGGAGAGTATCAAGATTGTGCAGCACCCCCTTTACATGCACAATTTCGCGCGTATGGAGTATTTGGGCTCCCACCCTATCAGTTTTTTCCATATTTACCGGGTAATACTCTACCTTCAATGGCTTGAATATCCCTTTCCGATAGAGCAGTGCGGCATCAATTCCCCTTTTGTCGGGAGAGTCTCTGTGTACAATGCCGTAATCAAGTTTTGCAAGTATAGTATTTTGGGTGAGCTGCTGCAGAACAAATCGGTTCTCAACCTCACAGAGGCCGATAATTGCCGGAAAAAGACCATACCTCTCCTTTACCAGAGCTACAGTACGGGCAATATCATCGCGCTTTCTGGAGAACTTTTTCCATGTCCAGAACTTTTCCCCGTTTGGTGTGAACGGCTCTTCGACAGGTATTTCATATCTTACAGTATCTGCATCGGTCCGGCTCCTCCCATGAGAGTTCCCCTCAAATGGATCAAAAAAGTTCTCCAGATTCCAGAACATCACAAGCAGCAAAAGTATCTCCTTTCCCATAGCTGCAAGTTCTGCAATCTATCCGTATTAATCGTATAACACGGTAAATTTATGCTACAAAAAAGGCCGGGCCAACTTATTGACCCGACCTTCTTGACCTTCATATCTGGTTGTATCTGAAAGCAGAATATAATTTACACATTGAAGAGGAAGTGCATTATATCGCCATCCTGCACAACATACTCTTTTCCCTCAACTCCAAGTTTTCCTGCATTGCGGCAGGCAGCCTCCGAACCATATTTTACATAATCGTCAAATTTGATTACCTCTGCGCGGATAAAGCCCTTTTCAAAATCTGAGTGAATAACACCGGCCGCCTGTGGAGCTTTATCACCTTTATTATATGTCCATGCTCTTACCTCCTGAGGGCCTGCAGTGAGGAATGTCTCCAAATTGAGCAGCGCATAGGCACTTCTGATAAGGCGCTGCACACCCGATTTCTCAAGTCCAATCTCCTCAAGGAACATCTGACGCTCTTCATAACTCTCGAGCTCAGCTATTTCTGATTCAATTTTTGCAGCAATAATAAGAATCTGCGCATTCTCCTCTTTTACAGCCTCTCTAACCGCCTCTACATATTTATTTCCATCTTTTGCACTATTCTCATCCACATTGCAGACATACATCACAGGCTTGTTGGTAAGCAGATAGAGCTCTTTTGCGAGCTTCTCATCCTCAGCATTATCAAATGTGACAGTTCTGGCAGATTTACCCTGAACAAGGGCCTCTTTATATTGTACAAGAATATCATAAAGTCTCTTTGCAGCTTTGTCGCCACCGGTCTGTGCCTGCTTCTGAACCTTTCCTATTCTGTTCTCAATGGTTTCAAGGTCTTTCAACTGCAATTCTGTATCAATAATCTCCTTATCACGTACAGGATCTACACTGCCGTCTACATGTACGATATTGTCATCATCAAAGCACCTTAGTACATGCAGGATTGCATCGGTCTCTCTGATGTTTGCAAGGAATTGGTTACCAAGGCCTTCTCCTTTGCTTGCACCCTTCACAAGACCTGCAATATCCACAATCTCAACAGTTGCCGGAACAACTCTTTGTGGTTTTACAAGTTTCTCAAGAACCTGGAGTCTGTCATCCGGAACAATTGTTGAACCGATATTCGGCTCTATTGTGCAGAACGGGAAGTTGGCAGATTGTGCCTTTCCTGAGCTTATACAGTTAAAAAGAGTTGATTTGCCTACATTTGGCAATCCTACAATACCGCATTTAAGTGCCATTATTCTTTTTCGTTTTAAATTAGGCCGCAAATATACATAAAATCAACTGATTTCTAAAAGCATCTGTTCTGCCTGCATTTTTACTTTAAACCGACAGAACTTCACTCCACCTCTTCCCATTCACCCAACCAATTCTTCAATGCATCCGGTCTGGCTGGCTGTCGGTTCTACTTATTTGACAATCATAAAAAAATTAGAGCCGCCAACTTTTAAGGTTGACGGCTCTCTTCTGGCGTTTTTCCGCTACTGGCATATGCTACGCCAGAGCATCTATATTTTGCTGATTATGAATTTGTTTTCCTTCTGGGGTGTAAACATATTCAAGACGTTCTGCGTAAACTTTTTCAACTTTGTTGCGCACCATTTTCATTGTGCTGTTGATCATCTGGTTCTGCTCGGTAAACGGCTCTGCAAGAACGGCAAATGTAGCCGGCAGCCATCGGTGTGGAAACATGGTTTCAAACTCTCCGCCTTTGCTGAATTGTGCAATATCTGCAGCAATTTTGTCGATAGCAGCCTTTTTGCCTTCAAGGCTCTCCCAATCAAGACCTTTCTCTTTTACAAATGCTTTAAGTTTCTCTTTATTTGGCACAACCAATGCTGTTGTGTATGGCGACTGGTTGTTGTAGAGCATTATCTGATCTATGCTTGCAGAGTGCTCAACCATAGCCTCTTCGATTCCCTCAGGACTATATTTTTCGCCGTCGCTGGCAATAAGTAGGCTCTTGAAGCGGCCAAGGACATACAGAAGGCCATCTTTGCCCATATAGCCCAAATCTCCTGTATACAGATAACCATCTTTTACGGTTTCTGCTGTTGCCTCTGGGTTTTTCCAATAGCCGGCCATCACATTCTCACCCTTCACCACAATCTCGCCCTGTTCTCCTACAGGCAGTGCATTGCCCTCTGAATCACAAATTTTGAGATCAATTGGTTTTACAAGTACTCCGCTTGAACCGAAACGGAATTTGCGTGGACCATTTGAAGAGAGAACCGGAGTTGCCTCACTCAAACCATATCCTTGGAACATAGGCATTCCTATTGCACAGTAGAATTTCTGAAGATCTTTGTCGAGCAATGCGCCACCTCCAATGAAGAAGCGGAACTCTCCTCCAAAATTCTCACGTACTTTTGTGAAAAGAATCTTGTCGAAAAGGGCGACAAGTGGTTTAAGGAAAATTCTCATTCCTTTAGGCTCGGCATTGCCGTTGCCATTGTAAACCTGTGCTACCTTAACTGCAAAATTGAAGAGTTTTACAACCTTCTCGCCTTTTGCCTTAATTCCATTCTCAATATTTTTCTTGAAGGTTTTTGCCAAGGCCGGAACACTTAAAATAAAATGCGGCTTAACCTCTTTTATATTTAAAGGTATGTTCTTCAGGCTCTCCATTGGGGTACGTCCAACTTGAACTGTGGCCGCTGTGGCTCCCTGAGACATCATTATATAGAAACCTACAACATGTGCAAAGCAGTGGTCCAATGGAAGGATAATGAGTGTCCTCCATGTCTGGTCGATATCCACCAATGTGAGTGCCTGCTCCACATTGGATGTGTAGTTCCTGTGGGTGAGAATAACTCCCTTAGGATCGGCTGTTGTTCCTGAAGTATAGGTTATTGTCGCATAATCATCATTTTGTATCGATTGGCCTACCGCCAGAAACTCTTCCATTGTGTGGCTGGCCAGGAATTCCTCGCCCATCTTTATAATGTCATTGATGTGGCACTCCTTCTCTTCATAAACCTTCTGCTCATCAAAAACAATAATTTTTTCAACCAACGGCAGCTTCTCTTTTATAAGACGTATCTTTTTGAGCTGCTGTCCCGATACCATTATATATTTTACCTCAGCATGCACAAGACGGAACAACAGGTCATTGCTCTCTTCCAATTTTATTGAAAGTGGAACATTTATGGCTCCTGCATAGAACATTGCAAGCTCGCCCATAACCCACATGTTGCGGCCCTCAGAGAGCAGTGCCATTGCATCACCCTTCTTCACTCCAAGTGCCTGCAATCCGGCTCCTATCTTGTAAACCTGCTCCTGGACCTGTTTATAGGTTGTTGGTTCAAACTCTTTACCTGTTTTTTCCAATAAAAATGTATTGTTCGGATATGTCTTTACAGACAATTCAAACAGATCAACAAGTGTTTTTTTCATAGACTAAATTATTTATACCTTTAACCAAATAAGAGGTTGTCTAAATGATTTAGGCAACCTCTTTTCATTTTGTCGGCAAATACCGAATTGTACTCTTTCTTAGAAGAATTTATATCTCTGATCCTCTACACCGGCATCCTCAGCCATAATTGCAGGAATCAAACGTGTCATGTAAGAGAACTCCTGTGCTTTTCTGTTACGTGCATCATCCTCAGTGTAGAAAGCGCCAGCCTCTTTTCCGTTTACAACAAAATAGTAAACTCCTATATCACCAATTACCGGTCCGTTAAGCTCTCCCTCTTTTGCTGCAGCAATTGCTCCGATAAATTTAGGATCCAACTGCTGTGAAGTAAGTGAAGAGAATGCTATACCATTCTGATGGCTTACTGTAAGACCAAGTTTCTCAGCAACAGCCTCAATGTTTGCAAGACCCTCTACCTCGCCTTTTGTCTGCTCAGCAACCTTCTTGCCTTGTTTCTCTGCTGTAAGGAACTGTTTGATCTGAGTAGCAACCTCATTGATATCTGCTATACCGCCTTCATGCTCACCAGTTATTGCAACAACAAAGAAGTATTTGTTATCTACAGAGATGATAGGAGAAACATCTCCCTTCTCATTCTCGTTGATCCAACGGATAACCTCTTTTGCACGCTCATAGTTTGCAATTGTCTTTGCAGATGGCAATACTCTTATTGCAGGATAAGAGGTAAGGTTCATCTCTTTTACAGCAGCATTGTATTTCTCAAGGCTACCCTCGCATTTAGAAGCAAGGTCATTTGCTTTTGCATAGTAATCGGCATATGTTTTTTTGCCGGCAACAGCCTCTTTAACCAAAACAGCCAACTGTATCTTCTGCTCAGGTTTTGTAGCTTTTGTAACCTTTACAATATGAGTTCCGTAAGTGGTTTTCAGTTTTAGAATCTCATTCTTGTCTGCAGTCATTACAGACTCAAAACCAGGAATCATATACTGTTGTGTAATCCAACCCAAATCACCAGCCTCAGCAACGTTAGGGTTTCTGTCTGCAGAGAACTCCTGAGCCAATTTTACGAAATCACCCTTCTGGTTGAGAACCTGGATAAGGCTGTCGGCCTTCTTCTCATTCTCGCCCTGAAGAAGAATGTGTTTTACAAATACTGAATCTGGAAGAGCTTTGATATCCATAACTCTTACTGCAACAAACATATTGTTATCCTGATAAGGTGCAAGAAGTGCTCCAACTTTTGCATTCTCAGCAAATTTTGCAACAGTGTCAGGCAATGATGACAACTCGTCTTTCTTGAAGTAGTAACCGTTGAAAGGCTGGTCTGAGTTACGTGCAAGGAAGTTTTTCATGTTTGATGTTGTAGTGAACTCATCATACACTTTGTTGATGTCATTCTCTGCAAGCTCTATATCCTCAGCAGATGGAAGAACCTCATAAACAACATATTCAATATCCTTGCTAGCCTGCTGTTTGTAGTTATGTTTGTTGGCATCGTAATATGCCTTGATCTCCTGGTTGGTTACAGTAATTGTAGAATCAACTGCAAAAACATAAGGTTTTACAACAAAATCAACATTGTAGGTTGTATTGTTCTCAGCAATGGCTCTGTTGAGCTCCACTGGAGTTACAACGTTACTCTTCTCCAACAATGAGATATATTTTGTCATCAACTGGTCTTTTACCATGTTATCCTCAAGGTAACTCCAGTACATCTGCAACTGTCCGCTCTGGTCCTGTGCTATTGCCTGAACAAACTCAGCAACCTTAGCTTTGCTGAAATTGCCGTTTTCATCCAAGAAAGATGGCTCATTTGCCAATATAGGAGAGATGTTGTTTCCCTGGCTGAGGTCAAACAACTCATCCTCACCCAATCTCAAACCGGCATTCTCAATAGCAGGCATAATCACTCTGTCTGCTATTTCATTCTGCCATGCAGAGTTATTGATCATATCCTGAACCTGGTCATTGGTTGCAGAACCGTTTGTCATTTGATAAATCTGAGTGAAATAATCTACTTTTTTCTGATAATCCTGATACGATACAGCCTCTCCATTTATCTCACCTACATCATATTTTGATGAAAACATAGACAACGTAGACTCCAAAGTGCTCGGATCAATGATGAACGATAATAACGCTACCGCGATAATAACGGTGATGAACGCACCCATTTTAACGCGTATTTTCTCTAAAACTGCCATTTTATACTAAAATTTTAATAATTTTTCAATAGATTTCGGTTAGACCCGCGAAGATAGTAATTTTTATGTTAAAATCTTACTCAATATCAAGGATTTTTAATGCAACAGTCTCTATTCTGTTTTTGGTGGTCTTGAGTATTGTGAAGGAGAATGCACCGAACTGCAGAATCTCCTGCTCTGCCGGAATATCTTCGTTAATATGCATTATTAATCCGGCAATAGTCTCATAATCATCCGATTCCGGTAAATCAAGATTATATTTCCTATTTATCTCCCCAACCTCCAGACGGGCTGAAAAAACATACTCCGTATCGGAAATTTTCTTGTCTATAAAATCCTCTTTATCAAGTTCATCACTGATATCTCCAAAAATTTCCTCGATAAGGTCCTCCAAAGTCACAATTCCAGCAGTTCCACCATACTCATCCTCAACAACAACCGCAGGTTTCCTGTTCTTTGTGAGGTAGGCCATAAGGGTCTGGGCACTCATCTCCTCCGAAACATGGTCTATAGGTCTCATCAGCTTCTCTATAGACGACTCCTTGTGTTTGAAGAGATCTTTTGAGTGTACATATCCAATTATATTGTCGATATTCTCTTCATAAACCATTATCCTTGAATATCCCGACTCTACAAAGAGCCTGATCAGCTCTTCAACAGGATCCGTAACATCAATTGCTGTTATCTCAGTACGCGGAACCATACACTCCCTAAGTTTCACCTGTGAGAAGTTTAGTGCATTCTGGAAAATGATCATATCGTTTATATGTTCATTTTCCTCCTCCTGTGCTCCGCTCACCTCATTGGAAAGATACATCAGGTCACTCTTGTCGAAAAGGTTTTTATGCGGTTCCGAAATATTGGTTACGCCAAATACACTGATAATCCCTTTAGAAAGGGCTCTGGTTACAGCAGTAAGAGGGTAGAAAAGCCAGTAGAAGAAGAGTATTACCCAATACAACGATGAGAATACGGCATTCGGGTTGAGTCTGCTCAATGCCTTTGGCATAAATTCGGCCGTAATGAGAACGATAAGTGTTGCTATTATCGTCTCTATAGCTAGAATACCTCCCAAAGAGTGGGTTATATATTTCTCAATCATGGGGTCCAATATCCTTGCTATCGCTATACCATAAATTACAATGGCGACATTATTTCCCATAAGAAGTCCGGATATCAGCTCATCTGGCTTCTCAATAAAGCGGCTCATTGCTACAGCATAGCGCTTCCCCTGCTTTTTATCGAGCTCTATTTTCAATTTATTGCTCGACAGAAATGCAATCTCATATGCAGAGAAGATTGCCGAAAAGAAAAGCGACAACAAGGTCAATATCACATCCCACATCCTATTACTCTTTTATCAACAATGAATTTTTAACAACAAATGGAGGTCCTATAAAATTTGCAGTATCTGTGTAAGGTACGGCTGTTGAATCGCGTCCTATTATGGTATAGCTATCAAATGGCCTGAGCACATTTGCATTGCGGGCCATCTCATCGCTCTCCATACCATACCCCTGCATAAAACCGTCGGGAGAGAACATCTTTACATAACAATGGGTAAAGATCCTCTTCTGCTCCCTATCCCAGTAGAGGGTATCGGTCTCCATACGCTCACCTTTTACGAAGTTCTTTATCACAACACTTCCAAACGCCTCCCACTTTTCATCATCCTCTGTGGTTGTATGTTTGGCTACATCTGAGTGTATATGGGTCTCAAGCAATCCCTCTTCGTTATATGCGTAAACGTCAAAACCCTCCGGGAACAATTCATATGAGATATTTGTACAATCATTCTGGAACCGCTGCATAAGTTTTGCCTCCATCCTCATCTGCAAAGTTCCATTCTTCGACTGCACTGCATACATGTCGTTTACAGTTTGCCTGGGAATAGCA
The DNA here is from genome assembly GCA_017935505.1 of Bacteroidales bacterium. GTDB lineage: Bacteria > Bacteroidota > Bacteroidia > Bacteroidales > UBA932 > Egerieousia. The sequence continues at coordinate 56,904 of JAGBHM010000017.1, read as the reverse complement.
TTAATATCTATCAGTTCACCCTCGGCAGTCTTGTCACCACAAGATGCAACAATGGTAGTAATCACAAATGCGATTACTACCAAAGCTATATTTTTTATTTCAGGGTTATTCCCAAACATACTATTTGTTGGTTCTTACTGTTGTGGTTGCGCTCATACCGCCACAAGAAACTGAGAATGACTGACCATCCTGAAGATCATACATGAAGGCATCCTCTGTAGTAGGGAAGTATACACGGCATGTGCGGATAAGCTCATCAGCCTCAGCTGCCAATGCAGGATCTGCATTTTTTGCTTTCTGCAAATAGTCTGTAGCTACCCAGAATTTTGCTCTCTGCTCCATCTCGTTTCCACCACATTTAACCTGATACCAGATTGTTCCGATAAGAAGGTTTGCTTTACCGGCAACAGAAGCATCTTTCTCAATAGCCTCTTTTGCTTTCTGTACAGCTTTGCCATACTGGTTCATTTTCTTGAACTGGAATGTAGCCATCTCCAACAACATAGCTGCATCATCAGTTGCATTTGACTCCTCATTATCGATAGCCTGCTGCAAATAAGCAAGTGCCTCCTCGTTCTGGTCTTTGCTTGAATGCAACTGGTAAAGAAGACGTGCTGAGCTGAATGAAGGCTCCAACTCGTGCAATTTTACAACTGAGTTCAAGAACAACTCTGTATTAACACAACCGTTGCTTGACAAAAGACCTGCGATTGATTTTACCAAAGTTACATCTGTAGGGTTAGCCTCAAAACGTGGAGAGAATACTTTAACCAAGTTCTCGCAATTTGCAACACCACTAAGGATGAATGCATTCTCAAAAGCACCCTGTTTAACTTTGTTCTCATCAGAAGGGTTAGCCTTTACAATAGCCTCCAATTTAGGGAACAGCTCTGAGTAAGTGTTCAAAACAGTCTCATCATCAATTTTCTTTGCCTCATAAAGAGCCTTTGCACGGTTCATCTGCATTACAAGCAGATCTGGATTTACATTCGCGCCCGAAAGTGCAATAACTTTTGCATTCTCGTCAAATACGCTCTTGTCATCCTCTGCAAAATAGGTCATCATATCAAATACTTTATTCTCCAATGCTCTCTGGCGATATTTAGGGAACAAGTTTGCCCTTCTATCATATACCATCATAAGAGAATCAACCAAAGCCTGTTTGCGTGCAGGATCAGCTTTGTATTTGTTGATCATATATTTCAAAATTCTGGCACCCTCAATGTACATGTTCTGGCTCACTTTCTCAGGACATGATTTCATAGCCTGCTGCCATAGAGGAGCTGCCTCTGAAATATTGTTCTGTTTCAGGTAATCTCTGTAGAAGTTCAGAGAGTTTACACAATTAGCGCTGTCTGGACCAAATCTACCTTGTGAAAAAGCAGATACTGAACCCACGAGCATAGCTGCTGCCATTACTAACAAAATGCGAATTGTTTTCATAATAATAAGTATTCTGAATTTAAGTTTTTATTATATTTTCTATTGATATCTGTGTTTTACAAACCATATGTCGTGCAGGCTTATATTCAACAGCAACTGTACATATCTCTCCCTCACCAGATTGTTCTTTGTAGAACCTCTCTGTCCAAAATCAACTGCAATATTCACTGCATTGTACATTCTATATATAGGCAACGACATTCCGACAGTAACACCGGCTGCATTTATCTGCTTTCCTCCCACTTTAAGGTATGACTGCTCATAATATGCACCTATTCTGTAGGTTACCCTCTTCATATAATATCTGATGTCATACTTGTTAGGAATGAACTCAAATCCAACTTTATAGTAACTTGAGGTAACCGGCTCACAATCAAAATCAGAAGAGACTGTCTCAAACTTCTCTCCAGACCAGTCCTGCCTTGAGTAATCAGCACCGAACAGCCATTTATCCTTCTTCTTCACCGAAAATCCTACAGCTATCTCCTCAGGAATCCTCACCTGATAATCATCCTTCTCCACATGCATCACTGTATCTGTAACAGCACCCTTTGCATAGGCAAATCTCGTATAGTCACCCTTGAGCTTTGTAGCAAACCTGTAAGTTGCACCCAATGTCAGGGTTACGCCCTTCTCTTTGTTCAAATTACCGAAATACTGGGCACCAACCCTTCCCGATGAGGATCCGAGAGCATAATCAAATCCTGTTTCAAGAGAACGCATACTTCCGTCTGTTGTGAAGAGTACATTGCTGTATCTGTCGAGTGCTCCAAAATAATATATATACTCAGCACCTACCGATATATTCTTTGTAATGTTCATTGCAGCTCCCAAAAAGAACTGGTTCACGCTTCCCTCTCCATATTTTTGATATCTTATATCTCCATATTTGGATACGAGATAAGGATCGTTCTCGGTTGATTCAAACTTATATCCGATATTGCTGTACGGAGTTATTCCTACAATAAGTGCCGATTTTTTGTATATCGGAGCTGTGAAGACAAAGTTGTGCATATTGAATGTATTGTATGCAGAACTGCTTTTGCCGTCGGAATTGTAGAAATTCTTCATATCCACACCAAAATCAAGCATGAAAGACAAGGTATCCCTCTCTGTTATGGATGCAGGATTCATATAATTTATGAAACGGTTGTCCCTCAAACCTGTTCCAATACCACCCATAGCCCTGTTCATAGCTGTTCCCTGTTTGGATATTTCACCTATTCCATACAATGAATAAGGAGTGTAAGTACCCAGGGCATCTGTTTCTTGAGCACTGATATTCAAAGTGTTACTCAAGAACAATAATGTCATGAGAATTATCAGGTAACTATTTGTTCTATTTTTCAACATAATAATCCGCTATTTGAGCCAAACCCATCAAAACTAAATTAGGGGTAACAAAGATGGCACTTTTCATTTTTTCTGCAAAATAAAATGCATCTCCTCCCGTAAAAACTATCGTATGATCAGGATATTGGTTAATATAACCTTCTACTTCAAATTTCAGACCGAAAACAACTCCGGCCGTCATTGCACCGTGTGTATCCACCCCAAATTGAGGTATATTTTCTACCGGTTTTATAAAAGGTAATCTTTTTGTAAATTGGTTAAGTGCTCTAAATCTGCTAGTTAGACCAAGTGAAATATTTCCTCCAAGAAAAACACCTTTTTTATTTATAAAATCTACAGTAAGGGCTGTTCCAAAATCAAATTTTATGCAATCCTTTCCTGGAAAGAGTGTTGCAACAGCCAGTGCTCCAGCTATTCTGTCGGATCCAAGTCCTTTTGCCGGAAACTGGTAATCAAGATTTATTGGAAGTTCTGTTGATGAGTCGAGAACTATAAGACGTCTGCACCTTGATGATAATGCCTCATTCAGCTCCGGATCATCCTCCCTTACATTTGAAAAGACAATTACATCTACAGATTTTTCCTCCAAAAAGGACAAGACAAACGAACGGACATCCTCACCCTGACTACTTCTATGTATCTCAGTGAGAACGCCTTTCTCTTCAAAAGCAACTTTGCAATTTGAATTTCCCAGGTCTATCAAAAAATTTATCACGATGCAAAGATAAATTATTTTATTAACAATTGAATACCGCTTTTTTCATTTGACTTACAATATTATAAGCCATCTCCATACTCTCAACGCCCATAACCCTCAATAATAATTTGTTATTCTGTTCTTTTATCCTTGTTCTTTGAGGATTGTGATTTATATAACCTAAAATATTGGAGAACAGCTCTGTTTTGTAATATGGGGAGTTTTGGTTATTCACAAAATAGGCAAGCATTATACCATTTTTTATGACAATTCTTTCAAATCCCAATTTAATGGCTGTCCACCTCAACCTTACAACATAAGTCAACTGCTCAAGCTGGGCCGGCAACTCTCCAAATCTATCTCTTAATCCCTCTATGAATCTATTAAGCTGATCTTCGTTTGTCATGGCATCCAGTTCTTTGTAAAGCCTTATCTTTTCCGAAATCTGAGGAATGTAGGTATCAGGAATAAGTAGTTCAAGGTCGGTATCTATAGAGCAGTCTGTTATGAAAACCTCCTCTCTCTTCATTGTATCCATATATGCCGAACTATTTGTCTGACCTTTTCTTATCTCCTTAATTCTCAAATCCTTTTCAGGTTTGTCAGAATTTTCTGCTTTGGCATACTCCTCCTGTTTTATCTCCATAAACGCCTCAGAGAGTATCCTCTGGTATGTTTCAAATCCCATATCTGCAATAAAGCCGCTCTGTTCGCCACCCAACAGGTTTCCTGCACCCCTTATATCCAGATCCTGCATTGCAATATTAAAACCGCTGCCAAGGTCTGAAAAGGCCTCAATAGCCCTCAATCTCCTCCTTGCATCATCTGAAATTGATACCATAGGAGGAACTATAAGATAGCAGAAGGCCTTTATATTTGAACGGCCAACTCTTCCCCTTAGCTGATGCAGATCGCTCAGACCAAAATTCTGGGCCTGATTAATTATTATTGTATTTGCATTAGGAACATCTATACCATTCTCAACAATTGTAGTGGCTACAAGAACATCATAGTCGCCGGCCATAAAATCGAGTACAATGCCCTCCAGCTCCTTCGGCTCCATCTGTCCATGTCCCACACATGTTTTTATACCCGGACACATCCTTTTTATAATATCCTCAACTGCCAGTATATCCTCAACCTTATTGTGAACAAAATAGACCTGTCCCCCACGCTCCACTTCAAAGTTTATTATATCCCGTATGAACTCTTCGTTGAAATCTATAATCTCTGTCTGTACAGGAAGCCTGTTTGGAGGTGGCGTGTTGATTATTGAGAGATCCCTGGCTCCAAGAAGAGAGAACTGGAGAGTACGCGGAATAGGTGTAGCGGTAAGAGTGAGTGTATCTACAGACAATTTCAACTGACGCAGCTTCTCTTTTGCAGCAACACCAAATTTCTGTTCCTCATCTATTATAAGCAGACCAAGGTCTTTAAAAGAGATCTCCTTGTTCAACAATCTGTGGGTACCTATTATTATATCAATTTTACCCTCCTTCAGCCTCTCTGCAATTGATTTTATCTCCTTTGCTGTTTTAAGCCTGCTTATATACTCTATATTACATGGGAAATCTCTCAATCTCCCCTTGAATGTCTTGTAATGCTGCAGAGCAAGTATTGTTGTAGGGACAAGCAGAGCAACCTGTTTGCTGTCGGCCACAGCCTTGAAGGCAGCCCTTACAGCAATTTCTGTCTTGCCAAAACCAACATCACCACATATAAGCCTATCCATAGGATACTCCTTCTCCATATCCTCCTTCACAGCCTTTGTTGCCTTCAGCTGGTCTGGTGTATCTTCATATATGAATGAAGCCTCCAGCTCATGCTGCAGATAACTGTCGTGGGAAAATGCAAAACCCTTCGCCTGACGCCTCTCCGCATAGAGTTTTATCAGATCTTTTGCAATATCCTTTACTTTGGTTTTTGTTGTATTCTTGAGTTTTTCCCAAGCACCTGTACCAAGTTTATATATTTTTGGAGGGGTTCCATCTTTTGATTTATAACGCGATATTCTGTGTATTCCATGTATCGATACAAATATCACATCATTATCTTTATATATGAGTTTTATAGCCTCTTGAACCTTTCCGTTGATATTTGTCTTTACAAGTCCTCCGAACACTCCCACACCATGATCTATATGGACAACATAGTCACCTATCTGGAAAGAGTTCAGTTCATTTATTGTAAGCCTTTCGCTTACTGGAACCTCCCTCTTTATCTTCACCCTATGGTATCTGTCGAAGATCTGATGGTCTGTATAGAGACATATTTTTGTATTATTGTCTATAAATCCTCCATGGACCGAATGGTTTATATCCTCAAAAAGATTGATTCTTCCAGAAGATTCACCACTATTGTGTGTAAATATATTCCTGAGGCGTTCGAGCTGTTTTGGATTGTCACTGCTTATGAACACCTTGTATCCGATATATATTTTATCTTTTATATCATTCAGAAGGAGATCAAAATTCTTGTTAAAAGATGGCTGCAGCGATGTATTGTACTTTATCTCACGATAATTGTTTGACCTGCCTTCTGTTATACCTTTTGCCGGATCTTCGAAATAGATATTCTTGAATCTCTCCGCCTCGGCCATCCTCTCCTTGAATTCATCGGTCGATACATTTATATATTTGTCTATCCATACAAAACACTCCTTTTCAACAAATTCAAAAACCGAAACCTTATCCTGCTCCTCAAACTCATCACCCTCATAAATATTTGGAAAGATGTCGATATGATCTATATTGTCTATAGAACGTTGGGTATTTATATCAAAGTGTTTTATACTCTCTATATTGTTTCCAAAAAAATCTATTCTGTATGGCTTGTCATCAGAAAAAGAGAAGACATCTATTATTCCTCCCCTCAATGCAAATTGGCCTGGTTCGCTTACAAAATCAACCTTTTCAAAATTGCATGCAAGGAGTGTCTCCTTTATAAACTCATGTGAAAGTGTATCATTTACAGATATTCCAAGAATACTGTCGGAGAGCTTCTTTTTGTTTATTATCTTTTCATGGACAGCACCGGGATATGTTACAAGAACTATAAATTTTTTATCAAATATTCCCTTATTAAAACTCTCCAAAGCATTTATAGCAGCACTCCTCTGAACTTTTTGTGACGAATTTTTTGAAGTGCTGATTTTTGATACATAGTGTGAGGAGGTTGGAAAATAATAGGTATACTCCTCCCCTAATATATTATAAAGGTCATTCGAAAAAAATTGGGCTTCATCCTTATTGTTCATCACTACAATATGGATACCTTTGTTAAGTGATGCAACTGCATCTGCAAAGGCATACACTTTTGAGGAGGCATACAATCCATTCAGGAGTATTTTTTTGCCGTTATCAGTTTTTAAGAAATCAACAAGCTCTTTTTGAGGCTTTTGTGATGAAAATATTTTTTGAAATTCAAATCCGTCCATTTAATATGCAAAATAAAAGAAGTTTTTAACAACAATCAAAAAAAGATGTTGAAAACTTATTGATAACAGTGTTAAAAACATTTTATAAAAAGAGGATTGACGATTGAACAATTTGTATATACAGCCTATGATTTGAATAAAGCAAAAAAAGAAATGATTTTTTCCCTTCAAATTCCAACAACAGTTATCCACAACCCAGCTGTGTTGACAATATTTAAAGAAAGTTATTAACACTTGTTTATAATTATACTAAATCTCTTGATATATAGATTAATAAATACATGAATAGTGTTGAAAAATATGTTTAAAAGTAGAGTATTTATAAACATATATGTTAATATTCGAAGTTATCAACATATCAACAAACAATAATATAAAACAAGAGATTAAATAAAAATAGATTTATATATTTGTATTATGAATATTGTTAACGAAAATTTTGATCCGAGAAAAATTTCCGAATTTTCGGAAAAGGATCTTGAGGTTGTTATAAGACCTAAGGAATTTGAGGATTTTTCCGGACAGGATAAGATTCTTGAGAACCTCAAAGTCTTTGTAAAGGCTGCAAAAATGAGAGGAGAATCTTTGGATCATGTTCTGTTTCATGGTCCTCCAGGTTTGGGAAAGACAACATTGGCCAATATCATAGCAAATGAGCTTGGGGTGGATATGAAGATAACTTCCGGTCCTGTTCTTGATAAACCTGGTGATCTTGCCGGACTACTTACGAGTCTTGAGGCGGGTGATGTGCTTTTCATTGATGAGATACACAGGTTGTCTCCTGTTGTAGAGGAGTACCTCTACTCAGCCATGGAGGATTTCAGAATAGATATAATGATTGATAAAGGCCCTGGAGCACGTTCTGTACAGATCTCTTTAAATCCATTTACATTGGTTGGAGCCACAACCAGAAGTGGTTTGCTGACCTCTCCTTTGAGGGCCCGTTTTGGAATTCAGTGCCATTTGGAATATTATGATTCAAAAGTGCTTCAAAAGATTGTTCAGAGGAGTGCTTCAATATTAAATATAGAGACCGATACTGATGCTGCATTGGAGATTGCATGCCGGAGTAGAGGTACACCGAGGATAGCAAATGCTCTTTTGAGAAGAGTACGTGATTTTGCGCAGGTTAAAGGTAATGGAAGAATTGATCTTGAGATAACCAGATATGCTCTTGATGCCCTGAATATAGATAAGAGAGGTCTTGATCTTATGGATAACAAGATACTCACCACTATAATAAACAAGTTTAAAGGAGGACCTGTTGGTGTGGGTACAATAGCTACAGCTGTTGGTGAAGATGCCGGAACACTCGAAGAGGTATATGAGCCTTTCCTGATAAAAGAGGGATTCATACACCGTACTCCACGAGGAAGGGAGGTTACAGATTTGGCATATAAGCATCTTGGAATTTCAAAGTACAGGAGTGATGAAGCATCCCTGTTTTAAATGGCTGTCGGGTTATTTAATTTTAGGTAATATCTTTTGATTTGTGTATACTTTAAAGGTATAGGACAATTTTTGTAAAATAATCTAAAATAAATTATCATATGAGAAAAATAATCGCCTTAATCGGAATTTTTACAATTCTATTTGCAACAGATGTTTACTGTTGTACATCTGCAATTATAACTGGAAAGGCTACACCGGATGGAAGACCTTTGATGTGGAAACACAGAGATACCGGTGAGGATAACAATAGAGTTGATTATATAAAGGGACCAAAATATAATTTCATAGCCCTTATAAATTCACCTGATATGGTTCCTGAAGCATGGTGCGGTACTAATGAGGTTGGTTTCTCAATTATGAATACAGCTTCATATAATCTTAATTATGATGATGTTCCATCTGAGCAAATGGATAGAGAGGGAGCTGTTATGTATGATGCTTTAGGCAAATGTAAAACTCTCGAAGATTTTGAAAAACTGCTTAAAAGCTACAAAAAACCTTATGGTGTTGAGGGGAATTTTGGTGTAATCGATGCCTATGGTGGAGCAGCTTATTATGAAGTAGGAAACTATGGCTGGAAAAAAGTTGATGTAAATGATCCCGTAATAGCTCCTCAAGGTTACCTTGTATATTCAAACCATTCATATGGTGGAAAATTGAATGATGGTTCGGGTTATGTGAGATATACAACTGCAGAGAGTTTGTTTAAAGGTCATATCGGACGTGCAGGTGAATTTACTCCAAAATGGATTTTCCAGAATGTTTCACGTTCATATTACAACTCACTTCTTGATTTGGATCTTGTAAAGGATAATGATCTTCTTCAGAAAGGTAGCGGATGGTTTATAGACCAGGATTTCATTCCACGCAAATCTTCAGCTTCATCAATGGTTATTGCAGGTGTTAAAGAGGGTGAAAATCCACTCAATACAGTTATGTGGACAATATTGGGTTATCCTCCTGTATCAGTTGCTGTACCTACATTTGTAAAAGCAGGTGAAAACCAGCCTTCATTTATGACAGGAAAAGAGAAAGAGAATTCTCTTATGTGTGACATGGCTTTGGAGCTTAAAGCAAAGGTATTCCCTATAAAACGTGGAAATGGTGAGAAATATTTCAATTTCAATCTTATATACAACCCTGAGGGAACCGGTTATATGCAGCAGTTGAGACCTGTAGAGGATGCAATATTTGAGATTACAGAGAAATTTGTAAAAGAGAATAATGACAAGGATTATAACAAACAGGCTTTCGACAATCTTTATAATGAAATTTTCAAAGAGATTGAAACAGCATACAATAAATTCTAGACTGCAGATAATTTTACTCATAAAAAATAGGGAACGGTGAAAGCCGCTCCCTATTTTGTTATATGTTTGAAATATCACTCTTATTTTTCAATTTTCAAATTCTGGAATGCTGTGATTAGTGCATCAGACATGCCTGTAAATACAATTTTTACAGCTTTTACTCTATCTTTTGGCTCTATAACTGCTGTTCCATATACAAATTCCTCCCCTTTTATGAAATCTTTGCCATTATAGGAGTATTCTACATAACCGTCGGTTACACTATAGAATGTTATATTTGGAATACCTGTTTCAACTGTAATTTTGCTGCACTCCACTGGTTGCTCGAATGTATACAACACATAATCTCCAGCTTGTGACCTTCTGTTTATTCTCCAATATTTCTTGAAATCATATGAGGTTATATTAGAAACAGGGAATCTGTTATTTGTATACTCAGCATCATATGAGCTCTCTATACTAACTTTAGGTGTTATATAGTTGTAAAGCTCTATATTTGAAGCTCCTACAGATATACTTTTGTTATAATCCCTGTAAAATGTCGCAAATCTGAACTTCTCAGGCTCAAATGTAACAATATCTCCTGTATATATATTTGATGTTGCAGATGGTTCTGTACCATCTGTTGTATATCTCACAACAGCCCAATCATAAGGCAATTTAACTTTTAGTGTGTTGTTTTCGTATTTCACATTAGGGAAAGGAAGTCTGAAGGCTATTCCCATATTGTATAACCTCTCATAATGTGTTTTTGTGAGTCTGAAATAAAAATCATCGTAATCTTTATTTTCAGGATTTGTCCATCCTGCCTCTGAGAGGGCACATAATCTTGGGAAGAACTGGTACTCCATAAATCTTGCAGGTCTGTCGAGCAATTCACACCACAAGTTGCCTTGTACTCCAAGGACAAGTTTCTCCTGCTCAGGAGTGAAGTCATTCATCTTTATAGGATCTATTTTATAGGTGCTGTCCAATGTTACAATTGCAGCCCAATTGTGTCCCCTTTCATATTCAGACTGTTTCATGTCGAGATAACAATATTGTCCAGGAAGGAATACTGTAGGTTGTCCCTTTCTAACAGCATTTGCGCCCCTTTTCATTGATCCCCATCCATAAACAACAGTTGAAGGTTGCAGATCACCTCCCTTAATAATTTCATCCCATCCTACAAGCACTCTTCCATGTTTGTTCACTATTTTTTCCATTCTTCTCACAAAATAGTTGAGAAGTTCAATCTCTTCTTTCATTCCCATTTTTTTCATTAGTGCCTGACACGACGGACAGCTTTTCCAATTATCCATATTCACCTCATCACCACCGAGATGTATCATCTTTGAAGGGAAGAGTGCAACCAGCTCCTTCACAATATTCTCAATCATGATGTAGCTCTTCTCATTACCTACACACCATACATTGTTCACCTCACCATTAACGCTCATCTGTTTGTTTTCATTTGTACATCCAACTTCAGGATATGTGTGGATAACAGCCTTGCTGTGGCCAGGCATATCTATTTCTGGTATTATGGTAATATTTCTGTCGGAAGCATATTTTACCACCTTTTTAATCTCATCCTGAGTATAGAAGCCACCATATCTCTTGTTTCCAGAACCGTAAGAGGGTGGAAGAACCTCATCTGGACCTCTCCAGGCGCCTTTCTGTGTGAGTAAAGGATATTTTTTAATCTCAACTCTCCAACCGTTGTCATCTGTAAGATGCCAGTGGAATGTATTGATCTTGTGGTAAGATATCCAGTCAATAAAGTTGTATATTGTTTCAATTGGAAAGAATGTTCTGGAGACATCAAGACCAGCTCCGCGATATCCGAATCTGGGATAATCCTCTATTTTCACACAAGGAACTTCCCATTTTTCCCAGCCTGAAGCCTCTCCATAAACAGAGGCAGGCATAAGCTGCAGCAATGTCTGTACACCGTAAAAAGCACCAGCATTATCGTTGGCCTCTATTTTTATATATTCTGGTGTAATCTGTAGCCTGTACCCCTCTCTTTTTAATCCCGATTGTGAATTTACATCTATCTGTATAAAATTTTCTAAAGCGGAAGAGCTCTCCCTTACATCAATTCCTGATGAACTCTTTATTTTGTCGGAAAGGTATTTTACGGCAAAATCAGAATTTCCCTTTATTGTTGTATTCCCGTTAATTACAAATTTTCCACTTCCGATGCAGACCGATTGTGGTTTTGGAATCAGATTTAGTTGCCCCTTCTGTGAAAATGAGATAAAAGGCAACATGGCCAGCAATAATGTGGCCAGCATGGTTTTCAGTTTCATATTGGAATAAATTTTAATCAGTCAACTTTAAGATCTCCATGGAAACCTACAGGATCCCTTCCCGGACATGATAATTTCATTATGACATATCCGTTGTCATAGAGCTGGAAAACACACTCCCATCTTTCACTTCTGTTTTCATTGTTGAAGTTGAAGAGATAATATGTACACTCATTTTTGGGATCAGACTCTTTCTGCAGTTTTACACTCTGCTCCCTCGCTTCAATTGAGAGTTTCTCACCTCCAAGAACAGCAGTTGTCATTTTACCCATATATGGCAGATATAGTGAAGCTTTTCCATTAAAGACCTTTACGAAATATGAGTATGAAGAGCTTTTTGGAGTTGTTCCCATAGGATTTATCCTGTTTATCTCAATATAGAGGCTATCCTTGCTGATACACTCTTTCACCTTCTGGATATGCATCTGTTTGATTTGTGCCCTTTTCTGTTTTTTCTGTGCAAAAGACTCCGTATTCAATATTACAAGGAGTGATGCCAGTATAATTATAAACTGTTTCATGCCTGTTTTGATGTTTAATTGTTTGTAAAATTAGAAAAAATGTTTTTTGGCCGACAAATGGCCTACAAATATCATATAATAATTGGTTATTTGACAAAAAGTAGCCAAATTTGTAGAAAATTTTTCTATAATAAAATAATAATGGCCGAAAAATTAATATCACACATTCCTGAGGGGCCTTTGGCTGAGAAATGGACAAAGCATAAGGCTCAAATACGCGTAGTTAGTCCGGCTAATAAGCGCAAACTAGAAATTATAGTAGTAGGTACCGGTTTAGGTGGTGCTTCTGCTGCTGCTTCATTAGGCGAACTTGGATATAACGTAAAAGTTTTCTGCATCAGCGACTCACCAAGACGTGCTCACTCTATAGCTGCTCAAGGTGGTATTAACGCTGCAAAGAATTATACCAACGATAATGACTCAATTTATCGTTTGTTCTATGACACTATCAAAGGTGGTGATTACAGAGCACGTGAGGCTAACGTATACCGTTTGGCTGAGGTAAGTAACAACATCATCGACCAGTGTGTTGCACAAGGTGTTCCATTTGCAAGAGATTATGGCGGACTTTTGGATAACCGTTCATTTGGTGGTGCACAGGTAAGCCGTACATTCTATGCCCGCGGCCAAACCGGACAGCAGCTTCTTTTGGGAGCTTATGCGGCATTGAACCGTCAGGTTGCAAAAGGTTCAGTAAAATCATATCCTCGTCATGAGATGTTGGATCTGGTTTTGATCAATGGAGAGGCTAAAGGTATCATTGCCAGAAATATTGAAACAGGTGAAATCGAGAGATTTGGAGCACATGCTGTTGTAATTGCAACAGGTGGTTACGGTAACGTATTCTTCCTCTCAACAAATGCAATGAACAGTAACGGTTCTTCAGCTTGGCAGTGCTACAAGAAGGGTGCATTCTTCGGAAACCCTTGTTTTGCACAGATCCACCCTACCTGTATCCCTGTACACGGAACACAACAGTCTAAACTTACTCTTATGAGTGAGTCTTTGAGAAACGACGGTAGAATTTGGGTTCCTAAGAAGAAAGAGGATGTTGAGAAACTTAGAAAGAAACAGATAAAACCTTCTCAGATACCAGAAGAGGATAGAGATTACTATTTGGAGAGAAGATATCCTGCATTTGGTAACCTTGTACCTCGTGATGTTGCATCAAGAGCTGCAAAAGAGCGTTGTGATGCAGGTTTCGGTGTAAATGAAACAGGTCTTGCCGTATTCCTTGATTTCAAATCTGCAATCGAGAGATTGGGTGAGAAAGTGATTACCGAGAGATATGGTAACTTGTTCCAGATGTATGAGAAGATTACCGATACAAATCCATATAAGGAGCCTATGATGATTTACCCTGCAATCCACTACACAATGGGTGGTATCTGGGTAGACTACAACTTGCAGACAACAATTCCTGGTTTGTATGCAATTGGTGAGGCAAACTTCAGTGACCATGGTGGAAACCGTCTTGGTGCATCTGCTTTGATGCAGGGTCTTGCAGACGGATATTTCATCCTGCCATACACTATTGGAGATTATCTTTCACATAAATTCGCAGAGCCTAAGACTGATACAAACCATCCTGCATTTGATGAGGCAGAGAAGGCTGTTAAGGAGAAAATCAACAAACTTTTGTCAATCAAAGGTAAGAAGACCGTTGATGAGATCCATAAACAACTCGGTCTTGTTATGTGGGATTATGTTGGAATGGCAAGAAACGAAGAGGGTCTTAAGAAAGCTATCGGCCTGATTAAAGATCTTAAGAAAGAGTTCTGGAGCAATGTTTATGTTGCAGGTGAGAATGGTGAGTTCAACCAGGAACTTGAGAAAGCACTTCGTTTGGCAGACTTCCTTGAGATGGGCGAATTGATGGCAATTGATGCCCTTAATAGAAAAGAGTCTTGCGGAGGTCACTTCCGTGAAGAGATGCAGACAGAAGATGGTGAGACAAAACGTGATGATGAGAACTTCATGTATGTTGCCGCTTGGGAGTATAAAGGTGACGATGTTGCCCCTGAGTTGCATAAGGAGCCTCTCAACTATGAGTTTGTAAAACCATCAACAAGAAACTATAAAGACTAAGAAAAGGAAATTATAATATGGATTTAACACTAAAAGTTTGGCGTCAGAAAAACGCAAAAGAGAAGGGACATTTCGAGACTTATCAAGTTAAGAATATCTCTCCTGACAGCTCATTCTTGGAGATGATGGATATCCTCAACGAGCAGTTGATTAAGGAGAACATCGATCCTGTGGCTGTGAATAAAGGTTGCAAGTCAAGCGGTCCTGTAAGTTTCGACCATGACTGTCGTGAGGGTATCTGCGGTGCTTGTTCACTATATATTAACGGTAGGGCGCATGGTCCGGACAATGATATTACAACTTGTCAGCTGCACATGCGTAAATTCAAAGATGGCGATACCATTACAATTGAACCATGGAGAAGTGCAGGTTTCCCTATTATCAAAGACTTGGTAGTAAACAGAAATGCATTTGACCAGATTCTTCAGGCAGGTGGATTCGTATCTGTAAATACAGGTGGAGTTCCAGACGGTAACGCTATTCCTATTCCTAAAAAGGATGCTGACGAGAGTATGGATGCAGCTTCTTGCGTAGGTTGCGGTGCTTGTGTTGCAACTTGTAAGAACGGTTCTGCAATGTTGTTCGTTTCTGCAAGAGTAAGTTCTTTGGCATTGCTTCCTCAAGGTAAAATTGAGGGTGCAAGAAGAGCTAAGGCTATGGTTGCAAAAATGGATGAGTTGGGCTTCGGTGCTTGTACAAATACCCGTGCATGTGAGATGGAGTGTCCTAAAGGCATTTCAGTATCAAATATAGCACGTTTGAACAGAGAGTTCCTTTGCGCAAAATTGAAAGACTAATTGAAAGTTTCTCATAAGAAATGGCCAGGCCGGAAGGTCTGGCTATTTTTGTATCTACATTTGAAGTGGCATTGTATTTAATAATCTGTTTTTTAATTATATTTGTATGCTTGTAATTAATGGTTTCTACTATGGAATTTTTTGCAATTTCTAATAATATTCCTGTCCATATTTCTGATTCACAGAAAGGGGACGAAACAATAGTGCTGCTTCATGGATATCTTGAGACTCTCTATATTTTTACAGAGTTCTCGGCCTTGTTGGAGAAGAGATACAGGGTTATTTCCATTGATCTGCCGGGGCATGGTCTGTCGGGATCAAATGATGATGTCAACAGTATGGAGTTTGCAGCCTCCGTTGTTGTGGATGTTCTCGACAAATGTAAAGTGGAGAAGGCATTTGTTGCAGGCCATTCAATGGGAGGATATGTGGCCCAGGCGTGTATGGAGGGTTATCCGCAGAGATTTAAGGGGCTTGTTCTATTGAATTCTGTACCATTTCCAGACTCGGAAGAGAAGAAGGTAGACAGAGAGAGGGAGATATCCCTTATACAGTCATCGATGCTGGGGAGAATTGCAGAGATAAGCATTCCGCGTATGTATGATTCTGAGAATCTCCGTAAATTGGATGAGAAGATACAGGAGACTATAGAAATATGTGAAACACATGATCCTAAGGGTATTGTGGCATCATTGAGGGGTATGATGCAGAGGAAGGATTATACAGAGTTCATAAAGAGCCTGAATGCGCCCCACTCCCCTGCCCTGTTTGTGTTTGGTGACAAAGACAAATTCAATCCTATTGAGCGGGTAAATACAATTATCGGCCAGTTCCCGAATGTGGAGGGGAAGATAATAGAAAATACCGGACACAACTCATTTATAGAGCAGCCCGACAAATGTCTGGAGATTCTCTCAGAGTTTGTGGAGAGATACAAGTAATTACCACAGGAAGTTGTCGAACGGCCAGCGGCCGGCATGAATCTCTGCAACCATCTTATATAGATCGTTGCGGAGTTTGTCTATATGCAGTTTCTCTTTTGCTGAGATGAAAATTGCCGGGGTATTCTCCTTATACATCCAGGAGTGTTTGAGCTCTTCCAATGAATAGTTCTCCGGTTTTTTCTCCTCTATTGAGAATTCATCCTGCTCTACATATTTATATGCATCTATCTTGTTGAATACCATGAAAGTGGGCTTCTCCCCTGCCCCTATTTCCTGAAGAGTCTGTTTTACAACCCTTATCTGCTCCTCAAAATTTGGATGTGATATGTCAACAACATGCATGAGGATATCTGCCTCCCTCACCTCATCAAGAGTACTTTTGAACGACTCCACAAGCTGATGAGGAAGCTTTCTGATAAATCCTACTGTATCACTCAAAAGAAACGGCACATTCTCTATCACAACCTTTCTTACAGTTGTGTCGAGGGTTGCAAAGAGTTTGTTTTCGGCAAATACATCACTTTTTGCCAGAAGATTCATTAAAGTGCTTTTGCCTACATTTGTATATCCGACAAGTGAAATTCTCACCATATTGCCCCTGTTTCCCCTTTGTGAGGCCATCTGTTTGTCTATCTTCTTAAGATGGTCTTTAAGGCGGCTTATTTTATCCAGAATGATACGGCGGTCTGTCTCAATCTGGCTCTCTCCGGGACCTCTCATACCGATACCTCCCCTCTGCCTCTCCAAGTGGGTCCACATTCTTGTAAGACGTGGCAGAAGATATTGGTACTGCGCCAGCTCAACCTGAGTCTTTGCATAGGCTGTTTTGGCTCTTTGTGCAAAGATGTCAAGAATCAGATTGGTTCTGTCGAGGATTCTGCAATTGAGTTCCCTCTCGAGATTCCTGAGCTGCGATGGAGTGAGCTCATCATCAAAAATAACCAGATCGATTTCATTTTCAATAATATATGCTTTTACCTCCTCAAGCTTTCCTGTACCTATATATGTTTTTGAATTGGGCCTGTCGAGTCTCTGGACAAATCTTTTTTCACCAACAACACCGGCAGTCTCTGCCAAAAACTGCAGTTCATCCAAATACTCTATAACTTGTTCCTCTGTGCTGTTTGCTGTAATAACAGATATAAAAACGGCTCTATCCATCGGTATTCTCCTAATATTGTCTATTAAAATCAAATTTCTACAAAAGTAAAAACTATCTTTGTACTTACATTAAAACTTTTATGTATGAAAGGAAAAATTTTTATTTGCGGAGCACTTATCATCTCTTGTGTACTGGCTGGTGCATCTGATTTGCAGGCGCAGAAAAGGATGCGCGATTATGGAATTAAAACTGGAATTTTTAAAACAGGTGAATATAACGCCATAACAGATGTTCCTGGTGTTACTGTAGGTCATGTCACCAAAATTGAAGGTGAGGATATGCGTACAGGTGTTACAGCGATTATCCCCCATCAGGGCAATATATTCAGAAATAAAGTTCCAGCTGCAATCTATGCAGGAAACGGATTTGGAAAATTGGCTGGAGTTACTCAGGTTCAAGAACTTGGAAATATTGAGACTCCTATAGTCCTTACCAATACACTTAATGTGGCAGAGGGTATAAGCGGTTTGGTAGAGTATACTTTGGCACAGCCTGGAAATGAAAATGTACGCTCTGTAAATGCGGTTGTAGGCGAAACAAATGATGGTGGACTCAATAATATACGTGCAAGATACGTAACCAAAGATGATGTGTTGGCTGCGTTGAAAAAAGCAAAAAGCGGCCCTGTGGAAGAGGGTTGTGTAGGAGCCGGAGTGGGTACTGTAAGCTTTGGATTCAAAGCAGGTATAGGTACCTCTTCGAGAGTTCTTCCAAAGAGTCTTGGCGGCTATACAGTTGGTGTTCTGGTACAGTCGAATTATGGTGGTGTACTTGAGATAGCAGGAGTTCAGATAGGTCAGCTTCTTGAGCATTACCAGTTCCAGAAGAATGTTATGCAGGATGTTGACGGTTCTTGTATGATGGTTGTAGTGACTGACGCTCCAGTTGATGCAAGAAATCTTGAAAGAATGGCGAAAAGAGCTATGCTTGGTCTTGCAAAGACTGGTGGAATTGCCTCAAACGGAAGTGGTGATTATGTGATTGCAATGTCTGTTTGTCCAGAAAATCTGATAAATGAGAGCACCAAAACATACTCTCCTGAGTTGCTTCACAATGATGATATGAGTGCGCTCTTCCTTGCTACAATTGAGGCAACATCAGAGGCTTTGTGGAATGCACTATTTGCTGCAAAGGATATCAAAGGATATAATGGTAAAGAGGTGAAAGCACTTCCAATAGAGAAGGTTGTTGAATATATAAAGGCTGCTGAGGTTACAAAAAAGTAATTACTCCTACAGCTCTATAATAAATAAGAGGCCGATTGAAGAGTCAAATAATTGACTTAGAAGTCGGCCTCTTTTCTATTTATATATACCGACTGCGAAGTGGAAGCAAGGTAAATTTGGCTTGGTTCCCTTCCCGAGACCATGGGGTTTCGAGACACGAGCGATAATATCTTCCAAACAACGGTTGGTACATTTATGCAAAAACGAAAAAGGGTGACTAAATCACTATTAGTCACCCTTTTTATAATTTTATTCTGCAGAGAAATTATCTCAATTGGAAGATCACAGGGAATGTAAATCTTACGCGAACAGGTTTGTTTCTCTGTTTACCAGGAGTCCATTTTGGAGAACTTGAAACAACTCTGACAGCCTCTTTATCCAATGAAGAGTCAACGCCACGAACTACAACAACGTTTGATACTCTACCATCAGTTTCTACAGTAAACTGAAGAGTTACACGGCCTTGTACGCCATTCTCTTTTGCAATCTCAGGGTAAACAATGTTTTTGAACACCCATTTTGTAAACTCATTCTGGTCTCCGCCCATGAATTGAGGTTTCTCCTCAACAATTGCAAGTGGAATAACCTCTTCCTCAACGATTTCCTCTTCTTCCTGCTGAGGAACATACTCCTTAATTTCAACACCTAAATTGGCATCATCCTCAGTTGAGATCAAAAGGTTGTCATCAACCTGAACATCATCATCCACGATATCGATAAAGTCTGATACTACAGGCTCTTTCGGTGCCTCTGGTGGATGTGGAGGAGTCTCTTGTGTGATAGGAATAATCTCCTCTTCTGCTACAATCTCTGTCTCAGCAGTAAGAGTGCTTACTTCTTTCTCAGAAGTGCTCCATTCAAAACCTGCGTAGCAGATCAAAAGAGCAATGATGAGTCCAATCTCTCTGAAAAGCAATTTTTTGCCTTCCAAGTTGGCTTTTGGTGATTTTTTAATTTCCATATTATTAGCGTGTTTTCCGTATTTAAGCGACTGTAAAATTAATAAATTATTTATAATCTGAAACA
Source organism: Bacteroidales bacterium (assembly GCA_017935505.1). Lineage (GTDB taxonomy): Bacteria > Bacteroidota > Bacteroidia > Bacteroidales > UBA932 > Egerieousia. Next base: position 37,155 of record JAGBHM010000017.1, on the reverse strand, counting down.
AAAAATGTTGATAAACTTCTTGCTATAAATATAAACAATTAATAATCAATTAAATGCAGTCGCTTAAAAAATAGCGCAATTGTTGATAATCAATTGAAAATTAGATAATATTCATCTCTTTGAGCACGCTGTTGGTCTTTCTTACAGCATCTGCGCTCTTGTTGAACAACTCTTGCTCCTCGTTGTTGAGTTTAAGTTTAACGATCTTCTCGCAACCTTTTTTACCTATAACAACAGGAACACCTATACAGATGTCATTCTGGCCATACTCACCCTCAAGAGCTACGCAGCAAGGGAATACTTTCTTCTCATCAAGAACGATTGATTTAACAAGAACAGCTCCTGCAGCACCTGGTGCATACCAAGCAGAAGTTCCAAGAAGTTTTGTAAGGGTTGCACCACCAACCATAGTGTCGGCAACAACTTGTTGTGCAGCATTTTTAGAAAGAAGCTCAGTTACAGGAATACCTCTGTAGTTTGCAAAACGGATAAGAGGAATCATAGTAGTATCACCATGACCACCGATAACCATACCCTCGATATCGCTCTGTGCGCCTTTGAGAGCTTTGCTCAAATATGTAGTGAAACGGCTGCTGTCGAGGATACCGCCCATACCGATTACTCTGTTCTTAGGAAGACCGCTCTTCTTGTAAGTAAGGTATGTCATAGTATCCATAGGGTTTGCGATGATAACGATAATTGCATTTGGAGAGTATTTCAATACATTCTCAACAACACCGTTAACGATACCAGCATTAACACCGATAAGCTCCTCACGGGTCATGCCTGGTTTTCTAGGAATACCTGAAGTGATTACAACAACGTCTGATTTTGCAGTTGCTTTATAATCATTGGTAACACCTGTAATTTTGGTATTGAACTGATAAAGGTTGGCAGTTTGGGTCATATCCAATGCTTTACCCTCAGAAACACCCTCTTTGATGTCCAATAGAACAATCTCTGAACAGAATTTCATATGCAACATAGCGTTTGCACATGTAGCGCCAACATTACCGGCACCAATAACACTTACTTTTGCCATAATAAATTTCTTTAATTTAAATTGATATCAAGTTTTATTTTTCAGTTTCTAAATTGTAGCTTTGCGGCATATTAGAATAGTGCAAAGGTAGTAACTTTTGATGATTTTGTCTATTAATTTCAAAGAATAATGATTCGCTATTTTCAGAAGGATACAAGCTTTGATTTGAAATCAAAACTTGTTATAAAAAAATGGATCAAATCTGTAATCGGACAGAGTGGAAAGAGGTGCAGGGACATCAATGTCATATTCTGTTCCGACCCGTCAATCCTTGAAATCAACATACAGTTTTTGGGCCACGATTACTATACCGATATAATAACATTTGATTATTGTGAAGGAAAGGATATTTCCGGCGAACTTTATATAAGTATTGATACAGTGCAGGCAAATGCTGTGGAGTATGGTGAGGATTTCGATAGGGAACTTCATAGGGTAATCATACATGGTATCCTTCATCTTCTGGGTTGGGACGACCACTCCGAAGAGGATATAAAGGAGATGCGTAAGGCTGAGGATTCGGCATTGGATCTGCTGGATCGGATCTTTGCTGAAAATAGACAAGAGTAGGGGAGAGGCATTATGGATAGAGAGTATGATGTAATTGTGATAGGGGCGGGGCATGCAGGATGTGAAGCTGCCGTTGCTTCGGCAAAAATGGGTGCAAAGACTCTGTTGATTACAATGGACATGAACAAGATTGCCCAGATGTCCTGCAACCCGGCCATCGGAGGAATAGCAAAGGGTCAGATTGTGCGGGAGATTGATGCGTTGGGAGGATGTTCGGCATTGGTAACTGATGCAAGCACTATACAGTTCAGGATGCTCAACAGATCCAAGGGTCCGGCCATGTGGAGCCCGAGAGCCCAGTGCGACAGGATCTATTTTTCTTTCAATTGGCGATATATTGTGGAAAACACTCCAAATCTTTTTATTTGGCAAGATGTTGCAAATGATGTACTTGTTGATAATCAAAGGATTACGGGTGTTTCAACGATTATGGGTGCAAAATTTGCGTGCAAAAGTGCAATCCTTACCGCAGGGACGTTTCTAAACGGCAAATTATTTATTGGAAAAGAGACAACAGAGGGGGGTAGGGTAGGAGAGCTCTCTTCTTACAGACTGACCGAGCGTTTGGAAGAGTTGGGGATCGAGTCAGCAAGGATGAAGACGGGTACACCGCCAAGGTTAGATGCCAAATCTATTGATCTCTCCAAATTGGAGATGCAGGAGGGAGATTCTGAGCCATTTCGTTTTTCCTATTTAAATCTTCCTTCTCCTATACAGAATGGAGTGAGACAGAAGTGCTGTTATATGGTTCATACCAATCGGCAGGTGCATGATATATTGAGGGAGGGTTTTAAAGACTCTCCACTATTCTCTGGAAAAATACATGGAATAGGACCGAGGTATTGTCCGAGCATTGAAGATAAGTTGAGGACCTTTGAAGGAAAAGATACTCATCAGCTCTTCCTCGAACCTGAGGGTTGGGATACTCATGAATATTATCTTCAGGGATTTTCATCATCACTTCCGCTTGCAACTCAATTAAAGGCTTTGCGTAGTATTCCAGGTCTTGAACAGGTTGAAATTTACAGACCCGCTTATGCAGTGGAGTATGATTATTTTCCTCCTACACAATTGAAGCAGACCTTGGAATCTAAGATTATTGAGGGGTTCTATTTTGCCGGACAGGTGAATGGTACAACAGGATATGAGGAGGCTGCAGCTCAAGGTTTGATGGCCGGTATCAATGCTGTACTGAAATTGCAGGAGAAAGAGCCGCTTATTTTAAAAAGAGATCAAGCTTATATAGGAGTGCTTATAGATGATCTTGTAACGAAAGGTGTGGATGAGCCTTATAGAATGTTTACCTCTCGTGCTGAATATAGAATTTTGCTCAGACAAGACAATGCCGACAGAAGGCTCACTGAAATAGGTTACAATATTGGTTTGGCTACTGAAGAGCGTTACAGATTGATGTTGGCCAAATATGAAAACATCTCGGCAATAACAGACTTTATGGATACAACGCATGTTTATCCAGAAGATGTAAACAATTATTTGGAAGAGGTTAAATCTGCCGCAATTCCAAATAGAAAAAAAATGTCAGAGATACTCTCCAGACCTCAGGTTGATATTGAAGGTTTATTAAAGAGTGTTCCACGTGGAACAGAGGTATATGATTCCCTGAGTAAATGTGAAGCTGATTTTCCGGCAAAGCTATCTTTCAATACAATTGGAGATGAGGAGATGCAGTTGCCATATTATCCGGCGAGATCTGTTTCAGACAGGATAGGTGATGGTGTCGGAAATGTGAGTACGCTGCAAAAGGAGATTTTAGAAAGTGCTGAGATTGCTATAAAGTATAGAGGCTACATTGAGAGGGAGAAGAGAATTGCAGACAAAATACTTAAATTGGAGAATATAACTATCCCTGAGAATTTTGATTTTTCAAAGGTGACTTCACTCTCTATAGAGAGCAGGCAGAAATTGATTAAACACAGACCAACAACAATTGCACAGGCTTCAAGAATTCCTGGTGTTTCTCCAGCTGATATATCGGTCCTCCTTGTGTTTTTTGGACGTTAGGTTTGATTGAATTGTTCCTCGTGGAACAATGGATTAATGGTTTTGAATAAGATGGTTTAACTTCTAATAAATAGAGAGTTAAACCATCTTATTTATATTATAGGTAAGTTTCTTTCTGTTTAGTCTGAACTCGATGGGGCTATTAATATTTATTCCATTGGAAAGCAGAAAAAGGCATTATTAAAGATTGAATCCGGAGTGTTATTTAAAATTTTCACTGCAATAAAACACCTTTCCTGTAATGATTCTGAGGTCTGGAGTTCGTTGTGCCTATCAATCTCTCCAAGCTCTATCAGTTTTTTTAAAAATGTTGTGTTTGCCCATTCAAATCTTGTTTTAAAATCGTCCCTTATTTCGGTTAAAATCTGATCTGAAATGGTTTCAATATCTCTTTGCGGGGTGTTATAGGGGGTGATTTTTAATGTTTGGATGTGTTGGAAAGAGTATCTTTGTTTCTTAATCAGTTTTGTGAACCCAAACTTTAAATAAAAATTTATTAATTCTTGATTTGCAGGTCTTTCAAATATGAAGTCATAACCATTCCTTTGTAACTCTGAAATGGTATGAGATATAAGAGATGAAGCATATCCCTTCCCCTCAAAACCACTTTTAGTTGCAACACCAAACATGTACCAACCTTTAAGTTGCAGCATCTCTACATCATTTACGAAATTCATTGGCATCAGCGATATAACAGAGACTACAGCCCCAGAGCACTCTTTTATGATATAATTGGTGCATAAAGGGATGATTTCGGAAAAGATGAAATCTTGGTACTCCTTTTCTGCAGGAAACATCTCATCCCATATTGCCCTTATTTTTAACAAATCGTAAGCAGTAGCTATGGATATATGATTATTCATAACATTTTTTTGTAAAAATATCAATTTATCTTCAAATGTTAGTCTATTTTGGCTATCTTTATCGTAAGATTTTATAAATATCAGCCGGCTTTCCCTTATAAATTAAACGTATTTAACTATGTGTAATTATGAAAAAAATTGATTTGTATTTTTTTATTCTTTTTACCGTCGGTGTTCTATTGATGGTAAGCTGTAATTCTTCTGGTGGAAAATTGCAAAATGGAGCTACAGATTCAGGTTCTTCTCAAAAATATTCTGCCAAATACTATGTAGATAACAACAGTTATCTTGATGTAGATGTTGTTATGCTTTCCAGGGATCTTATGAACGATACTAAAAGTGAGTGTAAAGATTCTTTGGATGTTAATCTGGCAAAGGTGAAGGCAGTTTTTTATAGATTTTACAGTAATGTGGCAGAGGATGAGAGTGGAAATTATTACAGCAAATGCAAATCGGCAGAAGAGTTGAATATATCTGAAGAGCTTTTTGAATATTTGCTTGGTACTCTCCAAGAGAGAAATGCTGTAGTAAAAGATGCCAAGGAGAGAGGTGTAGAGTTAATTGTTGCAGATATTACAGATGAGTATCTCGAGTCTTTGCTGCAATAAGGCCTACTGAGAGATCTTGAAAAAGAGTTTAGATAAAAAGAGCCGTCAACCTCATCTGAAGTTGGCGGCTCTTCCCGACTTAACCTAACTTAAAAAACTATTTCGTATAAATAACAATTTCCATTTGAAAAGGTTTGGAAAGTGTTGGATTTTAAGTTAGGACTCTTCCTGTTTGTTTATGCAAATTCCTTTATTAGAGTTTTGACATATGCTACAAACTCATCTATATCCTCTTTTTTAGTATTGAAAGAGCACATCCATCTTACCTCACCGGTGTGCTCGTCCCATATATAGAAATAGTATTTTTCCTGCAGTTTCGCTGTGAGCCATTTTGGCAGAATTGCAAAGACTGCATTGCTCTCAACCTTTTTTGAGATAACAACTTCTGGAATATCTTTCAACTGGCTCTCCAGATATTTGGCCATACTGTTTGAGCTCTCGGCCAATTTGAGATAGAGGTCATCTTTGAGATAGGCATCAAACTGTGCGGCAATAAAGCGGTTTTTTGAATAGAGTTGGGTTGCCTGTTTGCGTACGAATTTTACAATATCTGCAAATTGGGCATTTTTGGAATCTCCACTCTCTTTCCTTGAATTTTCATCAGAAGCCGACTCTGTATCTATCTTGCCTGTACTGAATACTACCACTGCTTCTCCCATGAGCAGACCATTTTTTGTGCCTCCAAATGAGAGGACATCAACGCCACAATCTGCGGTAAATGATTTGATTGGTATATTTAGAGCTGCCGCAGCATTTGAAATTCTCGAGCCATCCATGTGCAGATAGCAGTTGTGGCAGTGCATCAAGTCGGCCAGATCTTTAACCTCTTGAGGAGTATACAGTGTCCCCAGTTCTGTTGGTTGTGATATTGACAAAATCCTCGGCTGCGCATGGTGCTGGTCGCCAAAGTTTATCAGCGCCTTCTCCACTGTTTCTGGAGTCACTTTGCCATCAGGAGCCGGCAGTGCAACTATTTTGCTTCCGGAGAATTTCTCAGGAGCTCCGCACTCATCAACATTAATATGGGCTGTCTCTGGTGCAAGGACCGCCTGATAGCTGCTCAAAAATGAACTGAGCGCAACAACATTTGCGCCTGTGCCGTTTATTACAAAGAGTGCCTGGCAATTACCTCCAAGCAGATTCTCAAGCCTCTTGAGCACATCTTTTGTAAAAGGGTCTTCTCCATATGATACTTTAAAATTCTGGTTCTCCTTTACAATGGCCTCCATTATCATCGGATGAACCCCGGAATGGTTGTCGCTTCCAAAACTGTGTTTCATAATTTTTATCTTTTTTGTCTGGTTCCTAGATTGATGCGTTCTTTAGAAGTGCGGTTACCCTCATAATAATATAGTACAATAGTATTGCCCTTCTCAAAGTATATGGTATTCAGCGTTTTATCCTTTTTTGTATTTTTTGGTTGAGGCTCACACCATACCAGCAGATATTGTCCGGTTCCTCTATTGTGTGCACATAAAACGGTAGTTCCCATTATATCAAAAAAGTCGGCACTGTTGTTTGCAGATCTCTCAATGGTCTTCGATTTGAGGAACTTCTGTACAATCGGGTGATCCTCTTGGAGCACTCCAAAATCAAGAGTCTGTTTGCCCTTCGGATTATGGCTGTACCACCATTTGATTGCCTCTTTTGTGAGCTCTCTCTCTTTATCTGCAGGTTTCAGATAGCTGAGTTTTGCAAGATATCCTACCAAATGGTTGATTTGCGGAGTAGCCATGATACCACCTTGGGCCGAGTCGCTGCATTTTCCATAAATTGAGTTGCCAACTCTCTCTCCACTGAACATTGTATTGAAAATATTCTCACCCGACAAAGAGATCAGATTTGAAATCAATTCAACATCATTGTTCTCCCAGCCACTGCGGGCATCAACACCCTCTGTGTAGTTTATATAATTGAATAACAAGTACTTCTCTCCTTTAACAGTTACTGGCGAGAAAGTACCTTTCAAATTCTGGAGATTACCTAACTCCACAGTATCATTATCCGACGGCACAAATGCAAACTTGGCAAGGCCGTCATTTTGGATATATCTGGCATCCTGTCTATCTGCGGAAATTTGCCAGCCGCCGTTATTCTCCTCAAGTCTCACAATGCGGAGATAGTTGCCTCCATTGTCCGGTGCAATTATGCCCAGAATTGACTCCATGTTGTTCTTTCTCTGTGAAAAGGCTATGAAGTCCTTTCCGGCAACGGCATCAGGCTCGGCTACATTTGATCTGAAGATATTATCGGTCTGTTCCTGAGTATAGATTGTGGTATTGTATGATTTTATTAGAGAGTCTTTTTTTGCCTGAATAACAGGAGTATACACCGAGTTCGGATATTTTGCAAGGAACTTGTTGAAACTTGTTGTATCGCCCGCAGCCACTGTTTTTTTGAAGAGTTTTGTCTCGGACTTTTTCTGTGCCACTGCCTCTGTGGCAGAGAGTGTAAAGATGATGAGCGGTATGATGCCCAATATTTTTAAACTGTTTTTCATTTTGAATATTCTTAGAGTTAAGACAAAAATACTTTAAAAAGAGTATATAACAAAAAAGAGACCATAGCAGGTCTCTTTTTTATAATTGTCAAGTGCAGAATTATTTGCAGATAGCCTCGTAACCGGCAGCATCCAACAAATTGTCGAGCTCTGCAGGATCAGACATCTCAACTTTAATCATCCAGCCTGCACCGTATGGATCTGTGTTTACAGACTCAGGAGCACCCTCCAAATCAGCATTTACCTCAATAACTTTACCAGAAACAGGCATAAGGGCATCAGCTACAGTTTTAACGGCCTCAATAGCACCGAAAACCTCATTTGCGCCCAACTCTTCACCCTCTGTCTGGATGTCAACAAATACGATATCTCCCAATTCGCTCTGTGCGAAATCTGTAATACCGACAGTTGCAATATTGCCATCTACTTTCACCCACTCGTGATCTTTAGAATACTTCAAGTTGCTAGGAATATTCATAATTGAAAATTTAAAAAATGTTATACTTATCTTTTACTTTGTTTGTCAATGGAACAAAATTATACAAATGTATAAATTTATTTGAATTATAAGCGCTTCAATGCAATTTTTATTAGCTCTTCAAGTGAACAATCCGGATTTTCCTTAAGAATACCGGCCAATACCTTCTCAGCCGCATTTTTTGCAAAACCCAACAATACAAGGGCCGACAGCGCCTCATCCCTGTTGGCAGAATTGTTTGCAGGAAGCAATGTCTCCATAGGAGTATTGCCACCCTTCATTATCTTATCCTTAAGTTCAATGATAACTCTCTGGGCGGTTTTGAGGCCGATTCCCTTTATGCTCTTGATTCTGTTGACATCTCCAGCTATGATGGCATTCTTTATCTCCTCCTCGGTCATTGACGAGAGCATCATTCTGGCTGTATTTGGGCCTATTCCCGAAACCTCGATCAACATTGTGAAGATTCTTCTCTCCTCTTTTTTGTAAAATCCGTACCATAGCTCCGCATCCTCTCTCAGGTGGTGGTATATATAGAGCTTCACATGCTCCAGGCTCTGTATGTCGGCATAGGTCTGGAGTGAAATCTGCAGCCTGTATCCTATTCCATTATTCTCAACAACAGCCTCTGTCGGGGCAATTTCTGCTAAAGATCCTTTGATGTAATCGTACATTATATCACTTTTATTATAACATAAGGTACAAATTTATGTTTTATTTTTGATTTTATTAATTTTGCAGTTTGAAAAAGTGGAATCTCATTACCCGATGAATACAATTGAAGATATCAGAGCCAGAGTTCCTGCACTTGCCCAGACAGTGTATGGCAAGCCGTTGGTGTATCTGGATAATGCCGCAACAGCCCAGAAACCTGTTGAGGTAATAGAGCTACTCAACAGAATGAACAGTGGTATAAATGCAAATGTGCATAGGGCCATGTATAAGTTGAGTGATGAGGCTACAAATCTTTATGAGGGGGCGAGAGAGAGAGTCCGCGAATTCATAAATGCGCCGGCAAGAGAGAATATAATATTCACCAGCGGAGCTACAGCTGCAATAAATCTGGTGGCACAAAGTTTCTGTACCCGCTATCTGAAGAGCGGAGATTCTGTGGTTGTTACAGAGGATTCCCACCATTCAAATATTGTCCCTTGGCAGCTTGCCTGTGAGAGGGCGGGGGCCCAATTGAAGGTGTTGCATGTGGATGACAATGGGGAGTGGCGTATGGAGGAGCTCGACACTCTGCTCGATGAGAGGGTGAAGATAGTTGCAGCGGCACATATTTCAAATGTCCTGGGAATTATAAATCCTATAGAGGAGCTCATATCAAAGGCACATGCTCTGGGTATACCGGTGCTTATAGATGGTGCACAGGGAATTGTCCACTCCAAAGTTGATGTAACAGCTCTGGATTGTGATTTCTATGCCTTCTCAGCCCACAAGGTTTATGGAGAGACAGGAAGCGGAATCCTTTATGGAAAAGAGGCTCTGCTTGATGCAATGCCGCCATATATGGGAGGAGGTGACATGGTTGGAACCGTTACCTTTGAGAAGACAACATATGCTCCGCTACCTTTGAAATTTGAGGCCGGAACCCCCAATTTCATAGGTTCCGCAGCCCTTAAACCTGCCTTGGATTTTGCCTATGAAATTCACAATGGAGAACTTGGAAAAGTTGTAGAGGAGAGTGAGAGGGAGATTGTGGCATTTATGAAGAGTGCATTGCAGGAGATGGATGGGGCTGTGCTTTACGGAAATGTTGAGAATAAGATTCCTCTGTTTTCGTTTAATGTGGAGGGGTGCCATCCGGGAGATATTGCACAGATTCTTGATAAAATGGGTATAGCGGTGCGTACAGGATTGATGTGTGCAGAGCCCCTTATGAGCCGTTTTGGGGTAACCAGTATGGTGAGGGCATCTTTTGCCCCATACAATACTTTGGATGAGGCAAAATACTTTATCAGCAGCCTCAAACGTGTGGTTGGCATGCTGAGGTAGTGATTGAAATTGTAATAAATTTAAATATATGAGTATTCAAGAGGTTGAGAATCAGATTATAGAAGAATTTTCTATCTTTACAGACTGGATGGACAAGTACGAGTATATAATTGAACTTGGAAAGAGTGTTCCGGTGCTGGAGGAGAGGTTCAAGACAGAGGAGAATCTGATAAAAGGGTGTCAGAGCAGGGTTTGGCTCGGCTGCAGGGAAGAGGACGGTAAATTGTATTTTACAGCCGACAGTGATGCTATAATTACAAAGGGTATAATCTCCCTTCTGATAAGGGTCTACAATGGCCAGACTCCACAGGCAATACTGAATTCTGATCTGTCATTCATTGAGGCAATAGGACTTCAGGAGAATCTTTCACCTACAAGGGCAAACGGTCTGCTGTCGATGATAAAACAGATAAGAATGTACGCACTTGCCTTTGAAAATAAATAAGAGGATGATGAAAACAATAGAGAGCTTGCAAAGAGATGTGGTAAGAGCCTTGAGGCAGGTGTATGATCCGGAGATACCGGTAAACATATATGATTTGGGCCTTATCTATGAAATAAATATAAACGAAGATCACAAGGTCTTTGTAAAGATGACCCTCACAGCTCCGAACTGCCCTATGGCGGATGAGGTTGTTGAGCAGGTGCATGAGGCAGTACATGATGTACCGGGAGTTACAGATTGTGCAATTGAGCTGGTTTTTGAACCTGTTTGGGATAAGAGTCGCATGAGTGAGGAGGCCCTTGTTGAGTTGGGATGGCTTTAATGGAAATCTCTGGGAATTGATAACTTATGAACAGGGTATATCTTCTTTTGGGCAGCAATATGGGCGACAGGGAGCAGAAACTCGAATCTGCAGTGGAGGCCCTTATTGAGCAGCTTTTGCCCGATTATCTTGAGGTTGAGGATCTGTCGGAGGCTGTAAATACATCGTCTGTGGTTGAGACTGCACCGTGGGGTTTCGAGTCTGATGAGATGTTTCTGAACCAGGCCTTCATGTGCCTTACAGACAAGAGTGCGGATGAGGTTCTCAGCATATGCCAGAGTATAGAGAATGAGCTGGGAAGGGAGAGGAGAGAGCCGGCATTCAATGAGAAAGGGGAGAGGATATACACTTCCAGAGTTATTGACATTGATATTCTTCTGTTTGATGAAAATGTTGATGGCCGTTACGTTCCGCAGATTATAAATGAAGAGAGGCTTCAAGTTCCGCACCCGAGGATGCAGGAGCGGATGTTTGTGCTCGAGCCGTTGGCAGAGATAGCAAAGGATTATATGCACCCATCTCTGCAGAAAACTGTCGGGACACTGAAAAAAGAGTTGAAGAGAAAGAAATGATAGTAAAACATATTATTGTATTATGACACAAGAAGAACTATTTAAAAATCTTATTGCCCACACAAAAGAGTATGGATTCATATTTCCGTCAAGTGAAATTTATGATGGATTGGGAGCTGTTTATGATTATGGACAGTTGGGCAGTGAGTTGAAGAATAACATCAAGAGATATTGGTGGGATTCTATGGTCAGATTGAATGAGAATATTGTGGGAATTGATTCTGCTATATTCATGCACCCTAAAATTTGGGAGGCTTCAGGCCATGTAGGGGCATTCAATGATCCTCTTATCGATAATAAAGATTCAAAGAAAAGATATAGGGCAGATGTGCTGCTTGAGGATTACATTGCAAAACTTGAGGAGAAGATCAACAAGGATGTTGAGAAGGGCCGCAAGAAGTTTGGGGAGGCTTTTGATGAGGAGCAGTTCCGTGCTACCAATCCTAATGTGCTCAGAAATGCAAAGAAGATTGAGGCTTGCCGTGAGAGGATGGTTGCAGCTCTCAATGCAAATGATTTGGATGCATTGAAACAGCTTATTCTCGACTGTGAGATAGTTTGTCCTATTTCAGGAACAAAGAACTGGACAGATGTAAGGCAGTTCAACCTTATGTTCAGCACACAGCTTGGAAGTGTTTCAGGCGAGTCGGGTACAATATATTTGAGGCCTGAAACTGCCCAGGGAATTTTTGTGAACTTCCTGAATGTGCAGAAGACCGGCCGCATGAAGGTTCCTTTTGGTATCGCGCAAATTGGAAAAGCATTCAGAAATGAGATAGTTGCCCGTCAGTTCATCTTCAGAATGAGAGAGTTTGAACAGATGGAGATGCAGTTCTTCGTTCGTCCTGGTGAGGAGTTGAAGTGGTTTGCAAAATGGAAAGAGACCCGTTTGGCATGGCATAAGGCTCTTGGAATTGGTGATGAGAAGTACCGTTATCACGATCATGAGAAACTTGCCCACTATGCAAATGCCGCTACCGATATTGAGTTTGATTTCCCATTCGGATTCAAGGAGCTTGAGGGTATCCACTCAAGGACTGATTTCGATTTGGGCCGTCATCAGGAGTTCTCAGGCAAAAAATTGCAATATTTCGATCCTGAAACGAACGAAAGTTATGTTCCATATGTTATAGAGACATCAATAGGAGTTGACAGAACCGTACTGGCGGTGCTTTCGGGCGCTTATGCACAGGAGACTCTTGAGAATGGAGAGGAGAGGGTTGTGATGAAATTCCATCCTGCACTTGCTCCGGTTAAGGTGGCAGTTCTTCCTTTGGTTAAAAAGGATGGTCTTCCTGAGTTGGCAAGAGAGATTATGTCGAGTTTGAAATATGAGTACAATTGCCAGTATGATGAGAAAGACAGTATTGGTAAGAGATACCGCCGTCAGGATGCAATTGGAACACCTCTTTGTGTAACAATAGACCATGAGAGCCTCAATGACAGGTGTGTTACATTGAGAGACAGGGATACAATGCAGCAGGAGAGGGTTCCTATTGAGAAATTGGCCGAGATTGTAGACAAGAAGGTTAATCTCAAATATTTGTTGGAAAAAGTCAGATAGTTTGACTGCAGTAATTGTCTGACTGATATTAAAAAAAGTATTATGTTAGACATTTCTGTAAAATACATGGGACTCAGATTGCAGTCTCCTTTTATCGCTGCAAGCAGCGGTTATACAGCTGATATTGAAAAAATGATAGCTCTGGCCCGTTCAGGGGTTGGGGCTATTGTTTTGAAGTCGCTCTTTGAGGAGCAGATTAATGGTGAAGCTGAATTCATTTTGTCGCAAAGTTCCGAATATCCGGAGAATGCTGATTTTATACAGCGTTATGTGACAGACCATTCCATAGAGAAATACATTGAACTTATTAAAGAGGCAAAGCATAAATGCGGAGTGCCTGTAATTGCAAGTATAAATTGCTTTTCACAAGGAAAGTGGACCTCTTTTGCCAAAGAGATGGAGCGTGCCGGGGCCGATGCGTTGGAGATAAATATCTATTCACTGCCGATAGCCAAATATAAAAGCAGCATAGAGATTGAAAATGATTATAAAGAGATAGTAAAGAGCGTCTCCAGTGTTCTGAATATTCCGGTTGCTGTGAAGATAGGAGGGGAATTCACCAATCTTCCGCAGTTTGTCTCATCACTTAAAAGTTACGGAGCCTCTGCCGTAACTCTCTTCAACAGATTCTACAACCCGGACATCTCATTGAAATCATTGAAGATTGTACCGTCCCATCCATTTTCCGGCAAGCATGAGTATTTGAAAGAGTTGAGGTGGATAGCAATACTTTCATCAATGTTGCGGAATTTTGATTTTAGTGCCTCAACCGGCGTGCATGATTCAAATGCTGCAATTAAACTTCTTCTTGCAGGCGCGAAAAGCGTGCAGTTATGCAGTGCCTTGTACCAGCAGGGGCCATTTATCGTGGCAACTTTTATTGAAGAACTCAAATGGTTTATGGAGGAGAAGGGTTTCAATAGTATTGATGAGTTCTGCGGAATGCTCAACTATGCAAGGATAGATCATCCCGAAATGTTTGAAAGGGTGCAGTTCCTCAAAGTTGCAGAGAAGCAGAAATAATTGTCCAATAAAAACTTATGTTATGGAAAAGAGAAGACTCACCACCGCAAACGGCAGATTGGTTGCCGACAATCAGAATGTCCAGACAGCAGGACAGCGTGGCCCCATGGTATTGCAGGATCCGTGGTTTTTTGAAAAACTTGCCCATTTCGACAGAGAAGTAATTCCCGAGAGGCGTATGCATGCGAAGGGCTCCGGGGCATACGGCACATTTACAGTAACACATGATATTACCCGTTACACCCGGGCTTCGATTTTCAGTAAGGTAGGCAAGCAGACCGAGTGTTTCGTACGTTTCTCAACGGTTGCAGGAGAGAGGGGGGCTGCTGATGCAGAGAGGGATATCCGAGGCTTTGCCATGAAATTCTATACCGAAACAGGTAACTGGGACCTTGTTGGAAACAATACCCCTGTATTTTTCCTTCGTGACCCTCTGAAATTTCCGGATCTGAACCATGCAATAAAGCGCGACCCCAAAACCAACATGCGCAGTGCAAACAACAACTGGGATTTCTGGACATCATTGCCGGAGGCCCTGCATCAGATAACTATAACCATGAGCCCACGTGGAATACCATATTCATACAGGCATATGCATGGTTTCGGAAGCCACACATACAGTTTTATAAATGCAAAAAACGAGAGGACCTGGGTGAAATTTCATTTGAGGACACTGCAGGGCATCAAGAATCTTACAGACCAGGAGGCCGAAGCAATAATTGCAAAGGATAGGGAGTCGCACCAGAGGGATCTGTTTGAAAGCATAGAGAGGGGTGATTATCCAAAATGGCTCTTCCAGATTCAGGTAATGAGTGAAAAACAGGCCGATGATTGCCGCTTCAATCCGTTTGACCTCACAAAGGTGTGGCCGCACGGAGAGTTTCCTCTGCATGATGTTGGTATATTGGAGTTGAACCGTAACCCTGAAAACTATTTTGCAGAGGTTGAGCAGGCTGCCTTCAATCCGGTAAATGTGATTGACGGCATTGGCTTTTCTCCCGACAAAATGCTTCAGGGTCGACTCTTTTCATACGGAGATGCCCAAAGATACCGTCTGGGAGTCAATTTGGAGCAGATTCCGGTAAACCGACTCCGTTGTCCGGTACATTCATACCACAGAGACGGAACAATGCGTGTAGACGGCAATTATGGGGCTACATTGGGTTATGAACCTAACAGTTATGGAGAGTGGAGAGACAATCCTTGGACAAAGGAGCCACCGTTGAAATCCAGAGGCGATATTTATAATTACAATGAACGGGAGTATGATGATGATTACTACAGCCAGCCTGGAGCTCTCTTCAGACTTATGCCGGCAGAAGAGCAGCAGCTGCTGTTTGAAAATACTGCCCGCGCAATGGGAGATGCCGCAATCTTCATCAAATACAAACATATATATAACTGCTACAAGGCAGATCCAAAATATGGCGAAGGAGTGGCGAATGCTTTGGGATTATATCTGGATGATGCGATAAGGGATGTATGTTGCCAAAAGGGGAAGTTTTGAGCATTACAGAAACAAAAAAGCCGATGCAGATGCGTCGGCTTTTGTTGAGATACCAGGATTCGAACCTAGACAGACAGAACCAAAATCTGTAGTGCTACCATTACACCATATCTCAGTTTGAGAGCGCAAAGATATTAACTTTTTATAATAAATCAAATATATTGTGAAATAAAATTCACGAACCTCTCGCCGTACATTACGAAGAGCACTACCCAAAGTCCAAACCGTGCCGCTTTGCCTAAGAATATGAATGTGATGCATTTCGCAAAATTGAGGCGGTAGAATCCTAGGCCTATTGCAAAGACATCGCCAATGAATGGAAGCCAGCAGAGGAAGGCCAGCAGTGCGCCATATTTGTCTATCGTCTCTTTCTGCCGTTCGAGCTTTTCTCTGGAGACATGCAGCCACTTCTCTATCCACTCCCATTTACCGAGATACCCCATGCAGTAGGAGGTGAGGCTGCCCAAACTGTTGCCGATGGTTGCAACCGCGTATGTGACCAAAGGGTTACATCCGGCAACCAATGCTCCAATAAGGAGAAATTCCGCACTGAAGGGAATGACAGTTGCTGCCAGAAAGCATCCTATGAAGAGTCCGATATATCCTAATTCCTGTAAATATTCCATCCTTGGTGTTCCGCTTATTTTCGTTTGTTCTTGAAGAATGCCGAAACCATACCACCGCACTCTTCTGCCATAATGCCACTCTCGACAACTGTTTTTGGATGGAGCAGATTGGGCGAGAAGAGGGAGTAGCCTCTTTTAGGATCTGAAGCACCATATACAACTCTTTTGATCTGTGCCCAACCCAAGGCTGCCGCACACATCGGACATGGCTCTATTGTTACATATAATGAGCACTCATTCAGGTATTTGCCTCCAATATATGATGTTGCTGCAGTTATGGCCTGCATCTCTGCATGGGCTGTGGGATCGTTGAGCATCTCTGTAAGGTTATGCGCTCGGGCAATTATTTTTCCATTGCATACAACAACTGCCCCGATAGGAACCTCATCTTTGTCGAGGGCCTTCACTGCCTCTTTCAGAGCCTCTTTCATAAAAAAGGCATCGTCCTGTTTTAGAATTTCATTCTCCATTTTGCAAAGATACCATTATTTGCCATAAAAATAGTGTCAAAATGGCAGAGAAAATGGCGGCTTTCCTTTTGGCACTTGTTTTGCGCATTGATGCGTGTTGTCCGGTTGGTGGAGCATAAAATGACCGGATTCATTTGAAGTAAATTTTTAAAATATAATAACAATGACTATTAAACCATTAGCAGACAGAGTTTTGGTAGAGCCAAAGGCTGCTGAAACAAAAACAGCGGGAGGATTGATTATCCCTGATAATGCAAAAGAGAAACCACAAGAGGGCACTGTATTGGCAGTTGGTCCTGGCAAAAAGGATGAGCCAATGGAGGTTAAAGTTGGCGACAAAGTGCTTTACGGAAAATATGCAGGTACAGAGATCAATGCTGAGGGCAAATCTTATATGATTATGCGTCAGTCTGATATTCTTGCCGTTATCGGATAATTCAGGTTGGAATTTATAAATTGAAAAAGGAGAGAAAATTATGTCAGCAAAAGAGATAAAATTCAATATGGATGCACGCAGCCTCATGAAAGAGGGTGCAGATGCATTGGCAAATGCAGTGAAAGTAACATTGGGCCCTAAAGGTAGAAATGTTGTTATCGACAGAAAATTTGGTGCGCCTCACATTACAAAAGATGGTGTTACTGTAGCAAAAGAGATTGAGCTTGAGGACCGTTTCCAGAACATGGGAGCACAGATGGTGAAAGAGGTTGCTTCAAAGACAAATGACCAGGCAGGTGACGGTACAACAACTGCAACTGTTCTTGCTCAGGCCATTATCAATGTCGGTTTGAAGAATGTTACAGCCGGTGCAAATCCAATGGATCTAAAACGCGGTATAGATAAAGCCGTTGCAGCTATCGTGGCAAGCCTTAAAGAGCAGAGCCAGGAGGTTGGTACCGATTATTCAAAAATTGAGCAGGTTGGTACTATCTCGGCAAACAATGATGCCTTCATCGGAAAACTTATTGCAGATGCAATGAGCAAAGTTAAGAAAGAGGGTGTGATTACTGTTGAGGAGGCAAAAGGTACTGCAACTGAGGTTAAAGTTGTTGAGGGTATGCAGTTCGACAGAGGCTACATCTCTCCTTACTTTATGACAAACCCAGACAAAATGGAGGCAGTTCTTGATACTCCTTATATTCTCATTACCGACAAGAAAATCTCTTCTATGAAGGATCTTCTTCCTATCCTTGAGCCAATTGCAAGAGAAGGAAAGAGCTTGTTGATTATTGCGGAGGATGTTGATGGTGAGGCTCTTACAACTTTGGTTGTTAACCGTTTGAGAGGAACTCTAAAGATTGCAGCAGTTAAAGCTCCTGGCTTTGGCGACCGCAGAAAAGAGATGTTGCAGGATATCGCAACCCTTACCGGTGCAATTGTAGTTTCTGAGGAGAGAGGCTTTACCCTTGAGAATGCAACTCCTGATATGTTGGGTACTGCAGAGAAGGTTACAATTGACAAAGAGAATACTACCATAGTTAACGGTGCAGGCGACAAACAGGCAATTGAGGATAGAGTTGCCCAGATCAAGAAACAGATTGAGACCACAACCAGCGATTACGACCGTGAGAAACTTCATGAGCGTCTTGCAAAATTGGCAGGTGGTGTAGCAGTTCTTTATGTTGGTGCTGCTTCTGAGGTTGAGATGAAGGAGAAGAAGGACCGTGTTGATGACGCTTTGAGTGCAACACGCGCAGCTGTAGAAGAGGGTATTGTTGCCGGAGGTGGAGTTGCTTACATAAGAGCAATTTCAGCATTGCAGGATGTTAAAGGTGATAATGAGGATGAGCAGACCGGTATCAATATCGTTGCCCGTGCAATTGAGGCTCCTTTGAGAACAATTGTTGAGAATGCAGGTGTTGAGGGTAGCGTAGTTATCCAAAAAGTTAAAGAGGGTAAAGATGACTTTGGTTACAATGCCCGCACCGACAAATATGAGAACCTCATTGCAGCCGGTGTGATAGATCCTACCAAAGTTGCCCGTGTAGCTCTTGAGAATGCTGCTTCTGTTGCTGGAATGTTCCTTACAACAGAGTGTGTGATTGCCGATAAGAAAGAGGAAGTTCCTCCTATGGCAATGCCTCAGATGGGCGGCGGAATGGGCGGTATGATGTAATATTTTCCGTATAGCAGAAGAGACCGGGTCAAAGTTTATATTTGATCCGGTCTCTCTTTTTGTTATTGTCTACAATAATCTTTACTCAGTAATCAACAGCTATTTTTCTACAAATACAGATTATTGTAGCGGCGTATTGTATGCAGATAGAGCAATGTTAAAACAGCAACTGTTTGAGCGACGCGAGTTTTGCTGTTTAATTGCTATAGCAAAATACAATAGTCTGGCGGAAATCTCTGTATTTGCAGAAAATAACTTTGACAGTACTACTGGTGCTCTTTTTCTTTCACCTATAATAGGTTGATAGGCCTCTTTTATTTTTTCCTGATATCTTGTCATGTAGAGATGAAGTTTTTAATTTTGTGGGCAGATATCTAATTTAAAAAAAATGCAGTTGACACATAATTCGCTTCTTCAGGGCGGAAAGTACCGTATAGAGAGGGTGCTTGGACAGGGAGGTTTTGGTATCACCTATTTGGGAGAGCAGGTTGCTTTGGGCCGTAAGGTGGCCATAAAGGAGTTCTTCATGAAGGAGTATTGTAACCGTGACGCGGAGACTTCACATGTTTCTGTCGGTTCCCAGGGGAGCAGGGAGGCTGTGGACCGTTTCAAACTTAAGTTTATAAAGGAGGCACAGCTGATAGCAGCTCTTAATCATCCCAATATTATCAGAATACATGATATTTTTGAGGAGAACGGAACAGCATATTATATAATGGAGTATCAGGAGTGCGGTTCGCTTTCGGATTATCTTGAAGCCCGTGGTGCTTTGGATGAGGCTGAGGCCCTGAGTTTTATAAGGCAGATAGCGGATGCCTTGAAATATATTCACGAGAGAAAGATCAACCATCTGGACGTAAAGCCGGGAAATATATTGCTGAATGAGGATAATAATGCTGTTTTAATTGATTTCGGCCTTTCAAAACGGTATGACGATGAGGGTAACCAGACCAGCACAACCCCTGTGGGCATAAGTCATGGTTACGCACCTCTGGAGCAGTATAAGAGGGGCGGAGTGGGTGTTTTTTCACCAGCAACAGATATTTACTCACTTGGTGCCACTCTGTATAAACTTCTTACCGGCAATACACCGCCGGAGGCCAATGATGTGATGGAGAGTAAAGGGGTAGCCTCTTTGGGCTCCAATGTCTCCAAAAAGACATCAGATGCGGTTAGGAAAGCAATGCAGCCGTCGCGTCAAGATCGTCCTCAGAGTATTGATGAGTTCCTGGCACTGCTTGGCAACGAAAAGGTGAAGAGGGAGAAAAAGACGAAAACTGCAAAAACTGCGTGGTGGGCTAAAGCCGAGAACGGGAATAAGGTTGAGCAGACCAATACCGATGAGGCAACTGTTTTTGGTGATGATGCCGGCGGTGAGCAATCTAAAGAGAGGGTGGTTTTGAAAAGAGGCAGACGTAATTGGAAAAAGTGGCTTGCCATATCCGGAGGAGCTATAGTCTCCTTCTTTGTATTGATCATGGCTATCGGGATTTTTTCTGGAGAAGAGGATGATGCATATGAATTGGAACTGAAGCATTTGGAGGATTTGAACAAATCAATTGGCGGGTATGAAGAGGGACATCCTTGGGTAGATTTGGGCTTGAGTGTAAAATGGGCTACTTATAATATTGGTGCTATATTTCCTGGCAATTATGGTGATTATTATGCCTGGGGAGAGACAATCCAGAAATCGGAATATACGTTTGCGAACAGTAAAACATCCGGGAAAAATCTTGGAGATATCTCTGGAAAACCACAGTATGATGTTGCACGGAAAGCATGGAAAGGCAAATGGCGTATGCCCACATCAGATGAGTTTGAAGAATTGGATAAGAAATGTACCTGGCAATGGACTAATATAAATGGTCACGACGGTTACAAGGTGACAGGCCCCAACAAGAACAGTATCTTTTTGCCGGCAGCTGTATATTTTGAGGATTCGCGTTGGCTACCTAAATATTACGGAAGGTATTGGACTTCATCTCCTATTGAGAGCTCCAGCAATACTGATGCTGCATTAAGCTATTTCTTCCAAAGAGATTTCCATTACAGTACGGCATTTGACCGCTATGAGAAACATAGTGTGCGCGCGGTGATGGAGTAAAATATTGAACCCCGAAAGGCTGAAAACTTCCGGGGTTCATATTATATATCATCTTCCTGGGGGCAATTAGCCTACCAGCCATACAAGTACATGGTTGTCGAATACTTCGTATTCCAACTCAAACTCCTCCTCTTCGCCATCTTTGTCGATGAATGTTGCGTCAATTTCACCTTCATCTTTTGGATTGAATTTGTCAACTTCCATCTGTTTTGCAAAGTCTACACCATGCTGGCTCATACGTTTGTAGATTGCCTCTTTTGCGCACCAGTAGATGGCAAGCTGAAGATTACGGTGTTTGTCTGAAAGATCCTCCCTCTCCTCCTCTGAAAGGGCCTTTTTCTCAACTGCTGAGAAATCTCTCTCCAGACACTCGATATCAATTCCCACATCCTCGGTAGGGTGTGTGATTATTGCCACAAAGCGGGTTGTATGGGTTATGCTTATGTGGGTGGAGTTATTCTGGATAAAAGGGCTTCCGTTATCGTGGTGTCCCAAATATACTTTATCCTCAAAAACAGTATTCAGAAGCGCTCTCACTGCAAGTTTCTCCTTTCTCCTCGATTCGCTTCTGGTAAAATACAGCTCCTCCAACTCGTCGTTAGGTATAGAGATGATTTTTAAAAGTTCCTCCTCGCTTTCCGTCACTTCCCAGACGGATATCTCTCCGCCTTGGTCCAACTTTTTCCTTAAATAAAGTCCCATGTTATATTATTATTTGATTATTTCCGTTTGTTTTGCCTTTTTCCTGATCTCCTCCAGCTCCTCAAAATCGCTCTCATCAACAATCTCTCCCACAATCTCCTCAAGGATATCCTCAAGGGTCACAATGCCATCGGTACCACCATATTCATCCACAACAACCGCAAGATGCATCTTTTTATTGCGGAACTCCTCAAGCAGGTCATTGATCTTTTTACTCTCGGGTACAAAATATGCCTCTCTTATATAATCCTGCCATCTGAAAGAGTTTTTCTCCTCTACAAGGTATGGAAGTATATCCTTTATATACAGGAAGCCCTTTATATCATCAAGGTTTTCCTGATAGACAGGCAGCCTCGAGTAGCCGCACTCTGTTGCCACTTCAATAACCTCTTCATTGGCCATCTCAATATCGAGGGCAACAACATCAACACGCGGTTTCATTATTTTGCAGACATCTGTTGTTGGGAGCATCACAATTCCCTTCAATATCTTCTTCTCCTGGCTTGTCGACGGTGTTGCAATATCAACTGCTTGCGCCAGATCGTTGAGTGTGATGTCGCTGCGCAATGATATATTGTTAAGTCTGTCGGTAAATTTGCTCATGAGCCTGTTGAAAGGCTTTGTTACAGGCCCAAGGAAGAGTAGCGGGCCGCTCATGAATTTTGCAAATTTTACAGGGATACGGGTTGCAAGTGTTTTTGGCATCACCTCGCCAAAGAGAACCAGTATAAATGTGACAAGTACTGTATTGACAAGGAATTCCAATACCGGTTTTCCTTCAAATGAGAACAAGTGTCCCAGCAATATTGATGAGATGAGTACAATGAGAATGTTTATGCAGTTGTTTGCCTGCAGAATTGTACCCAACAGATAGTCGGGGTTACCCAACAGACGCAGAATATTGTGACTACGCTTGTCGGTCTCTTCTTTAAGTCCTTCGAGTTGCTTGTGGGACAAAGAGAAGAATGAAGTTTCACTACCTGAGATTAGGGCAGAACAAATCAGAAGGAGAATCAGACTGATCCCCAAATACAGAATCTCTATTGTTAGACTACTGGGAGGTTCCAAAATATCAAAATATTGGTTTACGGTGCAAATATAGTTATTTTTCCAATTCTGCAACTATATATTTTTCGATTAGAAATGCAGGATGGTACTGTAATTTTGCTTTACGGAGGTTTTCATCGCCTGTATCGTCCTCTCTGTTAACATATTTGAAACCGATATTTTCTGGAGTGAGCTCTGTTTCCGGCGTATAGGGCACATTCATCTGATGTTGCAGAAATATCTGGCTTATAGCGGGATATGCTCCTGTAACATGAGCAAAGGCCTTTTCTATATGAACAAGGAAGGTTTCTGAATTCAGCTTTTCTCCCAAGGTGAAGGCCACTACATTGCCGTCGAGACGCAAAAGTCCACCTTTCATTCCGAGCGCCTCAAAGTTCTCAAGTGCAGATTTTACAGAACAGCTCTCCTGCTGCATGGATGAATCTTGCAGACATCCATATAATTTGCACCACTCCCTGTTCATCTGCAGACACTCCATATAATTTTGGGCGGTGATGGGCTCGTAGCTCCAATTTGGGCTATTCTTGAATCTCGATACAAAATTTCTCTTCGACTGGTACTTCTTGCCCTTGAGCGATATCAGGTTCTCGGCAAGGTATACGTAGTCGAAGGAGTTGCGGTTTGCTGTATATGAAAATCTTCCGGGAAAGATCTCTTCGAGTATTGTTTTCTGCTGTTCAAGGACAGAGACGAGCATAAACCCGGCCTGCAGCTGCTTTGCATCATCCATCATCTCCTCTATTACCTCCCGATAGTCGCCACGTCCGGCAGGAAAGAAATACCTGACCTCATTTGCCGAAGCGCCCTGTGGTGCGAATCTCACAATAAGGAAATCCTTGAACCGTCCTATTTGTGTAGAGAAGATCTCCTTCCATATAAACAATACTGAAAAGTTGAACTCAGTTGCCCCGTAATCTGCATACGAGAGCAACTGGTCAACCCAACTCTTGTCTTCAAGCTCTATATTCTTGAACTCTATCATAATATTACTCTTCGAGCCACCCTTTCAGAATGGCAACAGCCTCTTTTTTCATCTGCTCAGGCAATGTGTTTATTCTTGCCCTGTGGCTTCCTCCCGGTTCAACAAACAGATACATGTTCTCCCTTCCTTTGCCCTTTTTCTTGAGCTCTTCATTCTTTACAGGGGCAACTGGCATCACTGCGCTCCAAGGGTCGAACTCTCCATATATGAACATCATCTTTGAATCGGTCTTTTTCAGGAAGCGTTTGATATCCTTGTACAGATATTTGTCGAAAGAGAATTTCTGGCTCTGAGGTACAAACAATTTGTTAAGATAACCCTCGGCATCTTTAATTGTAAGCAGACCTTTGAATGGTTTTGTGTCATATCCATAATATCCCAGTTCTTTGGCTGCCTGTACAAAGAATGGTGCAGTTGTGCCACCTTCGGCAAAATAGTCCGGGCCGCTTGTCTTTACCAGAAAGTCAAACATCTCCTTGTCTGTTGCACTCTTTGGATCAGGCACGATGCTGGTCTTGTAGCCCCACTGCCAGAATGCAAAAGGAAACTCCAACACACAATAGTCATATACTGCCGATATAGGCATCTTGTATGTAAGTTTCTGTTTTTTCGACAACTCTTCAAACAGAGGAGTTATTGTCTCTCTCCTTTTGAGGAACTCCACCTGGAAATCTTTCAATATCTGACGGTCTTTTTCTGTACCAACAAACTCGGCAAGGAATGGTTCATGCCTGCCATCTTCCTGACCTTTGCAGAGAGGGCCTACATATGGAACAGAAATGTCTATGTCGTTTGGATAGTAGGTGGTGTAGAACATTGCGGTCTGGCCGCCTTTGCTTATGCCTGTTGCTATCCATTTGCCCGAGTAGAGCTTTTTCAGAAGCTGGTTTACACGATGAAGGTCGGCCGCTTCGTTTTTAGCAGTCATATAATTCCAGTTGAGGGTTTCATCTGTTATGGATTTGTCATTCTGCATGAATGGAATTGATTCCTGGAAGTAGCGGTGTTCCACCTCCACCATATTTGTTCTGAACATGGTTGAAAGCTCATTGTTATATTTTGGATTGGCTCCGCGTGAATTATATCCCTCTGTAACGAGCACAGTAGGCCTGTCATATCCGCAATGGAGAAGAACTACCCTCTGTCTGAAGGTGCCCATTGCCGGATTTGTGTGGTCAATAGGTTGCTCTACAAAAAACTGATACTTCTTAGAGTAGAGGCTTTTGAGGTTTTCTGCCGGCTCCAATGACTTTATACCGCTTATTTTTATGCCATATTCATCAGCTGCAGCCTTAAGTTTCTCAACGAGCTGTGCAGATGCCGGAATGAAGAAAAACAGCAATAGAGCTGCAATCGAAAATCTTTTTATAAATCTTGCCATACAATTTGATATTAGATGTGGACGACAAAGGTAACTAATCTTGTCTATTTCTCCAATGTAAAAAATATTTACGGATTTTGTTAATATTTTTTACATTTGCGGAAGTGATGATGATTGGTTTAACCTTATAATCTTTTTATATGACAGGAAATATTCTGATTGTCCAGCCAAATGCAGGTCTGCTGACCACGCTCGATATTTTACTGAAAAAGCATTTTTCAAAGGTGCTCTCTGTCCCAGGACTGGATGAGATGACTATTGCTTTTGAACAGGAGGAGATAGATGTGCTGTTGCTGGATATGAGCCTCTGTTCTCAGGAGAGCAGATTGATTGCCGGCCTGCTTTCTGCCAGGTCTGATGTTGAGATTGTTCTCCTGGCCACATTTGCACAGGCCGGAGCCGCTGTGGAGGGTGTAAATTCCGGAGCTTTTGATTATGTCTCCAAGCCTTGGAACAACGACAGGCTCATAATATCAATCAAAAATGCCATTATGGCCAAAAGATATAAAAAGGCTGCAGGCCGTATTGATATGCTCAAGGAAGGGCTACAGGAGAAAGTGAGCTATTTCTGGGGAATCAGTCCATCTATGAAGAGGGTGTACAATGAGGTGCATAAGTTGTCCCATACAGAGGTGCCTGTGCTGATAAATGGAGAGTATGGCTGTGGTAAAGAGCTGCTTGCAAGGGAGATACACTCAATCTCCAGACTCTCTGGCAAATCGTTTTTCATATCAATGGAGCCCGACCAGGCATCTGACGCGAACTTCTCACTCAAACTGGAGCTGGCCCAGCAGGGTACATTTTTTATAAACAATATCGACAGACTTTCATTATCAGGACAACAGATATTGCTTGATGTGATAAAGAGTGGCAAATATAAGAAGGGTGGAGAGAATGTACTGGCGGAAAACTCGCTCAGATTTATATTCGGATGTGCTGTAGATCTGGAGAAGAGGGTATTGCAGGGGGAATTCCTGGAGGAGCTCTACAATAGAATTACAGTGCTGCAGATTAATATACCATCTCTTAAAGAGAGAAGGGAGGATATCCATCCGCTGGCCTCTGTTTTCCTTGAGAAATACAGCAGAAAGTATGACAAGAAGATTAAGGGGTTCACCAGGGCTGCTGTGGATTTTCTGAAAAATTACAATTGGCCCGGCAATGTGTCGGAACTTGCTGTAACAATTGAAAAGGCAGTTGTGCTATGTGAC
The DNA here is from genome assembly GCA_017935505.1 of Bacteroidales bacterium. Classification (GTDB taxonomy): domain Bacteria; phylum Bacteroidota; class Bacteroidia; order Bacteroidales; family UBA932; genus Egerieousia. The sequence continues at coordinate 10,983 of JAGBHM010000017.1, read as the reverse complement.
AAGATGGAGATCTCCCCACTGCATTTCCAGACTCTGGAGGAGCATGCCCCAATCAGGGCAACCGCCCAGGCAGAGAATAGTGCTGTATCTGCCGTAGCCGTGGAGAATGAGACACTTGAGCAGATGGAGATGCGCATCATCAGGGCTGTTCTGGCCAGAAACAGAGGTAATATGAGCCTTACGGCGCAACAACTGGGCATAACCAGACAGACATTGTACAATAAGGGTAAGAAATACCGCTTGATTGATTAAAATTATTACCTTTGCAGATTATAAATATTGTATATAAGATGAAGAATTTTGTTGAAGAGCTTACATGGAGGGGCATGATCCATACAATGATGCCCGGAACAGAGGAACAACTGATGAAAGAACAGACTTCTGCATATGTGGGAATAGACCCGACTGCAGATTCACTTCATATAGGACATCTTGTCAGCATCATGATGCTGAAGCATTTTCAAAATTGTGGCCACAAGCCGTATGCTTTGATAGGTGGCGCTACCGGAATGATTGGAGACCCTTCAATGAAGAGTGCCGAGCGCAATTTGTTGGATGAGCAGACATTGAACCATAATATTGCAGCAATCAAGAAACAGCTGTCGAAATTCCTCGATTTTGATTCAGATATGCCAAATGCTGCCGTTCTTGTAAACAACTACGATTGGATGAAGGATTTCTCATTCCTCTCATTCATCAGGGATATCGGCAAGCACATTACTGTAAACTACATGATGAGCAAGGATTCTGTAAAGAAAAGGCTTACAGGCGAGGCAAGAGAGGGAATGTCATTTACAGAGTTCTCATATCAGCTGGTTCAGGGATATGACTTCCTCTATCTTAACGAGCACAAGAACTGCAAGCTGCAGATGGGTGGAAGTGACCAATGGGGAAACATTACAACAGGTACAGAGCTTATAAGAAGGAAAACCGGCAATGAGGCATTTGCTCTCACTTGTCCTCTTATAACAAAAGCAGATGGCGGCAAGTTCGGTAAAACTGAGAAAGGAAATATCTGGCTCGATGCAAATTATACATCACCATATACCTTCTACCAGTTCTGGATGAATGTTGCAGATGAGGATGCGGAGAAATATATAAAGATCTTCACAATGCTCAGCAGGGAGGTTATAGAGGAGGCAATTGCAAAGCATAAGGAGGAGCCTCATCTGAGAGGTCTGCAGAAATTGCTGGCAAAAGAGATTACCGTAATGGTTCATGGAGAAGAGGAGTACAACAAGGCTGTTGAGGCCTCTGGTATTCTTTTTGGCAACTCAACATCACAAGCTCTCAAAAATTTGGATGAGCAGACATTCCTATCTGTTTTCGACGGTGTTCCACAGTTTGAGCTGCCTGCAGAGAAACTTGGTGGAAACATTCTGGAACTTCTTGCCGTTGATACAAATATCTTCCCTTCTAAAGGCGAGTGCCGCAAAATGATCCAGGCAAACGGATTGAGCATCAACAAGGAGAAATTCACAGATGCAAATGGTGCATTGACTGCAGATAATCTTGTAAATGGCAAGTATATTCTTGTACAGAAGGGCAAGAAGAACTATTTCATTTTGAAGTTCAACTAGAGTATGGAAGGAGAGAGCACAAGACAACAGAAAATTGGCCGTCAGCTGCAGAGAGACCTTGCGGAGATTATAAGGAGCAAGGGTATGGCGGCATTTGGTGGGGCCATGGTAACTGTAAGTGAGGTCAGGGTTAGTCCGGATTTGTCTGTTGCCAAGGTCTTTGTAAGCATATTTCCGTCGGCAAAGGCACCTCAGGTGATGAAGATGATACAGGAGTCTTCAAAATCTATAAGGGGCGATTTGGGAAGACTGGTAGCAAAACAGCTGAGAATAGTGCCTGAGTTGGTATTCTTCCAGGATACTTCGCTCGATTATGTGGAGCATATAGATGAGTTATTGAAAAATAATTAACAGTAGAGTATATTGTACCTGCCTTTTTTCATAGCAAAAAGATACTTGTTTGCGAAAAAGTCTCACAATGTGATCAATATCATTTCGCTGATAAGTTCTATTGGCATAGGGATAGGCAGCATGGCTCTGATAATAATACTTTCTGTATATAACGGGTTTGATACACTGATAAAATCGCAATATCAGGCGTATCAGCCCGATTTTGTTATAACTCCCTCTGAGGGAAAAAGTTTCTCTGCCAACAGTGTCCAATTTGAACAGATTGCCTCCTTGCCGGGTGTTACACAGCTCTTCCCGGTTGTTGAGGAGACTGTATTTGCCATCTATGACAACAGACAGTCTATAGCAACAATAAGGGGAGTAGAGGAGGCCTACGGGCAAATTAGCGGCATTTCGGAGAATGTTGTTGAGGGTGAATTCAAATTGGGCTTCGGAGATGTGGGCAATGCTGTAATAGGCAGTGGGCTTGCAACGGAACTGAGACTCAGAGTACGTTTCCTCTCACCAATTGAACTCTATTTTCCCGACAGAAATTCCCAGATATCAATGATCAACCCTGCAGCAAGTCTCAACGATGAGTTTCTCTATCCTTCGGGAATCATATCATTGAACAATGATTTTGATAAATCTGGAATCTATATCCCCATATCAAAGGCCAGGGAGCTGCTCTCATATGGGGAGCATGAAGCAACATCTGTTGAAATATATATGGACAAGAGAAGCGGAGAGAGCCTGCGCGGAGTCTATTCAGAGAGAGAAAAGGAGCTCGAAAAGATTCTTGGGGCCTCTTTTGTTGTAAAGAACCGCTATGAGCAGAATGAGACATTATATAAAATGATGAGATCTGAGAAGTTTGCTGTCTATATGATTCTCTTTTTTGTAATACTTATTGTCTCAATCAATATCTTCGGCTCCCTCTCAATGCTTATTCTTGAGAAAAAACATGATATACAGACATATTTGAGCATGGGGGCCGGCACTGGCATTATAAACCGGATATTTGTGCTGCAAGGGTGGCTGATATCATTCTTCGGAGCAGTGGTTGGTGTTGTTATTGGATTGATATTGTGCTTTATACAGCAACAATATGGAATTATACCGATGCCTGGAAATTATATAGTGGATTCATATCCTGTAGATATCCATTTCGCCGATGTGGTGATAACCCTTTCGGGTGTGCTTCTTATAGGATATTTCATCTCAATTCTGCCGGTTCGCCTGCTGAAAAGAGACTAAATTTTATTTTTTTCAAAAAAAGTGAATTTTTTTTGATTTTTCGTGCAACGAAAAGATACCCTATTGCATCTTTAAAGTGTAGGTTTAGGTTTTAGTACACAAAAAAGGGTTCTCTTTTGTAGCAGAAGAGAGCCCTTTTTTATTTTTGTCGTGTCACTTTTCTGTTTTGCCGATCACTTTTTAAATATTCCAAACATGGTGGAACCGCTTCCACTCATTGCGGCATATACAGCGCCACTGTCGTATAATTCCTGTTTGTAATCTGCCAGCTGTGGTATTTTTGCAAATACTGTCTCTTCGAAATCATTGAAAATTTTGTTGTGCCACTCTGTTACCGGAGATTGGAGAAGTTCAACAAGGGGCATGCCGTTATCCGGAAGAATAATACCGGCCTCCTGCTTTTTGTTGCGTGGAACAATTCCTCCATAGGCCTGGGCTGTTGAGACAAAATATGGTGGATGTATCAGCTCTATAGTGTAGTTCTTGCGGAGATCTTCAAGCCCTGCTGCTGAAATTTCGGAAAGTATTTCACCACGTCCCTCTCCAAGCATAGGCCTGTTGTAAATGAAGAAGGCGCAATCGCTCCCAAGAATGGAAGCATATTGCGCCATCTGTCTGGTTGTAAGGTTCAGATTATATAATTTGTCTAATGCCAATATTGTATGTGCTGCATCAGAGGAACCGCCGCCCAAACCTGCCCCAACGGGAATATTCTTGTGAAGATATATCTCTACAGGCGGTATGTCAAAATCCTTTTTAAGAAGTTTGTATGCTCTTATGCAGAGATTCTCTTCTGGGGCCATGGCTGCTGCATCATTGTCTCCTGCGACAGATGGGATGGTAATGCCATACTGCTCCATTTTCAGCTCTTTACCCTCAACAATTTCTAGAATATCGCACTTGTTTATAGGATAAAAGAGAGTCTCAAGGTTATGAAACCCGTCCTCTCTTTTATTCAAGACCTTAAGGCCTATATTTATTTTGGCATTAGGATATACTATCATATATCAGTCTCTTCCGGTTATCAACCGCATTTTGAGTAGCCGCAGTTTTTACATACCAGGCATCCCTCCTGATAAATCAGGTCATCAGACTGGCATTTAGGACACTTCTTGCCTGTGTCATCTTTTGTGCCGTCAGGGATGTAGCGTTTCAAAGAGCGCTCCACTCCGTTTTTCCAGGTATTGATTGCCTCGCTGTCGAGCTGGAGTCCGTTGATGAGGTTTATCACATCCACAATCGGCATACCGTGACGCAACACGCCTGAGATCAGTTTGGCATAGTTCCAATACTCTTTGTTGAACATATGGGAGATACCTCCGATAATGTTGGTGTAGCCATATTTGTCGATAAAGTGGAAGTCGTAGCGGCTCTTGCCGGTATTGATATCCTTCTCTTTAACAATAAATCCTTTCTCAACACCTTTAGGAATACTTCTTGAATCCTCATCTACAAGACCGGTAAAGATCTCATATGGAACACCATTTGTCTTTCCGATAAGGGCAATCCAGTGCTCCCTTCCGTTGAGGAAGCGGATAACGTCTGCCTCAAGTGATTTAGGACGTTTTTTAGGTCCCAATGTTGGTTTTTTCTCATCTTTGGCAGCAACGAGCACACCTGTTCTTGAACCGTCGCGGTAAACTGTAACACCTTTACAACCAACCTCCCATGCTGTTTTGTATACATCAGCAACAAGTTTCTCGCTCACATTGTTAGGCAAGTTTACAGTAACGCTTATAGAGTGGTCTACCCATTTCTGGATGCTTCCCTGCATCTTTACTTTGGCAACCCAGTCGATATCAGCTGAAGTGGCTTTATGGTATGGAGATTTTGCAACAATCTCATTGATCTGGTCAACTGTCATGCCCTTCACCTGATCAATGTCATATCCCTGTACTTCACACCATGTGAGGAATTTGTGGTGGAATACATAGAACTCCTCAAAGCTGTCGCCCACCTCATCTTTTACAGCAACCTTAACATTCTTGTCATTAGGGTTAACCTTCCTTCTTCTCACATAGAATGGAAGGAATACAGGCTCGATGCCGGAGGTTGTCTGGGTCATGAGACTTGTTGTTCCGGTAGGAGCTATGGTAAGCATTGAGATGTTTCTGCGTCCGCTCTTTGTCATCTCTTTATATAGTTCAGGATCAGCCTCCCTGATACGGTCTATCATAGGGTTGTGCTCCTCCCTCTTTGCATCGTAGATAGGGAATGCACCTCTCTCTTTGGCCATGATTACAGATGATCTGTAGGCATTTACTGCAAGAGTCTTCTGCACCTCAACAGAGAATGCAATTGCTTTGTCGTTGCCATATGTATATCCGAGAGCGGCAAGCATGTCACCCTCTGCTGTAATGCCAAGTCCGGTTCTTCTTCCGCCAAGTGATTTCTCCCTTATCTTCTCCCACAGCTCAACCTCAGTTCTCTTGGTTGCTGCAGTCTCAGGGTCCGACAATATCTTTGCAAGAATTGCATCAATCTTCTCCATCTCGAGGTCGACAAGGTCATCCATCAGTCTCATTGCCTTTATTGTATGCTCCTTGAAGAGGTCGAAGTTGAATTTTGCAAGAGGGGTGAACGGATTCTCCACATAAGAGTAGAGATTCATTGCAATCAGGCGGCAAGAGTCGTATGGGCACAGAGGAATCTCACCGCAAGGATTGGTGCTCACAGTCCTGTATCCCAAATCGGCATAGCAGTCAGCCACCGATTCTCTAAGTACTGTATCCCAGAACAATACGCCAGGCTCGGCAGACTTCCATGCATTGTGGATAATCTTCTGCCACAGTTGCTGTGCGCTGATCATCTTCTCAACCTTAGGCTCATTGCTGTCTATAGGGTACTGCTGCTTGTACTGCCCTCCAGAAAGTGCAGCTCTCATGAATTCATCGTCAATCTTTACAGATACATTTGCACCGGTAACTTTTCCTTGCTCCATCTTTGCATCAATGAATGCCTCCGAATCCGGATGCTTGATCGAAACAGAGAGCATGAGGGCACCCCTTCTTCCATCCTGGGCAACCTCCCTGGTTGAGTTGGAGTAACGCTCCATGAACGGAACAATACCTGTAGAGGTGAGTGCGCTGTTCAAAACAGGACTTCCGGCAGGTCTGATGTGTGAAAGGTCATGACCTACACCACCACGCCTTTTCATCAGCTGCACTTGCTCCTCATCAATCTTCAAAATTCCACCATAGGAATCCGACGGACCGTCGTTTCCTATAACAAAGCAGTTTGAAAGTGACGCAATCTGATAGTTGTTTCCTATACCTGTCATAGGACCGCCCTGAGGGATGATGAATTTGAAATTTTTGAGTAGATCATAAATTTCATCTTCTGACATTGGGTTTGGATATTTTGCCTCAATACGGGCAAACTCCTTGGCAAGTCTTCTGTGCATTTGCTCCGGAGAATTTTCATACAGATTTCCCAGAGAATCTTTCATGGCATATTTGCCAATCCAAACAGATGCTGCCAGCTCATCGCCTTTGAAATATTTGATGCTCTCCTGCAGCGCCTCTTGATAGGTGTAGGTGTTCATATTAGCGTAAGTATTTGAAAATGTTTAAAATGCAAGTGTATTACCGATGTTTTGACAACGGTGGAAAAGCACTGCAAGTTAGATGATTTTGCAAATACTATAAAGGATAGCAGGTAATATTTATCAACAATGAATCAACAATGCTGTAGTAGGCTCTCTAACAGCAATGTGTGCTGCAGTTCTGGCAATGTGAGAACTCTCCGCGCAACCTCTTTTCAACAAGGTTGCCCAATCTGTCGAGCAGTTCAGGGTTGTTGATTTTTGCAAGTGCAGCATATGCAAATGCCTGCTGTTGCAGCAGTTTTGCCTCATTGTATGATATTCCCCTCGAGCGCATATAGAAGAGTTCATCTTCATTCAGACTTCCTACAGTTGCTCCATGTGAACATTTCACATCATCTGCATATATTTCCAAATGTGGCTGGGTATATGCCTTTGCAAAATCTGAAGAGAGCAGATTGTTGTTTGCCTGGTAAGCCTCTGTTTTCTGGGCATCCTTTGCAACCAGTATCGTTCCGCTAAATTTTGTGATAGCCTCATCCTCCAGTATGCCTTTGAACAGCTGGTTGCTGTGGCACTCAGGAACATTGTGGGAGATGTTTACCTTATTGGAGATGTGTTGTTTCCCGTTTGCCAGGTATAGGCCGTTAAGGTCACATTCACAGCCCTTTCCATTGAGATTTACATTTATCGTATTTGTAATCTCTCCTCCATGCAGGGTAACAATATGGAACCGCAGGAGACTGTTTGCCGCCAGAGAGATGTCGAATTTGGCATTATGGATGGAGTTATTGTGCTCATTCTGCATCATGACCAGATCAAGTACAGCATTTTCCCCAATCTCTACAGATATGTTCTCGTTGGTGGCAAAATTATCCTCGCTCAGAGTGTGTGAGCAAAGGAGCAGCTTTGCACTTGAGCAGCTCTCCAGTTCAAACCTGCTGCTGAAATCAAGCGGTCTGGTATTGGCAGATGTGCGTACCGATATTATCTGCAGCAACTCTGGGATATTCTTGCCCTTCTCCACATGCAGCGTATAGCCTCTCTCCTGTTGCTGTATTGAAATCTCCCCGATGTTTTCCTGTTGCATGATGCCGTCGGCAACAAATAACTGTACAGTATTGTTGAGGGGAACCCTGCAGCGGAAGCCGGGATTATTATTGTCGGGAGTATATATATAATTTGTCATTATTCAGATTCATTGATTAGCCAGTCATAACCTCTGCTTTCAACCTCCAGAGCCAACTCTTTTCCTGAGGTCTTGATGATGCGTCCCTTGTAGAGCACATGTACGATGTCAGGAACGATATAATCGAGCAATCTCTGATAGTGGGTGATGACAATTGTTGCATTTTGTGGGGTTTTCAACTTGTTCACACCATTTGCAACAATGCGGAGCGCATCAACATCCAGACCGCTGTCTGTCTCGTCCAATATTGCAAGACGCGGATTAAGCATTGCCATCTGGAAAATCTCATTCCTCTTCTTCTCTCCACCAGAGAAGCCAACATTCACACCACGGGATGAGAAAGCCGGATCCATCTCAACAATGGCAAGTTTCTCTCTCATGAGCTTCAGATACTCAGCTGCTGTGAGAGCAGGCAGATTATTTTGTTTACGATGCTCATTTACAGCTGTTTTCATAAAGTTTACATTGGTTACTCCAGGTATCTCTATAGGATATTGGAAACCCAGGAACAGACCTGCCCAAGAGCGCTCTTCAGGAGACATTTCGAGAAGGTTCCTGCCTAAAAAAGTTACGCTACCACCGGTAACTTCATAGTTCTCTTTACCGGCCAGCACTGCAGACAATGTACTCTTTCCAGAACCGTTGGGGCCCATTATTGCATGTACTTCTCCTGCCTTTACGGTAAGGTTTATACCTTTCAATATCTCTTTGCCGTTGATAGAGGCATGCAGATCCTTAATTTCAATCAAATTCTCCATATATAATTATAACTCGTTTTATCTAATCTATTTCTCGTCAATCCATTTTTTTCTCCACATCCTGAATCCAAAGAATGCAAGGATAAGGTAACCGCAGGCTACAATAGGCATAAATGCAAGACCTGCCTTGATGTAGAGAATTCCGTTTGTTGTGTTTACTATAAACCAAATTGCCCAGCAATCCAATTTTTTCTGCGCCGACAGCAGTTGGGCCAAAAGGATCATTACAGTAACAAATGCATCCAGATATGGCTGTCGGGCCATAGGGAACAGATCAGGCCAATATACATTCAGTTTGCTCAACAACAAGCCCCAGAAAAATGCAAATATGGCAACCTGACACAAAATTATGATCCTTTGTCTGCCTGTGAGCAATGTAATTTTCAGCAGAGACTTGCCATCTTTTTCATTCTCTCTCGGATGGGTCCATCTGTAATGTCCAAACAGGTTTATAATCAATGATATAGGCTGTATAAGCATGCTGGAATACAGATTCTTTTGCATAAACATCATAAATAGCAGAATGTTGTAGAGATAGCCTATCCAGAAGTTGGCAACCTTTCCGCGTGAAGCAAGAAATACACAACTCAGACCTGTAAGTACGGCGAAGAATTCAAGGAAACTGATTCCTTGTCCACCTATTGTGAAAAATATGTTGTTTATATCAAATATGTTACCTGTCATACAATACATAATTAAACCTTTAAGTTTAACCTACACTTCCCTCCAAAGAGACTTGGAGCAGTTTTTGGGCCTCCACTGCAAACTCCATAGGAAGTTTGTTGAGCACCTCTTTTGCATATCCGTTTACAATAAGTCCTACAGCATCCTCTGCTGTAATTCCCCTCTGTCTGCAGTAGAACAACTGGTCTTCACCTATCTTTGATGTTGTTGCCTCATGCTCCACAACAGCACTCTGGTTGTCATTTTCTATATACGGGAAGGTGTGGGCACCGCATTTGTCGCCGAGCAGAAGACTGTCGCACTGTGAAAAGTTACGGGCGTTGTCTGCGTTTGGCGAGATCTTCACAAGACCCCTGTAGCTGTTCTGACTGAATCCGGCAGAGATACCTTTGCTCACAATGCGGCTTCTGGTATTTTTGCCAAGATGTATCATCTTTGTGCCGGTGTCTGCCTGCTGGTAGTTGTTTGTAACTGCAACAGAGTAGAATTCAGAGACAGAGTTGTCGCCTTTCAATATTGTGCTCGGATATTTCCATGTAATTGCAGATCCTGTCTCAACTTGAGCCCAGAAGAGTTTGCTGTTGGCACCTTTGCAGATACCGCGTTTGGTAACGAAGTTGTAGATTCCTCCCTTTCCGTTCTTGTCGCCCGGATACCAGTTCTGCACTGTAGAGTATTTTACCTCGGCATCCTGCATTACAACAATCTCAACAACCGCGGCATGTAGTTGGTTTTCATCCCTTTGCGGAGCTGTACATCCCTCGAGATAGCTTACATAAGAGCCTTCATCGGCAACAATGAGGGTCCTCTCAAACTGTCCGGTTCCCTTTGCATTTATTCTGAAATAGCTGCTTAACTCCATAGGGCATCTTACACCCTTTGGAATGTAGCAGAACGAACCGTCGCTGAAAACAGCAGAGTTGAGGGCCGAATAGTAGTTGTCTCCAATAGGAACAACAGATGCAAGATATTTCTTTACAAGGTCGGGGTAATCCCTGACAGCCTCTGAAAATGAGCAGAAGATCACGCCCTTTTCGGCCAAAGTCTCACGGAATGTAGTCTTTACCGAAACCGAGTCAAATACCGCATCCACTGCAACACCTGCAAGCACATTCCTCTCATGGAGCGGAATTCCCAACTTCTCAAAAGTCTCTGCAAGTTCAGGATCAATTTCGGTTGCCTCTTTTTTAGGTGTAGGGGCAGCATAATATATTATATCCTGATAATCTATTTCAGGTATCTCCAGATGGGCCCATTTGGGCATCTCCATGGTCTGCCATTTTGCAAAAGCCTTGAGTCTGAAATCGAGTAGCCACTGCGGCTCCCCCTTTTTCTGTGAAATAAGGCGTATAATATCTTCATTCAATCCTTTTGGGATGAACTCCTGTTCAATGTCCGATTCAAAACCGTGCTGGTATTCGGCATTGGCTATATCTTCTATTATATTATTCTTTTTGCTCATAAGGATACAAAGTTAATCCATTTTAAATATTTTTGTAGAAAAAATTACGGTTCTCGGAGCAAAAAAAGCGAAAAAGTGCGTTTGTCACTGACCTATAACGCATTAAACGGCAAACCTCGGAAATGGTAACAAAGGCAAAAAAGCAAGGAAATGAAAGGTAATGAAACAGAACGGTTGCC
>JAGBHM010000016.1 GCA_017935505.1 Bacteroidales bacterium | reverse complement strand
GAAAGACTCCCAATCTCGTTCCTCATCAGGCAAACCAAATCGAGAGTACATACCTACATTATCAAGTATTATACACTTCTTGTCGCCATTCTTTCGCAAACCTCTTCCAACCTGTTGTATATATTTAACTAAAGATTTTGTAGGTCTTGCTAATTGAATAAATTCGATATCAGGACAATCAAAGCCTTCTGAGAAAATATCAACATTGACGATAATGTCAATTTCACCATTTCTAAAAGCTTGTATAACTTTTTCTCTGACTTTTGCCGGAGTCTTGCTGTCAATGTTCTCGATTGCAACACCGCGACTGCGATATTGCAAACATATGTGCTCGCTATGTTCCCTAGAGATGCTATAAATAATACCTTTCTTACCTAGGACATTCTTTTCATAACTGTCATAAAGTTGAGCTCGAATCTTTGATGTGTCACACACCTCAACCAATGCACTGTTCTTATAATCACCCTCTATATCAAATTCTCTAATAGACTCAATAGATTTAACTAGTTCTGAACTTGTAGGAATAGAATAATACTGATATGTTGCCAACCATCCTTTTTGTATAAAATTCTTAATTGACATAGAAGGAATATACGCATCAAATATTTGTGCGAAACCGCTATTATTCATTCTCCATGGTGTTGCAGTTACACCTAACTTTTTGGCGTCAGGGCAGTATTCCCATAATTTCTGATATGAATTTGCAACTGCATGATGAGCTTCATCTATGATTATAAAGTCGAATTTCAGATCATCTATCATACATTGATTAGCAGGATGCGTGATGGTTTGAATAGAGGCTACTTGTATAGCTTGAGTCAAATCACGCTTATCCTTCATCGTGCCAGCTAAAACACCGTGCTTAATGCGATATTTATCTAGGCTACGAGAGCTTTGCTCTATCAATTCACTGCGATGAGCAATGATCAAGATGCGATAATTAATATTATGCCTTAACCCCCAAATGCTTATATCTCGGATAATAGATGTAAATAATCGAGTTTTGCCAGTCCCAGTTGGCATCTGATATATGATATTGTCAACAAGATTCCACTTGCCAAAGATCTCCTCTTTGGCAAGCTGCTGATAATCACGCAATGTGATATCTTTTTGACAAAACTCGTTATAGTCAATCATTATAATTCTTCAGTAGGTACTAAACTTTGCAATATCAATTGCATTTCATTAACTTCAGCTTGTGATAGAGGGCGTCCTTTAGTGGTAGTCCATGCTTTACTGAATGCAATAAGATCATTTATCCATTTCAGTTTATCGGTCTTTGTTCTAAATGAATCTGACACCTGTATTGAAAACTCATCCTCAAATGTAACGAATGACTCATCATCCTCTTTCTTTACACTCCAGTTACTCTCAATAATCTCTTTGTAATCCTGTAATGTCATAAGGTCTGTCCAATCTTGGTTGTCAACATCTTCATCGTCGCCCATACGCTGAAGACATTTACCCATAATCTTTTTCACCTTACTCTCCCAAATGCTTCCGTATAGTTCTTCAAGTTTTCTAAGAATGGTCTCTTTTATGTGTCTCTCGATCTGTCGACCGTACACTTTTCCTTCTTCCTGTAAGTCTTTATCCTGTGTTTCAAGCCAAGCTTCTAGGCCTTCTGGATTATATTCAGGCATCTGTTTATGAATGGCATTTTGATACATTCGAAGCCATAGAGTGTCCGCACCTTGGCCTTTTATTAAGCGAATTTGCGTTTGTTCATCTATTGGCATATTGCACAAATAATTGATTAACACATCAAAGTATGGAGCCATCGCATCGACTTGCTCTTTGGTGCTAGATTTTTGCGACAACATCTCGCTTCTGATCAGACTCTCATTTAGAGATGCAATTAAAGAAACGAAAGCATATGTACCGCGATTACACTCAATGAAGGTCTCATATTCTTCTTTATGCTCATCGTGCATCTTGTAATATACATAAGCATAGCAATCTTTAATTAAATTAGATATTCGTTTCTGTGCATCCAACATTGCTTTGTTATGCTCAACGCAGTTAGTGTTGTATAGACAAACATCCGTATGATCCGTAAACTCTTTCTTGGTAGCTTTAGGTAGCAGTGATGATTTAGACAGCGCCGTGTCAAATGGTTTTAATTGTAGTATTGCGGTATCTTCACCGATTGCAATTTTACGGGCCAAAACACTGCTATTATCCCTACCAAGTTGTTTAATAATGGATGAGCGCAACGCCTTTAAGCGTGAATCTAAATGTGGAGACTCCCAGTTCAAATCCTCGTTTAGATCCAAACGCAAACTCGGGCTAACTGCCTTTTGGTGCTCATTGATATCCATAAAGATTCTGAGCTGTTCATCTGATGGCAGACCATCAAACGCAACCACAGGAATTGTATTCGTATCTTTATATTTTGAGTTTGCGTAACCATATACACGATGTTGGCCATCTATGATATATGCAATGCAATAGGCGTTCGGAATGGTAAGGTATCCTAATTTTGTTCTCGTATCATCAGATCCGCCAGAAGCCAAATCAAACTGAATCCTATTTTTCCTCTCAGAATCATCAAAATTGATAATTACAGAGTTAGGAAAGTATCCATTTTTCTTATCAATAAATTCTCCAATACCCTTCAATCGCGAAGGTACAAGCAACCTCTGATATGTTGGCATAGTGATTTGTGTATTGACTCTTGTTCGATGCAACACAAAACCAATCTTCAGTAGTGTGGCAGGCTCGATAGAAAGCATATAATACGTGTGACCACCCATCATACCTTTTAATGCTGGGATACGAATTTTATCATTATTGATGCGTTCGTGTCGGAACATCAAACCATAGAACTGATATATAACCGTTGACTTATATGCCTTTATGAGACTATTCACATAGTCGTATGTATTGTCAGTAAACTGGAATATCTTATTTTCTGCCAATCTCTTCTCGTCCTCACATCCCTCTGCAAATGTGTAATTGCGTGTTGCAAAGATAAACTTGACTTTTTTATCCTCTCCGTATATTTGACGCAAAGCCTTCATCACACCATCCCTATATAAGCGCATATCGTCTATATCTTTTTTGAATGATGCGGGCTTAATGTTTTCAGTGGCCTTACACTCAACAACAAATATGGCTTCTTCGCCAATAGCAACAACATCAAGTTGATGTTTATCTCCTGGATTTTCTCCCCAAGGAATCTCTAACTTCTCATCATAATTAAGATGTCTAAAGCCAAGATTATAAAACATACACCAAATATCATCCTCAAACCTTACTCCTGCAGGTTTGAGTTTTTGGATCTTCGCCTTATATTTTGTTCGAGAAACTTCTTCCCATCCTTCATTAATATAGTCGTCCAATTCATTGAGCGAAATGCTTAATGTGAAGTAAGGAGTCTTTTTTGCTTTAAACTTTTTAGTCAACACAGACTCGTCACAAGTCATATGTTCCTTAATTGCTTGAATTTGAGAGATTGTCAAAGAGGCCATATATAGTTCATTTATTTGTTAGCACTATGGTGAATTAGTAATTCATAATGAGTAGTTCTGTTTCCTTTTCTCGTTTTCCAGCATGGGCGTTTATAAATCGGTGCGCCAAAATCTGTTTGATAGTATATGCATTGTATAATTTCGCAAAATAAGACTCTCCATTATCGTCTAAAGAGTTTGAGTTACTTTGCATAATCTTACATCCCTTTTGGGTTAATGTGTCACAATAGGCTTTTAATTTTTCTTGCTCTACATCATCAAATATATTATGTGTATACTCAATGAAACAAGCTGAACCAGAGAGGGGCCTATACGGTGGATCGATGTAAATAAAGTTATATCTTCTCCCAAAATGTCTTGTAATATTTTTATATCCTCCAACATATATATCTACCTTCTGCAACTCTCTGTGGCACGCCATAATTAGTTCTTCATCACAAATGTTAGGATGATCGTATTGACCAAATGGTACGTTGAATTTTCCATTAGTATTGACCCTGTAGAGACCATTAAAACAAGTTTTATTAAGAAATATAAAACAAGCTGCTCGCTTATCTTTTGCCAGTTCCTCATTGTTGTACTTCTCTCGCATTTGATAATAGTAATGCGATTTTGCTTCTATGGTAGCTAGTTGATAATACTCTTCTTTTATTTCTCGTAATGATGCTATGAGTTTTTCAGGGTCATTTTTTATTAACAAATAACAGTTTATCAAATCCTCATTAACATCATTAATTACAGCTCGTTTTATATTAGGATAATGTGTTAACATATAAAAGAGCATAGCTCCACCACCAACAAAGGGTTCGATGTATGTCACATTTGGCTGCTCAGCAAAGTCTTGTGGTAAGTTCCCAATAAGTTGACTTATTAGAGAGCCTTTGCCACCTGCCCACTTCACAAAAGGTTTCGCAATAATATAGTTATCTTTAACTGGCTGTTTCATATAGCTAGTGCCTTATGATAGATCATAGGTATAATCAAATAACGATTTTAATTTATCAACTCCTTCGTTTCTACATTTAGTACTTTTGCAATTTGCGATAGCATCTCCAAAGAGGGTTGCATCTTGTTAGAGCACCATTTGGAAACAGTTGAGGGGTCTTTGCCTAACTGCTCGGCAAGCCATTTGCCGGTTTTCTTTTGTTCAACCAATACTACTTTTAGTCTATTTAAATCTTTCATTATTTACACATTTTATTGGCGTATACCGCAAATTTAGTGATAATATGCGAAATTATATCTTTGGTAAGTAATTTTTCTATCGGAGAAGTAGTGATATTGAACACGTATTGCAGAGTTGCTATCGAGGTAAGTTTTAATTTTATACCCGATAGGGTGTAAAACGCTCATTAAAACAATAAAATTATCCCCGATAAGGTATAATTTATTGCATCTATGGAGCAGACAACACTTTCAAAATATGTGAAGGCAATGCGTAAGCAGTATAATCTTACGCAGGTGGAGCTTTTCGAAAAGTCGGGGGTAGGTTTGCGTCTTGTTAGAGAATTGGAGCAGGGCAAGCAACTTTGCGCCTTGATAAAGTTAATCAGGTATTGAATCTCTTTGGAAGCAAAGTTGGTGTCGTGCCAATAGCTAAAAGCGATGAGCGATGAAAGGCATTTCGTATAATTTACTACATCTTTCTATTTGTCAATGTGTTATATGGGGTATTGCTAACCGTTTTTGTCCACATTGCCCTTTCTGGTTTAACTCCCGGTTTAACTGAACCGGGCTTTGTTGAGTATAAATACCAAAAAAGCCCTGCATTTCTGCAAGGCTTTTTCTGTGGTGTCACCAGGAATCGAACCGGGGACACAAGGATTTTCAGTTCTTTGCTCTACCAACTGAGCTATGACACCATCTTTTCAAGTTTCCAAGCGGGGTGTTCCCGATTGGGATTGCAAAGGTATGCATTATTTTTGATATTCCAAATTTTTCTGTCGGAATTTTAAATATTTTATGAAAAAAATCTAAAAAGATCTAAAAAAATAGATTTTGAAGGGGCGGGAATAAAATATTTGTACCTTTACAAGGTGTAAAAAACGGTATGAATATAGTGTGAGAAGAGTTCAAGTGGCCAGGTATGGAGAGCGGTTTGTTTAAAAATGGTTTGAGTTGCCCGCAGTTTGTCTATGCGCAGGTGATACTTCCTCTGAAATATAAGGGGGAGATTACTTATGTTGTGCCTGAGCAGATGGCAGCTTTGGTGGATGTAGGAAGCAGGGTGAAGGTAGATTTTGCGGGTCGGACATATACGGCTGTGGTGGAGAGCCTCATCAGGGAGGCGGGTGCTGTGGAGGCTCTTTATAACCTTGGATTGGAGAAGGGAATTGTATATAAGGAGATTATTGAGGTTGAGAATCTGCGTCGGGTTTCAGAATTTTCAATAAAGCTCTGGCATGAGATTGCCGATTATTATTTGTGCACAGTAGGGGAGGTCTACAAGGCTGCCTATTCCGGAATGGTGCAGAGGCAGGAGCAGGTGAAGATGCGCAAGAGGCCTTCTGCCTTTTTTGAGTCGGTAAAGGAGTTTGCATTCAATTTACCTCAGCTGTCACAGGCGCAGCAGCATGCTTTTGATGAGATCTGCGGCCATTTTGAGACAGGAAAGAGACCGGTTCTGCTGCATGGCATTACCGGTAGCGGTAAAACAGAAATTTATATCAATCTGGCATCCCGACAGCTTGCCCAGGGCAAAAATGTGCTCTATATGGTGCCTGAGATTGCTTTGAGCAAACAGCTTCAGGAGAGGCTCAGGAAGGTTTTTGGGGAGAGGCTGCTTGTCTACCATTCAAGACAGACTACTGCAGAGAAGGGGAGAATATACAAAATAGTATCGGGAGAGTTTAAAGATGAATATTTGCGCGGAGTTGAATCTTCTGGAAATGAAAAAAATGAGAGGGCGGTTCCTTCTGGTGTGGATGCTCCAAATGATGCAGTGGTTGTGCTGGGAACACGCTCTTCCCTCTTTTTGCCTTTCAAAAATCTGGGTCTTGTTGTAGTGGATGAGGAGCACGACAGCAGCTACAAACAGAGTGAGCCTACACCCCGTTATCATGCGCGTGATGCGGCCATAATGCTCTCCGGCATTTATGGCGCAGATACCTTGTTGGGCTCGGCAACTCCTTCATTTGAAGCTGAATACAACTGTAGGATAGGACGTTTTTCAAAGGTTACCCTATTTGCGAAATATTATGGTGCGCAGCCACCCGAAGTGGAGATAATAGATACCATCTGGGCATGCAGAAGCGGACAGATGAGAGGCAGTTTTTCTCAGAAACTGATAAATACTGTGAGAAAAACTCTGCAGAATGGTGAGCAGGTTCTGGTATTCAAGAATAGACGTTCATATTCTCCTGTTGTTGAGTGTGTTGAGTGCGGTTCTATTCCCAAATGCCCATGCTGTAATGTATATTTGAGCTACCATAAATACAACAATACATTAAGATGCCACTATTGTGATTATACTGTAAAATTCAATGGTATCTGTACAAAATGCGGTCTGGATACCTTAAAATATAAAGGAGCCGGAACCGAAAAAATTGAGGAGGAGCTGAAAGCGCTCTTTCCAGAGTATTCAATTGCCCGTTTTGATGCCGATATTGCAGAGAGCAAAAGAGAGGAGGAGGCCGTTATAAAGGCCTTCTCAAAAAAGGAGATTGATATTCTTGTGGGAACGCAAATGGTGAGCAAAGGGTTTGATTTTGAGCATCTTGGACTTGTTGCGGTATTGGATGCCGACTCTATTCTGGGTATACAGGATTTCAGGGCGGATGAGCGTGCATTGCAGATGTTCAGCCAGCTTATGGGACGCACCGGAAGGAGGGAAAAGAGGGGAAAACTGCTGGTGCAGACAAACCAGAAGGAGCATCCTGTAATTCTGGAGTTGAAAAATGGTACAGATGGTGTTGCGACAGAAAACATCACTTTAATTAAATCGCTGCTCGAAGAGCGCAGGGAGTTTGCATTTGCTCCGTATGTGAGGATGGTGAAGATTGTGGCAAAGCATAAGGATAAGGAGAAATTGGAGCTTCTGTGCGCCTCAATACAGGCAAAACTTGCCTCAGTTCCATGCAAGGAGTTTACAGGACCATTTGTGCCTGCAATAGACAAAGTGCGCGGAGAGTGGCTCAAATGCTTTTATGTGAAGTTCTCCAGAGATTCCCGTCTTGTTGAGAACAAACAGAAACTTTTGTCTGCAATGGCAGACCTTAAGGCCCACAATTCAATTGTTCTGGATGTGGATCCGCTCTAAATCAGTGGAAGATTTTTGATATCAGCTCTATCAGCAGATCACCCTCAGTGGCTGTGCCGGAACCTCCGCTCTTGAATTTGTAGTCACACTCCTTCATGAGGGCAATGATGCCCATAACTTTTGTATATGAGTAGTTTCTGATGGCTGTTGCATACTCACTCTCCTGTGAACCGAAAGCTCCAGCCCTTTTGGCCGCATTTTCAGGAGTTCCGCCATCCTGTTTGAGGTAGGCATAGGCCTTGAGCAGTTTTGCAAAGTAAAAGAAGAGTGCTCCGAGGGTCATAGCCAGTGGATATTTTTTTGGATTCTCGCCAAAGAAATGTGCTATCTTGAAAGCCTTGTCTGGGTTTCTGTAGGAGATGGCCCTGCAGAGTTCAAAGGCGGAGAATTCGCGGCTTATACCGATGTTTGTCTCAATCTCCTTTGCTGTAATCTCCTTGCAATCTTGAGGAATACCCTTTATGAGCTTGTCGATTTCAAGTACAATTTTACGCAGACTGTTACCTGTGTGTTCCGCCATGAGCGAAGCGGCATCCTGAGCAATCGAGATCCCTTTCTCCCTTACATACGTGGAGATCCATTCAGCAACCTTCCACTCCGGAAGCATTGTTGATTCAAAGACCTCTGCAACACTTTTTGCCTTTTTATAGAAACCACTTCTCTTGTCAACACTTTTTCCGGTATATACGAGAACGAGTACGGTTTCAGGGGCGGGTGATTGAAGATATATCTCCAGAACATCCAGTTTGGTGAGGGTCTGTGCCTCCTTTACAACCACAAGCTGGCGTTCTGCAAACATGGGATATCTGCGCGCCAACGATACAATCTCTGCCGAATTTGTATCTGAGGCGTACACTATTGTCTGGTTGAAATCCCTCTCCTCCGGTTTCAGTACAGTTGCAAGCAGCTCATCTACAAGAATATCTGAATAATAAGGCTCTTCTCCCATAAAAAGGTAGACTGGTTTGAACCTCCTCTCACGTATATCCTTGAGTATCGAATTGAACTGTATTATTGTATCCTGGGCCGCCTGTTTTGCCATAAAAAATGTAAAATATTTTATAAAAATAGACAAAATTCTACATACCGCAAATTTTAATCTATCTTTGCAATTGGTTTGGCCGTATATGGAAACGAGAGAGCAGATATTTGACCCTTTAAGGAAGAAGCGGGTTGCACTTACTCCCGAAGAGCGTGTGAGACAATTCTTTATCACATGGCTTAACCGTGAGCGGAAATATCCGTTGGCGCTTATGGCGAGTGAATATACTATAAAGTACAACAGTGCCAGATACAGGTGTGACATTGTCTGTTTCAATAGGGAACTGCAGCCTTTGGTTATTGTGGAGTGCAAGAGTCCAGATGTAAAGCTTGACAACCATGTTGCAGAGCAGATTTCCAGATATAATATGGTATTGAGGGTCAAATACCTTATAATTACCAATGGAGCTGAAACATATTTCTGCAGATATGATGATATGGCGGGCAGGTATGAATTTACAGATGATATTCCATTTTATGACCAGATGTAATAGAGTCTCCACACCGAAAAGGATAGAGCAGTATGGAAAATAGCATATTTCTGACAAACAAGATATTTGGAATAATATCGCAGGTAGCTTCTGAAAATGGAGTGCGGGCCTTTGTAATTGGAGGCTATGTACGTGACTGTTTTCTGGGCAGGCCCTGTAAGGATATTGATGTGGTTGTAGAGGGCAGCGGCATTGAGATTGCCGAGAAGGTTGCGGCGAAGGTTGGCAGCAAGCTGTCGGTTTTCAAAAATTTTGGAACTGCAATGTTCCGCTACAATGGTATGGAGATAGAGTTTGTGGGGGCAAGAAGGGAGTCTTATAGGAGGGAGTCGCGTAAACCGATAGTGGAGGATGGTACTCTTGAGGATGATCAGAAGAGGCGTGATTTTACCATTAATGCACTTGCCTTCAGTTTGCAGGCAGATGATTTTGGCCATCTTGTAGATCCGTTTGATGGTGTGAAAGATCTGCAGGCCGGTCTCATACGCACACCGCTGGATCCGGATACCACATATTCTGATGACCCATTGCGAATGATCAGGGCCATCCGTTTTGCTTCGCAGCTCTCATTTGAGATAGTGCCGGAATCATTGGAGTCGATATCTCGCAACAAGGGTCGCCTGAAGATACTTTCGAGAGAGAGAATCAGTGATGAACTGCACAAAATCATGCTCTCTCCAAAACCTTCGGTTGGATTCAATCTTCTGGAGAAGACAGGATTGCTGGAGTTGATAATGCCGCAGCTTACAAAACTCAGAGGTGTTGAGACTCAGGAGGGCAAAGGCCATAAAGATAATTTTGCCCACACTTTGCAGGTTGTTGACAATATCTGCAGCCAGACAGACAACCTTTGGCTGAGATGGGCGGCACTGCTGCATGATATAGGCAAACCGTCGACCAAAAGATATGAGCCCGGGATAGGCTGGACATTCCACAGCCATGATTTTATAGGAGGAAAAATGGTGCCTGCAATATTCAAGCAGCTCAAGATGCCTCTGAATGAGAAGATGAAGTATGTGCAGAAACTTGTACAGCTGCATCTGCGCCCGATAGCGCTGGTTCAGGATGAGGTTACAGATTCGGCAGTACGCAGGCTCCTGTTTGATGCTGGAGAGGATATAGAGGATCTTATGACATTGTGTGAAGCCGACATCACCTCCAAAAACGATAAGATTGTTGCAAAGCACAAGAAGAACTTCCTGCTTGTGCGGCAGAAACTGGTTGAGGTCGAGGCAAAAGATAGAATCCGTAACTTCAATAACCCTATTTCCGGAGAGCTGATAATGAAAAAATACAATATCGAACCTTGTAAAGAGATTGGTATTATAAAAGAGTATGTGAAAGAGGCGATTCTCGAAGGTGTTATAGAGAATGACTACGACCAGGCATACGCCCTGATGGAGAAAAAGGCGGCCGAAATGGGGCTGCAGGGGTAAAATGAAAGCCAGGTGACTAATAAGTGATTTAGTCACCCGCTTTCGTATTTACATGAATGTATTGATGGTGGCAGCACGGTAAGTTTGGCTTGGTTCGTCGGAACAAGTTCCGACTTCATCCCTCCCACGACTTTGTCGCGGGTCCCTCTTTTAGATTTGCACCATAATTCCAATATGGAGTTATGGTGCTCTTTTATTGTACCTTTGACGTAGGTCTGAATGATGTGAACTATGGGTCCCTCTAGGTATTCCCTTTAACGGGTATCAGACATGTTCAGG
>JAGBHM010000015.1 GCA_017935505.1 Bacteroidales bacterium | reverse complement strand
TGCGATGAATATATTCTATACTCAAGCCATTCTCAAGCATATGCATATACTTCAATCGTTCTGCATAGCCATGTTTCTTTCTCTTTTTAGACATAACAAAACCCCGAAAGTTTTTTGTCTAACTTTCGGGGTTCATGTCAGTAACCGGATTCCTCCTTTTTTACTGTCATCTTTATAAAGACTCTATTGGCATAAGGTTACAACACCCTCAAACAGACGGTATTTCTCACCGCTCTCTTTGCAGACCGCATATGCCGGAGCACTTTTTCCGTCGCCATCAAAAGAGAGTTTGCAGCCATACCTGCTCATCCACCCCCTGTGCCTTGCCGGATTTCCAACCATAAGGGCATAATCGGGCACATTTTTAGTTATTACAGCACCTGCCCCGATAAATGCATACTCCCCTATATCATGGCCACATACAATTGTTGCATTCGCCCCTATTGTTGCACCTCTTCCCACATGGGTCTTGAGATACTCGCTTTTACGGTTTACAGCACTGCGCGGATTTATCACATTTGTAAATACACAAGAAGGGCCAAGAAAGGCATCATCACCGCATGTAACTCCGGTATAGACACTTACATTATTCTGCACCTTCACATTACGGCCCAATACCACACCGGGAGAGATTACCACATTCTGCCCGATGTTGCACATTTCACCCAATTCACACCCCTCCATAATATGGGAGAAATGCCATATTTTTGTACCTGCCCCAATGGTGCAGCCCTGGTCAATTACCGCAGTTTCATGTGCAAAATACCCTTTGTTCTCCATTGCTTTGCCTCCTCTATAAATTTACAGGCTCCAATACTCCAGATCAGTTATCTTGTTGCGGTATATACCCTTAATATCGGCAAGCACACCCTTTTCAGGATTTTTCATCAGACCCTTGAACCACTCCTGGTCAAGTTCCTTGTACTCATCATGAGCCACCGCTACAATAACAGCATCATAATATCCCTTTTTGAGGCTATCGAAATCATCAAGAGAGACTCCATAGGCAGACCTCACCTCCTCCTTTGAGGCATGGCTGTCTACAACATCAACATTGCAGCTGTACTCTTTGAGTTCATTTACAATATCCATGACTTTTGTATTGCGGATATCCGAAACATTCTCCTTGAAAGTGATACCCAAAACAAGTATTTTGGCATCCATGCTTCCCACACCCAATGATATAAGTTTCTTCACAAGCTTCTTCGCAATATAGCCTCCCATGGTATCATTGATGAACCTTCCTGCCGAAATAATCTGCGGATGGTACTTCTTCTCTGCCGCCTTATGCACAAGGTAGTATGGATCCACTCCAATGCAGTGACCTCCTACAAGCCCCGGATAGAATTTCAAAAAGTTCCACTTTGTACCGGCAGCCTCCAGCACATCATATGTATTTATGCCGATTCTGCTGAATATTATCGAGAGCTCATTCATCAGGGCTATATTCACATCACGCTGTGTATTCTCAATAATCTTGGCAGCCTCGGCTACCTTAATACCTGGAGCCCTGTGCACTCCCGGCTTCACAA
Source organism: Bacteroidales bacterium (assembly GCA_017935505.1). Taxonomy (GTDB): domain Bacteria; phylum Bacteroidota; class Bacteroidia; order Bacteroidales; family UBA932; genus Egerieousia. The sequence goes on along the minus strand of JAGBHM010000015.1, from coordinate 12,533 downwards.
CCAGCTCATAAACCTTTGCAATGGTATCCAAAGCCTCTGCATCACATCCAGAAACTATCTTTATTGTATTTGGAAGGGTATGTACCTTTTCTCCAGGATTTATCCTCTCCGGCGAGTAACCGTATTTAAAATCAACACCGCCCTTCAGGCCGCTTAACTGCTCAAGCAGAGGAAGGCAATCCTCCTCTGTACACCCTGGATATACAGTTGATTCATAAACCACATAATCACCCTTTTTCAAAACCGAAGCCACTGTTTTTGTTGCACTCAGAAGTGGTTTCAAATCGGGTTTATTATGGTTGTCTATAGGGGTAGGAACTGCTATTACATAGAAGTTTGCCTCTTTCAATTTCTCCACCGATGATGTAAATTCGATATCAGCATCTGTAAAGACAGCATCATCCAGCTCGCCACAAGGATCACTTCCCTTTTTCATTATTCCAATCCTTGTCTCATTTATATCAAACCCCACAACTGATACTTTATGGGCAAATTCAATAGCCAGCGGCAGACCTACATAGCCAAGGCCTACTACAGCAATCCTCTTTTCTTTATTTATAAGACCGTTATACATATTATATAGCAATCACTTTGAATAGAACTCCTTAATACGCTCAATTATAAAATCTTGAGTCTCATAATCCAACTCTGTATGAATTGGTAAAGATAATACAGATTCCGACAGTTTTTCTGCAATATCCAATTTTTCTGCAGCTACTGCAATCCCTTCAAATGCCTCCTGCGCCTGCAGAGGAAGCGGATAATAGACCATACACGGAACACCATGCCCGGCCAGATGCTCTTTCAGGGCATCCCTCATGCCTCCCTTTATCTTCAATGTATACTGATGATATACATGAGTGCTGTTTGGAGCCACCTGTGGCAGTTCAAAATATCTCTGCTGAGGATCAAACTCCTGCAACTTTGAAGTATAATATTGCGCAGCTGTTCTCCTTGCCATGCAATAATTGTCGAGATACTTGAGTTTTACATCAAGTATAGCGGCCTGGATTGTATCGAGCCTCGAATTGCAGCCTATCACAGAGTGGTGGTACTTTACCTTCTGTCCATGGTTGGCAATCATAGTCAGACGCTGAGCAAGAGCATCATCATTTGTCATTATGGCACCTCCATCTCCGTAGCATCCCAGGTTTTTTGAAGGGAAAAAAGAGGTACAGCCTATTGTTCCCATTGTTCCTGTTTTGCACTTAACACCGTTGCTAAAGGTGTACTCGGCTCCCAGGGCCTGGGCATTATCTTCAACCACATGGAGGGAGTGCTCCCTGGCAAAGTTGAGAATCGGCTCCATATCACAACTCTGTCCGAAAAGATGTACGGGAACTATTGCCTTTGTCTTTGAGGTTAATGCTTTCTCTATATTTTTCAGTGTGGTGTTGAATGTGCTGTAATCCACATCAACCATAACCGGAGTCAGTCCCAACAATCCTATCACCTCGGCTGTAGCAACATAAGTGAAGGCCGGCACTATCACCTCATCTCCAGGCTTCAGTTCCAGTGCCATGAGCGAGATCTGAAGTGCATCAGTGCCATTGGCACAAGGAATAACATGCTTTACACCAAGATACTCTGCCAGATGTGCTGCGAACTGCTTTACCTGAGGGCCGTTTATGAATGCACAACTCTCCAGCACATTTGAAATTGCGGCATCTATCTCATTCTTTATCTTCAGATACTGACCGCCAAGATCAACCATCTGTATTCTTTTTCCTGAATTGGCCATGCTCTTCTATACAGTTAACATTACACCGAGGACAATGCTCTACCAGCCGAAAGGGTGTGGTGCCAGAGGCAGCTTTGCCAAAGGATGATAATCGCCTTTGAGACCTATCGGGGTTGAATTTCTTATTGTACTCACTATCTCTATGCAGTTGCGGGCTTCCGATATTCTGAAACCTCTTCCTGCTAATATCTCCTGATAACTTTTGGTGTGAAGCTCCGTAAATCCCTGGCTGAACTCAAACTCCTCCCCGTCTATCATTATTGTACGGTATGTGCGCTTCTCCCCCTGTACTGCATTTTCCGGCAGATTGTCGGCATTTATACTTAAGAAATACCTCACGCGGGCCTTCTCCAGCCCAAGGTAACCAGCAACCCTGTCGTGGCTCATAACATGTACAATATTCTCTTTTACAGGCCCGAATATCCACTGGAGCATATCATAGAAATGTACGCCTATATTTGTTGCTACACCACCGCTCTTGTGCACATCTCCCTTCCATGATGTGTAGTACCAGTTTCCTCTGGAGGTTATATAGGTAAGATCCACATCGTAAACCTTGTCGGCAGGCCCCTGCTCCACCTTGCGTTTGAGCGCAACTATTGAATCATGTAGCCTCAATTGAAGTATATTATAAGCTTTACAACCTGTCTCCTCCTCAATTTTCATCAGAGCATCAATGTTATAAGGGTTCAATACCACCGGTTTTTCACATATCACATCCGCACCAAGGCGCAACCCGTAGCGGATGAATGCATCATGTGTATAGTTTGGTGTACAAATCGAGAACCAGTCGATATTTTTCTCTGTACCTTTAATTCTCGAACAGTATCTGTCGAACTGCTCATGCTCAGTAAAAAATGAAGTATCAGGAAAATAGCTGTCCATGATTCCTACACTGTCGAATTTATCATAGGCGGCAACAAGGGTGTTGCCTGTATCTTTTATTGCACGCAAATGGCGTGGTGCTATATAGCCGGCCACGCCTATCAGTCCAAAATTTGCCATATTATTTTGTCAAGTTAACAATTGTCGCCACCATAGCAGCAATGCTTGTTACGGAGGTGGCCATAGAGAGTACTGTTGCCATTGTCTGGGAATCACGTTTCTCCTTCACCGGAACAACAATCTCAGTACCTGGCTGGACCTTGAATTTGGCAGAGCCTTTTGATGCCACATCTCCATTCATATGCACCATGTAAACCTTACGTCTCATCGACTCCTTCAAATATCCTCCGGCGCTGTTTATATAATGTTTAAAGCCTTCACCTTTGGCATATGCAACAGTATTCGGTTTCAACACTCCTCCAGAAATTTTCACTGTATTGTTGTATTTGGGAACGGTTATTATGTCATTCTTCCTCAATACAATATCTGCATCGGTGCCAGGATTTGCAACAGCCTGTTCAAGATCAATTGCAATAGTGTAGCGGTCGCCGATATCCATCATGTCAAAATCAAGGGAATCCTCTGTCTGTTTCTTGGCAATATCCATTGCTATATGCAGCCTCTCCAACTCCTCTTCTGTAAGCACCCTTGTGAGCTTGGCACCCTTCACATAGGCATCCTTGTTGAATCCGTCGGCCCTCGCTACAATATCCGATAATCTCACAGTATTCTTCTCAACAACATATGTTCCAGGATAGTTCACCTCGCCCTCAATCTTTATACCCTCCTGAGGTTTGTAATAGAGAGATCTTCTTACAAACACCATATCAAAAGGTTCAAGCTTAACATCCACATCCGCAGGGTTCTTGAGAAGATTATATGAGAGAACTAATGCTATCGTATCGGACACCTCCTCCACCGATTCAGGCTCACCAAGATTTGAAATACGACGGGCAACTTCTATTCTCTCCAATGTAGCAGCCTTTGTCGGTCCATTAGCTTTCAGTATAATATCACCAAGGGTCATTCCTCTTCTATATTCATATTCGCCCGGATTATTCACCTCTCCATCAATTATGACCATCTGGTCTGGATTCAATTCACTCAAACTGAATATGCGCACATGGTCATCCGGTTTAAGTTCAATATCACTTGCTCCCAATATTACATCTTTTAGCAGGAACGAGACCTGCTCCTTATTACGGTCTTTGCCAAGACGCTCTATGTAAGCCCTCTCAAGATAGGCATCATCTCTCAATCCACCTACATTAATGATAAGCTGCTTCAATGTACCGATATTGCCATCCAAAGAGTACTCACCAGGTCTCCACACAGCACCTTCTATTGAAACTTTGTTCGCAAATCTTTCATTCACAGAACTCACAGATATTTTATCGCCATCCTTTAATTCGAATGATGCGAACTCTCCAGCCTTCACATTAAATATCTCCGAAGCGGGACCGTCCGCAACACCATCTGTCTTTCTTCTGTCTACCTGAACGGCACCTGGATAGGCATTTGCAGCAAAACCTCCTCCATACCTGAAAAGATCTGCCAATGTCTCCCCATCCTTCATCTCATAAAGCATAGGTCTCTTCACAGCACCAGACAAGGTAACCATATTTTTATACGGCACAACCATTACAGCATCATTATCTTCAAGTTTGATGTCAGCACCAGCCTTTCCGTTCATCAGATAGTCATACATATCCAATACCGACACTGTTCTATTGTTTCTGTAGAGTTTTATCTCCCTGATACTTCCCAATTTGTCGGGGCCACCAGCCATATAGAGGACAGAAACCACAGAAGAGAGCGATGGCAATGTGTATGTACCAGGTTTCATTACATCTCCTACCACATTTACTGTCACCGACTTGATTTTACCCAACGAGAGGTTCATAAAGGTATCCGGCTCATCACCTTCCAGGCCAGAATGGATTTTTGCCATATAACGTTTCAGCATCTTTTCGGCCTGCTTCACAGTATATCCATAAACATAGACAGGGCCGAGGTCAGGAATGTATACACTTCCCTCCGGAGAGACCTCCACAGATATGTTTTTCACCACATCACCCCACAAATCAATCACGAGTTCATCTCCTGCTGACAATTTGTAGTTCTCAGGAGTTGGAATATTGTAGCTTGGGACAAAACTCAAATTTTCGGATCTGAAGAGATAATGTCCGAATACAGCTGTCGAGTCATTCTGAATATAAGCATCCTCAGGAATAGTATTATAAGGAAGATCATTCTCAGCCACTACAGCATTGGCAGCTGCTGCATTTCTGTCTACTGCCTCTGATTTTTTTCTGGAAGAGGGTGATGAGGCCATTCCCGACTGCTGTTTGTTCAGAATCTCTTCAATCTGACTCTCTGAGTAGCCTTTTTGTCTGGCCAATTGTTTCGCCAATTCAATATCACCCGCAGACTGAGCATAAGAACAATATGATACAGAAAGCAGAAGAAGCAATATCGGATAAAAAAGTATATGTAAACGTTTCATATTCCTATCTTAAATTCAATAAAACTAAATTCCAACAAATTTACTGATAAAATAGTTTTTAGACAAAATTATTGACTGGTATAGGAGAAAAATAAAAAAGAGCCCTGCAAAATGCAGACCTCCAAAACACTTAAAATACACTATGAAGACTTTAATCCCAAAAGCTTGTGGGAGCAACAGGATTCGAACCTGTGACCCTCTGCTTGTAAGGCAGATGCTCTAAACCAGCTGAGCTATGCTCCCGAATCGTGACCACTACGGTCGATTTTTAAAGAACTTTTGTGGGAGCAACAGGATTCGAACCTGTGACCCTCTGCTTGTAAGGCAGATGCTCTAAACCAGCTGAGCTATGCTCCCGAATTGGGATTGCAAAAATAGTCATTATTTTTTAATCTCCAAAAATATTTTGCGAAAATTTAAATTTTATCTTTAAAAAATTCCAAAGCCTCTGCAACCACAAAGGTACTGCCACCTATAAAAACAAAGTCATCATCATGCTTTAATTCATTGATATACACCGATAAAGACTCTCTCACACCACCATTGGCAAGCACCTCACCATCAAACCCCAATGCAAGCATATTTTTTTTCAAATTTTCTGCAGGCAGTGCCCGTGTTCCGGCCGCATTCACAAAATAATATTGTACAGGGAGCAGCAAATCCTTCCCCTTAGGAAGATATTCAGAAACAGCAGTGAGGTCTTTGTCGGCCACAACTCCAAAAATCATCACAAGTTTGCCAAATGGACGGCCTGTATATTTTGAAGGGCGCAGAGCCTCCTCAATAATCTGCTTTCCCAGAATTGAGAAACCGTGCGCATTATGGCCTGTATCACAAACCACAAACGGCTCCTCCAGAAGAGTCTCCCAACGTCCGTGCAGCCCGGTAATATCAGCTGCCCTTACAATGCCACATGTAAGTTTTTCTGCCAAACTACCGCCACAACTCTCCATGCCGGCATTTTTGAAAAGCGTCTCAAGGGCGGCAACAACTGTCTTTATATTCTTCTCCTGACATTTGCCTCTCAAATCCAGATCAGAAGTCTCTATTCCCGATAGCAGCTCTGGAGAATACTCCTCCGCATATGTAACCGGGGCTCCAACCTCCTCCGCTTTTGCCGAGAATATGCTCTTCACTCCCGATTTTTCACCAATTACAACCGGCACACCTCTCTTTATGATACCCGCCTTTTCTGCCGCAATACTCTCCAGTGTAGTACCCAGCCATTCACAGTGGTCAAGCCCGATATTGGTTATCACACACATCTGCGGCTTAATTATATTGGTGGCATCCAGACGTCCTCCAAGACCACACTCCACAACGGCAATATCCACATTCTCATAAGCGAACCAACTGAATGCCAACAATGTAGTTATCTCAAAAAACGAAGCGCCGCTCTCTTCAAACAGGCCACGATTCTCAACCAAAAATGAATAGACATACTCCTTTGGAGGCATTCCAAAAGTAACTTTTCCATCCTCACTCTCAAGGCCCGACACCTTCATTCTCTCTCTGAAATCCACCAGATGAGGTGATGTATACAGCCCCACTTTGAGTGTAGTACCATCCTCTTTTGCAACTTTGGAGAGAGCCGATGCTATCATATGGCTTGTAGAGCCCTTGCCGTTTGTCCCGGCAATGTGCACCGACTTGAACTTTTCATGAGGATTTCCAAGCGCCCGACAGAGCTTTTCCATTGTCTCCAGTCCAGGTTTATATGCACCTCCTCCCACATTCTGGAAAGACGGGAAACGGTTAAAAATTGAGTTTATCTCCCGATTATATAAATTTATATCCATTTTGTCTGTTTAAAATAGTATGAGACTTTACAAAGATAAGCGATTCTTCAAAAAGTTTTACTAATTTTGTAGGCTAATAAACAAGACTGATTAGTATAACTTTCAAATAACTTTTTATGATTCTTTTCTTTAAATCGGAAAACGGCGCGGTTACAGCAGTTGAGACCGCAAAAGAACTTTCGGCAGAAAATATAAATTCTCTGGTATGGCTATTTTCGGATGCAGCACTTGTTACAGAAAACGGTGGTCCGGCAAATGAGATGGAGGGCATTTTTGTAGGTCCAAGAAGGGAGATGATAACTCCTTGGAGCACCACAGCCGTTGAGATTACCCAAAATATGAATATAGATGGAATCAAACGTATTGAGGAGTTCTTCCCTGTAGCATCCCAGGAGGCATCACACGACAAAATGCTCCAGAGAATCTACAACGGACTTGACCAGAAGTTATACACAATAGACAAACAGCCCGACCCTGTCATCTACATTACAGACATTGAGTCCTACAATAAGGAGGAGGGTTTGGCTCTCAATGCTGAGGAGATCGGCTACTTGCAGCAGCTGAGCAAAAAACTTGGCAGAGGTCTTACAGATAGTGAGGTTTTCGGTTTTTCACAAGTGAACAGCGAACACTGCCGCCACAAAATATTTAATGGAGTATTCATTATTGACGGACAAGAGATGGAGAGCTCACTCTTCAAGATGATCAAGAAGACAAGCCAGACAAATCCAAACCTCATTGTAAGTGCATACAAGGATAATTGCGCATTTGTAGATGGTCCTCAAATCGACATGTTCCATCCGGCAAGCGGTGACAAACCCGATTTCTATGTAACAAAAAATGAGAAGACTGTAATAAGTCTGAAGGCTGAGACCCATAACTTCCCTACAACTGTGGAGCCGTTCAACGGTGCTGCAACAGGAAGCGGCGGAGAGATCAGGGACAGGATTGCAGGTGGAAAAGGAAGCTTCCCGATTGCAGGTACTGCCATATATATGACCTCTTACCCGCGTTTTCAGGAGAAGATTGAGGAGACTGTCGGAATTAATGAAGAGAGGAGCATCAGCCAGCTGAAGGAGAAAATTTCAGACCCGTCATGCGCTGCAGCCATGGATGTTGAGAGAAAATGGGAAAAGAGTACACCACGCGAGTGGCTCTACCAGAGTCCTCAGGAGATCCTTACCAAGGCAAGTAATGGTGCCAGTGACTTTGGAAACAAATTCGGACAGTGTGTAATTTGCGGAAGTCTGCTCACATTGGAGCATACAACTGAAGCAGGATGGAGCTGTAAGGCTGCTAATATGCCTAAATTCGGTTTCGACAAGGTTATAATGCTGGCAGGAGGTATTGGTTATGCCAAACAGAAAGATGCCCTCAAGGCAGAGCCAGGCATTGGAGACAAGGTTGTGCTGCTCGGTGGCGACAACTACCGTATCGGAATGGGTGGAGGCGCTGTAAGTTCTGTAAATACAGGACAATATGCTAATGCTATTGAGCTGAATGCAATCCAGAGGTCAAACCCAGAGATGCAGAAGAGAGCATACAATGCAATAAGAAGTGTTGCCGAGAGTGACAACAATACAATCATAAGCGTACATGACCACGGTGCCGGCGGACACCTCAACTGTCTGTCTGAGCTCGTTGAGCAGACCGGAGGAAATATCGACATCAGCAAATTACCTGTCGGGGACCCTACTTTGAGCCTCAAGGAGATTATAGGAAATGAGAGCCAGGAGAGGATGGGTCTTGTAATGGAGGAGAAGGATATTGCAAATCTCAAGGCTATTGCCGACAGGGAGCGTGCTCCTATGTATGTTATTGGAGAGACAACCGGAACCCATAACTTCACATTGAAAAATGAAAAGACAGGCGAGGCTGCCATCGATCTACAGATGGAGGATATGTTCGGCTCAGCCCCTAAAACCTATATGAAGGGCAACACTTGTGATTACGAGTTCTCGGGAATCCAATATGAACAGGGCAAGTTTAAAGAGTATCTGCAGCAGGTTCTCCAATTGGAGAGTGTTGCATGTAAGGATTGGCTCACAAACAAGGTAGACCGCTCAGTTACAGGTCTCATTGCGGGCCAGCAGTGTACTGGTGAAATACAGTTGCCTCTCAACAACCTTGGTGTTACAGCAATTGGTTACAACAATAAAGAGGGTATTGCAACTTCACTCGGCCATGCACCTCTTACAGCATTGGTAAATCCGGCAGCAGGTTCAAGAATGGCAATCGCAGAGGCTCTTACCAATGTAGTATGGACACCGCTGAAGGATGGTTTGAAGGGTATCTCACTGAGTGCCAACTGGATGTGGCCATGCCGCAATGAAGGTGAAGATTCAAGGCTCTACAGAGCTGTAAAAGGCGCAAGTGACTTTGCAATTGAATTGGGAATCAATATTCCTACCGGAAAAGACTCAATGAGTATGACCCAGTCTTATCCCGACGGCAAAAAAGTACTCTCTCCAGGAACACTCATCATCTCAACAGTTGCTCCTGCAGAGAATGTATACAACATAGTTAAGCCAGACCTTAAAGCAGAGAAGAACAGCAAAATAGTATATGTACCATTTACCAGAGCAGAAGACGGCTCAGCTCAGTTTGACCTTGGAGGATCTGCTTTTGCACAGATTCTCAATCAGGTGGGAAATGCCACACCGGATGTTAAAGATTCCGGATATTTTGCAGAGTGCTTTGAAGCTGTGCAGAAACTCATATCTGAGGAGCTTGTTCTTGCAGGTCATGATATCTCTGCCGGTGGTATGGCAACAGCCCTTCTCGAAATGTGCTTTGCAAATACAAAGGGCGGTATAAAGGTTACAGCATCACCTAAGGATGGCAAGAAGTTCAACGCCGGAGAGCTTGAAAGTGTTATGTTTGCTGAGAATTCAGGCGTTCTGCTGCAGATAAATGCAGAAAATATGGAAAAGGCTATGACCATTCTCGGCGAAAAGGGAATCATCATAGGAGAGTATACCGATGAAAGGAGCGTTTCAATTGAGTTGGAGGGTGCTGGAAATGTACAGCTCGACATCGACAAACTGAGGGATATCTGGTATAAGACATCATATTTGTTTGATATCCGTCAGGTTGGAGAGGAGTGCGCAGGAGAGCGTTTCCAGAATTACAAGAAACAGCCGCTTGTATACAAATTCCCTGAACACTTTACAGGAAAACTCGAAAATTGTCCGGCACTGGTTTCAGACAAAGAGGGCAACAGAACCGATGCTGATGCACCTGTAGCGGCAATTATAAGAGAGAAAGGATCAAATGGCGACAGAGAGATGGCATGGGCTCTCTTTATGGCTGGATTCAAAGTTAAAGATGTTCATATGACCGACCTTATCAGCGGAAGGGAGACTCTTGAGGATGTACAGATGATTGTCTTTGTTGGCGGATTCTCGAATGCGGATACACTTGGTTCAGCAAAAGGCTGGGCTGGAGCATTCTTGTATAATGAAAAGGCAAAGAGCGCATTGGACAAATTCTATGCAAGAAAGGATACATTGAGCCTCGGAATATGCAACGGCTGCCAGCTTATGGCAGAGTTGGGTTTGGTTACCCCTGCAGAGAAGGAGTCACATGTAAAAATGTTGCACAACAACTCCCACAAATATGAGAGCGGCTTTGTAGGCGTAACAATTGAGGAGTCGCCTTCGGTATTGCTGCAGAGCCTGAAAGGTTCAAAACTCGGTATATGGGTAGCTCATGGAGAGGGCAAATTCAGTTTCCCTAAGGGAATGGATAAATTCAATGTAGCAGTCAGATATACCTACAACGGTTATCCTGCCAACCCTAACGGCTCACCTGAGGGAATTGCAGGCGTATGTAGCACAGACGGAAGACATCTGGCCATGATGCCGCACCCTGAGCGCTGTCTGCGTCCATGGAACTGGGCACATTATACAGAGAACAAACATGAGGTGACACCTTGGATTGAGCTCTTCATCAATGGAAGAAGATGGTGCCAGGAGCATAAATAATTGAAATATAACTCAAGGCTGGTCAAAAATTGTTTTGCACCAGCCTTATTTAAATGAGATATTATGGAAAAATTGCCTAAAATCTTTGTGTTGGATACAAATGTCATCCTGCACGACCACAATGCAATCTACAATTTTCAAGAAAATGACCTGGTCATTCCCATCGCAGTACTTGAAGAGTTGGACAAATTCAAAAAGGGCAATGATACCATAAACTACAATGCCCGTGAATTTGTAAGGGCCATTGACAAAATATCTGATCCCCGCCTGTTCAACAGCAGCAAAGGCTTTCCACTTGGCAAAGGGCGAGGTAAGCTCTCAATTGAGATCAACCATCCGTTTCCACCGGAACTGGAGGGCTGCTTTATGGATGATGTGCAGGACCACAGAATACTGTCGACCACAATTTGGATAAAGAACAAGTATCCAAACCGCACTGTAGGACTTGTTACAAAAGATGTCAATCTGCGCATGAAGGCAAGAGCACTTCAACTTCTTGCACAAGATTATTTGACAGACCACATTGTGGAGGAGAAAGTTGCCCAGAATGAGGCCCGTGTTATAAGTGTAAAGGGAATTGCCAACGACATACTCGACAGGATGGAGAGTGAAGGCGTTTCCGCAAAGGAGCTCAAATACAAAAAAGTGGCAAGTAACCAGCTCTATAAATTCAGAAGAACTCCTCAGAGCAAAGAGGAGAAGCTACCGCCGGTACTCGCCAGATACAATGGAAGAACAGGTATTATAAAAGGTATACAACCGATTACGGCCTATGGAATATCACCGCGCAACGATGAGCAGGCATTGGCAATGGATCTGATAATGGATCCGGAAATCAAACTTATAGCCCTAACAGGAACAGCCGGAACCGGAAAGACTTTATTGGCTTTGGCCGGAGCCCTGGAGCAATCTGAGATATACGATCAGATACTGCTTGCCAGACCTGTAATTCCTCTTCAGAATCAGGAAATCGGCTTTCTGCCAGGAGATGCCCAGGAGAAGGTTGGTCCATACATGTTGCCACTCTATGACAATCTTGCCGTAATAAAGAAGAATTTCAAGGATAACAGCCGTGAAAATATCAAAATAGAGGATATGCTCCGCAGGGAAAAGCTTGTGATATCACCTCTGGCATATATCAGGGGACGCAGCCTGTCAAAGGTCTTCTTCATAATTGACGAGGCCCAGAACCTCACACCGCATGAAGTGAAGACAATAATTACCAGAGCAGGAGAGGGAACTAAAATAGTGCTGACAGGCGATATTCACCAAATTGACCAGCCATATCTCGACAGATGGTCGAACGGCCTCACACACCTCAATGAAAAGCTCTACGGCGAAGATCTCTTTGCAAGCATCAATCTTGTGAAGGGCGAAAGGTCTGAACTTTCCGAACTGGCCGGAAAGAAATTGTGAGAAAGAATCTGGGAAAAATATTTGCCCTCGGTATGAAACACAAAAGAGGGTGACTAAATCTGACATGAACCCCGAAAGTTAGACAAAAAACTTTCGGGGTTTTGTTATGTCTAAAAAGAGAAAGAAACATGGCTATGCAGAACGATTGAAGTATATGCATATGCTTGAGAATGGCTTGAGTATAGAATATATTCATCGCA
>JAGBHM010000014.1 GCA_017935505.1 Bacteroidales bacterium | reverse complement strand
GTTAAGTATATACGCTATTACAATAATGATAGAATCAAACTGAGGCTAAATGGAAAAAGCCCGGTACAATACCGAGCTTTATTCCAATCTAAGCGAGCCTCTTAATAATGTTAAACCGTCCAACTTTTGGGGGTCACATCAATCACTTATTAGTCACCCTCTTTTTATTTATCAGAAACTTCAATTATTTCTTCTCGTATGATTTGATTGCAGCCTGTGCAGCAGCCAAACGTGCGATAGGAACGCGGAATGGAGAACATGAAACGTAGTTCATACCAATCTTATGGCAGAATGCTACAGACTCAGGATCACCACCATGCTCACCGCAGATACCAACTTTAAGGTTAGCGTTGGTTGCACGGCCACCTTTGATACCGATCTCAACAAGTTTACCTACTGACTCCTGGTCCAAAGTCTGGAATGGATCGGCAGGAAGGATCTTCTTGTTCAAGTAATCACCCATGAATCCACCGATATCATCGCGTGAGAAACCGAATGTCATCTGAGTAAGGTCATTTGTACCGAATGAGAAGAACTGTGCAGTCTTAGCCATCTCGTCAGCCATAATGGCAGCGCGAGGGATCTCAATCATTGTACCATATAGATATTTGATTGTAAGACCAAACTCTTTCTCAACTGCAGCATGTACCTCATCACAGATAGCTTTCTGGAAATCAAGCTCTTTAACAGATACAGTCACAGGAACCATAATTTCAGGCTGTGGTTTGAAGCCCTCTTTCATAAGCTCTGCAGTTGCAGTGAAGATAGCGCGGAACTGCATCTCTGAGATCTCTGGATAAGTTACACCAAGACGTACACCACGGTGACCCATCATAGGGTTAACCTCGTGCAATGCCTCACCACGTTTCTTGATATCCTCAGGAGTGATGCCGAACTCTTCAGCCATCTCTTCAATCTTCTCTTTAGTTTGAGGAACGAACTCATGCAAAGGTGGATCCAACAGACGGAAAGTAACTGGTTTGCCGTCGAGAACCTTCATAGTACCTTTAACAGCCTCTTTTACATATGGCTCGAGCTCTGCAAGAGCTTGTCTTCTCTCAGCCTCAGTATTTGAAAGGATCATCTTTCTCAGTTTTGAAAGCGGAGCCTCTGAATTTTCGCCATAGAACATATGCTCGATACGGAACAGACCGATACCCTCAGCACCGAAGTTGATTGCAGTCTGTGCATCTTGTGGGTTATCAGCATTTGTACGTACGCCAAGAACTCTGTATTTGTCAACTATCTGCATGTACTCAACAAAACGAGGGTTCTCTGAAGCGTCCATAGTATCGATAGCTACATCATAAACATAACCTTTACTACCGTTCAAGCTGAAGATATCACCTTCGTTGTAAACTTTGTCACCGATAGTCATAGTTTTGTTCAACATGTTGATATGCAATGCATCACAACCTACGATACAGCATTTACCCCAACCACGGGCAACAAGAGCAGCATGTGAAGTCATACCACCACGTGCAGTCAAAAGACCGTCAGCAGCACGCATACCCTCAACATCCTCAGGGTTAGTCTCCTCACGTACAAGGATAACTTTCTCTTTTCTTGCAGCAGCCTCAACAGCCTCCTCTGCAGTAAATACGATTTTACCTACAGCACCACCAGGACCTGCTGGAAGACCTTGTGCAATAACAACACCCTTCTTCTCAGCTGCAGGATTAAGGATTGGGTGAAGCAACTCATCCAATTGGGTAGGAGCAACTCTCAATACAGCAGTCTTCTCATCGATAAGACCCTCATGCAACATATCCATTGCCATGTTCAATGCTGCCAAACCGGTTCTCTTACCAACGCGGCACTGAAGCATCCAAAGTTTGCCATCCTGAATAGTGAACTCGATATCCTGCATATCATGGAAGTGAGCCTCAAGGTTCTGCTGGATCTGATCCAACTCCTTGTATACCTCAGGCATTGCAGTCTCCAATGATGCAAGCTCTTTATTGTGCTCATTCTTAGTAGCCTCATTCAATGGGTTAGGAGTTCTGATACCAGCCACAACATCCTCACCTTGAGCGTTGATCAACCACTCACCATAGAATTTGTTCTCACCGGTAGCAGGGTTTCTTGAGAAAGCAACACCTGTAGCTGAGTTGTCACCCATGTTACCGAATACCATTGACTGTACGTTTACAGCTGTACCCCACTCATCTGGAATACCCTCAATTCTTCTATAAGCGATTGCACGTTTACCGTTCCATGATTTGAATACGGCACCGATACCACCCCACAACTGCTCGTAAGCATCATCTGGGAACGGTTTGCCCAACTCTTGTCTTACGCGAACTTTGAAGTCCTCGCAAAGTTGTTTCAAATCATCAACAGTAAGATCTGTATCTGAAGCATAACCTTTCTCTTTCTTTACTTTAGCAAGCATTCTGTCCAATTGAACACGGATTCCGTTGCCCTCCTCAGGCTCGATACCCTCAGCTTTCTCCATAACAACGTCTGAATACATCATAATCAAACGACGGTATGCATCATATACAAAACGAGGATTCCCAGTTTTCTCAATTAGACCAGGGATAGTTGCAGAACAAAGACCGATGTTCAAAACAGTCTCCATCATACCAGGCATTGAACTTCTTGCACCAGAACGGCAAGATACCAATAGAGGTGATTTAGGATCACCGAATTTCATGCCCATGATTTGCTCAGTTGCAGCCATAGCAGCATCAACCTCTGCCTTCAAAGCCTCAGGATATTGGCCACCCAATTTGTAGAACTCTGTACAACAATCAGTTGTAATAGTAAAACCTGCAGGAACAGGGATTTCCAATTTACACATCTCTGCAAGGTTGGCACCTTTTCCACCCAATAGGTTTCTCATTGAACCATCACCCTCGGCGTCTCTGCCGCCAAAGCGATAAACTCTCTTGATTTCTGACATAAATACTTTAAATATTTGTGGTTATAATTAATTGTTTCGAACCAAAATCAAAAAAACAAAAAATCGGGAAAATTTTTACGACTTTTTTTTGAGTTTACAAAAATAACAAAAAATCGTCAAAAAAATTTGCCCGCACTATATATATTTTCATTTTTTTTACTTATTCTCATAGTGTTCTTGTAATAAAACCATTACACTCGCTGAGGATCACCAACTTGCCACCACCCGATACTTACACCTATTTTGTCCAGATTGGCCTCGAGCTGCAACTTTGTAGAGGCGGCATCATCATTCACACCGGGCTTTCCCTCATATAGCTGGTAATTCTTCCTCTGGCCAGTTTCAGTTATATTGGGCATTATCACATTCGCACCGGCAAGGACAGCCTTCTCACGACCGTCGGGATCCAGCACCTGCAGAGCAGTTGTGGCGGCAATGTTTATATGCGGCATCATCTTTCTGAGCCGTCGTACCATCTCAATTGAAAGCTCCAGTTTGTCGGAATCATCCATAAATGCGAACACCCCGAGATCTGCATAAGGCTCTCCCCTCTTTTTCTTCTCCCACTCCTGCAGCACCAGACGGCCAAGTGGGGTCTCCTTGTGTGGAATGTAGGGACCCATACCCACCATATCAACCCCGAACTCCTTAAAAAACTTCAAATCCTCATCAAGGTTTTCATGGGTCTGGTACGGCAATCCTATCATAACACCGCTGCCTGTAATATAACCTACAGATTTCAAATCATGTAGAGCCTGCACTCTTGCATCATAAGAGTGCACCTTACTCTCCTGATCTGAACCCGACGGATGTATCTTTTCATAAAGTTGCCTATTTGAAGCCTCTATTCTGAGCAGATATCTGTGCGCTCCGGCATTATACCACTCCTTATAAACCTCCCAGCTCTGCTCACCTAATGAAAGGGTTATCCCGAGCGGCTGATTAAAAGCAGGAACATGCGCCGATTCACTTGGCCTCAACTCCTTAATCTGCCTCACTAACCTTGCAATACGCTCAATATATGCACTGTCTGTACGCTCGCCACCCTGCAGCACCACCGAACCATACCCCGAATCAAGGGCAAACTGCGCCTCCTGCAGAATCTGCTCATCCGACAGTTCATAACGCTGCACAGCACAGTTCCCGCACCTTATGCCGCAGTACAGGCAATTTTTCCTGCAGATATTTGAAATCTCTATAAGACCGCGCAAATAGATTTTTCTTGTAGATATTTTCACATTTTTCTCAATATATTTGCCAATATACAATTTTTTTTTCATATTTGGCTTAATAAGTTCGATTCAGTTACAAGTTTTTTATTCCAAGATAACAACAAATAGCTCCTCATTATTATCAATCTTTTAATTGTTAATTATGAAAACTGTTTATTATTCATCTCTCTTTCCATGGGATGTTTCATGTTCTTGATGTGTTCAAAGAGCATTGGACGATATTGAAAATGTTAATATTGAAATTCAGAAATGCATGAATATGTCAAACTCTGAAATAATTCTCACCGATTTTCAAAAAATACTATCCGCTGAAACAAAATCGTGTGCACATCTAAAACCATTAATTTATCTTGGAGAACTGAATGGTCAAATATGTACATGTGATATGGGAACCAGCAACATTACTACTGTTTTTGCACCATCCAATATTAATCACATCAAATTTCATTGTTTATCCAAAGCTGCCCTTATAACTGTTATAATCTGTAGTGTTAAAGCTGCGTTTGGAGATTGGGTACATAGGTCTCATGCCGCATCCAGTATTGTCAACGTCAAAATTGATGTACCCTTAACAGCATCTAATTGTGACATCTCACTAAAAATTTCAACAATGGATTCTCATGGTGTTTGGGCTAATTTTTACGGAATTTACAAAAGTTTAGACTAAATAAATCATTAATTAAATATACCTATCATGAAACACATAATCATTCCAGCATTATGCCTGTTGCTGATTTCATGCAACAGCCGCAGTACAGACAATGTTTCTGCATTGGATCCCAATTTCAAATATGCACACCTTGTTCCCGACAGCCTGCGCACTCCCGAGCAACAGAAGACAGTTAAAACACTATTTACTGCCATTGAAAAATACACCACTATTGATACCGTCAACAACAAACTGGTTTTCAATGCAACAGAAAAAGATTTTGCAGAGATGGGACTGGCAAGGCAATATTACAGCCTGTGGCAACAGAATGTAAAGGATGTAAATGAAAACAACAATTTGAATAACAGTCCTGCAGTCATCGACATCAAATCATACTGGCAGCAGGCCCTTCAAATGATTGACGCCATAAAGAATGACAAACCGATGCCGGAAAATGGCTACTTGAAAACCTTGGACGAGAATAAATAATCATAAGAGATAGATCTTATGTAATTTTTTCCTCAAATTACATACATTTTGAGGAAAATTTTCTTTTCCGAGGAAAGGCAACCGTTTTAGAAGAGAACGGAAAAGCATCCCCTTTACAAATTTCCATTACTCTGTTACCGGTTCCAGTGCCCTCTGTGCTATACCGCTCAAATGTGCCAGCAGCATTCCGTAATTTACAACCGGTATTCTCTTCTCTGTAAGACTCTTTATTCTGTTGCACAGTTGCTTGCGTGTAACCATGCAGCCTCCGCACTGCACTGCAAGAGCATACTCTCTGTCGAGAGGAATCTCATCCAATCCTGAGACAAATTCAAAATTTAATTTTACCGGTGCGGCATCACCTCTATCATTACCCGATGCAGCCGCAATTCTCTCCGCTGTATATCTCTGTAATCCCCGTGGAATCTTCACTCTTCCAATATCCTCACATGTTGTATGATGGGTGCACGATTCAAGAATCAGCACATTGTCACCATCTTTCAAAGCATCAATTGCCGCAATTCCCTTCAGATACTCATCAAAAGGGCCTTTCGCCCGGGCCATCAGTATACTGAAGCTGGTGAGAGGTATCTTGAAACCCCCAATACCAGAAGAAGCTGCATACTCTGCCTCCACCCTGTCTACAATTTCTGCAACCTCCTTAAAGACCTGGCTGTCGGTTACAACCAGTTTTACATTGCCTGCTGCCCCACCCTTTTCTCCAACACTCTCCAATAAATACTGTTCCAATTCCGACGGCTGGAGCACCACAGCAACTCCACCATTGTCCAACACATCCCTGATTGCCATAACCTGCGGCAAAATAAGCCTCCCCTGAGGAGCCTCAGAATCCACAGGACAGACCAAAACTATCTTATCTCCCTTATTTACAAGTCCATGCAGAATCGTCTTCTCTTCATTTTTGCGGATTGCCTCATACATTACCTTTATTATGAAAGAGATAAGTTGTTCCAAAGCCTCCTTCTGTGCCTCTTCATCAAAAAGGCAGCATGAAAACTCAACCACATCCACACCATATAGCGAGTTGAGTTCTGTTGAGAGATCTACATCCAAAGGCAATATATCAGACTGATTATGGACAACAAGAACAGGCAGATCATTTTTACGGAATGCCTCCAGCAGATCCTTTTCATCTTTAGCAAACATATTTCCTGAAAAGACCAGGATTGCCATATCAACCTCATTTATGATTTTACCGGTCTTTCTAACCCTCTGTTCACCAAGAGTGCCTGTATCATCCACACCTGCAGTGTCGATAATATTGCACGGTCCAATCTCTGGAATCTCCATCCTCTTCCTCACCGCATCTGTTGTTGTTCCTGCTATAGGTGAGACTATCGACACCTCCTGCCCGGTAAGAAGATTCACCAATGTACTTTTTCCTGTATTTCTGCGTCCAAAAACGCCTATATTTCTAACTTTCACCATTTTACACCATATATTTACCCGTTTGTACGGGTTTGTAAACGATTAATGCGCTTATTCAAATCCGAAATAGTAAAATTCCCTTCCGGAAATAACAAAGTTACATTTTTTCATGCTAATTAATTCTATCGGAGCTGCTAATTTTACAACATCTGTCAAATATTTAAAAATGTAGAAATATGAAAAAAGAGAAACTCAAAAGAAAAAACATTCTGATTGCACTGGTATTGCTGGCTGCTCTTTATTTAATTTATATCTTTGCCCGATATTGGGATATAGCAGTTGAAGCATTCAAGGAGGGTTGGGCCGGTGCATAGCAGAATCGGCCTGAAGTAATGCCGCTTCTGTCCGGGACTTCAACAGCATGGAACTCCTCAGCAAAGATTACAGATATGAATTTTACCAGAATCGACACTACAAGCCATCCGCTTTTTGCAGCATGCAGAAAAATATATTGCAACAATTTTCCCTACCAGGAGCAAAGAAGTCTAAAAGAGCAGGAGAGAGTCTTCAAAACTTATCCTAATTTTCACTTCATGGCACTCACGCAGGGAGAAGAGATTGTAGGAATCATCACCTACTGGAGGTTCATAAACTGCTACTTTGCAGAGCATCTTGCCATTGGAGACCAATATAAAGGGAATGGTTACGGCAGCCTGGCAGTGGAATATCTCAAAAGCCTGGCAGACGATGAAAGGGTTCCGGTATTGCTTGAAATTGAGATACCCGACAATCCTGTGACCCAGAGGCGTGCAGCCTTCTATGCAGGACTCGATTTTGACATGAGCAACATCACCCATTTCCAGCCACCTTTCCACAAGGAGCACCAGCCGCTGGAGTTGAAACTGATGTGTTACCCATATATAATAGGAGAAAAAGAGTACTCAATATTCAAAGAACAGTACTACAGCATAATGCCTGATTTTTCAGAAAAGAGGGCTGAAACGGCTCAGTCTGCTGCATCTGCCGGAGCCCTGGAGAATGGCAATAAAGAGGTACTTTTTACAGAACTCGGATTGAGTGAAAATATACTCAAAGCTATCGCCGAACTCGATTACAAGAGCCCTACCCCAGTACAGAAGCGCATAATTCCACAAATTCTCACACAGGAGAGGGACATTGTATGTCTGGCCCAGACAGGAACAGGAAAGACAGCAGCCTTCGGTCTGCCGGTGCTGCACCGGATTGAGAAGAAAATGAAGTCGGGAGATATTGTCAATGATATGAAGGAGTATGAACAGCACAATACCGATCCCAACAAAAAGTGGTACAGTTTCTTTGAAAAGAGAACCCAGGCTCTTGTCCTCTCCCCTACCAGAGAGCTGTGCCGTCAGATTGCCCAGGACCTCAAAAATTATTCAAAGTATATAGAGGGGCTCTCTGTTGTGGCAGTATATGGAGGTGCAAACATAGAGCAGCAGATAAGGGCGCTGAGGAAAGATCCCCAAATTATAGTGGCAACCCCCGGACGCATGCTCGATCTGCTCTCGAGAAAGGCTGCAGATATCTCAGGCATACACACTCTCATCCTTGATGAAGCTGATGAGATGCTCAATATGGGCTTCAAGGAGGAGCTCGACGGAATTCTTGAATCAGCTCCAAAAAAGAAGCAGGTGCTGCTCTTCTCAGCAACCATGCCTATGGAGGTGGAGCAGATTGCAAAAAACTATATGCATGATGCCGAAACCGTTACAGTTGGAGAACGCAACTCTGGAGCAGAGAATGTAAAGCACTATTACTTCACTGTGCATGAAAAAGAGCGCTACAACGCCCTCAAGCGCATTGTTGACTATTATCCAGACATCTACGGAATCATATTCTGCCGCACAAAAAAGGAGACACAGGATATCTCCGATGCCCTCACAAGAGACGGATATGATGCAGATGCCCTCCATGGTGACCTCTCCCAAGCACAGAGGGACCATGTCATGCTGAGGTTCAAAAGCAGAAATCTGCAGATGCTTGTGGCCACAGATGTTGCGGCAAGGGGCATAGATGTAAATGATCTGTCGCATGTAATAAATTATAATCTTCCGGATGAGGTTGAACAATATACCCACCGCAGCGGAAGAACCGGAAGGGCTGATAAAACCGGCAAATCAATTGCAATCATAAATTCAAAAGAGCTCCACAAAATCAGGAGAATAGAGAAAATCATAGGCAAGGAGTTTTCAAAGTCAAAACTTCCTACCGGCGAAGAGGTCTGCTCAAAACAGCTCTTGTCGCTCATTGAAAGAATAAATCTGATACCTGTGGATGAGAAGATAAATGAATATCTGCCTCTTGTTGAAGAGCATTGGAAAGAGCTGAGCAGAGAGGAGATAATCAAAAAATTCATTGCCTGCGAGTTCAACCGCTTCATCCAATATTATAAGGATGCGCCTGAACTCAATCTGCAGAGTAGCGGAAATGGAGAGAAGAGAGATTCCAAAAATTCGGAGAAGCAGGGCAAAGAGACAAAGCAGACAAAATCGGGAAAGCTCAAATCAAGCGGTGATGAACGAGAACCAAGAGCTGCCGAAAAGGGCTATGAACTTGTAAAACTCAATATCGGCGAAAAGAACAAAATAACCACACGTCATCTGATAAGGCTGATGACATCTGTAGGCGTCGGCAAAAGAGGTATCGGAAGAATTGAAATAAGACACAATTCATGCTACATCAGCATTGCCGACAAAGCCTCTCAATATGTTGTGGAACAGCTAAATAACACCGACTATCGCGGAGTCAGGCTGAAATGTTCCATTTACTGTTCCCAGGGCAAAAAATCATAAGAGTGGTAACATTACCTAAAGTATGCTCAGAAGTGGCGGTAGGGTAAGTTTGGCTTGGCCATCCAAACTCACCCTACCGCCACTTTCATATATATACGAAAGAGGGCGACTAAATCACTTTTTAGTCACCCTCTTTTGTAGCCCCAACAGGACTCGAACCTGTATTTAAAGTTTAGGAAACTTCCGTTCTATCCCTTGAACTATAGGGCCATTGCAAACGCGGTTGCAAAGATATAATTTTTTTTTAATATCCCCAACGATATAGGATAGATCCCCATGTAAAGCCAGCTCCGAATGCTGAGAATATGAGAGTATCACCCTTCTTGAATTTATCCTTGAAATCCCACAAAGCCAATGGAATCGATGTTCCTGCAGTGTTTCCGAACTTCTCTATGTCAATAAGGATCTTGTCTGGAGTAAGTCCCATACGTCTGCCTGTAGCATCAATTATACGCAAGTTTGCCTGGTGAGGAATAAGGTATGCTATATCATCTGCTGTAAGGTTGTGGCGCTCCATCATCTCTACAGAGACATCGGCCATACGTGATACTGCATATTTGAATACCTGCTGACCCTCCTGGTGGATGAAGTGCAGACGTTTGGCAACAGTATCGGCTGTAGGAGGATAGAGAGAACCTCCAGCTGTCTGGTAGAGATAGTGGCGGCCGATTCCGTCAACATGGGTTATAGAGTCCTGGAATCCGAGATTCTGGTCATCTGTAGGCTCTATAAGCATTGCAACAGCGGCATCTCCAAACAACGGACATGTTGTACGGTCGGTATAGTCTGTCATACCGCTCATTCTCTCACCGCACACAAGTATCGCCTTTTTGTACTGGCCTGTCTCTACAAATCTGCGTACAGTTTCAAAACTGAACAAAAATCCGCAGCAACCGGCATTTATATCGTATCCCCAGGCATTGAGGATTCCACATTTGTCGGATATTATATTTGCAGTTGCAGGGAAAAGCATATCCGGACTTACAGTTGCACAAATCAACAGATCAATCTCCTCCGGTTTTGTAGATGTAGCCTCCAGAAGCCTCTTCACGGCCTGCTCACCCATAAAGGATGTACCCAAGCCATCCTCTTTCAGGATTCTCCTCTCTTTTATGCCTACACGGCTCATAATCCACTCATCGGATGTATCAACCATTGTGGAGAGTTCTTCATTTGTAAGAATATAATCCGGCAAATATGCCTCTATTCCTGTAATAACAGCTTTCTTGTTCATATAGGTGGTCTAGTATTATTATTTTGTCATTACTGACATAGCATAGCATTCTTCAATTTATCAACCAGTTGGTTCTTAACAGCCTTTTCAGCCTCCAGTATCATGTTGCGGATGGCAAGAGGTGTTGATGCACCATGACCAATTATAACAGGGGCAGTTACACCCAATACTGGAGTACCGCCATAATATTCATAATTGAAACGGCCGAAGAAAGGATGGCGCACTCCCAATCTGGAAATCATTTCATACATGCCCTCGGCCTGCTTGAGGCAGACATTACCCACAAAGCCATCTGTAACCAGCACATCTGCAATACCTCCGCTGAACATCACATTGGCCTCCATGTTTCCCACAAAGTTGAATTCGGATGTATTGCTCATCAGTCTGTATGCCTCCTGTGCCGAAACAGTACCCTTCTTACTCTCCGTTCCGATATTCAGAAGCGCTACACGTGGGTTCTCTATACCCATCATTGTCTTTGCATATATCGAACCCAATATTGCAAACTGATAGAGCATTGCCGGCTTGGTGTCGGTATTGAGCCCAACATCAAGAATCAGCATGTTTTTTCCGTCGGCAAGAGGTATCTGGGCAGAAATGCAGGGGCGCAACAGCCCCGGCAAAGTCTTCAATGTCATTACAGAGCCTGTCAGCATCGCTCCGGTATTTCCGGCACTGGCAAAAGCATCTATCTCCCCCTCAACCAGCTTATTGAACCCGACACTTACACTTGAGTCCGACTTATGAAGGTATGCACTCACAGGATGCTCCCCCATTCCAAGTGTCTGGGAGGCATGTATTACAACAAAATTACCGGAGTCCAAACCGTAATGACGGCAGACCTCGGTAATCTTTTCCTGATCTCCAATCAGAAAAATCTTTGTATCAGAACCAATATGCGAATAGGCATCAATTACTCCCAAAATTACATTTTCGGGAGCATAATCTCCACCCATCGCATCAATACCGATTCTGATCATCTGATTAGCTTAGGCGTTAGCCTTCTCAATGATCAAACGGCCTCTGTAATATCCGCACTCAGGACAAACATGGTGATATCTTACAGTAGCACCGCAGTTTGAACAAGTTGAAAGAGTAGGAACTACAGCTTTATCATGAGTTCTACGTTTGTTTCTGCGTTGTTTCGAAATTTTGTGTTTAGGATGTGCCATCTCTACTTATTTTTAATTGTTATTTTTATTTCCTTTATTATCAAGCAGTTGTTGCAAAACTCCAAAAGGAGAATTTGTTTCACCGCCATTTTCCGCATCATTGCCCTTGCCAGACCCAAGGCCTCCCAGTCTCTCCATCATCTGAGGGTTACACTCCCCCTCCGCATGTACTCTCTGCAAAGGCATGTTCACACAGATGTAGTCATAAATGAACTGGCTCAGATCCAACTCTCCGTCCGTAGGGTCCACAACAAGGAATTCATCACTCTGAGGATCATCATCGGTCTTTGCAAACTTCACAGCCATTGAAGCTGTAAAATCCACCGGCAATTTCAGTTCATCAAGACATCTGTCGCACTCTACTATAAGATACCCGCCTGCATCACACACAACATTCATCCAGCCTCCGCCTTTCTCTATTACAATCTTCACATCCACCGAGGCATCAAGTATCTGGGTATTTCCGAAACTTTTGAAAAACGAGCCACCGATTGGAAAATCATATTCATACTTTCCAATCTTCAGACCCTTAATCTGAATAATAAAATCCTTATTTTCAGATAGTTGCTCCTTCATAAAGCCTCAAAATCCCCAATAGAGCGTGCAAAGATAGTTATTATTGGGTAAAAATTCAACAAAAAATTATCCCAAAATCAAACTTACTGCCCTTTTCTTCTCTTCCTTTCGGTTTCGTCCAAGTATATCTTTCTGATACGCATAGACTTAGGAGTAACTTCCACAAGCTCATCCTCCTGTATGTACTCCAACATCTCTTCCAAAGAGAACTGGAGCGGTGGAGGAAGCACTGCCTTCTCATCAGTACCGGAAGCCCTCACATTTGTAAGTTTCTTGGTCTTACATATATTAATATTAAGGTCACCAATCCTTGTATGCTCACCCACAACCTGTCCCGCATATATCTCCTCACCCGGGAATATGATGAACTTGCCCCTGTCCTGAAGCTTATCCATTGCGTAAGCCACAGATGTACCGGTCTCAATGGCAATCAGCGAACCGTTTGTCCTCATCTCTATCTCACCCTTGTACGGCTCATAATCCTTGAACCTATGGGCAACAATTGCCTCACCCTGTGTTGCGGTCAGAAGATTACTCCTCAAACCAATGATACCTCTTGAAGGAATATCAAAATCAAGATGGGTCCTATCCTCTCTAGGCTCCATATGCAGCAGGGCACCTTTTCTTCTTGTGGTAATCTCAATAACCCTTCCGGCCATATCGCTCGGAACATCAATTGTAAGGTGCTCTATAGGTTCGCAACGCACTCCATTGATATTTTTGTCGATAACCTTAGGCTGGCCCACCTGCAACTCAAAGCCCTCCCTTCTCATAGTCTCAATAAGCACCGACAGATGGAGCACACCTCTTCCAGAAACCACAAACGAATCTGATGACATACCCTCTTTCACTCTCAATGCCAAGTTCTTCTCCAGCTCCTTCTCAAGTCTCTCCTTAAGATGCCTTGATGTTACAAACTTGCCCTCTTTTCCAAAAAACGGAGAATCATTGATTCTGAAAAGCATACTCATGGTAGGCTCATCCACCGAAATTGGCGGCAATGCCTCAGGATTCTCGTAATCTGCAATTGTATCTCCAATCTCAAAACCGTCGATTCCCACAACTGCACAGATATCACCACTCTCCACAGACTCAGCCTTAACCTTTCCAAGGCCGTCGAAAACCATAAGTTCCTTGATTTTCGATTTCTCCATAGAGCCGTCGCGTTTACAGAGTGTTATCTGCTGGCCTGCCTTCAAAGTTCCTCTCTTTATGCGGCCGATAGCAATACGTCCCACATATGGCGAGTACTCCAAAGAGGAGATGAGCATCTGCGGAGTTCCCTCCTCCTGCTCAGGTGCCGGAATTTCGGCAAGTATAGTATCGAGCAGCGGAGTGATGTCACTTGCCGGTTTTTTCCAGTCTTCCGACATCCAGCCCTGCTTTGCACTTCCGTACATTGTCTTGAAATCGAGCTGGTCTTCTGTTGCATTCAAAGAGAACATCAAATCGAACACCTGCTCATTCACCTCATCCGGACGGCAGTTGAGCTTGTCAACTTTATTTACCACAACCACAGGCTTCTTGCCCATCTCAATGGCCTTCTGCAAAACAAAACGGGTCTGCGGCATAGTTCCCTCAAATGCATCAACCAACAACAATACTCCATCAGCCATATTGAGGACACGCTCAACCTCACCGCCGAAATCGGCATGGCCTGGAGTATCTATAATATTGATTTTATAATCTTTGTATGGCACACTCACATTCTTTGCAAGGATGGTGATGCCCCTCTCTCTTTCCAGATCATTGTTATCCAGAATGAGTTCGCCCAATTTTTCAGCATTGCGCATAAGCTTTCCATGCTGTATCATCTTGTCTACCAAGGTAGTTTTACCATGGTCTACGTGGGCTATAATTGCTATGTTTCTAATCTTTTGCATAATTCGGTTGCAAAAGTATAAATAATTATCTTTTGTAAGAGTTTCACAGATAATTTTTTTTAGTATTTTTGCGAGTTACTTTTCGTGAAAGACGAAATTTTCAAGCCTTTTACAGGGAACTGAAAACAATTTAAACACAATAAGAAAACAATGAAACAGGACATGATTGTAATTTTGGATCTGGGAAGCCACGAAAACACAGTGCTTGCCAGAGCTATCCGCTCGTTGGGCGTTTACAGTGAAATTTACCCACACGACATTACGGTAGATGAACTCACGGCTCTACCTAACGTAAAGGGAATCATCATAAATGGTGGTCCGAACAATGTTATTGACGGTGTTGCAATTGATGTCCACCACGATATCTAC
The DNA here is from genome assembly GCA_017935505.1 of Bacteroidales bacterium. GTDB lineage: Bacteria > Bacteroidota > Bacteroidia > Bacteroidales > UBA932 > Egerieousia. Next base: position 366,668 of record JAGBHM010000014.1, on the reverse strand, counting down.
AATGCAGGCATTCCTGTAATGGCAGCAGGCCACGACAAAGCTCTGTGTGATGTAAAACTTCCTCAGTTCGAAAATGATGAAGAGGCTATAAAATCGGCTGTAAAATCATTTGTATTCGACACTTGCAAAGCTGAGGCAAACTGGAACATGGCCAATTTTGTAAATGACCAGATAGAGTTGGTAAGAAAACAGGTAGGTGACCGCAAAGTTCTTCTTGCACTTTCAGGCGGAGTAGACAGCTCAGTTGTGGCAGCCCTTCTGCTCAAAGCTATCGGAAATAACCTTGTATGTGTGCATGTAAACCATGGACTCATGAGAAAGGGAGAGTCTGAGAATGTTGTTGAAGTATTCAGAAACCAGTTGTGCGCAAACCTTGTATATGTAGATGCTACAGACCGTTTCCTCGACAAACTTGCAGGAGTTGCAGATCCTGAGCAGAAACGCAAGATTATCGGCGGCGAGTTCATCAGAGTATTTGAGGAAGAGGCACGCAAGTTGGACGGCATCGACTTCCTCGGTCAGGGAACCATCTATCCGGATATAGTTGAGAGTGGTACAAAAACTGCAAAAATGGTAAAATCACACCACAATGTAGGAGGTCTTCCAGAGGATATGCAGTTTGAACTTGTAGAGCCTATCAAACAGTTGTTCAAAGATGAGGTACGCGCATGCGGACTTGAATTGGGTCTTCCATACGACATGGTATACCGCCAGCCGTTCCCAGGACCTGGTCTTGGTGTAAGATGCCTTGGAGCAATCACACGCGACCGTCTCGAGGCATTGAGAGAATCTGACGCAATCCTCCGCGAAGAGTTTGCAAAAGCAGGCCTCGACAAAAAAGTATGGCAATACTTCACAGTTGTGCCTGATTTCAAATCAGTTGGAGTAAGGGACAATGCACGTTCATACGACTGGCCTGTAATCATCCGCGCCGTAAACACAATCGACGCCATGACAGCAACAATCGAGCAGATCGAGTGGCCTATCCTTATGAAGATCACAGACCGTATCCTCAATGAGGTAAAAACTGTGAACCGTGTCTGCTACGACATGTCTCCAAAACCAAGCGCAACAATCGAGTGGGAATAAAAAGAGTTTTCAACGCATATTAAAAAAGTTAGGCCGGGTCAAAAGTAATTTATCCGGCCTCATCTTTTTTCACCGGTCGCCTTCCGCATCGGATGGTGTTCGAGAATATTTTTCATCCACTGGCTGCTGCTCACATGGGTATAAATTTCGGTTGTGAGAATACTTGAGTGCCCCAGCATATCCTGTACAACCCTCAAATCGGCACCATTTTCAACAAGATGAGTTGCAAAGGAGTGGCGGAATGTGTGCGGCGAAATCTTCTTCTCTATTCCTGCCATCCCAGCATATTTCCTTACAATCATAAAGACCATCTCACGGGTAAGTTTGCCTCCCCGTCGGTTTACAAACAGAAGGTCTTCTGCTATATTTTTTCCTCTGCCCGACTTTTTGCCTGTTCCCATGCCAGCACCTTCTTCACTTTTCTTTGCAGCATCCAGATGCTTTCCACCATTTCCCCGGATGCTCTTTGCCCTCTCCACCACTGCTGCTCTCTCCTCCATATATCGCCTCACAGCATCAACAGCAAACTCACCTATAGGAACCAGACGCTGCTTGTCGCCTTTTCCAATAACCCGTATAAAGTTATCATTCAGAAAGAGATCCGACAGCCTTAACGCCACAAGTTCGCTCACCCTCAACCCGCACGAATAGAGCATCTCCAGGATTGCCCTATTGCGCAGACGCTGCTCATTGGCAGTATCCTCATCTGCCTGGTCTATGATAGCGGCAACCTCTTCAACCGAAAGCACCGTTGGAAGATATCGGGGAATTTTTGGGGCTCCAACCCTGTCACAAGGATTGCTTTCTGCCTCGAGAAATTTGAAAAATGCCTTTACAGAGCTCAGTTTGCGGGCCTGACTGCGCTGAGTTACACTCTTCCCGCTCTTTGTCATATACTCATTGACATATTCAGATGTAACCATTTCTGGCTTGGAAACAGACTCCAATGTTCCACCACACCCCTTGGGATTACCAAGATACCCAATAAATTGCTTCACATCATTCCGATATGCAGCTATTGTATTTGGGGAGAGCGACCGTTCCAGACGCAGGAAGGAGCAGAAATCCTCCAATGCACTGTCAAAATCTGTATATTCCATCGGGAGTCAAATGATTGAATCAATTCTGTTTTCTACTCAGCCTGCACCTCTGCAGAGGGGCACCACTTTGCAACACCACAACTTCCACACTTTGGTTTGCGCGCCACACAAACATATCTGCCATGCAGAATGAGCCAGTGATGGGCCTCTGCCCTCTCCTCCAGCGGAACAATTTCATTCAGGTCACCCTCAACCTCCAGAGGAGTCTTGCCATTTGAGAATCCCAAACGGTGCGAAACCCTGAACACATGTGTATCTACCGCAATTACAGGCACTCCATAAATTATTGAAGCAACAACATTTGCAGTCTTCCTTCCCACTCCAGGCAGAGTCTCAAGCTCCTCAACGGTAGATGGAACCTGTGAGCCGAAATCCTCTACAAGCCTCTTTGCCATTCCCAGCAGATGACGCGCCTTATTGTTTGGGAACGACACCGACTTTATATATTCATAGACCTCTTCAAACGAAGCCCCAGCCAAAGAATCGGGCGAGGGGAATCTTTCGAAAAGGGCCGGAGTAACCATATTCACCCGCTTGTCTGTACATTGTGCCGACAGAACTACCGCAACAACTAATTCAAACGGATTTGTATAGTTAAGTTCACTCTTTGCCGAAGCCATATTCTCCCTGAACCAGGCAAGAATCTCACCGGCATTACGGTTGCGCCTCCATCTTTTTACCGCCTTCCGCTCTTTACCACTCTTTTCCATTGCAAAACCTCACACTATACAAGTATATCATCCATACTGATCTCCATTTCAGTAGGTATTTCATTCAGAGTACCATTCTCACAAACCATCATCCTCCCCGGATAACGCTTCACCAAATCACGGTTGTGCGTAACCATTACAAGGGCCGGTTTCTGCTCCTGGTTTATCTTCATGAAGAGCTCCATAATCTCCACAGTTGTATCTGGATCGAGATTTCCGGTAGGCTCATCGGCCAAAATTACCGGAGGATTATTGAGAAAAGCCCTCGCTATAACAACACGTTGCTGCTCTCCGCCGGAGAGTTGGTGCGGCATCTTATGTGCCTTGGTTGCCATACCCACCATCTCAAGCACCTCTTTCGAACGTCGCAGCATCTCATCCCTCTTTTTCCAGCCCGTAGCCTCAAGCACAAAGAGCAGGTTCTCCTCAACACTTCTGTCCATAAGCAATTGGAAATCCTGAAAGACCACACCTATGCTCCTGCGCAGATATGGTATCTGTTTGCGCTTTATCTTAAGCAGGTCGAAGTCACACACCCTGGCCTTTCCGGTATGCAGCGGCAACTCCGCAATCATGGCCTTTATTATGGAACTTTTTCCGCTTCCCACCTTGCCCACAAGGTAGACGAACTCCCCCTTGTCAACCGACAGATTCACATCAGAAAGTATCAGATTGCCGTCGTTTACAATATCAATATTCTCCAGTTCAATCAGCATCGTTTTATATTATTTAGCAACATACAAATTTCGTTAATTATTCATACATTTGCAAACGTTATTTTCTACCATAAAACGGAAATATGAAAGGAAAAAAAATTACTGCATCACTGCTCGGCTGTATCATTTTGGGGATAACCTCAATGCATGCACAAATAACAGGCACATTGCCCTCTGGCAGTATGTCTGCAACAGGGAAGCAGCTCAAAATGGCCAAGGAACTCTTCAACAACAAATTGTACCAGAGCGCACTTGGTGAGTTCAATAAACTGGCACAGCAGTGCAAGGAAGGTTACGGCAAAAAAAATACGGACATCACAGAGATTGAAGGATACAAGACTCTCTGTCTGATAAACCTCAACACCCCAAATTGCTGGAGTGCTGTAAAAGCATATGAAGAGAGCTACCCCCACTCCACCATGCTCGGAAAGATAAAGTTCAGGATGGCTGTCTCACTCTTTGAAAACAAAAGGTTTGCACAGGCTCTTACACTGCTTGAGAGTATCGACAAAAGGGCTCTTTCAAAGGAAGAGAGAGAGGAGTTCACCTTCCGCAAAGGATATTGCCAGATGCGCACTGGCAACAACAACGCTGCCATAAACACATTCAATGCAATAATAAAAGGTGAATCCGACAAATATATCTGGCCGTCGCTCTACTACTGCGGCTACCTCCACTATGCCAACAAGGAGTTTGCCAAAGCGGTTCCACTCTTTGAAAGGGCAAAGAACGACTCAAGATTCACACTTCTGAGCCGCTACCACCTTCTGGAGAGCAAGTTTTTCCTCAAGGAGTACAGCTATGTCACAGAAAACGGCCCTGCCCTCTACAGAGAGAGCGACAACAATTATAGGTCGAAGATAGCCAGAATAATATCCGAGGCATACTATGCCATGGACGACACTCAGAATGCCAAATACTATTTTGAGCTCTATACAATGTCGGGGGCAAATTTGAGCAAAACCGACAACTTCTATGCAGGAATGCTGGCATACACCCTAAACAGTCACCTGAGCGCAACAGATGCATTTGCAAAAATAGCCTCTTCCACCGATTCTATAGGCCAAAGCGCAGCTTATCATCTGGGACAGAGCTACATACAGCTCAAAAACAAACATGAGGCCCAGAAGGCCTTCAAACTTGCATCAGAAAGCAGTTTCGACAAAGCAATACAGGAAGATGCCTTCTTCAACTATGCAAAGCTCTCGTTTGACATAAACAGAGACATGGCCCCTTTTGGAGAGTATCTGAAATCCTACAGCTATACAAACCGCAAATGGGACGAGATCCACAGCTACATGGCAACAGGATTCCTCATGAACGGAAACTACACCTATGCAATTGAGGCTCTGAGAAAGATAAGGAACCACACTCCGGCAACAACCGTAAATCTGCAGAAAGCCTCATTCTTCAGGGCAATACAGCTCATACGCAGCGGCTCATACTCAAATGCGCTGCCATACCTGCAGGAGTCGGTAAAACACAGCAGCTACAACCGCGCACTGAAAAACCTCGCCGAATATTGGGCAGCAGAGTGCCATTACCGCAAAGACCAGTTTTCAACAGCAGAAGAGATCCTGTCCAAACTTCATAAAGATACAGATTTCCGCAACAGTAGCGAGTATCCTACCTCTATCTTCAACATCGCCTACTGCAAATTCAAGGAGGGCAACTACACCGGTGCTGCAGAGAGATTCAAAGAATATCTGAGCCTGCCTGCACAGCAGAGGATTTATTCTCAGGAGGCCAATACAAGACTGGCCGACTGTCACTTCATGGCCAGAGAATATCAGACAGCCGCAGAGATGTACGAAAAGATAGCTGTCGGGGATGGATATAGAAAATTGTATGCGCCACTGCAGAGTGCGATCGCTTATGGTCTGGTTGGCGACAATACAAAAAAAGCCGCCCTGCTCCAGGAGATTACAGGGGATTCGCACAAAGGATCACCACTCTACACAACGGCCCTGTATGAACTTGGCCGCACATATGTGCAGAATGTGGAGGATGCAAAGGCCGAAGCAGTTTTGGACAAGCTCATCAACAAACCTAAAGACAGCACCTATTTTTATAGGGCACTGCTTGAGATGGGCATGATTAATTCAAACAGAAAGGAGTATGACAAGGCCCTGGAGCACTATAAAACCATTGTAGAGAATGTTCCTGCAAGCGAAGAGGCCCAAAGTGCACTGGCCGGAATAGAGAATATATACCAGGTTCAGAACAACCCTGCAGAATTCATCAAATATCTCGACAATATCGGTCTCTCCGGAGTAAAGACAGAAGACGAAAAGGAGAATATGCTCTTCAATGCAGCAGAACAGATATTCCTGAGCGAGAACTATACAGAGGCATTGGCTGCACTCAACTCGTTTGTTTCAAGATATCCTCAGGGCAACCGTTTGCCACAGGCCTATTTCTACATTGCAGAGAGCTACAACAATCTGGGCAAGCAGGAGAAGGCGGCAGACTACTATTACAAAGTGATGGAGAGCGGAGTCGGAGCCTTCTCAGAAATTGCAACCCTCAATTACGGACGCCTCTCATATAGTCTGGAGAGATTCCCGGAGGCTGTAAATGCATATGAAACGCTCGACAAGATAGCCCAACTGGAGAACAACCGTCTGGAGGCAAAAACCGGCCTGATAAAATCATACTTCATGTGCCGCAATTATGAACAGACTCTGATTGAAACAGACGCCATGCTGAAAAGCGGAAGCACAAGGGAGAATATCAAACTTGCAAAATATTACAAGGCCAAGAGCCATCTGGCACTGGGAGAACGCGAGGCGGCACTTGTTCTGCTGAAGGAGATCTCAAAAGAGCTTGCAAGCAGCGAAGGGGCTGAGGCAGCCTATCTGCTGATCTCAGACGCTTACGATGCTGGAAATTTTGAAAGTGTTGAAAAACAAACATTTGCGCTATCAGAATCAGAAACTCCACAAACATATTGGCTAGCAAAAAGCTTTATTGTACTTGGAGACTCCTACGCAGAGCGCGGCAACCTCGAACAGGCGGAGGCCACATTCAACAGCATCAAGGAGAACTACACTCCTCTCGAGAATGATGATATTCCGGATCTGCTCAAAATAAGGCTCGACAAACTTGCACAAATGAAAAAACAGTAAATATGGCAAAACGCAGTATCATATATATCGTATCTCTATTGCTCCTCCAGCTGCTGAATGTGGGGCAGGCAGAGGCCCAGCAGACAAAGGGCCAGCAGACAATAGACCCCACAGTTGAAGTGCAGCGCGACTTCGACGGCCAGATGATGAATATTCACAAAAGCCGTCTGAACACCTCTATACACGATTCATTGAGCAGTTTCAACCTGAGTTTCAACTACTCAATCTTTGACAAACCATACAAAGACCTCTATGAATTCTCTCCGCTGCCATCGGCAGATCTGCAGGGAAAAGCAGAGGAGAAATATCCTGTATTCTTTGCAAAAGCAGGTGTAAGCTTTCCTTTTTCACCCGACGCCTCAGTCTGGGTACAGCCAAGGCTCGGCAATGGCAACTCGCTCAATATAAACATGTACTACAACGGATTCTTTGGCAAACTCAACACGCTCAAAACCAATCCGCAAACTATGGAGATTGAAAAGGACGGGCAGGTAAAAAGCTACGCAGGAAACTCCTCTTTCGGTGCAGGGGCAACATATGGCCACCAGTGGAAAAAGGGTGAACTCTATATTGATTTGGGCTACAATTCAAACTATAACACCTACTACGGTTTCAACACCGAAAACATCTTCAATACCGCAACTGATCCGTTCTACAAAAAGATAGAGAAGAGCAGTTTCATGAAGGACAGCTGCTCGCACAAATGGCAGCAGGCCGGCATAAAGTTCCATATCGGCTCCACAGATGCAAAAGGAAGAGGTGCCAAACTGCACTATAAGGCAGAGGCCAGCTTCCTCCACACAACAGACAAGCCTGCACAAGAGGGAAAGCTCAATGAGAACTGCATAAAAGTATCGGGAGAGATAGGGCCTACATTTGGCAGATACAACAAATTTACTGTCGGGGTAAACTCAGAAAATGTGATATATAGCGGCATTCAGGAGTACAAATATGGTCTGTATGAGATAATTCCGCAATATTCATTTGAGAAGGGCCGCCTTAAAGTTCTTGCCGGCATAAAGATATCTGGCCGCTACAAAAGTAAAGATGAGACCGACCGTTACCACAATACATTTTTTGTGAAGGGCGACCTCTCATTTGAAATTGCAAGGAACACATTGTGGCTCTATGCCAAGGCCGACGGATGGAACGCCTTAAACAGCTACTCAAGCATCATCATGGAGAACAGGTGGATATCACAGGAGGCCGACCTTAAGGCAAGCTCTGTTCCGCTCATGCTGCAGGGCGGTTTTAAAGGGCAAGTCCACAACAAATTCAGTTACAATGTATATGCAAGATATACTGTACATGAAGGCCTGCTACAATACATAGGTGGTATATTGCCTGCCGCAGAAAATAACAATTACTACGACAGCCGCCTCAACACAATCTACTCAAACCACAGGGAATTCACCGTTGGAGGACGTTTTGGCTGGGAAAGCAAACATTTCTCCGCCGGAACAACACTGGAGTATTCAGACTATACAAAATCAAAAAACAGCACACTGCAAGAGCAGATACAGCCTATAGGGTATGCACCATTCAAATGGCACCTCTACGCAACATACAACTACCGCCAGAGGATATGGGCAGGCATTGTGGCCGACTACAGGAGCAGTACCCCAACATGGTCTGCCACCTGGCATGAAAGCAACCTCGAGTATAAATCTTTCCTCAATCTGGGCATAAATGTGAAGTATGCCATAAACAGAATGGTATCGGTTTTTGCCACTGGTGAAAATCTGCTCGACAAACAGATACAGTACTATCCGCAATATCTCGAAAAAGGGATAAGTTTTGGCTTTGGTGTCTTGGTAAAGTTATGATTTTTTGCTATCTTCGCGTGTTTAAAAACTTATAAAAAACGATGAGCGAAATAGAGAAAGATCAGGTCGCCCAAAACGGCGGCTATTCGGCTGACAGCATTCAGGTATTGGAAGGATTGGAAGCTGTAAGGAAGCGTCCGTCAATGTATATCGGAGATGTTGGAGCGAGGGGTTTGCACCATCTTGTATACGAGGTTGTTGACAACTCTATAGATGAGGCGTTGGCCGGATATTGTACAGATATCGATGTAATTATCAATAAAGACAACTCAATTACTGTAAAGGACAACGGTAGAGGTATTCCAACCGGAATGCACGAAAAAGAGGGACGCAGCGCCCTTGAGGTTGTTCTCACAGTTCTCCATGCCGGAGGTAAATTCAGCAAAGACAGCTACAAGGTTTCCGGCGGTCTGCACGGTGTGGGTGTATCCTGCGTGAACGCGCTGTCAACACACCTTAAGGCAGAGATCCACAGAGAGGGTAAAGTATTTGTGCAGGAGTATTCAAAAGGAGCTCCGCTCTACCCTGTAAAAGTGGTTGGAGAGGCTTCAGATACCGGTACAATCATCACATTCAAACCGGATGGAGAGATATTCACAGCCTCAACAACATACAACTACGACATCCTTGCAACCCGTCTGAGGGAACTTGCATACCTCAACAAAGGCATCAAACTTACAATCAAGGATATCAGAGACGAGGCCACTGAACTGAACGAAAACGGAGAGGTTGTCTCTACAGAAAAATATGAAGTGTTCCACTCAGAGAAAGGTTTGATGGAGTTTGTCTCTTATCTCGACGGAACCAGAGAAAAACTCACCGAGAACCCGATATACCTCGAAACCGACAAAACCGGCATTCCAATTGAGATTGCAATGCAATACAACACCGGTTTCTCGGAGAACATCCACTCATATGTAAACAACATCAATACAATAGAGGGCGGTACCCACCTGAGCGGTTTCAGAAGGGGTCTCACATCAACCCTCAAATCATTTGCCGAGAAGAACGGCTACCTTGCAAAACTAAAATTCGATATCGACCCTGCAGACTTCAGAGAGGGCCTTACAGCCGTTATCTCAGTAAAAGTAGCTGAGCCGCAGTTTGAGGGCCAGACCAAGACAAAATTGGGCAACAGCGAGGTTATGGCGGCAGTTTCCCAGGCAACAAGCCAGGCTCTGGAGATATATCTCGAGGAGAATCCGAAAGATGCAAAGAGCATCATCGACAAAGTGATACTTGCAGCAACCGCACGCCATGCTGCACGCAAAGCACGCGAGCTTGTGCAGAGAAAAACAGTAATGTCGGGCGCCGGACTTCCTGGAAAACTTGCAGACTGTTCAGACAGAGACCCTGAAAAGTGCGAAATATTCCTTGTGGAGGGAGACTCTGCGGGCGGTACAGCAAAATCTGGCCGCGACAGAAGATTCCAGGCAATCCTTCCGTTGAGAGGTAAGATCCTCAACGTGGAGAAGGCAATGGAGCACAGAATATTCGAAAGCCAGGAGATTAGAAATATCTACACTGCACTCGGTGTTACAATAGGAACAGAAGAAGACAGCAAGGCTCTAAACCTGAGCAAATTGCGCTACCATAAAGTAATCATCATGACCGATGCCGACGTGGACGGAAGCCACATTACAACACTTATCCTCACATTCTTCTTCCGCCACATGCAGGATCTTATCAAGAACGGTTATGTATATTGTGCAACTCCACCTCTCTACCTTGTGAAGAAGGGTAAAACCGAGCAATACTGCTGGACAGATGAAGAGAGGAAGGCAATTGTAAACGAGCTTACAGGCGGCACAGAGAAGGGTGTTCACATCCAGCGCTACAAAGGTCTTGGAGAGATGAACGCAACCCAGCTTTGGGATACAACCATGAGTCCTGAGCACCGAATTCTCAGACAAGTTACCATAGAGAATGCTGCAGAGGCAGACCGTATCTTCTCAATGCTCATGGGTGACGATGTTCCACCAAGAAGGGAATTCATTGAACAAAACGCAAAATACGCCAATATCGATGCATAGTTTGAGGAAAAGAATATCAATACTTGCTCTCCTGCTCACTCTCACAGTGGCAGGAGGTGCGGTATCCCCATCATACGCATCACAGGGGCCTGGAATCAAAAAGGCGCTCCAGAGTTCAGTGCAGAGTGTCAAGGATTTCTTCGGCCGCTTCAAGAAGACAAAAATCATAGAGCCGGTAAAGGTATGCGACCCTCTGCCGGAGATCTCCTATTGCCAATATGCAGGCCTCACATACGAAAGTCTGCACAAGAGTTTCAATACCGAGATCGTTCCAATTTCCGATGAAATCCTCTTCACAGGATTTTCCGATACTCCGGATGAATACAGCATCTGGGACAACAGCAAAATCAATCCATACAATGTCTCACTCGTGGATATGAAGGATACTGTAATGATTGATGTGAGCAGTTACTGCACCCCGTCGCCAAAACATGTTACATCCGATTTCGGCTTCAGAAAATGGAAACACCACTACGGCATAGACCTCAAAGTACATAAGGGAGATACTGTAAGATGTGCTTTCGACGGTGTTGTGAGAATTACCCGCTACGAACGCAGAGGCTACGGCTATTACACAGTTGTGCGCCACAGCAACGGTCTGGAGACACTCTATGCACACCTCTCCAAATTCATTGCAAAACAGGGAGATACCCTAAAAGCAGGTGACCCTGTGGGAATGGGCGGATCAACAGGCCGCTCAACCGGATACCATCTCCATTTTGAAGTGAGATATCTTGGCAACCCAATCAATCCCAACGATATAATTGACTTCACCAACCACACTGCCAAAAACAGGGTATTTGTACTTACAGCCAACAATTTTGAATACAAGAAGGAGATAGACAAGATCCGCTACTGGACCGTAAGGAAAGGTGATACACTCGGCCGCATATCGCAGCGTACAGGCATTTCAATATCAAAACTCTGCGCCCTCAACGGCATCACAAGAAAAACAATTCTCAGAATAGGAAGAAGAATCAGATATACTTAATAAATACATAAATCTACACAATCATGGATATTTTTGAAAGAATCAAAAAGGACTCGGGTGGATCCCTTGGTCAGTACAGAAAGAGAGCCCACGGATATTTCATGTACCCTAAACTTGAGGGCGAAATAGCTCCGTATATGACTTTCAACGGCAAGAAAGTTCTTGCTTGGACATTCAACAACTATCTTGGTCTTGCAAACGACCCTGAGGTACGTAAAGTGGATGCCGAAGCTGCTGCAAAATGGGGTCTCGCCTACCCAATGGGAGCCCGAATGATGAGCGGTCACACTTCATTGCACGAGCAGCTTGAGAGAGAGCTTGCAGAGTTTGAGTGCAAAGAGGACGCATACCTGTTCAACTTCGGTTACCAGGGTATGATTTCAACAATCGACGCTCTTGTAACAAGACACGATGTAATCGTCTACGACTCTGAGGCTCACGCTTGTATCATGGATGGTGTACGCCTCCACATGGGTCAGAGAATCGTTTACCCTCACAACGACATCGAGCGTTGCGAAAAAGCACTTCAGAGAGCAACAAAACTTACAGAGAAGACAGGCGGTGGAATCCTCCTCATCACTGAGGGTGTATATGGTATGACCGGTGGTCTTGGCCGTCTCGACCTTATCTGTGAGCTCAAAAAGAAATACAACTTCAGAATTCTTATTGACGATGCACACGGTTTCGGTTCAATGGGTCCTAACGGAAGAGGTACTTCAGAGCACTACGGCGTAATGGATCAGGTAGACCTTTACTTTGGTGCATATGCTAAATCTATGGCTTGTATCGGCGGTTTCGTAGCTGGTGACAAAGAGATCATCGACTATCTGAGATATAACCTCCGCTCACAGATTTATGCAAAATCACTCCCTATGCCAATTGTTGAGGGATGTCTCAAGAGATTGGATATGATCAGAAAAGGTCACGACAGACGTGAGAAACTCTTCAAAATTACCCGCGCATTGCAGGATGGTTTGAGAGAGAGAGGCTTTGATATCGGAGTTGCCGAGGCATGTATCACTCCTGTATTCCTGAAGGGTGATGTTCCTGAAGCTACAAATATGCTTGTAGACCTCAGAGAGAACCATGGTATCTTCTGCTCTTGCGTTGTATATCCGGTAGTTCCTAAGGGCGTTATCATGTACCGCCTTATCCCTACTGCAATGCACGAAATGGAGCATGTAGAGTATACTCTTAAAGCATTTGAAGCTTGTAAGGCAAAACTCGAGGCCGGAGAGTACAAAGGCTCTACAGAAATTCAAGATATGGCCATCTATTAATAGGCCACAAATTTCTAAAGGTGATTTTGGGGCAGCTGCAGAGAATTGACAGCAGGCCCTGAAGTCACCTTTTACTATATATATAAAGGTATTGTCATGAAAGTTGTAATAATTACAGGAGCAAGCTCCGGCATTGGACTTGCAACCGCAAAAGAGTTTGCATCAAAAGGCGACTGCGTTGTTCTGGCTGCAAGAAACGCAGAAAAACTCAAAAGCACAGTTGAATCTCTGGGCCAGCAATATGGTCAGGAGGCAGAGCTGGAGAACAAAAAAGTTCCAAGATTCATTGCCGTAGCCACAGACGTTGTCAAAGAAGAAGATTGTAAAAACCTCATAGCCAAAACAGTAGAAGTTTACGGCAGAATTGATGTATTGGTAAACAATGCCGGTATCTCAATGAGGGCCATGTTCAAAGATCTCGATCTGAGCGTAATCAGAAACCTTATGGATGTAAATTTCTGGGGAACAGTCTACTGCACAAAATATGCGCTCGATTATCTGCTCAAAAGCAAAGGATCTGTTGTTGGCGTAATCTCAATTGCAGGCTTCAAGGGACTCCCTGCAAGAACCGGTTACAGCTCTTCAAAATTTGCAATCTACGGATTCCTCGACACCCTCCGTGTAGAGCATCTGCATGATGGCCTGCATGTAATGATATTTGCTCCGGGATTCACAGCTTCAAATATCAGGTTCACAGCCCTCACAGCCGACGGCTCTGCTCAGGGCGAAACCCCTCGCGACGAAGGCAAGATGATGAGCGCCAAAGAGGTTGCTGCACGCCTTGTAAAAGGTGTCTACAAACGCAAGGCCCAGATAATCCTCACTCCCATCGGAAAACTCACCGTATGGCTCAACAAATTCTTTCCTCGTCTGGTAGACCGCCTCGAGTACAATTACATGAAAAAAGAGCCCGATTCACCTTTAAAATAAACTGCAAGCCGAGCGCAGAACTCAAGCTTGCTTGAAGATATGCCGAGCGCAGAACTCAAGCTTGCTTGAAAATCGAAAACACTTGAAACCACCGCTATTACGGTGGTTTTTTTTACGCAATTCGGCAGTTGTTTCTAATAATAACAGTATCTTTGTAATATGAAACAGGATATTGAAATACTAAAAGCTGGCAATACTGGTGATATTTTCAAAGATGTCCAGAACATCATTGAAAAAACACAAAAATATGCATATCAAGCTGTAAATATGGCTATGGTACAGCGTAATTGGCTATTGGGGAAGCGTATTGCCGATGAAGAATTGCAGGGAGAGAACAGAGCTGAGTATGGTAAAGAAGTTATCAAACGGCTTGCCAAATATCTTACAGAGTTATATGGGAAGGGATTCACAAAAAGTAATCTGTATCAATTTGTACAATTCTATAAATTTTTTCCCGACATTTTCCACGCAGCGAGTGGAAAATCCCAGATACTTTCATGGACCCACTACCGTTTTCTGTTACGGGTCACAGACAAGGAGGCCAGGGATTGGTATATGCAGGAGGCTATGAATGAGTTATGGAGCGCCAGAACACTTGACAGAAATATCTCCTCCCAATACTACCATCGTCTTTTGCAATCACAAAACAAACAGACGACAAAAATTGAGATGAAACAAATTACAGCACCTTATCAGCAAGACAAGCTGGAATTTATAAAAAATCCCGTTGTAGCAGAATTTTTAGGTTTGTCCCCCAATTCCGATTTTTCAGAAACAAAACTTGAATCTTCAATCATCACTCATATTCAAAAGTTTGTGATGGAGTTGGGTAAAGGATATGCTTTTGTTGCCCGACAGCAGCACATCAAGACCGACATGGGAGATTACTTCATTGACTTGGTATTCTACAATTACATACTTAAATGTTTCTTGCTGATAGATCTTAAAACAGCAAGAATCACCCATCAGGATGTAGGTCAAATGGATATGTATGTAAGAATGTACGACAGCTTGAAACGGACTGAAGGCGACAATCCGACCATAGGGCTTATACTATGCTCGGAAACAAGTGAGGATATGGCTCGCTACTCAGTGCTTCATGAGAATGAACGTTTATTCCAGGCCCGTTACTTAACGTACCTTCCCACAGTCGACCAATTAAAAGAGGAGATTGAGCTACAAAAAGAAATTTTTAGATTACAACAAAATAAAACCCTTTAAAGCATTAAACTGATATGAGAAAGATAGTTTTTTTGGATTCAGATACTATTGGTGAAGATATTTCACTTGAACCTATTTCGCAGTTGGGAGAGTTTGTAAAATACCCTTATACAAAACCTGAGGAGGTTTTTGAGAGAATCAGGGAGTGTGATGTAATCATTACCAACAAGGTTATTATAGGAAAGGAGCAGATTGATGCGGCACCAAACCTCAAACTCATCTGCGTGGCTGCCACTGGAACAAACAATGTGGATATTCCATATGCAAACAGCAAGGGCATTCCAGTTAAAAATGCTATAGGATATTCAACCGAGAGCGTTGTGCAGGTTACATTCTCAATTCTCCTCTCATTGGTTGGCCAGCTTCCTTATTTCGACAATGCTGTAAAAAGCGGCAAATATTCAAAAGGATTGCTCTTTACCGATGTCTCAAAGGTATTCTGGGAGCTTAAAGGCAAGAAATATGGTGTTATAGGACTTGGGAACATTGGTTCAAAGGTTGCTGCAATTGCCAAAGCATTTGGAATGGAGGTTGTATACTATGCAACCAGCGGCGTTGCCCACTCTGACGAGTATGAAAGTGTATCACTCCAAAAACTGATGTCTGAGTGCGATGTAATCTCTATTCATGCACCGCTCAATGAGCGCACAAACAACCTCATCACATATAAGGAACTTGCCCTTATGAAAAAGAGCGCCTACATCATAAATTTGGGCCGCGGAGGCATCATAAATGAGGCAGACCTTGTACAGGCTCTCAATGAAAATCTTTTGGCCGGAGCAGGTGTTGACGTATTCACAAAAGAGCCGCTTCCATCAGACTCTCCATATCTAAATATCAAGGATATGGACAAGGTTATCCTCACTCCTCACATAGGCTGGGCAAGCCAGGAGGCAAGGGCATGTCTTGTTGCAAAGATTGCAGAAAACATCAAAAACAACTCATAGTTAAAAATGTTGATAACTTTTTGATAACTTAATGAAACACCCTGAAAAAAAAGAGTTTATTCACAATAATTATATCTAATTTTGCATTTGGTGTATTTTAACGTTAAAAACTTGATGAATAAGTTCTGCAAATTTTTAATATCGGCTATCTTCTGCGTATGCATTTCATTTTCTGCATATAGCCAGAAGGTAGCTTTGAAAACCAACCTGCTTTACGACGCTACATCAACAGTCAATGCAGGAATTGAGGTTGCTTTGGCAAAAAAATGGACACTTGATGTCTCAGGCAACTGGAACTCGTGGTCAAAAACAGAAAGCGTGCTTTGGAAGCATGCATTTGCCCAACCGGAACTGCGCTACTGGTTCTGCGACCGTTTCTCGGGCCACTTCATTGGTCTGCACGGTCATGGCGGCAGATACAATTTCGGCAATCTCAACAACAATATTAAAATTCTTGATATCGATTTCTCACCGCTGTCGAACTACCGTTACCAGGGCTGGTTTGCAGGCGGCGGTTTAACCTATGGTCATGCCTTCATATTGGGAGAGCACTGGAATCTGGAGATGGGTCTCGGTTTGGGTTATGCATATACAAAATATGACAAGTTTGAGTGCGCAGAGTGCGGCAGTAAACTTGCCGAGGATGTGCCATTCCACTATTATGGACTCACCAAGGCTTTTATAAATCTAGTTTACTTATTCTAAAAGGGGGCAGATCATGAAGAGGATTATACTTATCATAATAGCATTTGTTTCAGTGGCTCCACTCTGGGCTCAGACAATATTCAATGGAGATATTACTGTAAAGAACTTTACAATGGAGCGTAATGGCGACAATATGTTCATTGAAATGGATCTTGACATGAGCGATTTTGGTGTCTCAAACAATCGTGTAAAAGTTTACACTCCAATTATAGTTAAAGGCGATAAGGAGCAG
Organism: Bacteroidales bacterium; assembly: GCA_017935505.1. GTDB lineage: Bacteria > Bacteroidota > Bacteroidia > Bacteroidales > UBA932 > Egerieousia. Next base: position 349,760 of record JAGBHM010000014.1, on the reverse strand, counting down.
GAACTCTATTCGGTAGGCATCTACGGACGCCGCCGTTATTTCACATATGTACGTAACGACTGGAGCATTCTCGGCAAAGAGAACGATGTAACTCTCAAGGAGAAGGATTGCCCCGATGTAATTACTTACAGAACCCACGTCCCTTACCAAGAGTGGATGAATGGAGCCCATATCAGAATTTGCAACAGCCTTTACGGATGTTGCAACAAAATGCTGGACCAGCAATTTGCCGACCTCGGAGGCTGGGAGCATTTCCAGTATACACCGCAATATATATATGTAAGCCCACAGGCAGAGAAGGTGAAGACAAGGGAGCTCAGCGGCTCTGCATTCATCGATTTCCCTGTATCTCAGACTGTAATCTATCCTGAGTACCGCAACAATACAATTGAGCTTGCAAAAATTATTGCAACAATCGACTCTGTCCGCAACGATAGCGACATCACAATAACCTCACTCTTTATCAAAGGTTTTGCGTCGCCTGAGAGCCCGTACGACAACAACACCCGCCTTGCAAAAGGCCGTACAGAGGCTCTGCGCAAATATGTGAACAACCTCTACCATTTCCCTGAATCAATCATAACAACCGCTTATGAGCCTGAGAACTGGGAGGGACTACGCGCATATGTTGAGCAGTCGAACATTACAAACAAACAGAAGATTCTCGATATTATAGACTGTGGCCGCGAGCCTGACAACAAAGAGTGGTATTTGAAATCAACCTACCCTACCGAGTACCGCTTCCTGTTGCAGAACTGCTACCCTGCACTGCGCCGCTCAGACTACAAGGTTGAGTATATCATCCGTTCATTCACAGATCCTAAAGATATTATCCGCATCATGCGCACAGCACCTCAGAAGCTGAGCCTTCAGGAGTTCTATGTGGGTGCCCAGTCACTTGAGTTGGGAAGTCCTGTATTCTGCGAACTCTTTGGTATAGCAGTGCTTATGTATCCGGATGACAAGATAGCAAACCTCAATGCAGCCAATGCCGCTATGACCGAGGGCAACATGCGCAATGCAGAGCGCTACCTCCAAAAGGCCGGCGACTCAGATGAGGCAATTTATGCACGTGGTGTATATGCAACCCTTAATGGCGATTACGAAAAAGCCGAAAGCCTCTTCAAAGTGGTCCAGAACCGCATACCACAGGCAGTAGATGCGTTAGAACAAATAAAAAAACTCAAAAAATAAATTCACTTAATTAATTACTTTTAAACTAAACGTTCATGAAAAAATTACTAATCAGCGCATTGTGCCTGGCCGCTATGTGGTCTTGTAGCACTGATGATCCTGCAACTCCAGAGAACCAAGCAGGTGACATGTACATGCAACTGTCTCTAAAGATGGAGACTAAGAGTGGAACTACTGATCAAGGTGGTTCTGATGCCACCCCTGGTACAGAGGTAGGCCTTGACAAAGAGAATAAAGTCTCTAAAGTCGATGTTGTTCTTAAAAATGGTACAACTGTTGTATATGCAAAGAATGTTTCAACCATTTCTTCAGCATCAAAAGATACTTATGTAGCTTCTTTCAACTCACTTGAGCTTAAAGGCAATACTACATATGAAGTTTACATCTATGCAAACTGCTCTGCTCCAGATGCATTTGATAAGGATGCTGTTTCTAATGCAACTGTTGCAGATATGACAGCTGAAAACAATTTCTGGATGACAAGCGCATATAATGCAGAAGAGGCTGGAAATAAAGTTACATTGCCTCAGGATTTGTCTTTGTATACTGTTCCTCAAAACCCATATAACTTAGGAGCATACAATGTTGAGCGTTCAATGGCTCGTTTTGACTATATGCCTATCAATGGCAATCAATACAATATTTTGAAAGATGAGACTACTAATGCAACCATTACATTGACTCAAGCAGCTCTTATCAACCAAAGTAAAGAACACTTTATGCTTCGCCGTGTATCAGCTGATGGAACTAACAACGGGGCAGTTGTTGGTGGTGCAGAAAATAGAACTAACTTCGTTGTTGACACAGACTACGACGAAAAAGCTGGCGGATATGTTGATGGCTTAGGTCAAAACTTTGACTATCATCTTACAGCACCTAATAGCTGGGACTGGAAATCTATTGCAGTAAAAGATTTGACTCAGGCTGATAATTGGAAAGGAGAGGACGATGGTACAACTGATTATGATGGCACTCATGAACTTAATGAGTACTATGTATGGCAGTATGCAAAAGAGAACACAATCCCTGGAGATAAAATCCAAGATCATGGTATCTCAACTGGCGTTGTATTCAAAGGTGAGATTACAGGTGCTGCTGTTGATGCTGCTAACAAGGGAATGATTTATGTATTTGAGAATGTTCTTTACGGAAATTGGGCAGCTGTTGTTACTGCATCACAAGCAACAAATGCACCTGCAACACTTGTTGCAGCAGTGAATAATGTAAAAAATGCGTTTGGCGAAGCTACAGTTGCTGATCCAACAGACGCTACTACTGCAAAATATTTCTCAGAGGCAGGATTTACTGGTTATAATCCAGACAGCGAGGGCAAATACTATGCGTACTATTACTATTGGAACCGTCATAATGATAATGGTGATAATACAAAGATGGGTCCTATGGAGTTTGCAGTTGTACGTAACAATGTTTACAAACTTTGTGTAGACAAAATTGCAAAATTCGGTCATCCAGATCCAACAGATCCTAAGAACCCAGATCCAGATCCAGTTGATCCAGATGATCCAGATGAGGAAATCAACTACTATTTCACTGTTACTGTAAAAGTATTGCCTTGGGTAGTTCGTGTTAATCACATTGAATTCTAATTTGAAAAACTAATGAAACTGAAAAAGTATAGTTTCCAGAATACTGTTGCCAAGAGACTTTTGGGTCTCTTGGTGGCAGCATTTTGCTGTTTCTCTTGTGAGAGCAGCATATATTCAGATCAAAGCGATTGTCCGCGTGGCCTCTCGCTCAGGTTTGTGTATGATTATAATATGGAATATGTCAACTCATTCTATACAAAATGCGAATGTGTGTCGGTTTATGTGTTTGATGAGTTTGGCAATTATCTTGCAACTTACCATGAGATTGGTGAGAAGCTGCAGGATGAGAAGTATCGTATGCAGATAGATTTGGACAAGGGAAATTATACTCTATTGGCATATGGTGGCATGGCGTGCGCAGACAAATCGTTCTACATGCCTACCTTTACGACCCGTGCAGTGAGCCATATTGATGATATGTATGTTGAGCTGGACCATAAGAATTTCCAGAGCGACAAATCGCTGCATCCACTCTTCTACGGAGCTCTTGAGGTTAGCATAGAGGCCGATGACTATGTAGAAGATACTGTGTACATGATTAAGAATACCAACAATATACGTGTGGTATTGCAGCAGATGACCGGCGAGACAATTGCCGCATCGCAATTCAATTTTGAGATTACAGACGACAACACTTATCTCAACAACAAGAACCAGGTTGTTCCAAAGGGAACTGTTACTTACACCCCTTGGACTCAGGGTGAGGAGATTGTGGGAAGCTGGGATGATGAGCAGACTCCTGTTACCGCTGTTTGGGCAGAGCTCTCAACATCGAGACTTACAACCGGCACATCGCCACGCCTTACCATTACCAAAAAGAAAGATGGTGAAGAGGTACTGAGCATACCGCTCAACACATACCTCCAATTGCTCAAGAGCCAGCTATACGAAGAGATGGGACCACAGGAATATCTCGACCGCGAAAGCGAGTGGACCCTCATATTCTTCCTCGATTCAGGTTTGCGCTGGATCAACACAAGAATTGTAATTAACGATTGGGTAGTAAGATTGAACCATACTGAACTTTAAAGATGTCGGGTTATTTAAGACATATTTTCTCTCTGATTATTGCAGCAGCCGTTCTTTTCGGTTGTGCAAAAGAGGAAGGTATGCAGCCTCAGCAAGATGATTTTGCGAGGTTGTGCCTCAATGTTTCTGTATTTGACGGTGCGGCATATCTCGGCCTGCCTACAAAAGCAGAGTACGCAGATGCAGCCACTGATGGCGAAAAGATGCAGACATTGCGCATTGTAATTGTTCGCCCTGACGGTACTGTTGAGCACAATAAATATTTCGATTTTCACCAAAGCCCAACCACAGAGTTCGGCACCGCAAAATTTAAAGTTGAGCCGGATGCCGAGAAGACTGTTTACCTTTTTGCCAATGAGAATGCACCGAGCATGACCGACGGCGGCAAGGCACTCAATTATAATTTCGACCAGAAGATTGTTGTGGGACAGCAGTTTCCAACCGACGAGGTTGCAAATTTGCAGATAAACCTCACAGAAAATGTTGAGCAGCTTTCGCCAGTACTGCTCCCTATGTGCGAAAAGCACCTGCTTTCAAATATTGTCTATACCGAGAAAGACCTCGCTTACGAATATGCTGCCGACCTCTTTGTGGTACGCGCCGCAACCAAATTCACATTCAATATAAAGAATGAAACCTCGAGCGATGTTACAGTAAGCGATCTTAAGGTAGACAAACTTGCCAGAATTGAATATTATATGCCTAACGGCACAATATACTCAGAGCCTGATCCCGCTACCGGTGGCCGCGAGATTAGAGGCTACAACGTTCCAACAATTGCCAATAACGACTATTACACCTTCAAGACAAATCTTGTAACCGATAAAGTTATCGAGGCAAATATGAGTGAATTTACCAGCCTCGGAAAACCAATATATCTGCTTGAAGGAAAATATACAGATGCTGCCAGTGAGGGCAAAAACTACAAACTTTCACTCACTATAAATGGTGTGGAGGATTCTGAATACTTCCCGGCATTGCCACAACTGCCCCGCAATACTCATGCTGTGGTAAACATAACCATAAAGGATTCGGGATTGAGCTGCACAGTACAGGTAATGCCTTATGGCGCATATGAACTTAATCCAGACTTTGGAATTTAACAAGGAAGAAGAATGAAAAGGTATCTGCTGCAAATATTATTGTGTTTCTGCTTTTCAACAGCCCTGTTTTCGTGCGTAAACGAAGATATGGAGGAGCCTGCTGTGGGCAAAGGAGAGAGTACCCTCTCGGTAGATATTGCCTTCCGCCCGCTGAGCGATCCCCTTACAACCCGTACTGCAGGTGATGCAATCAAGCATATCAACGATTTGAGCATTGTAATATATAAGGCCGATGAGGCCGATGGCACCCTGCACAGCTGCACACACTACACAAGCAGTGACTTCACAACCTCTGAGGCCGATTATCCAAACTCCCTTCCTCAAGGCACCAACGGTTTTGCTGAAGAAAAAACATGCAAAACATCCACAATATCGATTCCAAATGTACCATACGGCAAATACCGCATGTATGCTGTGGTAAATATGAATCGTGTGCTCACAGAGGCAGAAACCGCTTCAGAAGAGGCTCTGAGGGCAATTCAGCTAACTTGGAATGCAAGCGACATTGCCTCCAACAACGCAATGTTCGGATTCTTCGACACCGAAGCAAACAAAGCCACAGTGGGAACTTCAGCCCCTGAAATTACAATAAATGCCCAGGCAGTGAGCCTGCATGCATGGGTGAAACGTGCCGCTTCAAAAGTTACAGTAGCCTACGACGGTTCAAACCTGAAAGAGAACATCTATATATATATCCATTCTGCACAAATAAAGGATATTCCAAAAACCTGTTACCTTGGTAAAGAGAACAAACCTACAGCCAAAGATCAGTTGAACTCCGCTGGTGAAAAGATAAGCTACACCAACGGTGCAACCGGAACCGGAACAACAGTTGGTCTCACCGTAACAAAGGGTAACCCTAAACATGGCAGTGACCACTCAGAAACCGCCAATGCCCTCTTCTTCTTTGAGAACATGCAGGGCTACACATCTGCCGATAAAGGAAAATTCCAGGACGAAACCGGTGCCGGAGCAGTAACTCACCCTAACGGCAGCAACACTTCCGACCCTGATTACAAAGACGGCGTGCCTTACGGCAGCTATATAGAGGTAAAAGGCTACTATGTAAACAAATCGGCAGAAAATGCCTCACAAGGCAATATAACCTACCGTTTCATGCTCGGTAGAGATGTAGTACGCGACTGCAACGCAGAGCGCAACAACCACTACAAACTCACCCTACGCTTCAAAAACGACGCAAACAACCCCGACTGGCACATTGATTATACACCGGAGAATCCTACATTGAGCGTTCCTACACCTTTGTATATATCATACGGTTACAATGAGGTACTCAATATTCCTGTTGTGGTGCGTGGTGCTGCAGTAAATGAAAACACAACCATCAAGGCAACAATTATTGAAAATCCTTGGGGATATCCTGAGCACAAATATTATAGCAACAGTAACCATACAGGACTTGAAGATGGTTTCCTTTCATTCAAAAACATGAAAGGTACTGTCTCTCTCTCTGAATCCGACCGAGAAAAATGGGATGTCAGTGGATCTTCTTATGTCTCGGGTATAAAACCGATCAAAGTTGAAACAGATAACTGCCAATATACAGTGCCTGTTTATACAAGGCCTTTGATTCTTGCAAGTTCGCTTACAGGACACAACCCGTATGTAAGCTACCAGCGCAAGGCAAAAGTAAAGTTTGAGGTTGTATTGAACGGGCAAACTGTCCCTCAGGATATTGAGGTTATACAGGTGAAACGTCTGGTAAATCCTGCAGGCGTATGGCGCTCGGCCAACAATACCTCAAAATTCAACATCAGACTTATGGAACTGCCTCTGCCGGATACAGATCCTATAAGTGGAGAGATGGTTCATGAAAGTTTTGAGGCCATACTTTCAGACGGACCTTGGACTGCGCATATCGAAGAGGGCAGCGATTGGGTTCAGATTGCCACTACAAATTCCGGTGATTGGGGCACAAAAGATATCACAGGCGGAACGGGCTCTGAAATACGTTTCGATTACCGTCCTAAAAATGCAAATACAACAGGAAGTGTAAGGTGCGGTGTAATTAAAATTACATACCACAACAACCATTGCGTACACTATATTTTTGTAAGCCAAGGCCTTGGAACTGTAAATTTGGCCGGAACCGAATGGCAGAACCGTAATGTACATGCCCAGAATACACTGGCTAAAAACCCGTTAATGGAGGGTTCCATGTTCAAATTCGGAAATCCTTGGTGGGGCATATTAGTGGAAAATAACCATAAAGAGGGGTATGGATTCGATCAGAATTGCTGGGGAAAAACTTTTGACATGACTAAAGGAGATGGCACTATCGAGCAACACACATTTGAAGGGATGTATTATAATACTGCTGGTTTCATTGACGACAGAATGGTATTTACCACTAATCATAGCATCAAACCGGCTACATATGCTCAATGGAAGGCATTGGAGACATTGCACCGCCGCTATGGAGTAATGTATGGAGATGAGTGCACAGAGACTATGACCACAACCACAGAGGCTTATTGCTATTATCAAGAGGGACAACAACGCGGTATGCAGGGAATGTTTGTCTGGGATGAGAACCGCGAGGGCAACCACATCTTCTTCCCTATTGGTTCTACAGGAAATGGCCATAGGAAAGTGAATGATAATGCATATACCTCCGATTATGGTACCATTGATAAATACAGCCATCTGAAATATGCTCAAAGGCCTAAGGAGATGCCAGAGGCCAAAGCAAAAGCACTGCCAATGTATTATGATATATGGCTGAGAAAAGGCGCTGTATACTGGTATGATGTGATGTTTTATCCAGCAATAGACTTTGAGGGTTACCAGAGCAATGGCTATGCCCATGACATAAATTTCCACTCTATGCTGCTTCAAACTTACGGTTCAAATCCAATTGGCCAAAGTGATAGAGATGGCAATAAAAGTACTGATGCCGCTTATATCCGCTGCGTAGAAAATTAGCATACGGGGATCGTAGCAATTCAGAAACGATATAAAACAAAAAGTCTTCAACCGTTGATTATCAATCAGTTGAAGACTTTTTTGCTTTGGTGCCCAGAACAAGACTCGAACTTGCACACCGATACCGGCACCACCCCCTCAAAGTGGCGTGTCTACCAATTTCACCATCTGGGCTTAGCGGATGCAAAGATAATTTGTTTTTATTAAAACGCAAAATCTTTTTATCAATTTTTTGGGTTATATTTTATATTTATTTTTTATATCTTCGTAGAATATTTAAAACTTTATAAAAGTCTTATTATGGTAGAGATTTACGAACAACAAATTGCCCGACTAGACGACCTGACCGAAATTAGTGCCCTCCTTTCTGAAGATCCAAATTTTCAGAAGAGTTTGCAAAAATATATAAACAATCCTTATGACGCAGATGTGGAGAGAGTTGCCAAAGGGGTCTTTACATTGGCCGTAAGTAAGGCCGAGTCTCCGTCGCTCGACAGATATGATGCTACCATTGCCGTTACCAAGGCAAATAATGAGGCTTTGTCGAAACTGGCATGTACAGGTGCCAGATATCTTACTACCAAGAATTCAGACGACCGCAGAATCAATGCCCTTGGCCAGTTCATGAGCAAGAAGTATGTTACCCCTATGTCTTTCGACTGCAAAGGTGACACCATATATCTTGTAGGCAGCATTGAAGAGGATGAGGCTGTATGTCAGGAAAGTTTGAATGTGCTTGTAAAAGCTATTGAGAATGATATGGTTACAAGTGCCCACTATATCTCTTCAAACGGACTGTTCCTCTCTTTGCTTGAGTCTTGTGCCCCAAACAGACTCGGATTTGACATTACAGGTGATGCTGAAATTGAAGACAAGGAGTTCCTTTTTGGACAAAGCAAGTATATTGCAATTGTAACTGTTAATGATGCCCAGGAAAACGATTTTGTTGATTTTCTGTTTAATAACAGTATTCCGGTAACCCTGCTGGGTCACGTTACAAAAGGCGAACTCAGACTTGATGAACTCTCTTTTGGTCAGATAGATGAATTTATAGAATAGATAGTGTGGCAGAGTAATATATGGCAAATTGTTTCGTTGGTACTGTATGTCATGAATATGGTACTTGCCATTTTTATCTCCACAACTATGATACTACGCAAGCAGAACCCTGTGAAGACTCTCTCATGGGTGGTTGTGCTTATGCTTCTCCCCTACTTTGGAGTGATCTGTTACCTGCTCTTTGGCCAGAACTTCAGGAAGAAGAAGATTTATAGCCGTAAGGGATTGGCAGACTACAAGTTACGTCGCGAAGCAAGTAATAATCAGATGGAGCTGCTCAGGCGCAATCCGGAGCTGCTTGGAGAGGAACTTGCACCGTTCCGCAAACTCATATACCAGAATCTGAAAAACAGCCACACCATTATTGAGGACAACGACAGCATTGATTTCTATTTTACCGGCAAAGAGGCGCTTGATGCCATGTATAGCGAAATTGAGAAGGCTGTACACCACATACATCTGCAATCATATATAATTGTTGATGACAAAACCGGAGAGCGTTTCAAGAATCTGCTCATAAAGAAGGCCCGATCTGGTGTTGAAGTACGCCTTATATATGATGGTGTGGGCAGTATCTCTCTCAAGAAGAGTTTCAGGGAGGAACTTGAGCAGGCTGGCATAGAGGTGCTTGTCTTCTCTCCTGTGAGGTTCTCGCTCAAGGCAATGATAAACTACCGCAATCACCGTAAAATTCTTGTAATCGACGGAAAAACCGGTTTCCTTGGCGGTGTGAACATTGCAGACCGCTACTACTACGGTACATCAATTGGTGAGTGGCACGACACCCATGTAAAGATCAAAGGCGAATCGGTCTACTCGCTGCAGGTCTGCTTCCTCATGGACCGCCACTTTATAAAGAGCGGAGGCACAAAGAGAAGAATCAGATTCAAGAAAAAATACTATCCGCCGCTGGATATACAGGGCAGCCAGGCCCGCATAGAGGGAAAACATCTCTATTCCCAAATAATTTCAAGTGGTCCCGACAGTTTCTGGGCAAGCATAATGCAGTGCTATTTCAGTGCTATAACCGCTGCCAAAAAACATATTTATATAGTGACTCCATATTTCACCCCTTGTGAGAGCATACTCAACGCACTCAAGATAGCGGCCCTCGGCGAGGTTGATGTGAGGATAATGCTTCCGGAAAAGTCTGATACAAAAATTGCCCACTGGAGCACGATGTCCTATATAAGCGAGCTGCTGGAGGCCGGAATAAAGATATACCTCTTCAAAAAGGGGTTCAACCATTCAAAAGTGATAAGTATCGACGGCCAGATGAGCATTGTTGGCTCTGCAAATATGGATATGCGTAGCTTTGAGCACAATTTTGAGGTGATGGCCGCAATATATAATAAGGAGTGCGCACAAATAATGGAGAAACGCTTTTTGAAGGATCTGCAAGGCTGCAGGCAGATTACTGCAGGAAAATGGGCAAAACGCGAAGTAGCCGACAAGGTGAAGGAGAGCATAGCCCGTCTGTGGAGTCCGCTCCTATAATTTGACAAATTATAAATTTAAATAAATAAAACTATGGAAAATAATAAAAAGAGCTATCTGTTGCCTATAGCAATGATGTTTGCCCTGTTCTTTATGATTGCATTTGTGACAGGTTTGCAAAACCCTATGGGCGTGATCATCAAATCACAGTTTGCGGCGAGCAACTTTGTGTCGCAGCTTGGTAACCTTGCCAATTTCATTGCCTACGCCTTCATGGGTATACCTGCCGGTCTGCTTTTGAGCAAGATCGGATATAAAAAGACAGCCCTTGCAGCAATTGCAGTGGGTTTTGTTGGTGTTGGAGTAACTTTCCTCTCAGGACTTATGGGAAATGCTGAGGCGGGTGCTACAAACAATACCGGAATATTTGTTGTATACCTTGCAGGTGCCCTTATTTCTGGCTTCTCAATGTGTATGCTCAATACTGTTGTAAACCCTATGCTCAACACTTTGGGCGGCGGTGGAAACAGAGGTAACCAGCTCATTCAGTTTGGAGGTTCGTGCAACTCTATCGGTGCCACAATTGTACCGGTTCTTGTGGGTTACCTGATTGGTGATATCAGCCAGGCATCCATTTCCGACGCAAACCCTGCACTCTTTATTGCAATGGGTATTTTTGCTCTGGCATTCATTGTATTGGGCTCTATGCAGATTCCTGAGCCATACATCGCAGAGAAAAAAGAGTCTGCTGTTAAAGACAAATACAGCGCATGGAACTTCCGCCACTTCATTTTGGGCGTGGTTGCAATCTTCATCTATGTGGGTGTTGAAGTTGGTATTCCAAATATTGCCAACCTCTTTATGACAAACGAACTGGGCATTGCTACTGCTGAGGCTGGAACAATTGTTGGAACTTACTGGTTCCTGATGCTTGTGGGCCGTCTTCTCGGTGGATCAGTAGCAGCTAAAGTCTCAAGCAGGAAAATGCTCTCCGCAGTATCTGTTCTGGGACTTGTATTTGTACTTGTTGCCATACTCTCACCACTCTCTGCAAAAGTTATGATGCCTGTATTCAAGAGTGACATCTCATTCGGATATGTGCAGGTTCCTATAAGCATCATGTTCTTTGTACTTTGCGGATTGTGTACATCTGTAATGTGGGGCGGCATCTTCAACCTTGCAGTGGAGGGCCTTGGAAAATATACAGCCGCAGCTTCAGGCATCTTCATGATGATGGTCTGCGGTGGTGGTATTCTGCCTGCAATTCAGGGCTGGATTGCCGATATGACAAGCTTTATAAGCAGTTTCTGGCTCATCTTTGCAGGAATGCTCTACTTCCTCTTCTACGCATTGGTAGGCTCGAAAAATGTGAACAAAAATATCCCGGTTGAATAATTTAATATAATAGTATAATGGAAAAGAATTTTGTTGTAGGTGTTGATATTGGAGGACAAACTACAAAAATAGGAGTTGTAGACCGTAAAGGCAATATCATAAAACAGACAGTTATAAATAGCAAATATGGTGCAAATGAGGCACTTGTCTTTATGAGTGCATTGTGCAACACAATAAGGGAGCTTGCATCTGAGGTTGGTCTGGAGAATATCCAGGGAATTGGTATAGGTGCTCCAAATGGAAACTACTATACCGGCACAATAGAGGATGCTGCAAACCTTGAGTGGGGAAAGGGAAGGACCGTTCCTTTGGCAGAGACAGTTTCGAGGGAGCTCGGCATTGCTGTAACTGTTACAAATGATGCAAATGCAGCTGCAGTTGGTGAAATGACATACGGTGCGGCAAAGGGAATGAAAAACTTCATTATGATTACCCTCGGCACCGGTGTGGGCAGCGGAATTGTCATTAATGGTGATGTTGTTTATGGCCACGACGGTTTTGCTGGAGAACTTGGCCACACATGCGCCGTAAGGGAGAACGGACGCTCTTGCGGATGTGGCAAAAGCGGTTGTCTTGAGGCATATGCTTCGGCAATAGGTGTTGCCAGAACAGCTAAGGAGTGGCTCGAGAAGAGCTCTGAGCCGAGCCTCTTGAGAGAGGTTGAGAATATCTCTTCAAAAGAGGTGTACGAAGCTGCCGTAAAAGGCGACAAACTTGCCCTTGAGATATTCGACTACACCGGAAGGATGCTCGGCCGCTCATTTGCCGATTTTGTGGCTTTCAGCGCCCCTCAGGCGATTGTTCTCTTCGGAGGTCTTGCACGCGCAGGAGAATTTATATTCAAGCCTGCAAAAGAGGAGATGGAGGCAAACCTCATCTCAATCTGGAAAGGGAAAGTGGAACTTATTCCGTCGGCTCTCAAAGAGAGTGATGCTGCAATTTTGGGAGCATCTGCCCTTGCCTGGTAACTTTCTGAGCAAACAGAGCAGACCAAAATAATAACAAAAAGGCCGCAGAGTGTGAAACATCACTTTGCGGCCTATGTTTAATAACATTCCTGCCTTTGCCTGAGAACAAACTTCCGTCCTGTATGCAATAAAAAAGCCCCCTGCATTTCTGCAGAGGGCTTCGTGACCCCGACAGGATTCAAACCTGTAACCTTTTGATCCGTAGTCAAATGCTCTATTCAGTTGAGCTACGGGGCCGATATGTAAGCTGATTACTCAGCTTTTTTAGCTACGAAAGTTCTCTCTTTGATACGAGCTTTCTTACCAGTTAGATTTCTAAGGTAGAAAATTCTTGCTCTACGAACTTTACCAGCTTTGTTAAATTCAATTGACTCAATGAACGGAGATGCAAATGGGAAAATTCTCTCAACACCTACACCATTTGAAACTTTTCTGATGGTGAATGTTCTTGCAACGCCAGCTCCTTTGATTTGGATAACTACGCCACGGAATTTCTGCAATCTCTCTTTGTCACCCTCTTTAATTTTGTAAGTAACAGTGATTGTATCACCTGCTCTGAATTCAGGGAAGTTTTTTGCCTCACCTGCGAACGCTTGTTCTGCAATTTTAATTAAATCCATCTCTTTTTACGTTTTTTAGTGCAACATTACACCTTAAAAAACCTGACGCAGGTGCTTGTAAGAGGTTGCTTTGTCATTTGAGGTTGCAAAAGTAGCCATTATTTTTTATTTCGCAAATCTTTTTTACAAAAAAGTTCATTTTTTTAGAACTTTTTCTCTATTTCACCCCTCCTGCTTTATAGAGGGCGCCTCCTATACAATTATATTCAGCACCGGTAACCGAGCTCATGCAGTTTGGCATGTCTGCCATATAGAGCGCTCCGAGGAAGGCAAATATAAGTGCCTCCTTAAAATTTACAGTCTGTTTGTCGGGAACAAAATAGGTACATTGCTCCGCTACAGCCTGCATCCTCTCCACCAGGTATTTATTTAGTGCGCCGCCACCTGTGAGGAGCACTTTTCCGCCTTTAATATGTTTTGAGATCTGCACTGCCACATGCTCACAGAAAGTAGCCAACTTGTCTTCAAGTGAAAGGGAATAGGAATCAATCAGAGGCAACACATCCGATTCCACCCACTCGCGGCCCAAAGATTTAGGCCCTTCCATTGAATAGAACGGAAGATTGTTGAGTTTTTCGAGCAATTCTCCGCATATAGCACCTTTTCTTGCCATCTCTCCATCTTTGTCATAATCGAGGCCTATGGTTCTTGTATAGTGGTTGAGCACATAATTCACTGGGGAAATGTCATATGCAACGCGGGTTGCCACCTTTTTGCCATCCACCTCTTTAAAGCTCTCTGATGAGATATTTGAGAATCCGCCCATATTCAGGCAATAGTCATAATCTGAGAAGAGGTTGCGGTCTCCAATCGGAACCAATGGAGCACCCTGTCCCCACAATGCAACGTCAGTTGTCCTGAAATCGCATACACAATCAACACCAGTCTCTGCAGCAATTCCTGCACCCGAACCAATCTGTGAAGTAAACCTTATTGCCGGTTGGTGGAATACAGTCTGGCCGTGTGATGCAATAATGTGCGGACGGGCATTATTGCGCTCCATGAAGGCCTTTACCCTTGCTCCAAGGTATAGACCGTAATCAGAGTGGAGCTGGGCATATTCCAATGCAGTCATATTCTGGGCTGTTGCCAGTTTCTGCTTCAATTCATCGGGATATCCCTCATCTTCCGCCTTTATAATTGTATAATTCCACTTTCCTGCGCCGCCATTGCCCTCCTTGTCATAATTGAATGTTACATAGCAGATATCAAGGCCATCCAAAGAGGTTCCCGACATAAGGCCTATCACCCTTATCTCTTTCTCTATATCAATGATTTCTCCAGCTGATGTAACATTTTTCAATTGAGCCATAACTGTACCGTTTTATTGTGAATGAATATATGATTTTCCGTAAAGTTAATGATTTTCCTTCAAATCACTACCATTTGAACCTGCGGGTCACAACACTTTCATTATCTTTATTATCCACGACAACCACCTTTGCCTTATGCATAGTTCCACGGGTTATCTTTGCATCAGGCAGTGGTACCCTCAGACGGGCCGTTTTGGCATCAAACTCTGCCAACACCCAATGGCCGTCAATTTCCACCCTGTAACTCTTTATTCCCGACAGACGGTCTCTTATTACAAATGATATTCTGTCGCCTTTGATTACAGCTCCATTATTGAAACTTGGGGTAATAGAAGGGGCTTCAACATCAACGGCAATTGTATATTTTCCAAATGAGTAGAGCTTTGCCACCAGCTGCCCCTGCTCAACAGAGCCACCGGCTCCCGACAATTTTCCATCCTTACGCACAGATGCCAGAAGTGCCTTTGAAGCAAGTGAATCCGGCCCTTCATACCTTATATTTACGGTTGCAGGAGTATGCAGAGGTGTCTGGGGAGAGTGAATATTCCATACCGGTGAGAATGGTGTGACACGTTTTTCTGCCGTATCTGCTGTAAAATAGATTGATCTGTAGAGCGAGGCCGAAGGTATCTTAATTTTAAAGCCGTCGCTTTCATATATATTTGCAAGGTACCAGGCCATATGCGCCCCCTCGGGAGCTATATTATACCTCTCTGCAAAAAGGGAGTCGCAACGTTGCACCTGCCAACTTTTTACAGCCCTGTTACCCTTATAATCAAGCACTTCCACTTTAACCTTATGAGGCAGTGTATCTTTCAATGACAAAATTCCGTCGTTTTCGGAGCGTATCTTGTAGCTGAGCATATTGCCCGGCTCCACATAACTCTTTATAAAAGATTTGCCCCTGCGGCTCTTGAGGGAGTATTCTATAAGACTGTTTATATATTTTCCCTCGCCAAAAGGCACCTCTCCGATAACCAGGTCGTATACCAGTGTGGTATCGAGATATACCTTATATTCATTTACAGCAAGTTTGGCATTTGTCCCCTCCATCTTGTCTATTGCATCCACTGCCACATAAAAGTTCTCAGGAACCTTTATCGGGCCATCTCCCTTGCCACGCTCCACTATGAAGCACTCAGGCACATCGCCTCGCTTGAAATATCCGAAAAATTCAACCCGGTTGAATATGGGCGACATTTTGTCATGTGCCTCTATGTAACTCCTCTCAAGTACGCTCAACGGAACATTTTCGCTGTTACGTATCTCAAAATGGAGATGTGGGCCACCTGATGAACCGGTATTTCCCGCATATGCTATTTTTTCACCCTGTTTTACAGGGAACTGCAGGGAATCAAGCTCCAGTGTGAGTACAAAACTCTCCTTCTCATACTGCTTTTTCCTCACAAACTGCTGTATTTTGTCGGCAAATTTGTGAAGATGGCCATATACCGATACAAAACCGTTGGAATGGGTTATGTACAAGGCATTTCCATAGCCTGTTGGGGAGACTGATATTTTTGAGATATATCCGTCGGCAGTTGCCAATATGGGAGCACCAACAACCCCTCCTACCCTAAAGTCGAGACCGCCATGAAAATGGTTGCCCCTGAGCTCTCCATAATCTCCCGAGAAGCTCATTACCGGATAATCAACCGGATAGATGAAACGCTCAGGCAAATTAACCTCCTTCTCTATTGAGAGTTGCTTCTGCTGGGCAGCAGAGGTATAGCTGCACAGATATAAAAACGCAAATACAATTAAAAATGGTACGGAACAGTTCTTCATCAGCTGAACATGCGTTTTATTCTGTCAAAGAAATTCTTGTCATCCGATGTAGGTTTTGGAGAGAAGTTTGAGGAGTTTCTCATCTTCTCCAGCTGGGCGCGCTCCTCAGCACTTGTGCTCTTAGGTATCCACACCTGTACATATACCAGCAGATCACCCGAACCGTATCCATTTATATCAGGAACACCTTTTCCTCTGAGTCTCAATATTTTGCCCGATTGGGTACCAGGTTCTATCTTTATTCTCAATTTTCCATCCACAGAAGGGACTTCGGCAGTTGTACCCAAAATTGCATCAGGAACACTCACAAACAGAGAGTATATCAGATCATTGCCGTCCCTTTGGAGCTCCTTGTCGGGCTCCTCCTCTATAAGCACCAGCAGATCTCCATTTATACCGCCGTTTTTGGCTGCATTTCCTTTGCCCTGAACTGTAAGCTGCATACCCTGTGCAACACCGGCAGGAATCTTGAATGAAATCTCCTCCGAATCCTTCACCAGACCTGTACCGCTACATTTTTTACAAGGTTTTGCTATTATTTTGCCCTCTCCATTACAATTTGGACAGACTCCCTGGCTCTGCATCTGGCCGAACATTGTCTGCACAACTTTGGTTACAACTCCGCTGCCATGACAATTCTCACAAGTCTTGATATCCGCCTCTGAAGCAGCACCTTTGCCATGACACTCGGGACATTGCACCATCTTATTGATTCTCACCTTCTTCTCAACACCATGTACAATCTCTTTCAGCGAGAGTTTTACCCTTATGCGTATATCACTGCCTCTCTGCACACGGGCACCCCTTGAACCGCCTCCAAAGCCTCCAAAACCGCCGAATCCGCCAAAATGTCCTCCAAAAATATCTCCGAACTGGCTGAAAATATCCTCCATTGAGAATCCGCCGGCATTGAATCCTCCACCGGCTGCACCACCCACTCCGGCATGGCCGAACTGGTCGTAACGCTGCTTTTTGTCCGGATTGCTCAATACATCATAAGCCTCGGCCGCCTCTTTGAACTTCTCCTCAGCCTCTTTGTCTCCCGGATTTTTGTCGGGATGATATTTTATAGCCATTTTCCTGTAGGCCTTCTTTATCTCATCTGCTGATGCAGACTTTTCAACCCCAAGGACTTCGTAATAATCTCTCTTTGCCATTTCAAAAACCTCTAAAACTCTTTAAATTACATTCCCACAACAACCTTAGCATAACGGATAACCTTTCCGTTAAGCATATAGCCCTGCTGCACCACATCAATGATCTTGTTCTTTTTGGCCTTCTCCTCAACAGGGAACTGGGCAACCGCCTCATGGAATTCTGTATCAAGTTCTTTATCTTTTGCCTCAATTACAGTAAGTCCCCTACCTTTGAGATATCCCATCAATTTGCTGTAAATAAGCTCAGTACCTTCAACTGCAGCCGCAGAATCATTTGACTGGTGCAACACCTGCAATGCCCTTTCGCAGTCGTCCAGAATAGGAAGAAGCCCCTTTATAACCTCTTCACCGGCAGTTGATATCAACTCCAGTCTCTCCTTTGCAGTGCGTCTTCTATAATTGTCGAATTCAGCGGCCATCCTCACATATTTGTCGGCAGCCTCAGCTGCTTTCTGCTCACTCTCAGCCAATTGCTTCTCAAGTTGCTCCTCTTTGGTCAGCTCTTTCTCCTGAGTCTCTGCAGCCTCACCGGCCTCATTCACATTTGCATTCTCCTTTTCCGTATCTGCAGCATGCTCATTCTCAAGCTGCCCCTCTATCTGTGGTTCAGTATTCTGATTCTCTTTCATATCGTTATTTTATTATTATCTCTCTAATATTGGTTATATTTTCTCTGTCGCTATATCTTCAAATAATTTGCCAAAGGCACTATCTCTGCCTCCCTCACCAAATTAATGCATGATTTGCGACAATTTGTCATATTTGCCGACAGAAAATCTACAATACCCCATAATGTACTAGGGCCTTGTAGACGCCATCATCATCAACCGAAGCAGTGACATAATCAGCAGACTGCTTAACCTGCTCGGAAGCATTGCCCATAGCAACACCGACAGCCGCATGCTTTATCATTGGAATATCATTGGCAGCATCGCCAAAAGCCATGGTAGATTCCAACGGCAAGGAGTAGTGTTCAAGAATCTTGTCTATGCCCAGCTGCTTGGTCACCCCCTTCACATTCACATCGGCAAACCAAGAAATCCATCTGTTTGATATACAATCTTCAAGCTCATTTTTCAATATCTGCTGGAGCTTCTGGTCATCTTCGAGATAAATACAGAGCTGATATACCGGCTCCTTTATTATCTCCTCAGGATCCATAACAATCGGAGGCTCTACATTCACATGATTTGCAACATCCAGCACAATCTTCGACAGTTCATTTACATACATACCATCCTTGCGCATATACGACACCGCAAAGTGGTCGTTTTTGAGAGTCGCATTCAATTTTTCCAGCTCCTTTACCGGAATCGGCCTGCTGAAAATTTCATTGCCCGACGCATCCACACAACATCCGCCGTTGTATGTAATGAACCCGTCGAACTCTATATCATTCAAAACGCCAAGCATACTCAGCATTCTGCCGGTTGCAACAAAAACCTTCACGCCTTTGGCCCTTAACTCCCTAATGGCCTGCTTTGTAGATTCCGGCACCTGATGGGTGGCAAAACTCACCAATGTGCCGTCGACATCAAAAAAAACTGCTTTTATCTCTTTCATAAATTAAAATCTGCCAAAAGTAAACAAAATCCGCATAACAGCCATACACCGCCACAGATTTTCAGGAAATTCGGAGGGTTTGGGCTCCGACAAAGGTAGGGGCTACGACAGTTTCAGGCTCTTGAAAGCTCTTGCAGAGGTAGGGGCTTCCAGTAGTTTCAGGTTCTTGGCGGTTTCCTGTGGCCTTTGTGTTTCGTGATTAAGAGGCTATGTGAGTGCGAATGTTCTGGTTCAAGAGTCTCACCTCGGTAAACAGCGCCTCAACTGTTCTGTCGGGACAAGGCCATGATACTCATGAAAAACCGCTCTTTCCACAACCTCCCGCTCCCGCTGCAATAGTTGGTAAACACTCTTTCCATTATAGTGTTTGAGGCACAAAGTATCTATAAAAGAGCACAAATCACTATCTGAAACCTTGTCATAATCAGCCCGTCCTCGCTCATTAACCAACATCTTCTCATACGGGCTCAGACTTGTACCATATTCAATATCAGACAGATCTATCGGGCAAACACCATTATTATCTCTCTCTTGTTCTTTTAACCATGCCAAATCCGACAGCCGGTTCATATAGTAAAGGAAATTCCTCGGGGAAACATAGATCAGTTCAACCTGGGCGCTCTCTGTAAACTGCTCCCTCAACAACATTCCACTGCCATCAAACATCAACCCCAATCTCCTCTCATTTCTGTTTTTTGACAAATTCTTGCGGATCCTCTTTCCCTGGCCAGAAATATTGTCAGAAGCTGATGAAAGAGAAAATTTGTCGGAACAACGTCCCAATTCTTTCTTAAAAATTGTATTGATTGATGAATATTTGTATCCAAAGGGTGTTGCACTTACTCCATGATGCAAAGGATTTCGCAAAACATAACTTATGGCAGCCAGCAGATGCCTCGCACCCTTGACTTCCAATGAAAAATAGGACTTCTCCCCCAGCCGGCCCCTCCTGCAATATTTATTATTGAAATACTTGGTATAACTGTTCCGCATAGAGCTCACCAAGGAGGCCAGATCGCCGGTCTGCACTATTGCATGAAAATGGTTTGACATTATGGCATCGGCCAAAGAGAGCGACTCCGTTTTCAACAGAGCCAACGCATAGCAATTAAAAGCCCTCACATAATCCTCATCCGAACGGAACATCACCTCATCAGATGAAAAACAGAAATGGTAAACACTCTTCATCCCTTCATCCCTCCAAATCTAGTCGTACAAATGTATACATTTTTATTCTAGGCTCCCGACAGGTTGGGAAATTTTCCGCACCTCCGGTCCCTACCTCGCCACAAAAAAAACATTTTTTCAATTTTCCCCGAAAGGTCGGGAATATTTCTCATCATACATTCCCCACCATACATTCCCAATAGTTCATGCTCCATACCTTCCAGGGCACTCTGTATCATTTTGTAAAAAAATCCAAAAAGTCCTCCCAACCCGCAAACCTCACAAAATCACACACAAACAAACACCCGCAAACCATCCGCAAACCACACCACACACAAATTACACACAAACCATCCGTAAACCACATACAAACCACGCACAAAAAAATACCCCGGAAGATCCATACCTTCCGGGGCATTCTGTATCATTTTGTGGTGGAAAAATCCCATTCTGTGGAAAAATCAAAAAAAGTCCTCCCAACCCGCAAAGTAGGCAAAAAAAACGCCCTCGGAAGATCAGAACCTTCCAAGGGCATTCCATTCCATATAATCCAGTATATTCTGCGGAACAACCCTGCATCGGGTCAATCCAGCAATACTGTCTGCATATTGTTAATTAGCACTCCAATTTGATTAGCACTCCAATTTGTTGTCGGAGCCCAATACATTGATAATTTTGTGGGTATACATTTTCTCCATGTTGTCACGTGCAGGGCCGAGGTATTTGCGTGGGTCGAACTCTGCAGGTTTCTCTACAAATACTTTACGTACAGCTGCAGTCATTGCCAAACGTGAGTCTGAGTCGATGTTGATTTTGCAAACTGCTGATTTTGCAGCCTCTCTCAACCACTCTTCTGGAATACCGATAGCTGCTTTCAATGCTCCACCATATTTGTTGATTGTCTCAACCTCTTCTTGTGGAACTGATGAAGAGCCGTGAAGTACGATAGGGAAGCCAGGAAGTTTCTCCTCTACAGCTTTCAATACATCAAATGCCAATGGAGGTGGAACCATGCGGCCGGTCTGTGGATCGATAGTACACTGCTCTGGAGTGAATTTGTATGCTCCGTGTGATGTACCTATTGAAATTGCCAATGAATCACAGCCTGTGCGTGTTGCAAAGTCAATTACCTCTTCTGGATTTGTATATGTATGGTGCTCTGCAGAAACCTCATCCTCAACGCCTGCCAATACTCCAAGCTCACCCTCTACAGTTACATCAAACTGATGAGCATACTCAACAACTTTTCTGGTAAGAGCTATATTCTCCTCGTAAGGAAGGTGTGAACCGTCGATCATAACTGAAGAGAAACCAGAATCTATACAGCTTTTGCAAGTTTCGAATGTATCACCATGGTCGAGGTGAAGTACAATCTCAGGTTTTTCGCAACCCAACTCTTTTGCATACTCAACAGCACCCTGAGCCATGTAACGCAACAATGTTGCATTTGCATACTGGCGTGCACCTTTTGAAACCTGAAGGATTACAGGAGATTTTGTAGCTACAGCCGATTTTACAATAGCCTGCAACTGCTCCATATTGTTGAAATTGAAAGCAGGGATAGCGTAACCGCCCTTAACCGCCTTAGCAAACATCTCTTTAGTGTTTACCAGGCCTAACTCTTTGTAAGATATCATTTAACCAAAATTTTATATAAAACTATTCTTCTATTCAAAAATAAAGCCTCATCCTTCATTAATGAATGCGCCGCAAAAGTATAAAATATTTTTCATTTTTGCCTATCTTTGCACACTCAATAATATATTATAGGAATGGATAAGAAGGTAATAATATTCTCAGCTCCGTCGGGTGCAGGAAAAAGTACAATTGTAGGTCATTTGTTAAAGAAATACCAGTTTCTGGAGTTTTCGGTATCTGCAACAAGCCGCCAGCCGCGCGGTGAGGAGGTTGATGGGAAGGATTATTACTTTTTCTCCACAGACCAGTTTGAGCGCAAGATAGCCAACGGCGAATTTGTTGAGTATGAAGAGGTGTATGCCGGATCATATTATGGCACCCTCAGAAGCGAAGTGCAGAGGATATGGGAGAAGGGCAATATCATAATTTTTGATATTGATGTTAAAGGTGGTGTGAACCTCAAGAAGCTCTACTCATCAAATGCCCTTGCTGTATTTATCCAGCCGCCTTCAATAGAGGAGCTGCGCAAAAGGCTCATAGGTCGTGGTACCGACTCAATGGAGGCAATTGAAAGACGCGTGGCAAAAGCGGAAGAGGAGCTCACATATTCAGACAAATTTGATGTTGTTCTGGTAAATGACTCCCTGGAAGAGGCTTTGGCAACTGCAGAGAAGATTGTTGAAGAGTTTGCATCGAGATAAGCTTTATTGAGATAAGATGAACAACATTACAGTCCTCTATTTCGGGTCATTCAACCCTTTTCATATAGGGCACGCTGCAATTGCAAAATTTGTGGCAGAGTTGCCGTGGGTTGATGAGCTGTGTTTTGTTCTGAGTCCAAAAAATCCGCTCAAAGAGAGCAACTGCCTGCAGGATGCCACTATGCGTTGGAATGATCTCCAGAGGGTTGTGGAGAAGCTGCAGAAGGAGACTCCAATAAAAATCTCTGCCACCGATATTGAGTTCAACCTGCAGCCACCGCTCTATACATATAACACATTAGAGAGGCTCAAAGAGCTCTTTCCCGACAAAAAATTTGCCCTTCTTATGGGTGGCGACAATATTGCCATAATTGAAAAATGGTACAAAGGGCTGGAGATAGTTGAAAAATATCCGGTTCTGGTATATCCGCGAAAAGGGTTTGATACTGATGCTTTATGTAAAAAATACGGAGCGATCTTTGTTGATGCTCCGCAAATAGATGTATCTTCTACCCAAATCCGCAATCTGGAAAACGAGGGAAAAGAGGCCAGTCACCTGAGATATTGATTGCAATCCAAAGGCCTCTTCAGAGTACGGTAATATCTACGCATGTTTCCCAAAAAACTCAGCAGACTCATCTGAACTTCTGCCGGCTTCTCCGAATCTCCGCAGTTCTCTCAAATCTCCGCAGTTCTCTCAGAGCTCAGCAGTTCTCTCGGAGATCAGCAGTTCTCTCGGAGCTCAGCAGGCCCCTCCAAGGCACTTTCTGAACAGATCCGACACCACAGGTGCAACAATTGTCATCTGCTCCTTCTTTACAGGATGGGTAAACTGTATTGTACGGGAGTGAAGACAGATGCTTCCGTCGGGATTGGAACGGGGCGCACCATACTTCAAATCACCTTTTATTACACATCCCACGGTTGAGAGCTGACACCTTATTTGATGATGCCGACCGGTATACAACAGCACCTCCAGAAGGAAATATCTGTCGGTCTCCTTAATAAGTTTGTATTTGAGACGGGCCTCTTTCGCCCCATTTTTAGGGGCAGGCCATGCGTAGGTCTTGTTCTGTTTCTCGTTGCGTGTAAGATAGTGTTTGAGCTCTGCTTCAACAGGATTTGGCTTTGCACATACCAACGCCCAGTATGTCTTGTGCATCTGTCCTTCGCGGAAAGCCTTATTGAGACGCTCCAGCGCCTTTGAGCTCTTTGCAAAGATTACTGCACCGCTTACAGGGCGGTCGAGACGGTGCACAACACCAAGGAACACTGCCCCAGGCTTGCTGTCGCGCTTGGCTATAAAGGCCTTGAGCTTTTCGCCGAGACATTCATCCTGCGTTTTATCGGCCTGCACTATCTCTCCAGAGCGTTTGTTGAATATGAGCAGATGATTGTCTTCATACAATATACGGTCTGCTATATCCTTGAACTCCTGGGCCGGAATATTCCTGTAAAACTGGGATGCACCCTCCATATGTGTATTGCCGCTCTCTTGCATATGCTATCAATACACAACAGAATCAATATTGTTCAGACTCATTTGGAAAATCACCGCTCTTCACATCAGCAACATAATTCTGGAATGCCTTGAGGTACTCTTCATACATATTGCCGTATCTGCGCAAGAAACGTGGTGAAAAAGTATTGTTGAGGCCAAGCATATCGTGCATTACAAGAACCTGTCCGTCGCACCATTTGCCGGCACCAATACCTATTGTAGGAATCGACAGCTGCTCAGAAACCCTCTTAGCCAATGCTGCAGGTATCTTCTCCAGAACTATCGCAAAACATCCTGCCTTCTCAAGAGCTATGGCATCCTCAATGAGTTTGTTTGCTTCAGCCTCCTCTTTGGCTCTGACAGCGTAGGTTCCGAATTTGTGAATTGACTGAGGAGTGAGACCAAGGTGACCCATTACAGGAATACCGGTAGAGAGAATCCTCTCAACAGACTCCATAATCTCTGCACCACCCTCCATCTTTACAGCATCTGCCTCAGACTCCTTCATTATTCTGATTGCACTTCTTACCGCCTCTTTAGGGTTACCCTGATAGGTTCCGAACGGCATATCCACAACAACCAGCGGATTTTTTACGGCACGCATGACACTTTGTGCATGGTAAATCATCTGATCGATGGTTATAGGCAGTGTCGTTTCATGTCCTGCCATGACATTTGCGGCAGAATCACCCACCAATATAATATCTATTCCTGCCTGGTCTACAATCCTGGCAGATGTATAATCATAAGCTGTAAGCATAGAGATTTTTTCTCCACGCTGCTTCATTTCCAACAATTTATGAGTTGTTATAACTCGTGTTGAACTACCGGTTGACATATCAGTTGTTTTTTGGAATAATCTTTAATTTCCGGCAAAGAAAACACTTTATTATGATATAAGCAAATGATTGGATATATGCTTTTCCCGACAATTTTCTGCCACTATGTCAGTTTTGTTTTTTGGCACAATCTTGGCGATAACTGAAAGCGTCGGCGCGACAGAGCATATAAAAAAGCTGTCGGGACACAAACTAGAAAATAATAAATAAAAAAATAACAAAGATTATGGGAAAAATTATTGGTATTGACTTGGGTACAACTAACAGTTGCGTTGCCGTAATGGAAGGTAACGAGCCCGCAGTTATCATTAACAGCGAAGGTAAAAGAACTACCCCTTCAGTTGTTGCATTTACCGAAAGTGGTGAGAGAAAAGTTGGCGATCCTGCAAAAAGACAGGCTATTACAAACCCTACAAACACTATCTTCTCTATAAAGAGATTCATGGGTGAGTCTTACAGCCAGGTTGAAAACGAAATTTCAAGAGTTCCTTATAAAGTTGTCAAAGGTGACAACAATACTCCTAGAATAGATATCAACGGAAGATTGTATTCTCCACAGGAGATCTCGGCAATGATACTTCAGAAGATGAAGAAAACTGCTGAGGATTATCTCGGACAAGAGGTTACAGAGGCTGTAATTACAGTTCCCGCATACTTCAACGACTCTCAGCGTCAGGCTACAAAAGAGGCTGGAGAAATTGCAGGCCTTAAAGTGAGACGTATTATAAATGAGCCTACAGCAGCTGCTTTGGCTTATGGTCTCGACAAAAAGACCCAGGAGGCAAAAGTTGCAGTATTCGACCTTGGTGGCGGTACATTTGATATCTCTATCCTTGAGTTGGGCGACGGTGTATTTGAGGTAAAATCTACAAATGGTGACACTCACCTCGGTGGTGATGACTTTGACCATGCAATAATCGAGTGGTTGGTTCAGGAGTTCAAGAATGACAATGGCGGAATTGATCTTTCTAAAGACCCTATGGCTCTTCAGAGATTGAAAGAGGCTGCCGAGAAGGCAAAAATTGAGCTTTCAAGCCAGACTACAACTGAGATCAACCTCCCTTACATCATGCCTGTTGACGGTGTTCCAAAACACTTGGTAAAGACTCTTACCCGTGCAAAATTTGAGGCATTGTGCGACTCTTTGATCCAGCGTACAATTGAGCCTTGCCGCAAAGCTCTTCAGGATGCAGGCCTTTCTGCTTCAGATATCAACGAAGTTCTTTTGGTTGGAGGTTCAACACGTATCCCTGCAATCCAGGAGATTGTGAAGAAGTTCTTTGGAAAAGAGCCTAACAAGAGCGTTAACCCTGATGAGGTTGTTGCTATCGGTGCATCTATCCAGGGTGGTGTCCTTGCAGGTGATGTAAAGGATGTATTGCTCCTCGATGTTACCCCACTTTCATTGGGTATCGAGACTTACGGCGGAGTATTTACCAAACTTATCGAGGCAAATACAACAATTCCTACCCGCAAGTCGGAGGTATTCTCAACTGCTTCAGACAACCAGCCATCTGTTGAGATACATGTACTCCAGGGTGAGAGACCTATGGCAAGAGATAACAAGACTATCGGCCGTTTCCACTTGGACGGCATCACTCCTGCCCCAAGAGGTGTACCTCAAATTGAAGTTACTTTCGATATCGATGCAAACGGTATTTTGAATGTTTCTGCAAAAGACAAATCAACAGGTAAAGAGCAGAAGATCAGAATTGAGGCATCTTCAGGACTTTCTGAGGAGGAGATCAAAAGAATGAGGGATGAGGCCAAAGCAAATGAGGCCAAAGACAAAGAGGAGCGTGAGAGAGTTGACAAATTGAACGCTGCAGATGCTCAGGTATTTGCTTCTGAGAAGAACCTTAAAGAGTATGGCGACAAGATCTCTGCCGACAAGAAGTCTGCAATTGAGGCTGCTACAAACAAATTGAAAGAGGCTCATAAAGCCGGCAATGTGGCAGAACTCGACAAACTTATGGAAGAGCTCAACAACGCATGGCATGCAGCTTCTGCCGACATGCAGGCAGCAGCAGGCGCTCAGGCAAATCCTGGAGCAGGTGCTCAGGGAGCAGCTAACGGCGGTGCACAAGGCGGTAATGCCAACGGTGGCAAACAGGATGGCGAAGTTACAGATGTAGATTTCGAGGAAGTGAAATAACAACCATCTTCAGCAATAAATAAAGAAGGAGCGGCCATTTAAGCCGCTCCTTCTGTTTATAAGGTATCTGAAAAATCTACAATCTGTTGTAATCTACAGAGAATGAATCACCCAATGAGAGGTCGCCGGTAGTGAGGCCCTTCTTGAGCCATCTCATGCGCTGGTCTGAGGTTCCGTGGTTGAATGAATCTGGAACGGCATAGCCCTGTGCCTGTTTCTGCAGGCGGTCATCACCAATGGCTGTTGCTGCATTGAGGCCCTCTTCAATATCGCCATCTTCCAATGATCCAAAGCGTTTGTTGTCGTAGTATGCCCATATTCCGGCATAGAAGTCGGCCTGCAATTCCAGTCTCACACTCAATCTGTTAGCCTCCTTCTGGGAGCCTGCACTCTGCTGTGCCGAATGCACTTTGTCGAGCACTCCCAAAAGATGCTGTACATGGTGTCCAACCTCATGGGCAATCACATAGGCCCATGCAAAGTCACCCTTTGCACCCAAAGATTTCTCCATCTCCTTAAAGAACGACAAATCTATATATACAGTCTCATCTGCCGAGCAGTAGAATGGTCCTGTCTGGGAAGTTGCACCACCACATGCCGATTGCACGGCACCATTGAAGACCACCAATTTTGGAGCCCTGTAGGTGAGTCCGTTCTGCTGGAAAAGTTTTGTCCACACATCCTCTGTTCCTGCCAATACTGCAGCAGAGAAATCCATAAGATATGCATCTTCCTTTGTTTCAACATACTCCTGACCGCCACCGGTTACTGATCCGGAATTTGCAAATTTCAGTGCGTCAAGCGGATTGCCTCCAAAAATCCACATAAGCAATCCTACAACAATAACACCACCAAGGCCCAAGCCTCCTTTTTTACCGGCACTCATTCCTCTGCGGTCCTCCACATTGGAACTTCTGCGTCTTCCATCGAATCTCATAGTTTAAAGTTTTAGTTTTTATTATGTTTTCTATCATTGCTGCCACGAAATTACAAATTATTTTCATAGATATTTTTATCCTTATTGGTATATTTGTGCATATACTTAATAAACCCCAATAATTAAGCTATGAAAAACCTTTTTACCTTACTATTACTCTGCATGCAGATTACAGCATTTGCATCAGAAGCATTATGGATGAGATACCCTTCTATCTCACCCGATGGAAACAGCATTACATTTTCATATAAAGGTGACATCTGGGTTGTAAGCAGCAATGGTGGAAGAGCCCGTCAGCTGACATCCAACACCGCCTATGACTATTCTCCAATTTGGTCGCCCGACGGAAAAGAGATTGCTTTTGCCTCAGACCGTCATGGAAATTTTGACATCTATACAGTTGCAGCAGAGGGTGGAAACCCAAAACGTATTACTACACACTCCGCTTCGGAAACACCATGGAGCTACACTCCGGACGGAAAGAAGATTGTATTCAGTGCGAAGATACAGGATCCTGCCTCAAGTGTTCTATTCCCAAAAAGCTCTATGACAGAGCTCTATGCTGTATCCAGAGAGGGCGGCAGAGCAGAACAGCTTCTGGCAACACCTGCTGAGGAGGTTTCATTCTTGGGCTCCGACAAAAAATTTGTATACCAGGACAAGAAAGGCGGTGAAAACATCTGGCGCAAACACCACACCTCATCCATAACAAGAGACATCTGGCTCTATAATAATGGAAAACATACCAAACTCACAACATTTGAGGGTGAAGACAGATTTCCATGCGCCTCTCCAGACGGCTCCACAATATATTATCTGAGCGAGCGTGAGGGGAATTTCAATGTATACTCATTTCCTCTGAGCAATCCTGCCCAGATTACCCGCATAACCAACCACAAGACTCATCCTGTAAGATTTTTGTCGGTTTCAAATAATGGAACTCTCTGCTATGGATATGATGGTGGAATCTATGTAAAGAGGGCAAATGAGGCCCCTGTAAAGATAAAGGTTGAGACAATTGCAGACAACACTGCAAGCAATATGGCAACATTATCTGTTTCGGGCGGCTCTGGCGCCACTATCTCACCTGACGGCAAACAGATTGCATTCATAAACAGAGGAGAGCTGTTTGTAACTTCATCAAATTACAACACAACCAAGCAGATTACCAACACTGCCGCATCGGAGGCTGATGTTACATTCTCACCCGACGGCCGCAAATTGGCATATGCATCGGAAAGGGACGGAAAATGGAACATCTTCACAGCGGAACTCGTGCGCAAAGAGGATATCAACTTCCCTAACGCCACTTTAATTGAAGAGAAACCGCTTTTCAAAAAGAATGATGTAGACAGACGTTCCCCAGAATTCTCACCCGACGGAACAGAACTTGCCTATGTTGAGAACCGCGAAAAGATCATGATCATGAATCTTGCAACCGGCAAAATAAGGCAGATTACCGACGGCAGCCAGCACTATAGCACAACAGGTGGAATCACCTTCTCATGGTCACCCGACAGCAAATGGCTCCTTTTGAGCTACACCGGCAACAAGCACTATCCTTATAATGATATAGGTATTGTAAAGACCACCGGCGGCGAACCTGTTATCAATCTTACAAACAGTGGCTATACCGACAGCTCACCACGCTGGGTTCTCGACGGAAACGCAATCCTCTTCTCATCTGAGCGCTTTGGCATGAGAAGCCATGCATCATGGGGCTCATTGGAGGATGTTATGATTATATTCCTCAACCGTGAAAGCTATGACAAGTTCAAAATGGGAAAAGAGGAGAGAGAACTGACAAAAGAGGTTGAGAAGCTCAATGGTAACAGTACTGCCAAAAATGATGGCAAAGAGTCGAAGAAAGCTGATATTGTTGTGGAGTTGCGCAATATCGAAGACCGCATAATACGCCTCACCCCAACCTCTTCAAACCTGGGATATGCAACAATAGACAAAGAGGGCAACAAACTCTACTATGAATGCTCTTATGAGAGCGGCATGAACCTGTGGGAGCTCGACCTTAAGAGGGGTACACCTGTAAAAATAGGTCCGGCAAGCGGCAATCTGGTTTGGGACAAGAATATGTCAACACTGTTTGTGCTTGGCAGCAAATTAATGAAGATGAAACCTGGCAGCAAAAACCTTGAAAGAATAAATGTAAGTACAGAGATGATTCTCGACAAAGCTGCGGAACGCGAATATATGTTCGACAGAGTGTACAGACAGGAAAAAGCACGTTTCTACAACACCGGCATGCATGGTGTGGATTGGGAGATGTACCGCGACGAGTACCAGAAATTCCTGCCTCATATCAATAATAATTATGATTTTGCCGAGATGTTGAGTGAGTTGCTTGGAGAGCTGAATGTATCACATACAGGCAGCACCCACAGTCCGCAGGCAAAAAACAGTGATGATGCCACCGCAAATCTTGGACTCTTCTTCGATCTGACCTGGAAAAACGACGGACTTAAAGTTGATGAGATCATTGAGCAGGGACCTTTTGACAAGGCCTCTTCAAAACTCTCAAAAGGCGACATTATCACAAAAATCAACGGCATTGAGATTCTTAAAGAAATGGACTACTACCCGCTGTTGAACAACAAAGCAGGAGAGCGCACCCTGATAACCTACAAAAAACCCGACGGTTCCATTGTAGAAGAGGTTGTAAAACCTGTTTCAAACGGCACTGTAAATACACTTCTCTACAAGAGGTGGATAAAATGGTGTGCTGAAGAGGTTGAGAGATTGTCGGGAGGCAGATTGGGATATGTGCATATAGAGGGAATGAATGATGCAAGTTTCAGAAATGTATACTCAGACATACTTGGCAGATACAACCATTGCGACGGTATAGTGATTGACACCCGTTTTAATGGAGGAGGACGTCTGCACGAGGATATCGAGATATTGTTCAGTGGCAAAAAATACCTCACTCAGGAGGTCAGAGGCAAGGATGCGTGTGATATGCCGAGCCGCCGCTACAATAAACCTTCAATTATGATTATAGGTGAAGCCAACTACTCAAATGCCCACGGCACCCCATGGGTATATAAACATAAGGGTATGGGCAAACTTGTGGGCAAACCTGTTCCAGGCACAATGACCACAGTTTCGTGGGAGACAATGCAGGATCCTACCTTGAGATTCGGTATTCCGATTGTAGGATACCGCCAGGCCGACGGAACCTACCTCGAGAACAGCCAGCTCAACCCTGACATTGATGTTGAAAACACAAAGGAACTGGTCATTAAAGGAAGAGATGAGCAGCTCGAAGCAGCGGTAAAAGCCCTTTTGGAAGAGATTGATGCCGCAAAATAGCGCTCAGCAAAACATTGAAAACAGAACCAAGCCAAACTTACTCTGCTGACACTTCGCGATACATGTATATAAAGTAGAAGAGAGGCTGACCGATCGGCCAGCCTCTCTTATTTAAAAGGTCTTGAATTGTCTAGAATCCGAACAGCTCTTTCAGTTTTGCATCAAGCTCCTCGTCTGAAGCAAATGTGAGAACAAAATTTCCGTCGGCTCCTACAAGGAATTTTGTTGGCAGAACATGAGTTGTGAAGAGATCACTCAAATCATTTGAACGGTCAAAGCCGTAATCAGTCACTTTCAATCCTCTGAGTATGTGGATGAAATCCTCTGTTCCATCTACCTCAACAGCCTTTTTCCAGGTCTGCTCATCATTGTCATTATCAGCAATGCACAGAACTTCAAATCCCTTCTTACTGTATTTTTTATACAACTCTTTTATATGGGGCATTGAAGCTCTGCACGGCTTGCACCATGAGGCCCAGAAATCAATCAGAACCACCTTACCTTCAAGATCAGACATAGAGAAAGTATTGCCATTTATATCTGTGCGCGAAAACTGCGGTACCGGTTTGCCAGGTACAATGGACTCCCTTTTCTCTATCACTTGAGCCACATTTTTTCCCGGCGTATACCCTTTTGCCACCTCCGACAATGCTTCATAACTCTTCTTCAGCTTCTCCAAAGAGATGGACCCCTCATAAGTCTCCAGCATCTGTGCCGCCACATAAGAGTTGGGATATTTATGGGCAAAAGCGAGTACACTATCTGCAAAATCAGCCTTTGCCGCCTCCATCATCTTATTAAAAATCTTGCCCTCAGCATCGGTAGAAGAGCCCTCCAATGTATACTCTTTTATAGTATTCTGCATATTCTCCTGCGGAGCAAACCACTCCATTGAGAGATTCATGATCTTTGGTTCAATATAGATGCTTATGCCCTTTATATTTGGATCATATTTGGACATCGAAACAACCCTATCTGTTATGCTCAATCTCTGCGGCTCATCAACGAAGCCCCTGTACTCAAACTTTCCATCCGTCACATCGGCACTATCCAATACAGGATTGCCACCCATGGCATCCCCCAGCATAAAATAGATTTTTTCATTCGGGTAATTTGAAATGTTTCCTTTGAGCACAAACTCATTTTCGGCCTTCTGGGTACAACCACAGAGAGCCAGAGCCGCAATTATTGCGACAAGACCTTTCTTTTTCATATTATTTTAAAATTTTGTCGAGATATTCGTAGAATTCCGGGCTCTCTCCTACAATAATTTTTGCAATATTACCTTGAGGATCCACCACAACTTTTGTTGGATAACCGGTAACTGCATATGCGCTGCTCACATCTTTTCCACCCTCCTCATCATTTATTACATTCAGCCAAGGAATTGAATGCTCTTTTACAGCATCTTTCCACTCCTTCTCTGTATCACCGCATGCAATGCCGAGAATTTCGAGTTTTCCATTATATTTTTTATAGTACTCTTTCATATGAGGAATACCCTTGATGCACCATCCGCACCAGCTTCCCCAGAAATCAAGCACCACATATTTGCCTTTCAAAGATGAAAGTGAAAGAGGTTTTCCTTCAAGGTCATTGAGTGTAAAGTCTGGAGCAGGTTTGCCCTCAGCCACATTTTTACGGGCCTCCTCTATGGCTTTCTGACGCTCTTCATTTGCCTTAAGCATAGCAGTAAGGCCCTCATCATAGCTCTTTACAGGGCCATTTTTCACTCTTTCAGTTAGCAATGCCATTGCCTCGCTCTTCAACGGTTCACCAAAACTTGCTGTGATATAATATGAGTAGTCACTATCTGGATTTTCTTTTACGAATTCAAGGGCATTCTTCTCATAATCCTCTTTCCATTGCTTATAAGCCTGCTGATACTCGTTGTTAATAAGTTCTTCATCTTCACCCGCATTCAGGCGCTCCATCAAACTTGCACGAACACTTTCCAATTTTTCGCGCAATGGACTAACCAGTGCCTCAGCCCTCTCCTTGTCGCTGTAGAATTTGCTGCCAGAGAATTTAGGCTTCTCAAGAGTCCCCGACAGGGTCACACTCTCTCCCGGAATCATCTGAACCTGGAAATATCCAAATCGCTCCTCATAAAGCTTTTTACCCTCCGAAGGCATTCCTGTAATGACAACATCCCTGAAATTGCCATCATTAAGAGTGTAGGTAAAGTTTCCATTCTCATCCAGACGGATAGTATCTATAAAATCAGTTCCTGAGAAGTCAAGTTTGTTTACACTGGCTATCAGAGCGCCATTTTTAACGCTGTCAATATGACCCTTCAATACAGAAACTGTAGATTTCTTGCTCGAACACCCGGCAGATGCCAAAACGGCAAGGCACATTATTGCCAAAAATAACTTTTTCATAATAATAGTAATTTTGTTTGTAATGAATTTAACGTCTTAAAGATACAAAATACATTTAAATCATTAAAATATTGGCTTGAGTTCCAGCTTCTTCTCTACAGGAGGGAAACAGATGCTCGGATCGCAGCACTGGTATTGCAGTTTGACCTCCAGTTTTTCCCCACCAACACCATATAAAGGTTGTGAGAAGATTATCTCTCCCTGGAACTCTGGAGTTCCCGATGCCGACATCACAGTTGCAGGATATTTCATAGAATCTGCAGTGTACCCCTCTGGTAATATCACTTCAACCTTTGTTGGTGTAAATGCTCCAGGATTTATGAGAGGACTATAAATGTGATATCCATCATGTATCTTCATTTTTACAACAACACATTGTCTTCCTCCTGGGAGTACGCAAACAGTAGCACCTGCTGCTACAGGTTCATTGTCATTTGTTGCCGGCAACTCTATCGATTTGGCTGCTTTATAAATTGGTTTCGCATCATAATCATTTGCAGGCTCATCAGTATCTTTTGTATCTACCAACCATTTCCATCCGCCGCTCTGGGTAAAGAAGAGCTTCTCCTCCACGCTGTTGTACCACTCTCTCCACTGTTGTGGTGTCTCAAAGAGGCAGTTTGTATATCTGTCGAGAATACGTTTTGCCTTCTCCACATCTTTTCCCTTCTCCCACAATGTTATGGCCTTGTTCAGGATTGCCTTGTCGGTATTTGCTATTTTAAGGCTCTTTGCATCCTCATCCAGATCAAAACCATAATTATCATTTGCAATAAAATATGGCAGATTCTCCTTCATATATTTTTGATAACCCTTTATATTATCTTTATAGGTATCATAATATTTTCCCAACTGGCGTTTCAGATACTGCTCTTTAGATGGCACCTCCTCTCTGAGCGGCATTGAAAGATACATTTTCTCAGTCTCGGTGAGTGTTTCACCTTTTGCCTGCTTCTCTTTGATGCCCTGCACAAGAGCATTTATCTGCTCATTCGACTCCTTGGTCATCTGAACATACTCATCATAAGCCTCATCTGTAACCAATGAGCATTTGAACGGAATATCCGCCTTATTTGCTCCCAAATCATATTTTCTTGCAATAAGTCTCTCTCCTTTAAGTTTCGAAGTATACACCACCGCATTCACAAATACTGTCTTGGCCTCATCGGTCATATATTTTGGAGAGGCTGAAAAGCCCCAATGGAAGAAGTTTCCATGACGTCCGATTCCTACAGCATCGGGAGATTTTGCAGAAACGCCTCCTGTTATAGCCTCAGCCTCAGGAGAATCTGCATAACCCCAAGGTCTCGAAATCATACCGATACGGAATTGCGGAGCATTATGATAATCCAGTGTCTGTACCCTCCACATCTTCTGTGTTTTTGATATAGGCTCACTGAAGTAGCCCTGATACTCAAAAGCATTTTCCGGAGTAGGTTTCTCTTCTAAGGTAATGTTCACCTTATATGGAGTATTGAAAATAGGATGCTCTGTATTCACATTATAGGCATCACCGGCCATACAGAGGCAGAACCAGTCTGTTTTTGCACCCAAAGTACGGCCCAAAACATCTCCAGTCTCTACAAGAAACATTGTTGGATAGCTGAAATCATTCGGAAGATATGCATCGCCATAATATTCATTCCCTTTATGTATCCGGTTCCTCAGTTTTGGAATTTTACTGTCCAATATTGTAACATCATATTTTGCCGACATTTCAGGTTTGTATTCAGAGCCCTGAACAACTGTAACACCTGTAAAATTATCTTTTAAAAGAGCCTCAAATGCCCCTGTTCTTGATGCTATTGAATCGGGATGGTTAT
This sequence comes from Bacteroidales bacterium, assembly GCA_017935505.1. Lineage (GTDB taxonomy): Bacteria > Bacteroidota > Bacteroidia > Bacteroidales > UBA932 > Egerieousia. The sequence goes on along the minus strand of JAGBHM010000014.1, from coordinate 314,109 downwards.
TGGTTGAGATACCCATTCCGCCATCCATCCAATCGGAAGATCCGCCTACATAAAGGACGTTAAGACTAATTTTTTCCTTTCCCTGAGACTGTGCAAAGGCTGCTACAGCAAAGAGAGATGTAACAAAAAACAAAAATATCCTCTTCATCTTATGATAAAATTTAATTATTTTTAAAAATATAGCTACAGCTTATAATTGAATAACACGCCAAAAAGCATTTTCCCTATCCATATATAATACTTTCATATAAGTGACTATATAAAAAGAGGAAGATGGCCTTTACGGTCACCCTCCTCATCATTGTTCTGCTATAATACCCTTGATTAATACTCTACGCCATTGTTATGAGGCAACAAGTTTGGATTGTTGTTGGTTGCATTCTTAGGGAATGGGAAAATCCACATAGGAGAATCCGGTGCCAAAGTATATGTTTTACCAAGCATATTTTTGGTAAGGGTCTCCTCCCATTTGCTTCCGCACTGGTTCCAACGTTTCTTATTTATAAAGTTGTACAAAGAGTAGCAATTCTCTCCATGAGAAGTCTGTTTGAGACGGAAAATTGCATCCTCCTCTGTAGTAACAGTACCTTTAAGAGGCTGATATTTGGCAGGATCAATTCTGTTTACACGAATCTTATCCAAAGCCTCCATTGCATCATCATATTTTGCATTACGGATATTTGCCTCTGCCACTATCAGATACATATGGGTAGTCTTCAAACCGCAACCATTCCAACCGCCGGTCAGATCAAAAGTGGCCAGATAAGGCAATCCTATCATATTCATAGCATATCCGGCTCCCTCTTCAGGTTTACCCATCATATAATCATACATCATATCTCCGTTTTCAATCTTCTCTTTGCTTGCATGGCCATCCTCAAATGCGGCCAACGCTTCAGTTGAAATCATATTGAACAACTCAAGGTAATATGTATAGAAGAGATCCTCTTCACATTTCAAATGAGGTCTGTCTACACAAGGCCAAGCCTGACCAAGAATATAACCATAAGAATACCTTGTCATTGCCTCAGAATTGTAATCATTTACGGTAGAATTGATAGTAAGTGACTGTTCTGCTGCAGCTTTTGCCTCATCATATTTCTGCATGCTCATAAGAATGTGCGCCTTTACTGCATAAGCTGCAGGAAGCGACATTCTCATGCGGTTTACATTCATATTAGGAAGGGCATTCAGAGCAATTGCATCATTGATATCTTTCAATGCCTGCTCATAAACCTGAGCAACCGTCCACTTTTCAGTTGGAACTGTAAGATCCCAATCTTCAAGCACATAAGGAATACCAGGATCGTTCTCTGCTGTTGAAGGATCATAAGCCTTCGCAAATTTGTTTACAAGCAGCCACTGGAAATATGCTCTTAATGTAAGGGCCTCTGCCTTCAATTGTGCCTTCACAGATTCATCATCCTCCGCAGCATCAATTTTGGCAAGGATAGGATTTGCTATTGTTCCCACAACAGAGTACCAATCTGCATAATCATTATCCGAAGAGGTAAGTTCCGCCATTTTGGCAAGATTTTTATCATCCCATGTCCATTTTATGACATCCCTTGTCTTGCTTTCGCGGTTTAGTTCATTGGCAACAGGGGAATAGGCATAAATCATATCACCTACTGTCTCCCTGAAATCATCTGAGCCCATATAAAATTCGTTGTTCAACAGCAACTCAAGTTCTGTTGTTGTGGAAAGGAGGTTTTTTCCCTTAGGCTGCAGATCTGTAAAATCCTCACACGATGCAAAGAGCAGAGCGCTCAATACAAAGAAGCTATATAATATTTTTTTCATACAATTCACAGTTTACAGGTTAATATTAATTCCTAAGATATATGAACTTGGATTGCGGATACCCAATGTCTCAGGATCTACATTTATATCGTTGGCAACCCACAAGGCCTTTGGATTATCAATCTGGAAGCGGATGCTTGCCCTGTTTATACCAATCTTGTTGATCCATCTCTGAGGAAGGTCATATCCCAATACAATATTTCTGATCTTCAAGAAAGAGGCATCATGTACAGACATATTTGAATAACGGCACTCACTTCCTATAGCTGTTGAAGCATATCTACCGATACCTGGAGTATTTGTAGGATTTTCTGGGGTCCATGCATTGTTGTAATAGCTAGCCAGTGCCGAATAAGGAACATCAAATGTCTCCTCCTCAGGCAGTGCTCTCATTTTGTGGCCGCCATAGTAAGCCATCAGTATACTCAAGCTGAAGCCTTTGAATGAGAATCTGTTGTCGAATCCCACCACAGTTACAGGATCTGATTGTCCGGAGTACTCCAACACATCGATATTCTGACCAGATGCACCATGAACTTTGTTTCCATCATTTCCATACCACAATGTCTGGCCCTTTTCGCCCTCAGCATCACTAATACCTGCAAAACGGTAGCTCCACATTGCACTGCTAGGATATCCCACTTTATAAGGGTTATCTATCAACTGCCATGCTGTAGTAGCCGGGTTCTCAACATCTGTAACACAGTTTTTGTTATGCGAGAATGTAAGACTTGTTGCCCATGCAAATCCTCCTTCTCTTCTCTCTCTGAACCAATCGTATGTAAGTTGCACCTCAACACCCTTGTTCTCCATGCTTGCCATATTCACGAACATGGTTGTAAATCCTGTAGAAGGGTCGAGAGTCTTGTTTGAGAAGATATCTTTACCGGTCTTGATGTAGTAATCAATGTTACCTCGCAATCTGTTGTCGAGCAAAGAGAAATCAATACCTATATCGGTAATTATATTCTTCTCCCATTTGAGGTTTGGATTTGCAGGAGAGTCGATTGTACCGAACGGAAGGTTTGTAAACTCATTCACTCCATCAGAAGAGGCTGTCATATAAGAGGTTGCACCTTGGTAAATATTACCTGTAACACCATAGCTGAAACGGAGTTTCAAAAAGTCAACCCATTTTACATTCTGCATGAATTTCTCATTGTTGATGTTCCAAGCTGCACCAACTGACCATAGCGGTGATCCGCGGAATTTGGCATTCAGACCATAAACATCGGCATAATCCTTACGGAACGATCCAAATACATTATACTTCTCATCAAATGTATAGGTAAGGTTTGCATAACCTGATGCAAAGCGGTGCTTCTGTTCAGGAACAATTCCCATACCATCCCTCATATAAGGATCGAATGCAAACTGCTGTGCAGGAAATCCGCCATTTACTGCAAGATAGTATGGAGAATTACTCATAGTGCTCAATTTTCCGAAATCTATTGTATGGGTAGAGCTGTTCTGCAACTGCTCATCATATCCCAAGATAAGGGATTTTGTACCGTTTGTAAGGGTCTCTCTGAACTCAAGACCGGCAATAGCTGCTATTGAGTGTTTCTTGAAAGTTTTGGTGTAGTTCAACTGTCCGCGAGTAGTCCAGTATGAACCTCTTACATTCTGCTGCTGCAACATACCACCTGATTTAGGGGTAAGGTACTCAATTTTTCCTGTAGCCGCATCTTTTATAGTATATGCATTACGGATAGTTCTTGCAACGTGGCTCTCTGCATTTGCATGCCAGTCGGTTGTAGTTTTGCTATCTTCGTAGATGAACTGTGCGTTTGCAGTGAGGCCGTCAATAATCTTGAACTGCAAATCTGCATGGTAGCGTGTATGGTTTCTCTTCACACGCTGGGTATTGTTATAGAACTCGTCAACTATCTTCACACCCAGATCATGCAATCCCTCCTCAATTGGTGAATAACTTGTACCTCCATACCAATAGTAGATATTTCTATACGAGCCGTCCGGATTGTACATAGTCTCATATGCAGGCACTGCCCAAGGATTTGTATGGGATGAGTTGTAGTCATAACCTGCAGTTTTGCTGTCGGAATAGATACTGTTGATGCTTACCGAAGCTCTCAACCATTTTGCGATGTCGTATGTACCTTTATAACTTATGTTCAATTGTGACATTCCGGCATTTATAATACCCATATTGTCACTCTTGTAGTTCAATGTAAGGTTGCTCTGGAATTTATCTGAGCTGCTGCGCAATGCAAGGTTGTACTGCTGCATGAATTGTGCTTTATATACAGCATCAGCATACTCTTTTGCAAAATTATTGTTCGACAACTCCTTCAATTTTGCATCAAACTGGGCTTGTGTAATCTGGCCCTTGCCAAGTTGGTAATATGCCCATTGTACAGGAGAAATCTCACCACTACCGGCAGCTATCGCTGTCTCTACATCACCGTAAGGGTCATCTGTATCGCTGTCGGGACCATTGAATACCCAATTGTAGAAATCATTCTCCACCTTAACCTGCTCGGCAGCATTCATATAGAAGTTGTCGGCATAATCCATGTTCTTTTTCTGGTACATTGTCCAGTTTGCAGAGAAATCGATATCTATTTTACCCTTCTTTCTTGCGTTTTTGGTGGTGATTACGATGATACCGTTTGAAGCGCGGGCACCATAGATTGCAGTTGCAGCGGCATCTTTCAATACGTTGACACTCTCGATATCGTAAGGGTTCAAATCCTCAATTCTACCCTCAATTGGAAGTCCATCAACTACTAACAACGGATTGGTCTCTGCATACAATGAACTTGTACCACGAATTGTGGTCTTTCCACCATAAGTTGTAAGACCTGCAACTTTACCTTCGAGGTTTGTAAGGATGTTAGGAGTATAACGCTCTTCGATCTTTTTAGAAGAAACGGTTGTAATGGCACCTGTAACCTTCTCTTTCTGAATATCCTGATAACCGGTTACAACTACATTCTCCAGCACAACAGCATCGAGTTTCAAAAGAATATCCTGTATATTGCCTTTACCTACAGTAACCTTGCTTGGAAGCATTCCGATAAAAGAGTAGCTGAGCTCATCACCCTCTTTTGCCTCAATTGAATAGTCACCATTCTCATCCGAGGTTGCAAACTTTTTTGAACGCTCATTTACAATGGTAACTCCGGGCATGGGCATTCCATCCTCATCTTTGATATTACCTTTTATCACACCTGCCTGGGCAGTTTGGACTGCTTTTGCCTGCGACACTGAGAGTGCCACCTGCTTGCCATTCACCTTGTAGGCTATATTGGTGCCTGAAAACACTTTATTGAGGACGTTGTTTATCGGCTCAACATTTCCAGAATAGCTGATTGTAATTTTTGTTTGCGGATTTACAGTCTTTTCTGAATAGACGAAATTGTAGCCGCTCTCCTTTGTAATTGCAGCCAGCACCTCTTTCAGAGGGGCGTTATTGAAATCGAGTTTCAGATTTTGTGCATAAGCCATTGATGCACAAGACCAGATAAAGACGTTAAGAAGCAACAATGCCCTTAACTTTCTTGTGAAATTAAGCTTTTTCATAGGCTAATACTTTTTGGTTTATTTAGGTTTATCTTATTCCGACTTATGTTATAATAGTAGGAACACACCAAAAAGTACTTACCCCCTCTGCAAGTGCAGATTTTTTACATATTTATGCTATGGTGAGCTATTTTACCGTTACGATATTATCGCTTATACTATATCCGATACCTGTTGAGAACTTGAGCAGGTCCATGATCTGCACAATCGATTCTGTAGTAAATCTGGCAGTAATCGGTATATTGAGTTTGCTGTTGTCTTTTACTATAATCTGCAGGCCGTGCCATCTTTCGAGAACCTTCACAACTTCACTGAATGGAGTTGAATCGAATGACAATATGCCATCTTTCCACTCACACACTTTTTCGGTATCTACCTTCTGTTCAAGTGTGGCAAGCTGTCGGCTCTCTTCAATTGTATATGTCTGGTTTGGTGCAATATCCCTCACAAACTCCTTACCATCGACATTCTCCACAATTTTAATGGAGCCGCTTATGAGTGTTGTCTTGGCATTATTGTCGTTATTGTAGGTTTTGATATTGAAAGTTGTACCATACACTATCACTCTGAAATTCTTGTTGCAGCGCACAACCATAGGATGGAGCGAGTCTTTCTGCACCTCAAAATAGCCTTCACCTGAGAACTCTATATCTCTGGTACTTCCGGTAAATTTTGCGGGATATGTTATGCGCGAATCTGAGTTGAGAATGACTTTTGAGCCGTCGGGAAGGATTGTTTCACCCTTCACACCCTTGGCTGTATAGAGAGTGTTCACCGATTCTATTGGAAGAGTTGAGGTGAGCACCTCCGCTACAACCTCCTTTTCATCATGGAATTCGAGATAGTGATATCTGAGATTTAGCGCAAGAAGTATTATTACAATGGCTGCAGCACTCCATGAGGCCACTCGCGAAAGAGTTTTGAAAAAATGTCTTCTACTTTTACCTTCATTTGCTTCACGCTCCAGATGCCTCTCGGTGGCCATTTCATCCTCTTCAAGTAGCATCCTCTGCATAGCATACTCCTTAAAAGAGGCATATTCAGCCTCTGAAGCCTCTCTATCCGGCATATTCTCATGAACATAAATATTTTTAAGTTCAATGAGCATCTTCTTAAATTCCGGATTGCGCGCAGCTTCACTCAATACAAGTTCCTGCTCCTCTTTAGAGCATTCTCCCTGCATGAACCTGACTATGTAATCTTTTTCTTCCATAAAGCCATTCAAATATAATAACAATCTCCGTAAAATTTTCCCTATGTCAAAAGCCTGCTCTACTTTCGCCATTTGGAAAATATTCCACAAAAACACCACGTAAAACACTTAGGGCCACCGACATCCTGTTTTCCACAGTCTTTGGCGAAATATTCAGCAGATCGGCAATTTCCCTATATTTCATATTTTTATTGCGACTCAGCAAGAATGTTTCCCTCACCGATTCAGGCATTCTGTCGAGCCCCTCCCTGAAAAGCCTCTGAACCTCTCCGATATAGAGTGATGTTGCAGAAGAGTCCATAAGGGCATCCATATCAAATTGGCGGAGCGTATATCTCTTTTTCTGATAAGTAAAATATTCTGTATTGCAGTTCTCTTTTCTCAACAGATTGAGAGAGAGCCTCTTTGCTATGACCAAAAGAAAAGGTAGAGGTGTGGTGTCATTGAAATTGACATCATCCTTATGCTTCCACAGCTGATAAAAGACATCCTGGGCAATATTCCTCGCCTTCTCCATATCCCTCACATAGTTGTACGAATAGTAGACCACTTTGTGGAAATATTGTCTGAATATGCCTTCGAATGACTCTTCGCTTATGTGTGACAGATCTTGCATTTTTATATAGCTGTAGGGCGGCAAAGGTATAAATTTATCAAAAAAGAAACTAATTTGAGTTAAAAGAGATACCTTTGCGCCGCTTTTACCGCATATTTATATATTATAACACGCCATATAATATTTTCCCTTATGAACAGGAGTCTTATTCTACCTATAGCCATATTGTTCGGCCTTTTGTTTCACCAGTGGTGCAACACCTTAGTGATTATTGTGCCATACCTGATATTCTCCATCCTACTGCTCAACTTTACAGCTGTTGAGATCAAAAAGCTCCGATTGCTCCATATGACCGGAATGAATGTATCACTGCTCCTTTTCCAGATTCTTGTGAGCCTGGGAGGATACCTCATTGCAAAGGGTGTTGGCGGTGATGAAATTGTGGCAGAGGGAGTGCTTATTGCAGTTCTGTGCCCTGTGGCCGCCTCTTCAGTTGTGATTTCGTGCCTGCTCGGAGCAAACAGAGAAACTGTTACGGCTCATGTTATACTTGGCAACCTCATGGTGGCAATCGTTGCCCCTATATATTTCTCATTTATCGGATTACAGCAGGATATGCCTTTCCTCGACTCTTTCTGGCTTATTCTAAAAAGAGTGAGCCCGATAATAGCATTCCCATTCTTCCTCGCCCTCGCCCTGCAATTCTGGGCACCAAAGGCAAATGCCTTCATCAGCAGATACAAGGCCTGGTCGCTCCATTTGTGGGCACTGGCCCTTGCCATAACGTTAGGTCAAACCATCAATTTCATCTTCCTGCACGGCAAGGAGAATATCGGCAGCATCATTACCCTCGGCATTATTTCCATCTTCATATGCGCCATCCAGTTTGGCCTCGGCAAACTTATAGGACGCAAATATGGGGACACAGTAGCAGGAGGCCAGATGCTGGGACAAAAGAACTCCGCATTGGGAATCTGGATGGCCAACATCTATCTTAGCCCTCTTTCTTCTGTATCAATAGCACTATACTCCATCTGGCAGAACCTCTTTAACAGCTGGCAGATGTATATGCACGAGAGACGACTCAAGAAAAACTGCTGATTCCTAGTTTAAACTTCGTTTACAATCACGCTGCGCCTCGGCATATCTTCAAGCAAGCTTGAGTTCTGCACTCGGCTTGCAGTTTATTTTAAACTTTGTTTACAATCACGCGGCGCCTCGGCATACCTTCAAGCAAGCTTGAGTTCTGCTCTCGGCTTGCAGTTTATTTTATAAACACATATTTGAGGATAAACAGTATCGCAATTATATACATCGACGGTGTGAGGCGCTTGTAGTTTCCACACAGGAAGTTTATAACTACATAACTGATCATGCCAAGCAGTACACCCTCCGCTATAGAGTATGTCAGCGGCATCATTATCATTGCAATAAAGGCCGGGATTGACTCTGCATAATCTTCAAATGGTATCTCCTTCACAGAGCTCATCATAAAGAGTCCCACGATTATGAGGATAGGCGCTGTTGCAGCCGAAGGTATTGCCAAAAAGAGTGGTGAGAAAAATAGCGATATTGCAAAACATACTGCAATCACAAACGATACAAGGCCGGTACGTCCTCCCTGTGCCACACCTGCAGCACTCTCCACATATGTTGTTGTTGCCGAAACTCCCATACATGCACCGGCTGTTGTTGCAATGGCATCAGCAAGGAATGCCTGTTTGATACGGGCTATTTTTCCGTCGGGACCAACCATACCAGCCTTGAGACAGACTCCCACAAAGGTTCCCATTGCTCCAAACATATCTATAAAGAGGAATGTAAGGACAACAACAACCATATCCACAGTAAAGATCTTGTCCCATTCAAATTTAAAGGCAATATCTGAGATTGATTGCGGGGTTGAAACTATCCCATCCCAATGTGTTATGCCTAAAGGAATACCGATTGCAGAGGTTATGAGTATTCCCAGCAACATGCCACCCTTAATATTCTTTACAACCAGCCAGCTGGTTATTATAAGTCCTATTATTGCCAGAAGGGTATTTTTATTTGTGAGATCCCCGATAGCCACCAAAGTAGACTCGTTGTTTACAATAATACCGGCATTCTGCAGACCTATGAATGCTATGAACAATCCTATTCCTGCACTTATGGCTGTCTTCATTGTATGTGGAATTGCATCTACAATAGCCTCCCTTATACTTGTGACTGTAAGAAGTATGAATATAAGTCCCTCTATGAATACTGCAGTAAGGGCAAATTGCCAAGAACAGTTCATACCCAAACAGACCGTATATACAAAAAAGGCATTCAGCCCCAAACCCGGAGCAAGGCCAAACGGCATCTTTGCCACCAACGACATCACAAGAGTTCCTACAATTGCTGCCAACGCTGTAGCTGTAAAAACGGCTCCTGATGGCATCTGCTCAAGAACTGAAAACATTTTCGGGTTTACAGCAAGAATATAGGACATAGTGAGGAATATTGTAAAACCGGCCAGAATTTCGGTCTTCACAGTGGTCTTTGCAGAATCAAAGCCAAATAGTTTTTCAAGAAGAGGATGCATCGTTTTAAAGTTTAGATTATCACAAATGTACAAATGTTTTAGCTATTCTATATGAATACCTCCCCTTTTCAGGGATATTCCTGCAAATTTCAAATATATGGCTACCCTGCTGCAAACCGAACTCCGGAGCAAAATTGTCATAAATGTTCCGAGCAACAAGTCCCATTGTCATACGCAGATTTATCTCCACCACCGGATTGTAAAGGAGTCTCTCCACTGCACCGCTGAGCCCGTATGGATCTCGGCAGATGAACTGGTCTACCCCAACAAAGCCCTCATATTTTCCGGCAACATTTGTCTTCAGGAACTCCTCAAGAAGCTTTTCAACCCTTTCTACCATTCCCGACGGCAAATACTCCTCTATTTTTCCCTTTATGAAATCATTTGATGCCAGCACATTTCCACGATAGGCACCATTTTCCGACCAGAAAAGTGAGTAACCACAAAAAGTTACACCACCACAACCATCTGTTTTATAAAGCATTGCAAATTCCAAAAGTGGAAGCATCCGCTTCTCTGCCACCACATAGCCATGTTTGGCAACGAGATTGCGGCACCAGCCTGCATCACTGTGAGAGAGTTCTTCCGAAACAAAACGGATTCCCTTTCCACTTCCGGAAAGAGGTGCTTTCAGCACAATATGAGGATTTTTTTTGAGGAAGAGCTCCACCTGCTCCTGGGAATCGGCCGCAATGCGGTAATCATGGCCGATCAGTGCTGCGAGCTGATTATCGGAATTTTCATCAATTTCTGCCATGGAGGGATTCTCACACAGATACTCAAGGGCAGTATGGGCCAGCTTTCTGTGAGAGAGTTCCACTATGCTGCGTAACTGCTCCTCAGAGGGGAGCTTACTTTGAGGGATGCCCTGCTTGCGCAGTCTGTCGCACAGCACCGAATTCCATCCCCAAGGGAGAATCTTTCCTGCAGGAGACTCTGCCTCCTTGGCCAAATCCGCCTCTGCATCAAGGCCCTCCATAAGCCGCACCAATGAAGCACAGTCGCGTCCAAAGGCCAATGCGCTCTCGGGTGGCACAAAATGGATATCTCCATTTGCAATACAGAGATCGTGTTCGGGATTGAAAATATACATATTACAAAAGTAGTTATATTTTTTTATCTTTGCATTGTTCCATACATTCCCGGTATCTGTGATGAAGCATTTGAAAAAGCATAAAAAACTTATCCTTTTTGTGGCTGTAGCAGCTGCTATTGCCGTTGTCCTCAACCTGAGCGGAAGGATGAGGGAAAAAGGGGAAAAGATCTCAGACACAGAGGATATTGTGCCTTTGAACAGACTCATAGACAACTCCATGAGTGATACTCCACATACAAAGAAATTTGATGCTGCAATAAGGAGATTCATAAGGCAGTGGGATATAAAGGGAGGCTCTTTTGCCATTATGCGCAACGACAGTCTGCTCTACGCCAAAGGATATGGGTATGCAAGCCTGCAGGACAGTACAGAGTGTGATGTTAAGCATATTTTCAGGGTGGCCTCAGTATCAAAACTCATCACCGCCGTTGCCATAATGAGACTCAATGAAACCGGAGCTCTCTCTGTAGATGATAAGGTGTTTGGAGAAGAGGGCATTCTCAATGACACGCTGTTCCTCAACTTCAGAAGCAGGCAGACAGACCAGATTACAGTTGAACATCTGCTGCGCCACACCGCCGGTTTCTCAAATCCGCACGGTGATGCGGCATTCAATCCAGATCTTGTTGCAAAATGGCTGAAAAAGGATCTGCCGTTGAGTATGGATGATATGGTGGAGTATGCTTCAAAGAACAGATTGCGTGCAAAACCTGGAGGGTGGTTCGACTACTCAAATTTAGGATATATTGTATTGTCGAAAGTGGTGGAAAAGGCTTCAGGCATGCCATATGAGAGGTATGTAAAAGACTCCATCCTGGCCCCTGCAGGGTGTTATGACATACATCTGGCAGAAAATTTTTCCGAAGGGTTCAAGGAAAATGAGGTACACTATTACGAAGTGAGGGAGGCAGAGCCTGTTCCGGCATTTGACGGCAGCGACACCCTTGTGATGAAGAGCTTGGGAGGCAATAATGTGCATGGACTGTATGGTGCAGGTGGCTGGGTTGCCTCACCTGTAGAGCTGCTTAAATTTATCTCTGCAATCGACAAATGTGCTGTAAAAGAGGAGATTCTATCCAAAGAGAGCATAGAGTTCATGATTCTTTCTAATAAAAAATGCAGGCCTGCAGGATGGTCGGCAGCCAATTCAAGAGAGTGGCAGAGAACCGGTTCAATGGCCGGCACAAGCGCCATGATAAAGGTTCAGAGAGATGGATATGCCTGGGTATTCTTGTCCAACAGCTCTTCATGGATAGGCCCACGGCTTGCCAAACAGATGAACCGCAGCATTTCAAGGGCCATTTCGCGTGTAAAGGAGTGGCCGAAGAGAGATCTTTTTGAACTGCAGGAGAACAATAGTAAAAACAAATAGAAGATTTACCGGCCATGTCTGAAAAGAGAAAAATTAAATACTGCGCACTGGGCGACTCCATAACATACGGATTCATCCCAAGAAATTACCCCGGCTATCCGGGCCAGTTGAAGAGTTATGCAGCATTGGCGGCCCAGAAACTCGAAAAGTTATCTGGCAGCGAAGTTGAATTCAGCAATTTTGGCATTTCAGACTCAACCATAGCCAATCTGCCGGAAAACACACCAATGTGCATCCGTTATGCAGAGATGCCGGATGATGCCGATATCATAACAGTTATGGGCGGAACAAATGATGTCCGTTGCGGCGTTCCGCTCGGCAAAATGAGCGACCGCTGCAACACAACCTTCTATGGGGCATTGCACACCCTTCTGCAAGGGCTTTACACCAAATATATTGGAGATGCAGAACCATCTGTCGGGGCAAAAAGAAAAATTGTAATATTGACCCCGATAAAACTTCTTGATGCAGAAAAATCACACCTCCCAAACACCCCGGAAAACAATGCCGAGGCCCTCTTCAAATGGGAAAGCTGGATAAATGCAATAAAGGAGGTCGCCGCATTCTACTCACTCCCAGTACTCGACATGCACAATTTGAGCGGCATAAACCCACACCTCAACCGCACAATAAAAGGCTTTGAAGACGGCTACTTCGGCAACTACAACCCATACATCACCGACGGCACCCACCCCACCCAGGAAGGAGCCGAAATGATGGCACAAGCACTGGCAAAAATGCTGGTGTGAGTTATTGTTCTTTGACGGTATTGACAACCTCTCTCAAATATATTAATCGCCTCCGCAAAGAGGCGGGTAAAACTGATTTAAAAATTACTAATTACTAAAAAATTATGCGAAGCTATACAGCAATTTATACAGACAAAAACAAAAAAGTAACTACCCATAGGTTTGATGCCGAAAGCCCAGAGGCCGCACTTAATCGAGCTAAATCTTTCGACGCTTGGCCAAATGTTGTAATTTTTGATGATACTTTCTCGAAAATACCAGGCTATGGCGAAATGATTTATATGAATGGGCAAATAATAAAGCGCGATTGTGATGGGCCCTATTTAACAGAAAGCCTCTCGGTATATGACGCGCTCCGCACAGATTTGGCGTATTTATCTGGGCACCTCTATAATAAAATTAATCCGCTCGCAGATAAACCAAGCCTTGTACAATTTGTAAAAGATATTTGCGTGCAGATTAATATGCTTAGCAGCGCTTGTAAGAGGGAAGCCGCAAAAAATAATGAGCCGTGCAGATGGTTATAAAAAAGGGAGCTTATTCGGCTCCCTTTTTTATTTCTTTTATTTCTGGCTCTGCATTTAGGTCTTCTACAAAAAGCCTAAACCCTTGCTTACGATGATTAGCGAGTTGCACCCGGTTGTGAATTGCTTTCAAATTATTGTATCTTTGACATTATTGACAACGATATTCAGGAAGAGATTAACACCGTTATGTTGTGAATTGCTTTCAAATTATTGTATCTTTGACATTATTGACAACTCCTTTGCAAGCTGTGCAATATAATTTGCAGTTGTGAATTGCTTTCAAATTATTGTATCTTTGACATTATTGACAACGACTGTTGTTGTACCCTCTTTGATAGCCTGGTTGTGAATTGCTTTCAAATTATTGTATCTTTGACATTATTGACAACCACGCCCCTTGTATGGCCGTAGCCGATTGTGTTGTGAATTGCTTTCAAATTATTGTATCTTTGACATTATTGACAACATGTTAAGAAATTCAATCAAATTCATCTCGTTGTGAATTGCTTTCAAATTATTGTATCTTTGACATTATTGACAACTGGTATTCCGAACAGATTTGGATTGGCCCTGTTGTGAATTGCTTTCAAATTATTGTATCTTTGACATTATTGACAACAGTGCCGAATAACAGCACTCCTTTTTTTGTGTTGTGAATTGCTTTCAAATTATTGTATCTTTGACATTATTGACAACTCGATTAGAGCAATAATGTATTACACAGGATGTTACAACCATTATCAGAATTTAAAAAGTTGTCATTGAAAAGAGCATGAACCGCAAGGAACATGCTCTTTTTAATTTGAAAGATTGCATCCAGTTTAAAAAAGTTCCAGCTGCAGGCCTTGAGATTCCGGTTTACTCTCTTTTTTACCTATAAATATCTCCATCTCTCCAAACTGTTTGTCGGTAATGCCTATTATTCCAACTTTTCCTTTGTCTGGAATTATCTTTTTAATCCTACGGATATGCACCTGCATATTCTCTTTACTTGCACAGTGCCTTATGTAGATTGAGAACTGAAACATGGTAAATCCATCCCTCATCAGATTCTTTCTGAACAGGGCATGCTCCTTCCTCTCCTTTTTTGTCTCTGTAGGCAAATCAAAAAATACCATTATCCACATAACTCTATATTCACTGAAACGTTCCATATTAAAGTTCCGGATATATTATTTTTCTGATCTCGCCATTGAAACATTTTGCAAGACTGGAAGTGGTGATTGATGCCGCAATCATTAAAGGTCGCCTCTCTCCATTAATTACAACATCAATTACTGGTATCGACAAAAGTTTTGATTTCACATCAACAGACAATTTGGTATAATCATCGCCGCTGAATATAATATCGAGCACAAGCCGGTCTACATATGGCCGGTAAGGTTCCATAATATCATCTGCCAGGCAATACGCGTTATAGCGATTATGATGATGTATACCCAATGTCGGCAACAGACCGCTTGAAACCAGAGCTCTCGCTATGACGGCCCTAAGTATAGCATATCCATAATTGAGAAGGTTGTTTGGCGGAATACCGTCACGTCCCCTGGTAAAATCATCTATGAATGGAAATATATTTTTCCAATAATAGGCAGCAGCCCTGGCCTCCAGATTATCACTATCGCCACTTTTGACTTTATCACTCCATATAAGCATATTGCTTACAACAACACCTCTTTCATGCAACAAAGCCGCCTGATTTTTGATTTTTGCCTGGACAGTCTGCTGCCAAAGCTGTTTTTTCAGAGGAAGAGAAGCATCTATCTGAGCTCTAAAACGCTCATTCTGAGTAGTATTTCCACACAGCGGCAACATGAGCCCTACAGGCATCCTACTCTTATCACAAGTAATCAGAGCACAATTGTTCTCCAGCAAGGCATCAAGCAGGCCTTGGGTAATTGTAATCTGCCTGTTATCCAATACAACCACTCCAATATCCTCAATTGGAATCGTGCGGGTGGTTTTGGTCTCAAACAACTCCGGCAAATCGGCTTTTATGATTTCGGGCATCCTTACAACCAGTTGGCAATCTTTTAATGATAAATACGCAGGATTCCCGAAATAGAGCGTACGTTTTATCATAAGGATATGTTTATTTCTTTAATTTTTTCTGTTCTCTTTCAAAGTTCTCTATAAAATGCAGCTCCACTGAAGAAAGTTGATTACGAGCCCGTTCCCTAAAATTATCATATTCGGTATTTGCCTTTAATTTGGCAACTTCTGCCGAAACAGTCCCGGCATGAGTTAAGAGTTCCTTTCCCGACAACTTTAAAAAATCATCCAACTTTTCAATCCAGTCTTTCATATACATAGGTTTATGATTTGTTGCCTGAAGCTCAGCAAAATCCAAATATAATGATACAATACGGTTTAATGTATCCATCTCATATTCATTCAAATAGTTTTTCGCATATTTTGCGTCATTTCTTTTCGGCAAAGCGCCAGTCCATGTAGTCAATCCCATAAAGTCTTTTTTCGCATCAGCCCGGTCATATATAATTTCTGCAGCGGTATGTCCATGCACAGAATAGTGCATTTTATTTTGAACAGTAGCAAAAAATTGTTGTGTAATCTCTGTTCTTGGATCATAATCAATACTCAACGCATAAATTTCCAGTATTTTTCTGTAAAACACCTTTTCCGAAGAGCGGATATCGCGAATACGAACAAGCAATTCATCAAAGTAGTTACCCTTTCCTGCATTCTTCAATAATTCATCATTCAATGCAAAGCCTTTTACAAGATATTCCCTCAGCACCTGAGTCGCCCATATTCTAAACTGTACACCTCTATAAGAATTTACACGATAACCTACACTTATTATCATGTCTAAGTTGTAAAAAGACAATTCCCTCTTAACTTGTCTTGCCCCCTCATTTTGAACTGTTGCAAAAAATGCAACAGTTCCAATTGCCTGTAACTCCCCACTATCCAATATATTTTTAACATGTCTGGAAATAGTAGATTTATTACGTTGAAACAATTCTGCCATCTGCTCTATGGTTAGCCAAACTGTTTCATTTATTAATGTTACCTCTATTTTACTCTCCCCATCTGGTGTTTGATAGAGAAGAATTTGACCTTTATCTTGCATTTCCATATCAATACCCGACTTTAATAATATTACCCAATCTATCCACTTTTATAGGTATACATACCTCTTTTTCAATTAAAAACTCCACTTTGTTTAGCTGTGTAAATTCTATTTTATCAACGATTGAATTCGCAACAGAATACGGGATTGCATATAATCTTTTGCCAGTAAAACTTATAATTTTGTATATTCTTGAATAATCTAGTTCATTTCTATCAAGTTCATTATTCATAGGCACATACACCAAATCATTCGGAGATAAGACAAATTTAGGTTCATTACCATTTTCATCAGGAGGTGCTACAGACAAACCTTTCTTTAGTCTCTCTATAACAGTATTTAGTGGAACAGTTTCATAATTCCGTTTCTTTTCTATTATACCTGTAACTTCATTCATTTTTTCGGTTTCATAGACTGCAAAATAGAGATTAGTACCTTTGGCTGCTTCCACAAATTTTAATGATTTGTTACCATTATTACCAATTGCAAATTTCTCTGCCCTTTCATATGTGCGGACCTTTAATATTGGACAATGTTTTTTACCTCCATTCAATGTAATGATATTACGATTCATTTCGTCAATGCCATCTGGAGAAAAAGCAAGATTAGGATCTCCATTTTTCATTTCCAAATGGCGCAACAATATTTTCTGAATCCCAGTATCTGTAATTTTCTCAATCTTTTTCTTGTCAAAACTTGTATCAAGCAATTCTCTTGAAGCAAAAAATCTTTCCTTTGTTTCTTTTGTAAAATAATAAATATCTATTTTAGACAAATTGATATCCTGCCATATATCTTTATTCTCCTCAACATATTTTTTAATTAGCTTGACACTGTATCCTTGCTCCAACAAAGACAGAAGCTTCTCTTTGAATTCTTTATTGACAATCCTTGACGGATCTTTAACAGCTTCATTCAATGACACCTGCTTAATTTTGCGTAAATTAATCTCTCCGTATACAGTGTCTTTATGCATAGGCTTGCGAATAGCCCAGTTAACTCCCTTTTGCTTAACGAGCTTTTTTTCTCCATTTTCAAAATGGGTATATAAATTAGTTGCCTTATTAATTACACGCAAGTTTTGTTTAAAACTCACAATTATACTATCAAGTGCAGCATAGACATCCTGTGTAAATGTTTCCCATGGTTTTTTGATAAACCATTTGTAATTACCCATACCATCTGTCTTTAATTTGTCGCACAACAAATGCTGCAAATCATATCGTGAAATTTTAGCCTTTCCACTTGCAGATGCATTATTAAGATAGTTTACAATATTACGTCCTGCACATGCTATTACAATGGCATCCATAGCATGATGACGATGATCTATACGTTTTTTACTAAATCCTTTTTGAAACTCTAAAGGTAATGAAGGTATTTCATGCCCATCTATATTTTTTGATGTAAACTGAACTCTTCCTGTAATCTCATTCAAACGTACAAAACGCGGTAACACAATCTTATTCCAAACATCATTAATACCCCAATCCTTCTTAAGACGATCTGTCACACTCCCGGTACACACTATAAGATTTTTCGAGATAGCTTCTTCCTCGCCATCTTCACGAACAATATTCGACAGCAATCCTTTAATTACCTTACTAATATATCTACTATCATTTAGTTGCCTTGATATAAACTCTTCTGGAATATCATCCATCATCAATTTGCGTAATTTAGTGCGATTTTTACCGTAATAATCACTTACAAACTTTTCATATTCATATTCTGTAAAAATCTTTACACTTCTTCCGAAGCTAAGCTCTACAATTTCTCCACCATGTTTTTTTATAAATTCATGCCCTAATAAGTTACTTTTCAGCTTATTTACTTCAGATTCGCAGATAACTTTATTTGATAATGAGTCATCAAAATAACGGGACTGAGGTATTATATGCTCTATCTCGTATGCAGAAGTAAACAGTTTTGACAGTGAAATAGGCTGTCCTGTATAAGGAGAACGGTACTTTTGTTCCAACCATAATTTATAACGGATTACCTCACTTCTTGTAGGACGTTTCTTTACATCTATCTCCCTGAATTTTTTGATGATATTCTCAATATCATCAGGAAGATTATCTTCACTTTCCAACACTCCTTCTTCATAAATGCGTAATAAATCTTGTTGGCTTGGAGAATTAGGACGCACATTTTCTATTTCAAATTCAGGATTTGCAAATTCCATCAACAATGCCTTAATACGCAAATTTGAATTCTCATTTTCTGAGATTTTCTGACTCATTTTACGGCGTTTATCTGCAGAGTTTTTCATCTCACGTCCAAGTTCAACATGTATTTCATCAATATCACCGTATTGTTCCCATATATCTCTAACAGTTCGAAGTGTTTCTGTTATCACCTGTTCAACAATCGGATTCCTTAATGAATGTTGCTTAAACGAGTCTATATATTTTTGCAACTCAGCAGGTGTCTTCCATTGCATTATTTCTTTAACTTCCGAATGGCGGTTGTATACTATATAACATGCCAACCACAAAGGAAGCCCTTTAAATGAAATGATATCTCTAAAATTCAATAATTTTTCCCTTATACTATCCCTAATTCCTTCATCATATTCACCTGAAATAATCTTTTTTATACGTTCGTAAGTAATCTTATCAATAGCACTCTCTGACCAATACTTTCCAACCCTAATTAATGGCAACAATCTCTTAATTGCTTTTGCAGAATATGCTCCATATTCTTTTTTAAATGAAGGAAAATTCTGGAATGTATTGACAAAAGAATCGCTAATTTGATACTTAGAGGCAAATTTCTTCAGTGCTTTTATCAATTCATGTTTATCTTCCACAGAATATAAGATATGCCATAATTTTTCCTCTATTTCAGCTGTCAAAAAATCTGAAGATATACCCGAATTATTTAAATAAGCAAGTATTTGTGAGTGAGTTTCATTGCAAGGATATGATTTATCTTCTACATAATTCCACCTGTATTGTCCGACACTTTTCTTCAGCCCAAATAGCGGATATTTCAGAAATGTCTTTTGATCAATTGCTTTTTTAACATTCAACCAATCATATAAAGCGACATAATCTTCTTCTGATTTCAAGAAGTCCGATGTCACATCCACATCTCCTATATTCTCTTTCTTATAAATTCTCAAATTGCTTAGGAATTGCCATAGGCGGAATTCTTGGTATAAAGGGTGAGATTTGGCTATACATTTTATACCATAATGCTTTTCTTCTCCAGTTTTACTGTCCTTAATTGTATTACCTTCATAAGGACAATTTGCTATCATTGATTTCTTACTCTTTAAAGGTCTCTGATAGAACAATATATCATCTATAAAAAGATATGTAAAATTTCGGTTTGCGATATTCATACGATAAGCATCATTGCTTGAATACAATGCCTCAATGCAAGATTTGTATAAATCTTTATTCCGCAGTTCAACATGGAATTCTGATTGCTTATCCAGAATCATTTTCAACTCTTCCTTGTAAAATCTGCGATCAATAGTACGCACTAGTTTACCTCTTATTTTCTGACTTGGATTTTGAAGTATGGAATCATAAATATACGCACCAACAGTTTTATCAGAATGCTCTATTTCAGATTGCGTGCGTTCTTTTACCAAAGTCCAATCATCTTCTTTTGGAGATCGGAAGGTCCTTTTCACATTTCCATCTTTATCAACTTTTTGTGTACCATCATCATTCAGATCTGTAGTCACTATAAATTCTTTTACTTTTCCAACCCAATCTAGAGGCACACTGCTTGTTCTGCGATATATCCAACCATTTTTCAAATGCACATTATACCAAGTATCTTTTCCCCTTTTTTCTCCAGTATCCTCAACTGCTACAACTTCCAACGCAACATACTCAACTTTTTTATTGATATTTTTCACCTCTTCTTCCTCACCTCGCAATTGATAATAGCCTCTTTTTTGATTAAAATTCAACAGAATCCAAGCCAACTCTTCTTTTGCTATCTTCTGGGTTAAAGCTTTTTTACGCAAATAATAAATAGTCCAATCATACGGAATTTTTTTATCAGCAAATTGAGGATGTACCGATTTAAAATCGGCCAACATCTCATTAAATGAGTCTTCAAATAAGAATTCATATTTGCCGAAATTATTTTTCACCCATGCTAACTTTGGACTCTTGTCTTCTTTAATTTTTCCATATCTATTTAAAGTTTGAGAGTAATGCGCTGGTAAGAATCCTAAAATATTTAGGACACGGTGCAATCTCTCACGGCGTTGCAAATATCTTTCTGTCAGACGACGTATACCACGCAATCTCGTTCTTTCAGCTGTTTGCGACTTTGTATTACCTCGGTCAAAATCACCTAACACGCTAGCATCCATAGGGATAATCCTACAACCGGCAGCTTCAATTCCAATCAAATAAAAACTGCCATCTTTATCTAACTCTGCATTCACCACTGCCCAACCGATACTGTTGGTTCCCAAATCAAGTCCCAGAATTCTTTTCATATATCGTGATTTTAAATATTTACAATTTATTCTTGCCTTTTACTTCAAATTTTCTAACTTTGCCAATACAATATTTGAAGCAATTCACAATAAGGATTATTCCGTTGTGAAAACATTAGGTAGCCTCGTCCTTTAACGGGGCTTTTTCTTTTCTCCAAATTTACACAATTTAAAGCAGCATTCATAATTTACTTCTTCCATTATTTGATCCGGGACAAAGATATGGCCTTATTTTGACAACTTTTGACAAAATGCAAACCACCTCTATTTAATTATATTTTGATTGCTTTTAAGGATATTATTTCTATATTTGCGCGCTTTATGGCTTTTTAATTAAAAATTGTAAGATTTAACCCGATTATTGTTTTATTGCCGCAATGAGAGAAACTATATCACAACTGCCACACAGACTTTTTTTTGCAGGTTGTTGCCTCTTTTTCATTTTGGGAGGCATTGTATTGTCTGCAGGCAGAGTATATGCCCAACCGCAGAATGCCGGCCCTGTCAATTTGCAGGGAGAGGTTAGATTCGATTGGCAGGGTGATTATGTAGAAGGTAATCAGATCAAATCCAATTCTGGCTTTAAAGGGAAGTATATCAATGTGATTCTGTTTGGAAATATCAGTGATTCCTTCTCCTATTCATACAGGCAGCGCCTTAACAAGGCTCATTCAGACCAGAGTTTTTTTGATGCGACAGATTGGGTCTACCTTACATACCATGCTGGCAAGAATTTCAGTTTCTCAGCAGGAAAACAGGTGGTTGGCATTGGAGGCTATGAATACGACAGAGCCCCTATAGACCTCTATTTCTGTTCAGAGTTCTGGAACAACATACCTTGCTACCAGCTTGGAGTAAGCGCCTCGTATACAACCAACAGCGGTAAGGATAAATTCACTTTCCAGGTATGCGAAAGCCCTTTCCACATGCCGGATGAGGTTATGTATGGCTACAACTTCATGTGGAACGGCTCCCATGGATGGTTCAATACAATTTACTCTGCAAATATGTTTGAGTATATGCCGGATGAGTACATATATTACCTTGCTCTCGGAAATGAATTTTCTATCGGCCACAATACAAAGCTGAGGCTGGATCTTATGAACCGTGCCACAGACAACCAGCCGTTTTTCTTCAGGAACTGCTCGGTAATGGGTGAGCTGGCCTACAACGTAAAAGAGAAACTGAACATATTCGGCAAGGCCGTATATGATGTCAACAATACCGATACACCGGGCGACTATTGTGTGCTTCCTGGCACTGAGCTTACACGCGTAGGTGCAGGAATTGAGTTCTACCCTCTCCCCAAAGGGAACAGATCGGTACGTCTGCATGCAACATACTGCTATACATTTGGCAGCAACGGCAACCCTGCCGGCACATCTCTGCCGGAGCAGTCGTTGTTCTCCATAGGATTGAAATGGAAAATCGATATAGTATCCATCGCAAAAAGAATTGTAAAAAAAGATAATAACCAACAGTAATATACAAAAACACCAAAATGGCAAAGAAACAACCAAGCATCTGGAGCGGTATAATATGTCTGACAATTGTAGTTGCATTGTTCGGATACATAGGATCCATAATGGGAGTTCCACAAATGCTGAACACCATAATGAAAACCGCACACGATCTTTTGCTCAACACAGTATTCTATCTGATGGGAATCTGTGTAATCACCGGAGCTCTTGGAAGAATTTTTGTGGAGTTCGGAGTGGTCAGGATGCTTGAAATTGTCTTGAGGCCGCTGATGAAACCTCTCTTCAACTTGCCTGGTGTTGCTTCATTGGGTGCTGTCATGACTTTTCTGTCCGACAATCCAGCAATCATCTCACTTTCACAAGACAAGCGTTTCAGCAGCTACTTCAAGAAATACCAGTTCATCTCTCTTACCAATTTTGGAACAGCATTTGGCATGGGTCTGCTGGTTATTGTATTTATGGTTGGTCAAGGTTATTATGCAGAGCCTTTCATCGGACTTTTTGGAGCAATGTGCGGATGTATAGTCTCTACCAGACTGATGCAGAGGTTCATCATAAAGTCTTACCCTGCATATCTCCAGGAGTGTGCCTGCGAAGAGGCTCTGGAAGAGGAGATTGAGAATGAATCTGAGGAAAAGTCGCTATTTACACGTATCCTCAATGCTCTCCTCGACGGAGGCCGTACCGGTGTTGACGTGGGATTGGCAATCATCCCTGGAGTGCTCATAATTTCAACATTTGTAATGATCCTTACTTTTGGAGCATCCGCAGACGGCACTTATACCGGGGCTGCTTATGAAGGTGTTGAACTGCTTCCTCTGCTGGCCGGCAAAGTGAACTTTATATTTGAATGGCTGTTCGGATTCCAGGATCCTCATCTTATTGCTTTTCCAATCACAGCCCTTGGGGCTGTAGGTGCAGCTTTGAGTCTGATACCTAGTTTTGTAGCAGAGGGCTGGGCAAACGGCAACGCCATAGCAGTATTTACCGCAATCGGAATGTGCTGGAGCGGATACCTGAGCACACACACTGCAATGCTTGACTCTTTGGGATACCGTGAACTCACATCAAAAGCGATACTTGCCCACACAATAGGAGGTATAGTAGCTGCAATAGTGGCACACTTGGCATTTATGCTCTACTCTATACTATAATTATCACTGTCTGTATAGCTTACGATACTTTTTCAAACTTTCATAAACAGTGTTTGCCCAATAATTGCGCAATCCGAAACCGCCAGTTTTACCGCTTACCCTTTTCATAAAAAGGATCTGTCTGCTTTTTGTATCGAATTTGACAATATAGTAACGACCGGTCTGTGTGCCTTTATTCCAATAATCAGCAACTATGACTATCCCTATATTATTGTCGGTATTAATTTCATAATCAGCAATCAGTTCGGAAACTGATTTTTCTGTTGCAAGAGGCTTTGTCTTCAGAAATTTTCTATGTTTATCGTTATTGGCTGCTACAATATCCAAATCATAGTCCAATTTTCCTCCAGCACAAGCATGAATATATTTTTCAATATTATACTTAGATGATTCCGACAAAAACAGCTGGTTTATACCATCAAAGACATTGAGGAACTCCTGATCTGTTCTATACTCCCCTACAATATGGAGAAGTGAAAAATCAATTCCATAAAATTCAGCAGGCCCCTCCAAATTATCATGACTTCCATATGCTCCTAGTGTACCCTCATCTGCATTAATTTTCTTTGTATATTCATCTAATGTGTAATATACAACATTCCGTACGGTATCAACTCTTTGTGCAAAAAGAGAGGTACATACGGTCAATAGAGCAATTACTGATAATAATGTTTTCATACAATTAAGCCTGTTTAATCATCGGATAGAGAGTCGAGAATCTGTCGGAATTAAAGTTGGGTATTACAATCTCATTAATGTACTGCTTTGTTTTGGGCAGATCAAAGTACTTGTAGTTTCCACAAGTAAGTTCCGATGCGCCAGGAATCTCACCATCTTCTGCCGAAAGGATATGCTCCATGCATTCAATTACAAGCTGTTTGATGAACAGTTCATCATATTTTACAGATGTAAGAAGATAAAATCCTGTAAGACAGCCCATAGGACCCACATACAGCACTGTTTTTGAGAACTCTTCAGATGTTTTTGTACGCATATAGTCGGCCATAAAATGTTCGAATGTATGGGCACTCTGCGGTGTCATGAAGAGGCCTTTTCCTACAGCATCCCTAGGGGCTACAAAGCGTATGTCATATGTAAAGACTCCATTGACCTCGGTTACATAAATTCCGGGCTGGAGTACGGTGTGATCTACTATAAATGAATTTACCTTCTGCATAGTTTCAAGTGTTTTAACATTTTTTCAATTTCTCTGCCATCTCTTCGGCTGCCTGCAGTGAATCAAATTTACCGACATCTATCATCTCCAGACCAGGCTGCAGATAATATTTAATGTCGTATCGGCCGCACATCTCCAGATAGAAGTCAATTATTGAGAATTTCTCGGGCCACTCCTTCATGAGGGCAAAAATTTCCGGTGAAATTACATGGGCCCCGTCGAAAGCATATTTTTTGAGATTGTATTTTTTCAAGAAAGCCTCATAATCAAAGCCCCCTTCTCCGAGCTGGAATACAGCCCCTTCTCCTGCCTCTCGCCTCAATGCCTTGTATGGAGAGCGCACCTCCCCAGTTTTTATATTCATCCAACCGGCCAGATTATTATCTGAATTAAAAAGAAGATAACGCTGTGTTTTTCTGTCACTTACAAGCAGAGTCGCCAAAACGGATAAAGAACGGGCTAAAGCATCTGCTGCATATTTTTTATGCACCCCCACAAATTTTTCTATATCAAGATTCGACAGAATATCCACATTATGCACCAGAAACGGCTCCCCATCATCCAGCAGCGGTGCTGCATGACGGATACCGCCACCTGTCTCCCTCAGCATATCTGTCTCATCCGAAAAGGAGACATCAATTCCGAACTGTCTGTTTGCTGCAACATACTCCCTTATTTGCTCTGCAAAATGGTGTACATTTATGACAATGCTTCCAAATCCGGCTGATTTCAACTTTTCAGCTACATGCGCAAGCAGAGGTTTGCCACATATCGGCACCAGAGCCTTGGGCATAGTGTCCGTTATCGGTTTCAGACGGGTTCCCAAGCCTGCTGCAAAAATCAATGCCTTCATATTCAATTACCTGAAAATATTACAACTCCTGCTCTATGCCCTGCTCCCGGTGGACAAGTTTTACAGTTACATTAAATTTCTTGGCAATACGCTCTGCAAGATGCTGCGCGCAATATACCGAACGGTGCTGTCCGCCGGTACATCCGAAACAGAACATCAGATTTGTAAATTTGCGTTCAATGTACCTCTTCACATGGGCATCGGCCAGTTCATAGACATTGTCGAGGAATTTGAGTACACCGCCATCCTCTTCCAGGAACTCTATAACCTCTTTGTCGAGACCTGTAAAATGTTTGTAATGATCATATTTACCAGGGTTTTCAATAGCCCGGCAATCAAATACATAACCACCTCCATTGCCACTCTCATCCTGCGGAATACCTTTTTTATATGCAAAACTGAATATCCTCACAACCAGTTTCTTCTCCTCGCGCAGATCAGAGAACTGGCGCATATTTGTAAGTTTCTCCATAATCTCCTGAAGATATGGATACTCAGTAAACGGTGCCTCTTTTATGAGTTTGCGCAAATTGTCGATTGCAAACGGCACACTCTGCAAGAAGTGCGGTTTCTTCTCAAAATAGCCCCTGAATCCATATGCTCCGAGAACCTGCATTGTTCTGAACAACACAAAGATGCGCAGTGTTTTATAGAACTCTTCTGCAGGAACGTCAATATATTTTCTGAGAGCTTCGCGATAGGTACTGATCAGCTCCTCCTTCAGCTCCTGCGAATAATTTGCCTTTGCCTGCCATACAAATGATGCCAGATCATAATAGAACGGGCCTTTGCGTCCCCCTTGGAAATCAATAAAATATGGCTCGTCATCCACAAGCATCACATTGCGGGCCTGAAAATCTCTGTAAAGGAATGTATCACCAGATGAAGTCTTGAGCAGATCGAGCGAGAGCTTATGGAAATCGTCCTGCAGCTTTATCTCACTGAATTCAAGTCCGGTTGCCTTGAGGAAACAATATTTGAAATAGTTGAGGTCAAAGAATATCATTCTCGCATCAAATTCGGGCTGCGGAAAACATACCGAATAATCCAGTCCCCTGCCTCCCTCAAACTGTATCTTAGGTAAAGCGGCAATAGTTTTCTTAAGCAGACTCTTCTCATAATCAGAGTAATGGCCCGACTCTCTACCGGCGGCTACATGGTTAAACAGTGTTACATCTCCCAAATCCTCCTGAAGATAATACTCCTTATTTTCACTTACACACAACACCTTTGGTACAGGAAGTCCCTTCAGCATGAAATGCCTTCCTATCTCAATAAATGCAACATTCTCTTCAACTGAAGTTCCGGCCGCACCTATCAATGTTATGCCGTCACCTTTTATTCTGAAATATCTTCTATTGCTTCCGCTCGACGGAAGTTCATATATCTCAACCGGTTTCTGCCTTGTATACTGCTCAAAAAGCTTCTCAATCTCCTTCATGCTCTATATATAAATGTGTGATAAATCGATAAAAAACATTAATTCTGTTCAGCCTACAAAACTAATGAAAAACAGTCACAATTCATAGCCCCATTTTTTTCTTTAGTATGATTTTTGTAAGTTTGCGGTTTATTATGGTTGAGAAAAAAAGATATACCGGATACTATATATTGCAGACAGCCATCGTTTTCATCATTATTTCGGCTCTCTGCCTTGTCAACTCGCCTGCCAAAGGCGCGGGTAATCTTCGTCTGCTGCCCTTCAGGTTGCAAGATACAATTACAGTTGCTGATACATCAGTTGCTGCAGATACAACTATAGTTGCCGATACAACTCTTGCCGCCACAGACTCCCTCTCAATGGCAGAAGATACCACAAATGCCTTTCCACAGGTAGTGCTCACACCAAAAGAGATCAGAAGAAAAATCAGGGACAGCATCTGGGCTTATAAAGACAGCATAATCAGGGCAACTCCACGCCTTCTGGAGACATATATCTTCAATGACTCCATAAAGAACCAGCGAATGTTCCTCTGGAAAACCGACGGTTATTTCAACAAGCAGCAGCAATTGTCACCTGACACAACCTACAACGACAATTTCAACGAACTGCCATACAAGAAAAATGATGTTGATGCAGTATACCTTGGAGTATCGGGCTCAGCCATGCAATACCTCAACTACTTCAAGCGTGAACACTCTGCCATCTTCCCTTTCTTCACTCCTTACATGCCATACACCTACACAATGGAGAGCATGCCATTCTACAATGTAAAATCTCCTTACACTGAGTTGGCATACTGGGGTACACTTCTGGCAAACAAGCAGATGGAGGAGACCAATATCAAATTTCTCCATACACAGAATTTCACACCAAGCTTCAACTTCAGCATACTCTACAAGAGAAATGGTGCCAGTGGAATTCTTGAAAATGAGAAGACCGACAACAGGACCTTTGCCATCACAGGAAACTACATAGGCAAACGCTATGTAGCCCAAGGAGGTTATATCTTCAGCAGAGTAAAAAGGGCCGAAAATGGCGGTGTGGCAGATCTGAGTATGGTAATGGATACTGTAATTGATGCCAAGACCATTCCGATAACCCTTGATGATGCCGATACAAAAGTGAAGAGGAATACTATATTCATAACCCACTCCTACGGCATACCTTTCAATTTCAAGAAGAGGGACTCGCTCGGCTATGGCGAGGGAACCATGGCATATATCGGCCACACAGGAGAATATTCTGTATATACCAAGTTGTATAACGACAACATATCCCGTTCTGATTCAATCGGACGCGCCCTTTACAACAATGCCTTCTACATAAACCCTACAATTTCGGCAGACTCCGCAAGGGCCATGAATTTTGAGAACAGGTTCTTTTTGAGGCTGCAGCCTTGGGCCAAAGAGGCGATTGTTTCAAAAATTGATGCAGGCATCGGATTGCAGCTGCTCAATTTCTACAATTTCAATCCGGATTACTTCCTCTCCGGAAACAAGAACCACTCCGACCACAATATTTATCTCTACTTCGGAGCTTCCGGAACATTGAAAAAATATTTTGCGTGGGAAGGGTTTGGAAAGTACCATCTGTCGGGATACAACCAGAATGACTTCAGAATTGGCGGACAAATGAGGTTTTCTGCATATCCACTACCTAAGGGAATCCACCTCTCTGCCAAAATTGATGTTTCGCAGGAGCGTCCCAACTACTTCTACAACAACTATTATTCGAACCACTATATCTGGAACAACGATTTCGACAAAACTACTGAAACCAGGATTGAAGGCAAACTGGATATCCCAGATTACAAGATGGAACTCTTCTTTGGATATTCACTGCTGAAGAACAACATATTCCTCGATTCACTTGGAAATGCCGCACAAAATGGCGAAGCCATGAGTGTAATGACTGCATATCTGAGAAAGGATTTCAGATTGTGGAAATTCCATCTCGACCACAAAATCCTGTTCCAGCTCTCATCCAAAAATGAGATTGTACCTCTCCCTAAATTGGCTCTCAATTTGAGATACTATTTAGAGGCACCTTTAGTAAAAAATGTCCTTACAGCCCAATTGGGAGTTGAAGCAACATTCAACACCAAGTACAATGTTCCGGCATATTCACCGGCTTTAGGACTGTTCTATAACCAGCAGAGTGAAGAGTATGGCGAAAATCCATATCTGGATGTTTTTGTAAATCTCCAGTGGAAGAGAGCCAGCATATTTGTAAAATATGTGAATGCAGCCCAAAACTGGCCTGAAAGCGACTACTTCTCTGCTTGCAGATATCTTAAACCGCAGACAGCACTTAAGTTCGGCGTACATTGGCCGTTCTATGTAAAATAACAGAGTCTCAAGCCTATGCGTAAATTCTGGAGAAACAAATATTTCCAGTACACATTAGCTTTTATAGCATCATTTTTTGTATTTCTGCTGCCAAAATGGGAACAGGAGAAGATAGACACACCCTCTCCACGCTTTCTTGCAGGTGATACGATATCCTGCACTGTACTCATAGATAATTCATTGGCAACCAAGGGCTACTCACTAGGCTATTTGTATGAGCTATTCAGCCATTTCGACCAGGCCCAGATGTGCAAGACCATAATATCACCCGAAAAGGGAGAGTTTGCACCATGGGTTGACCTCTCAGCCGAGAAGACTGACATCCTGGTAATCAATGCCGCGCGCGACTCCGTGCCAGAAATATTCCAGGAAGAGGTTGTCTCGAGTATCCCTATAAACCAGTCTGAGGAGGTTTGTGTTGTCAACAAAAGCCACTACATGATTGTGCAGGTATTCAACAGCTGGTTCACCTACTTCAAGCAGACTCCCCAATACAATGATATAGCGTCGAGATATTTTAAAAATTATAAGATAAAGGACAGATCCGGTTCTCTGATTGCAAGAAAGACCCTCTCTCCATATGACAATACCATCAAGGAGCACAGCAATACTGTGGGCTGGGACTGGAGGCTGCTGGCCTCACTTATATATCAGGAGTCAAAATTCAAGGCAGGAGTGAGTTCCAGCCGTGGAGCCATAGGCCTGATGCAGATAAAAGAATCTGTTGCAAAAAGCTATGGAGTGGAAAATATCTACAATCCACAGGAGAATATTAAAGCCGGCACGCTTCATCTGAAAAGGCTCCAGAACATGTATAAAAAGATGGGGGCAGATTCTCTTAATGCAATATTGCTTACTATCGCTGCATATAATTGTGGAGAGGGAAGAATGGCAGACTGCATGAGCCTTGCAAAACAGGAGGGCAAGAATCATCTGCTGTGGGAGGAGATAAAGGAGACGATTCCTCTTATGCGGGAGGAGAAATACTATATGAGCGAGGCTGTAAAGCTTGGCTGCTTCAAAGGAAAGGAGACCCTCAAGTATGTTGATGCCATACTTGAGAGGTTCAATGAGTATAAAGAGGCTGTATCTATGTAAGTCCTCTTATTTCTTTCTGTTTCTTCTTACAGAACGGAGAGTGTTTGCAGAGCGTACCATAGCCTCATCCCTTGCAATATAGCGCAGAGCTGTAAATGTAAGTATTGCACAAACTACAGGGAATACCGCTGATATTGAGAATGCCACTCCCGGCTCTCTTGTAAAGAAGGCATATGCAATCCATGCCTGATATCCTAGAAGTACAAGTATGTTGAAGATGCACATTCTTATCTGCAATATTCTATGCTTGAATATGAATATTGTAAAGAAGCATATCACTGCAGATATTATGGTAAGAATCAGGAATGGGGTAAAATCTGTAAAAAATATTGGCTCAGTCTGTGGAGCATAACAGAGTTTGTTGTAAAAAAGTGATACAATCAAACCAAATGTTATCAATAAAAATAAAGTCTGTACTCTTTGAATCATAATTATAATTTTAGCGGATGCAAAACTACAAAATTAATTTGTATCTTTGAATGTTGCACGAGGTTTTGATTGACACAAATCAGAATCATTTATTTAAACATATCATTATGAACAGAATAGGAGAATCAGAACTTATTATAAACAGCGACGGGTCTGTTTTTCATCTACATATCAAGCCCCATGAGCTGGCCGATACAGTAATTCTTGTCGGAGATCCCGGCAGAGTAGCAATGGTTGCCTCATTTTTCGACACACAGGAGTTCCGCAGGGAGTCACGTGAGTTTGTAACGGTTACAGGCTCCTACAAAGGTAAAAGGATGACTGTCATCTCCACTGGCATAGGCACAGACAATATAGATATTGTTGTAAATGAGCTCGATGCACTTGTGAATATTGATTTTTCAACAAGGGAGATCAAAAAGGAGAAAAAGAGCCTCAGACTACTCAGAATAGGCACCTCAGGCTCAATACAGCCCGACATTCCTGTAGCCTCATATGTATTTTCAAACATATCAGTTGGATGCGACGGCCTGCTCAACTGGTATGCCAACCGCAATAATGTTACAATTCCAGAAATGGAGAGCGCATTCATGGAGCATGTAGGATGGGACAAACACCTTCCTGCACCATATTTCATAGAGGCCGACAGGGAGCTTGCAGAGCTCTTTTCAGATATAACAGTAAAGGGCGTCACAATCTCTGCATCAGGATTTTATGGCCCTCAAGGCAGAGTTCTCAGAATTCCTCTCGCCATGCCTGATATGGTTGAAAAATTTGAGACATTCAGATTTGGAGAGTACCGCATAACAAACTTCGAAATGGAGGGATCAGCCCTTGCCGGGCTTGCAAAACAGCTGGGCCACAAGGCTGGAACAGTCTGCTGCATAATAGCCAACAGATACCACAAAGGAGCTTCACCAGACTACAAACCGTATGTAGAGAATCTGGTCAAACTTGCGCTCGACAAACTTGCCGTATAAAAAAATAGCGGCAAAAATCTTTGCCGCTATTTTTTTGAAGTTTAGTTTTCGTTGTGGTTAAGAGCGAGCGGAAAACGGGGTTCGAACCCGCGGCCCTCAGCTTGGGAAGCTGATGCTCTACCAGCTGAGCTATTTCCGCAAAAGCATTACAAATTTAAATAAAAAATATTACCGAACAAGAAAAATATCACATTTTTAATGGATTTGAAGCTACTGATTGCAAGCAGAATTGGCAAAAGAGTATCCTCAAACGGCAAACTGAGCAGAATCAGCAATACCATAGCAACACTATCTGTAGGGATAAGCATTGCTGTAATGATTCTCTCCATTGCCATATCAAACGGGTTCAGAAATGAGATAAGGGAGAAGACTTCGGGATTCAGTGGAGACATCACTCTTTCGGCCCCAGGTGTTGATATAACAAACCATCTCTACCCGATAAAGCCACTCTCCTTCATAGGAAAATTAGACTCTCTTCCATATATAAAGAGAGCAGCTGCGGTTGCTTACCGGACAGCCATCCTCAAAAGCGATGATGCAATACAGGGTGTCATGTTCAAGGGGGTTGACGGCAACTATGATATGGAGTTCTTTGCAAAATATCTTCAGGAGGGTTCCCTGCCCGACTACTCCATAAAAAAGGATTCGGCTTCAAAAGTGATGCCCCCTTCCAATGATATCATGATTTCACGCAGACTTGCCGACATGCTCGGATATAAGGTTGGGGAGAAGGCTCTTGCCTATTTTGTGGATGAGCATGTGCAGTTACGCCGCTTTACAATAAAAGGCATTTTCAATGCCCAGCTTGATGAACTCGACAAAGCCCTTGTAATTGCAGATGTCAGACATATCTCGCGCGTAAACGGCTGGAAAAATGGGGAAGTGTCGGGATATGAGATAGTTCTTGATAAAAAGAGCAGGGCCTCGGCCGATGAGTGTGCAGAGGGTATAGAGAAAATATTATATGAAAATACTGCAGATGAAGATGATTCAGTTGCTGCCAATACGCTCGAAGAGAGGTTCTACATTCTCTTTGACTGGCTCCACCTGCTCGATATGAATGTGCTGATAATCCTGGCCCTGATGATGGCAGTTGCCGGTTTCAATATGGTCTCCGGGCTTCTCATCATGCTATTTGAGAGGATTTCACAAATAGGACTCTTCAAGGCCCTCGGCATGAAAGATGGCGATATATCAAAAGTCTTCCTCTACCGCTCTTCATTCATAGTGGCAAAGGGAATGCTCATTGGCGATATAATTGCAATTCTCTTCTGCTGGCTTGAAAAGAGCTATAAAGTGGTGACACTCGACCCTTCCAACTATTTTGTCTCCTATGTTCCGATAGATATCTCAGTCACAACCATAATTGCCCTAAATGTTGCGGCATTCCTGCTGATGATGCTCATTCTGATGATACCATGCCACATGATAAGCAGAATCAGCCCAGCAAAGACACTGGTGGTCAAATAATTTTAAGGGAATCAATTTACCAGATGGTAGATGAAATGGAACAGCAGCTTTATACGTTTTGTCAATACCGGATATGATATCTTATCCTCGGTGTCGCTCTCTTTATAAGTATGGTCTGTTATGCCGCTTGTAAAGAAGAGTGCCGGAATTCCGGCCTGTGCAAAAGAGTGGTGATCCGACAGTTTGTAGAATATCTCCGAAAAGGCCTCGCTATTATAGAAAGTATAATCTATGTCAAGCCCGATATTTGCCATTTTATTGCACATATCTATCTGTTTTGCAGCCCATTCGGCAATCTTGTCACGACCCAGCACCAGCAGATAGCTCGTATCTTTGCCCGGAGGAGCCAGAGTTGAGCCTATCTGGTCGATATTTATCATGCAGGCTATATTTTCCGGATGAATCTTCGATGACTTCAAAAAGTTCCTGCTTCCGGCCATGCTCATCTCCTTCCCGTCGAAGGCCACAAAGAGTATATTTTTTGAGAGTCTCTTGCCATCCTTTTTCATCTGAGCGAACATTCTCCCCAACTCAAGCAGTGCGGCAACTCCGGAGGCATTGTCATCAGCTCCGGGATATGTTTTTCCTTTTATTGTGCCAAGATGATCGTAATGGGCCCCGACAATGACATACTCATTGCTCCTTTCCGAAGCCCTCACCTCCCCTATCACATTGTATCCGGTAACAGAGTTCTCCCTGAAGGGCTGGTAATAGAGTATTCCCCTGCTTGCAATACCATACTCTTCGAAACGCTCCTCTATATATTGTTTCGCCACATATGCCCCCCTCGAGCCTGTGGCTCTTCCGGAGGTCTCGCCTCCTGTAAGGTTCAATATATGCTCTCTCTGCAGTTCGCCACTGGCCAGATGTTCGTAAGCACTGGCATTGTGGCTTTGTGAATAACCCACAGTACAAGCCATCATAAAACAGATCAACAAAAAGAGTCTCGCAAAGCCCATCTGATATTAAAGTTTTGTATATTCGCGCAAAAATACGCTATTTTTTGATATGAAACTCAGCAACGGATTCAAAAAAATACTGAAGCTACTGTTCGTCAAAATTCCACTGTTCTTCATTGCCTTCACTTTACTGTGGGTTTTGCTGCTGAAATGGCTTCCTGTATATTTCACACCGTTGATGGCAATCAGAAGTATCGAATACCGGAATGACAAGGATTTCCATACATATAAGAGATGGAGAAGCCTATCGGAGATCTCTCCAAACATGACAATGGCGGTGATGGCCGGTGAAGACAACCGGTTTTTGGAACATAATGGATTCGACTGGGTGGAGATTAAAAAGGCCATCAAGGAGAGAAAGGGGGGAAAACGGTTCAGAGGGGCCAGTACAATCTCCCAGCAGACTGCAAAGAATGTATTCCTCTATCCGGGCAAATCATGGTTCAGGAAGGGTCTGGAGGCATACTTCACATGTTTGATAGAGCTCATATGGGGCAAGAAACGTATAATGGAGGTATATCTGAATGTTGCAGAGATGGGAAAGGGCATTTATGGGGCGGAGGCAGCTGCTGAGCACCTTTTCCAGACAAGAGCTTCGAAACTCACAAGGAGGCAGAGCGCGCTGATTGCAGCCTCATTGCCCAATCCATTAAAAAGAAAAGCCAACCGGCCAACTCAATATATAAAACGCAGATCCAGTGATATTGAACGCATTATGCGTACACTCCCGTCACCAGAATGGATCAGTTCAAAGAGTTCCGGAACAAAAAAAAGGTAATATGGCACAATAAATGATGTAAATTTGTAGCCGATATCAATCAGAAAACTATCGAAAATGGATACGATAAAAAAATGGACATTATCATTTGTACTGCTTTTATGCGCAATAAGTGCAAGTGCCCAATACGATATAGACCAGTTTTTCTTCAAGGGAAGACAATTCCTCATAGATGGAAAATATGCAAGTGCAATTGACAACTTCAATATACTTGTACAACTCGACAGCACCCTCTATGATGCCTACTACTTCAGGGGCATAGCAAAATATAATTTGGGAGATTTTATGGGAGCCGAGAAGGATTTCGACAAATCACTGGAACTCAATCCAATATACACCCCAGCATACCACTACAGGGCCATTACCCTGAGCCGCACCGGCAAATATGATCTGGCCCTGAAAGACCTGGCTGAGGCCGTTGACCTCAGGCCGAGCTATTCGGGACTCTACTTCAGCCGTGGAGTAACCTATTTTCTGTCGCAACAGTTCGAAAAGGCAATCTCCGATTTTAACCGTTTCATAAGGAGTGAGCCAAAAGAGGCAGATGCCTACCTCAACAGAGGAGCCAGCTACCTCTACCTCAATGATACCACAAAAGCTCTTGCCGACTACAATAAGGCAATAAGACTCAATATGTTTGATCCCGAGGGCTATATCAGGAGATCGAGAATATACTCCATGCAGGGAAATAACCAGGAGGCTATGAATGACCTCAACGAGGCCATAAAGCTCGACTCCGCCAACACATTTGCATATTTCAACAGAGCTCTTCTCAGGTATGATATGGATAGCATTTCCGGAGCTTTGTCGGATCTGAACAAAGTACTTGAACAGGATCCAGGAAATGCCCTCACACTATACAATAGAGCCCTTATCCGCTCACAAATAGGTGATTACAACAATGCAATAGATGATTACGACAGAGTTCTGGCTGTAAATCCCAACAATGTCCTGGCCTACTTCAACAGGGCCGGAGTTTTTCTCGAAATGAGACGTTTCAGGGATGCCATGGATGATTATTCACAGGCAATAAACCTCTACCCGGACTTTGCCAAAGCATACTATAACCGCTCTTATGCAAAGAACCAGCTGGGTCAATTCACATCTGCCAAAAAAGATTATGAGATAGCGGAGGCCAAGGTTCGTGAATACCGCGCAAAGACCAGCGACAGCACCGGCATGGCCATCTTTGCCGATACAACAAAAAAATATGACAGGCTGCTGGCCCTTGATGCTGATTTTGCAAAAAAAGATTTCAACAATGAGCTTCTGCAGCACAGGGATATTGACATAAGACTCAAGCCCCTCTTCAAATTCAACATTACAGAGGAGAACAAGATGCTGATGGCCCTTGAAAGACGCTATGAAAATAGGCTGATGGATGAGTTTATCGGCTCAACACCTGTTCCGGTAGAGCTGATTGCATCGAAAGAGCATAAAAATATAAATACATCGGGCTATGAGTATCAGATAGAGAAGAGTGTAAAGGAGCTTACGCACAGCAACCTTGACTCTGCACAAAAAGATAGTGAAATAGGCCGTCTGATGTTTGCCCAGGCTATTATAGAGGGTGAGAAGAACCAGTACAATTCGGCACTTTCTCTCTATGACAAGGCTATACGCAATGAACCGTCCCAGACATTCTACTACATAAACAGGGGTGCCCTGCAGGCCGAAATGATCGATTTCATCTCCTCTATGGAGAGCAATGTGCAGATCCTCACACTCGACAATTCCCGCACAGCAAGGGCAAGGGTACAGGACAAATCATACCAGAGATATGATTATACCTCCGCCATACATGACATGAACAAGGCTGTAAACCTCATGCCGTCATTCCCTTTCACATATTACAACCTGGGTAATCTCTACTGTCTATCGGGAGATCTTCCGGAGTCTATAAACCAATATACTAAGGCGCTGGATCTCTATCCGGTAATGGGAGAGGCATACTACAACAGAGGCCTCGTCCTCATTTATCTGAAAGACAAGGCCAAAGGTTGTATCGATTTGAGCAAGGCTGGTGAATTGGGTATTCAGGATGCCTATGCAGTAATTAAGAAATATTGTATGGAGGATGAATAACGGCTTCATTGCCAAGTTCTTCCTCAATTCTCAGAAGGCGGTTATATTTTGCCACCCTGTCGGTGCGGCTCATTGAACCGGTCTTTATCTGTCCGCTGTTTACAGCAACGGCTATATCTGCAATTGTTGTATCTTCGGTCTCGCCGGAACGGTGAGAGATTATGGTTTTATAACCGTTTCGCATCGCCATGGAGATTGCCTCCAAAGTCTCTGTAAGAGTTCCTATCTGGTTGATTTTTACCAGTACTGCATTTGCACACCTCTGCTCTATTCCTTTTTTGATATATTTTACATTTGTAACAAAAAGGTCATCTCCAACGAGCTGACATCTCTTTCCAAGCCTTTGGGTAAGCAACCGCCATCCTTCCCAGTCATTCTCTGCCATACCATCTTCTATGGAGTCTATCGGATATTTCTCCACGAGTGACTCCAGATATGCCACCTGCTCCTCAGCCGTACGCCTCAAACCTCTGTCCCCCTCAAATTTTGTATAGTCATATATCCCCGAAAATTTCTCCGAAGAGTTTTTCCCTTTCACCGGCACATAGAATTCGGATGCGGCACAATCGAGTGCAATTGTCACATCTTTTGATGGTATATAACCTGAATTCTGGATTGCACAGACCAGAAAATTGAGTGCCTCTTCAACTCCCGACAGCGATGGTGCAAATCCTCCCTCATCACCTACAGCAACCCTATATCCGGCCCTCTTCAGCAATATTTTAAGGGAGTGGAAGATTTCAGCACCCATCACCACAGCCTCCTTCATGCTCTTTGCCCCTACAGGCCGTATCATAAACTCCTGAAACGCTATAGGAGCATCTGAATGGGCACCTCCATTTATCACATTCATCATCGGGATAGGCAGTACGCAGGCATTTGGGCCTCCTATATATTTGTAGAGCGGCAGCTGCAGATAGTTTGCAGCGGCTTTTGCCACAGCAATCGATACTCCGAGAATTGCATTGGCTCCCAAATGCGATTTGTCCGGAGTTCCGTCGAGATTAATTAAAAGTTTGTCAATACTTCTTTGATTCAATGCATTACGCCCAATCAACTCAGGGGCAATCACATAATTTACATTCTCAACAGCCTTCAGGACACCCAGCCCGGAAAGGCGGCCTTTATCCATATCTCTCAACTCCAGTGCCTCATTTTCTCCTGTTGATGCCCCCGAGGGAACAGTAAAACGGCCGAAAGCTCCCGTAGAGAGCCTCACATCAACCTCTACTGTAGGATTTCCTCTGGAATCAAAAACTTCCCTTGCAATAATTTCCGAAATATACATACTCCAAATTTTTAAATTTTACATGAGCCTGCACATAGACAGACTACATTCAATAACAATGCTGAAACCGTATTGTTCTCTCCTCATTTTTTCGTATATTTATGGCTTGATTTGAATTATATTGATCTATATATTTATCTTATTGAAAATGAGAAAATTAATAACAACATTCCTTTTAATTGCCGTGGTCGGTCAGGGCATTGCATCTGCCCAGGAAAATGATTCATTGGCAACAGCTGCTGCTGCAGCGGCAAACAGCGTAAAGATTGTAAAGACATTGCAAGGTGCATATTTGAACTCAAGCTGTGGAAATGACAGGCTCGGAGGTTCAAAAATGGGGTTCATCAGTGCAGATATTCCACTTGCAGTGGAGCCGGCAACCGAGGATCTCTACAAAGTGCTCCTCTCAGAAGAGAGATATGCCTACATTCCAAAGGAGATGGTTGCAGACACTGCTGTTGCTCCCGAGACAATGGATGTCTGCCCTACTCAATCTGTCATGGTCTCTAATGAAGGAAAATATGACAGAATCAGAATTGGACTACCTGTACGCAAGCCCTACATAATACGTGAAAATTCATATCCGCGCCAGATGGTTATAGAGCTCTTCGGAACCCAAAACAACTCCAACTGGATGACCCAATATACAGATCTGGAGGCAGTGGAGAATATTGAGGTAATACAGGGCCACTCCAACATTACAACCTATGTAATCAATCTCAAAAAGGCCACATCATGGGGTTATTCGGCAGATTATGAAGGTAATAATCTGGTAATAAAAATCAAACATGCGCCTGAGTTCTCTTTGAAGGGGCTTGTTGTAGGCGTTGATGCAGGCCATGGAGGTCCGCAGAGCCTTGGAGCACTCGGCAGGAACACAAAAGTAACCGAAAAGGAGCTTAACCTCTCAATGGCATATATGTTGAAGGAGCTGCTTGAGGCTCAGGGTGCCAAAGTTGTATTGAGCAGAAGTGAAGATGTGGCGATGAGCATGACAGAGAGAAAAGAGAAGTTCCTCCAGAACAATATCGATTTGATGATTTCAATACACTGCAATGCCGGTGGCACTGCGCGTGGTACCAGCACCTATTACAAACATATCCAGAACAGGGAGCTGGCAAAAACTATTCTGAATAATCTGCTTGAGATCGACGGTGTAAACGAGTTCGGACTTGTAGGCAACTTCAACTTCTCACTGAATGCCCCTACCGAATATCCGGCAGTGCTGGTTGAGACACTCTTCTTGTCGCATCCTGAGGATGAGGCCATGATTATAAAGAAAGATTTCCAGAAGCTGATGATGAAGAAGGTTACCGAGGGAATCAAAGATTATTTGAAATATTGTAAAAAAGCCGACAAACAATAATGGATTTCAAGATACATTCGCCATACAAGCCTACAGGCGACCAGCCTGCGGCTATAAAGGAGATTGCAGAGTCTCTTGAGAGCGGAACCGAGGCCGTAACTCTTCTTGGAGTTACCGGCTCCGGCAAGACTTTCACCATGGCAAATGTAATTGAAAAGCTCAACAGACCAGCCCTGATACTCAGCCATAACAAGACCCTTGCAGCACAGTTGTACGGTGAGTTCAAATCATTTTTCCCGGAGAATGCAGTAGAGTATTTTGTCTCCTATTACGACTATTACCAGCCGGAGGCCTATATGCCGGTAACCGACACATATATCGAGAAAGACTTGAGCATCAATGATGAAATTGAGAAACTGCGTCTGAGCTGCTCCAGCGCCCTGCTGAGCGGAAGAAGGGATGTAATTGTCGTATCAAGCGTCTCATGCCTATACGGTATCGGAAACCCTGCAGATTTCCATGCAAATACCATTACTATACGGCAAGGCGAACAGCTCAGCCGCACAAAATTTCTGTACAATCTTGTGGAGGGGCTCTACAGCCGTAATGATGTTGAGTTCAAACGTGGCACATTCAGAGTAAAGGGCGACAGCGTGGACATTTTCCTCGCCTACGGAGACAATGCCTGCAGAGTAGTCTTTTTTGGTGATGAGATTGAGGAGATTGAGATATTCGATCCGGTAACCCTGCAGTCAATTGAGTTCATCAATGAGATTTCGATATATCCGGCAAATATATTTGTAACCACAAAAGAGCGTACAAAGAGTGCTGTAAGGAACATCCAGGACGATCTCATGGCCCGTTGCGAATATCTGCACGATATAGGCAAGCATTTGGAAGCCAAAAGGTTGAAACAGCGTACCGAATATGATCTTGAGATGATTAAGGAGATTGGATACTGCTCCGGAATAGAAAACTATTCCCGTTATTTCGACGGAAGGGCCGCCGGAACAAGACCCTTCTGCCTGCTCGACTACTTCCCGGATGACTTCATAACATTCATTGATGAGAGCCACGTTACAATTCCTCAGATAAGGGCCATGTTTGGAGGAGACCGTTCGCGCAAGGAGACCCTGATTGAATATGGATTCCGTCTCCCTGCCGCTGCAGATAACAGGCCTCTCAAATTTGATGAATTTGAATCACTCACCAGACAGACAGTATTTGTGAGTGCAACACCGGCGCCGTATGAACTTGAAAAATCACATGGACTTATTGTGGAACAGGTGGTGCGCCCTACCGGTCTTCTTGATCCGCCTATCGAAATAAGGCCTACAAAAAATCAGATTGACGATCTGCTGGAGGAGATTACCGTAAGGGTTGAAAAGGATGAGAGGGTGCTTGTTACAACTCTTACAAAAAGGATGGCCGAGGAGCTCGACAAATATCTCCAGAAGATGGGAGTCCGTTGCCGGTACATCCACTCGGATGTTGATACACTTGAACGTATCGAAATTATTGAAGATTTCCAGGCAGGAAGATTTGATGTGCTTATCGGAGTAAATCTTCTAAGGGAGGGTCTTGACCTTCCACAGGTTTCACTGGTTGCAATACTTGATGCCGACAAAGAGGGTTTCCTCAGATCAGAAACAGCCCTCACACAAACAGCAGGGCGTGCGGCCAGAAACCTCAACGGCCTCGTTATAATGTATGCCGACACCATAACCGGCTCCATGCGCCGTACAATTGATGAAACAGAACGCAGAAGACGCAAACAGCAGGAGTATAACAAGGCAAACAATATCACACCTACCCAAATTGCAAAACTGGAGAGAAACGTTCTTGGAAAGGCAAGATATACAGAAGAGTTTGAGAAAGATATAACACAACATATTCTTGAAGACCCTGTTATGATGAAGATGGACAAGAGGGAGCTGCTCAAAGCAATTGACAAGGCCAAGAAAGATATGGAGAGAGCTGCAGCGGAGCTTGATTTTGTAAATGCCGCCAAATTCAGAGATGAGATGAACAACCTGAAGAAAATATTGGAAAAGAGGGAGAATTCTAAAAATTAAAAGGTAAAGGAGACCATGTTGTAGAGATGCTGAAGAGTAATTTGAATTCAATCATAGAGAAATATCCACAACCCGGACAGAAGCTCATAATTGAGGCTTATAACGTTGCAGAACAGATTTTGGGAGAGATCAGACGCGGCAACGGACACCCCTTCATGGAGCATCCTCTCGGAGTTGCTGCCATTGTTGCAAATGAGATAGGCCTTATGCCCGATGCCATAGCTGCTGTTTTTCTCCATGAAGCAACCAGGGAGAATCCGCAACTGCTGCCAGATCTGCGCAAACAGTACTCTTCGGAGATTATCACTATGGTGGAGGGTCTAAACAATATCTCCGCTATCACCCCAAAAGAGACACAGCTGCAGGCAGAAAAGTATAGGAAACTCATAATCTCCTACTCAAAAGATCCGAGGGTGACCCTGATAAAGCTTGCAGACAGGCTCGAAATAATGAGGAATCTCGACATCTTTCCAAAGAGCAGCATCATGCGCAAAATTACAGAGACTATCATGCTCTATATTCCTCTTGCGCACCAGCTGGGACTCTATAATATAAAGAGCGAACTGGAAGATCTCTACTTCAAATATGCCGATCCTGAGAGCTACAGGGCCATTACCAACAAGCTGAAGGCAACTGAGAGGGACCGCAGGAAACTGGTTGAACAATTTATCAGGCCTCTTGAGGAGACCCTGAGCAAAAGGTATACATACAAACTTAAAATACGTACAAAGACCGCCTACTCTATCTGGAAAAAGATGCAGAAGCAGGGAGTCCCTTTTGAAGGGGTCTTTGATGTATTTGCCATACGTTTCATTGTAGATGCACCACCCGACAGGGAGAGCGAACATGCATATTGCTGGGATATATTTTCTGAGGTGACAAAGGAGTACAGGCAGGACAGCAGCCGTCTTAGGGATTGGATTACCAACCCCAAACCCAACGGTTATGAATCACTCCACATTACCGTAGAGAACAAGGAAGGGGCACATATTGAGGTGCAAATACGCACAACCCGTATGGACAATGTTGCAGAGAACGGACATGCCTCCCACTGGAGTTATAAAGGTATAAAGAGTGTACAGGGGCTCGACAGCTGGCTTAAGAGTGTCAAGCAGATGCTCGAGAGCAATACGTCCGATACCTACACATCAAAGGATATATCACTCAATGAGATATTTGTCTTTAC
Source organism: Bacteroidales bacterium (assembly GCA_017935505.1). Taxonomy (GTDB): domain Bacteria; phylum Bacteroidota; class Bacteroidia; order Bacteroidales; family UBA932; genus Egerieousia. The sequence goes on along the minus strand of JAGBHM010000014.1, from coordinate 270,999 downwards.
ACCTACAGGCGAACTGAGGCAGCTTCCGAAAGGAGCCACCATCCTCGATTTCGCATTCAGCATCCACACAAATCTCGGTGTAAAGTGCAGCGGTGCTAAGGTAAACGGCAAGGTGGTATCCATACGCGAAGAGCTGCATACCGGTGATGTGGTGGAGATTATGAGCAACAAGAACCAGAAACCGTCGGCAGACTGGCTGAATATTGTTGTCTCATCAAAAGCGCGTAGCAGAATAAAGAACAAACTCAAGGAGGAGGAGGGAAAACTTAGCAAACTTGGCCGGGAGACTCTTGAAAGAAGGATGAAGAACTGGAAGATGGAGCTCAATGACGACATCCTTTCAGAGCTTACCAAACACTACAAGATGAAATCAATTGGAGAGTTGTGCATTGCCATAAATGATGAAAAGATAGATCTCCAGGACATAAAGAGTTTCCTTGCATCCCGCAATGCGGCAGATGAGAACGAAACCGGAGCAGCAGAGCAGAGCACTGCAGGTGGCATACAGGCAGCTGCAACAGCGGCAGCCCATGCATCCAAATTGTCCAAACACGATGATGATGACTACCTCGTGATAAATGACAAGCTCGACAATATCAGCTTCAAGATGGCCAAATGCTGCAACCCTATTTTCGGCGATGATGTCTTTGGCTTTGTATCGGCTACCGGAGGTATAAAAATACACCGCATATCATGTCCCAATGCTGCCAGACTGCTGGAGATGTATCCATACAGGGTACAGAAGGTCAAGTGGAGACAGGTCTCAAATACAACCCGTTTCCAGACCGGAATGAAGGTTATTGTGGAGAATGGTGATGCCTCTGTCGGGACAAAGATAATAGAGAGCATCAACAAGCAGTCTGCAATGATAAGGGCTTTCAGAATAGAAGAGAGAGCCTCTGGCAAGGAGGGAGATTTTAATGTAATGTTAAGTATTTCAGTGAGCAATAACGGTCACCTCGACAGAGTTGTTTCAGATATAAAGAAGATAAGGGGTGTCAAAACTGTTTTAAGGAATTCGGCAGAGAATGGCAACAAATAAAAAGAGAGAAGAGTATATTGTTATTGAAGGGGCAAAGGTCAATAACCTCAAAAACATATCGCTTAAAATTCCACGCAACAAACTGGTTGTGATCTCTGGAATTTCAGGCTCGGGCAAATCGTCCCTGGCCTTTGAGACACTCTTTGCTGAGGGACAGCGCCGTTTTGCAGAGAGCCTTTCGTCATTTGCCCGACAGTTTCTTGGGCGTATGACCAAACCATCTGTAGACAAAATTGAGGGAATACCGCCGGCAATTGCAATACAGCAAAAGGTAAACACCAGAAACCCACGCTCTACAGTGGGTACAAATACCGAGATCTACGACTATCTGAGACTGCTTTTCACAAAGATAGGCCGTACATATTCACCAATAAGCGGACGCGAAGTAAAGAGGGAGAGCGTCTCTGATGTATTGAAATATATAGCCGGTGCCGGAAATGGAAGTGCCATATATATAACAGCTCCATTCGGATGGGAAGATGAGGGCAACCGCACAGAAAAGCTCCTCTCACTAAAGGATGAGGGCTACAGCAGAGTCTATGCCAAACAGAACCTGAATAGCTCTGGAGATGATGGAAGCGGTGCCGGGAGTGTTGTAAGGATTGACAATCTCCTCCAGAATATGGAGAGATATTCGGAACATACTATCTATCTGCTCATCGACAGAATGATTGCCTCTTTCAATGGAGAGATTCCGGAGGAGGAGGCCACCAGAATTTCAGACTCCCTGCAGACCGCTTTCAATGAGGGAAACGGCCATATCAGCATAATCATAACCGGGGAAGAGAAGAGTTCTGAGAGGGAATTCTCAAATATATTCGAAGCCGACGGAATGCATTTTGAAGAGCCTACCGAACTGATGTTCAGCTATAATAACCCACTGGGAGCCTGTCCCGTGTGCGGAGGCTACGGAAGCATCGTGGGAATAGATGAAGCTCTTGTAATACCAAATCCGTCACTCTCTGTATATGAAGGTGCTATAGCCTGCTGGAGAGGAGAGATTATGGGGAAATTCCTCAAAGAGCTGATAATGAACGCCTCAAAATTCAATTTTCCTATCCATAGGCCATACGCCCAACTCACCCAAAAAGAGAAGGATATCCTTTGGGAGGGAAACTGCTACTTTACCGGAATCAACGGTTTCTTTGAGATGGTGGAGAGTATGAAGTACAAAATACAATACAAATATATGCTCTCACGCTACTCCGGAAAGACCATATGCAGGGCATGCCACGGAAGCAGATTGCGAAAAGAGACAGAATATGTGAAGATTGGCGGCAAGAACATCTCAGAGCTGATGAGCATGAGCATAAGCAACTTGAGGGAGTTCTTCACCACACTCCAGCTCGAAAGATATGAGCAGGAGGTTGCAGAACGTGCAATAAAGGAGATTACCGGAAGGCTCGACTATATACTTGCCGTAGGATTGGGATACCTCACTCTGAGCCGTCCGTCTAACACGCTAAGTGGCGGAGAGAGCCAGAGAATAAACCTTGTGAGTTCACTTGGCAGCAGCCTCGTGGGTTCGTTGTACATACTGGATGAGCCAAGCATAGGATTGCATCCGCGCGATACAGCAAGACTCATCTCTGTAATCAAAAAGCTGAGGGAGTTGGGCAATACTGTGGTTATTGTGGAGCACGATTCTGAGATAATCTCTTCGGCCGACCATCTGATAGATATCGGCCCGTTGGCCGGCACTCACGGAGGTGAGGTTGTTTACAGCGGCACCATTGAAGAGGGGCTTGAAAAATGTAAAAAGGACAAGAAAGAGTCCGGTTCCCTTACACTCGATTATCTGAGCGGCCTGAGAAAGATGCCGCAAAGGGAGAAGCATCGCAGCTGGAAGTACAGTATAAAACTGCATGGCTGCATGGAGCATAACCTCAAAGGAATTGATGCAGAATTCCCGCTGGGAGTACTGACTGTTGTTACCGGAGTGAGCGGTTCCGGCAAGTCTTCTCTGGTTGGAGATACCCTCTACCCTGCCCTGAACAAACATTTCAATCAGTTTTCGGGCAAGCCCGGAGCATTCAAGGAGCTGTCGGGAAATTTGGAGAAATTGGGATCTGTAGAGTATATCGACCAAAATCCGATAGGCAAATCTACCCGTTCTAACCCTGTCACATACCTTAAAATATATGATGATATCAGGAAGCTCTTCTCTGAGCAGCCATACGCCAAAATGAACGGATACGGCCACTCCCACTTCTCGTTCAACATAGATGGAGGAAGGTGTCCCCAATGCCTTGGAGAGGGATTCATCACAATTCCGATGCAGTTTATGGCAGATGTCACAATGGTCTGTGAAGAGTGTGGCGGAAAACGGTTCAAACCGGATATCCTTGAGGTGAAATATAAAGAGAAGAGTATAAATGACGTTCTCAACATGAGTGTGGAGGAGGCAATTGCATTCTTCAGCTCCCAGAAGGAGAGCGCGGCAAAACGCATTGCCGAAAAGCTCAAGATTCTCGACGATGTGGGCCTGGGCTACATCCAGCTTGGCCAGAGCAGTAGCTCACTCAGCGGTGGAGAGAGCCAGAGGATAAAACTTGCACAATTTCTGAGCAAGGATGCCGGAAAAAATATCCTCTTCATATTTGATGAGCCCACAACAGGTCTCCATTTCCATGACATAAGCAAATTGCTCAAGGCCTTTGACAATCTGATTGAGAAAGGGCACACAATTGTTGTGGTTGAGCATAATACAGATGTGATCCGGTGTGCGGACTGGATTATAGACCTCGGGCCCGACGGCGGTGACGACGGCGGTGAAATTGTATTTGCCGGAACACCGTCGGAATTGGCTAAGGATGAAAGATGGAAAAAATTTCTTGAATAGATTGGACAACTATATTAAAAATATTTTAAAATCATGAAAACCAGACACATTACAGCAATATTGGCGACATTTTTCTGCCTCACACTCTCATTCGGAGCATCTGCCCAGAAACCAGATCCTAACGATTGGTCAAATCTGAAAAGATACAGAGAGGCAAATGAACAGCTGCCACAGCTTGGCAAAAAGGAGAAACGTGTTGCCTTCATGGGCAACTCCATCACCGACAACTGGTTCAAATTCCATCCAGAATTCTTTACTGAGAATGGTTTTATAGGACGTGGTATCAGCGGGCAGACAACTCCGCAGATGCTGATAAGATTCCGTCAGGATGTAGTCAATACAGGAGCCAAAACAGTAGTTATCCTTGCCGGCACAAATGATATTGCAGGCAATACAGGCTACTCATCTCTCGAGATGATTATGGATAATCTAAAAAGCATGTGTGATATTGCCAGAGCCAACAAAATAAGGCCCATACTCTGCTCTGTACTCCCAGCTTACCGCTACTCTTGGAAAAAGGATGTACGGTGCGACCAGCTCATACCTGAGCTCAACCAGATGATAAAGGAGTATGCCCAAGCAAATAAAATTACATATGTAGACTTCTTCTCAGCACTGGTAGACAATACCCCCGGCAACGAAAACGGCTTGCCTAAAAAATACTCCAAAGATGGCGTACACCCAAATATTGAGGGCTACTACATCATGGAGGAGATATTGATGAAGGTATTGAAAAAATAACAGTTACCTACTGCAGGTAAGCGGATATGTTTCCGCTTATCTGCAATAGTGATATCTCGCAAAGTTTTGTATTGTAACGTGCTGTAAGCAGACGCTCCTCGGCATCAAGCAGACTCTTTTGCGCCTCACGCATCTCTATACCGGAAAGGTCTCCGAGCATATAACGCTCCATTGCAATCTCGTGGTTATCTTTTGCAACAGTAAGGTTCTCCTGCTCCAGTTTTATTATCTGCAGATTGTTTTCGTATGCCTGCCACAAGGTGTATAAATCGGCTTTTAGGCCCTGTTCCACCTCTGTCTGGTCCAACATTACATTCTCTGCATTTATACGGGCATTACGGCGTTGTATGCGCTGTCTGTTGCCATCAAAGAGGTTTATTCCCAAAGTAAGGCCAAAATCCAGTCCCAGAGTTCCGCGATGGTAATTTGTTCCTTTGTTATACTTGTTGAGAGTATAGCCGTATCCGGCATTCATTCTAAGGTAAGGGTAGCTTTGTGATGCCTTCTGCCTGTAGTCGAGATCTGCAATTGCAGTGTTCTTCTTTGCATAGAGCAGTGTCGCATTGCTTTCCAGCATCTGGTCCATCAACTGCTCCAAATTGAGCATCTTGTTCACCAGAATCGCTGTGTCCACCACATATACAGGAGTATTCAAATTCTCTTTTGCCATCAATTCATTCAATGTTACAGCCGATTTATGAAGAGCCTCCTGCTGCTTCATATAGTCAGAACTATCGGCATTGAAATCAACTTTTGCCTGCTGATAATCAAGTCCTGAGAAATTACCTATCCTGTAACGCTGCTCCACTATTCTGAGCCTCTCTTTTGAAAGAGCAACCGCATATCTGAAATTCTTCAGTCTAAGCCTCTGCTGGATATAGTTGTAATACTCTGCTGTAAGGTCTGCAATGAGATTCTCCACTGCAATTCTTGTATCGAGCTCGCCCTGAGCCTGCAACTCTTTCAGTTTTTTGTAGTTTGTTCTGATGCTGAAGCCTTCAAATATTGTCCAGTTCAGATTCACTCCGGCATCGATTGTCTGGTTGAATATGCCGTTCTCCTTCACTACAGAGTTCTCCTCCCTCAGTTTGGTCTCAGTATCCTGGGCATTGCCCCTATATGAAGATGATATATCAAGTGACGGAAGGAATCCAGCATTTCCCCAAGTTGCATTGTTGTCTGATATACGCTGCTCATTCTTCACAACTTTCAATGAATAGTTATTCTCCAACCCCTCCTGAAGGCAGTCAACAAGTGTGTATGCCCTCTTCATAATTGGCAGATTGTCGCCCTTCACCTCATTCAGCACAGGCTGTGCAGCCATTTCATATACCGGCAGAAGAGAGAGTAGTGCAACTGCCAATATCTGTCGGTTAATTATCTTTAATTTATTATAGAAATTCATAATCAACGCTTTAAGATTAATTAAACATTGGCAGGCCTGTTTTTCTTCGACCTGTCGGTTGATATGTAACTGTAGATGGCAGGTACCACATACATCGAAAGTACTGTGGATACAAGCATTCCACCAACAACAGTCACACCCATTGCAATACGCTGGTTTGCACCCTCACCCGCTGCATATACAAGTGGAAGCAGACCGAGTATTGTAGAGGCACTGGTCATAAGGATCGGACGCAGACGCTGCAGTGAAGCCTCCTTTATCGCCTTCATCTTCTCCTCACCGGCAGCCTGTTTCATATTGGCAAACTCCACTATGAGGATACCGTTTTTCGAAACCAGTCCGATAAGCATGATTATACCGATCTGGCTGAATATATTCATTGTAACACCGCCAAAATGCATGAATATCAAGGCTCCTGCCACTGCAAGAGGCACTGTGAGCATCACAATGAGCGGATCTTTGAAACTCTCAAACTGCGCCGCAAGTATCAGATAGATGAGAACTATTGCCAAAACAAATGCAAACATCAGACTTGACGAACTCTCCCTATACTCTTTCGACTCTCCAGAGAGTGCTGTTCTGAATGAATCATCCAACACCTCTTTTGCAATCTTGTCCATCTCATCAAGTCCCTGCCCGATAGTTTTTCCTTTGGCAAGACCTGCAGATATGGTAGCCGATACGAAACGGTTATATCTGTACAATTTCGGTGGAGCAATGCCTCCTATCAGATTTACCAGATTATCCATCTGCACCATCTCTCCGTTATCGGTCCTTATGTATATTGCCTTCAGGTCTGCCGGCTTGTTCCTCTGCTGACGGTTTATCTCACCCAGAATTTCGTACTGTTTTCCATTCATATAGAAATAACCCATACGCTGGCCGCTCAAACCATACTGGAGCACCTGGGCAATATTTCTGGTGCTCACACCCATAATATTGGCCTTATCCCTGTCTATCTCAATTCTCACTTCCGGCTTGCTGAACTTCAAGTCAACATCGGCCATCTGGAATACAGGGTTTTCATATACCTTGGCCATAAAGACCGGCAATATCTCCTGCAATTTCTCGATACTTGTAGTCTGCAGCACATACTGCACAGGCATTCCTCCCCTTCTGCCTCCAAAAGATGATGACTGCTGCACAAATGAACGGGCTTTGGTCTTGCTTCTTATGGCTGCCGACAGCTTTTCTGCAACCTCCATCTGAGTATAATCGCGATCCTTTATATCTTTCAGTGTTATGCTTATATTACCGCTACCACTCGATACTCTCGCAGTTACAGCCTGAGCATCAGGCACCAGCGAATCTACCAGACGGTTAATATCTTCGGTATAATCCCTTATGAACTCATATGTAATACCCTCTGCACCTCTTGTATTTACTGAGATACGTGAACGGTCTTCGAGAGGAGCTGTCTCCGCCGGTATAGAACTCCACAAATAGACTATTATTATAATTGTAACTGCAACAAACGGCAATGTCATCCATCTCTTTTCCAATACTTTTGCAAGAGAGAGGCTGTACCATTTGTTCATTCCTTCAAAGAAAGGTTCTGTCTTTTCATAGAACCAGTTCCTCTTCTCCCTCTTTACCAGAAGTTTGGTTGCAAGCATCGGAGTAAATGTAAGTGCAGTAAAGGATGAGATTATAACCGATCCGGAAATTACAATACTGAACTCCCTGAAGAGCCTTCCGGTCATACCGTCCATAAAGACAATAGGGAAAAATACTGCAACAAGGGTGATTGTTGTTGACACCACTGCAAAGAAGATCTCTTTTGCACCCTCAATACCAGCCTCTTTCGGACTCATCCCCTTCTCAATCCTCACATATATATTTTCCGTCATCACAATTGCATCATCCACAACAAGGCCTACTGCAAGCACCACAGCCAGCATGGAGAGCACATTTATGGAGAATCCGGCAATATACATCACAAAGAATGCACCAATGAGTGAAACCGGTATAACTATACATGGCACAAGTGTAACCCTCCAGTCCCTCAAGAAGAGGAAGATTATTATGATTACCAACACGAATGCAATATACACAGTCTCTTCCACCTCAGAAATGGAGGCCCTGATAAAACGGGTATTGTCGAAACCATACGAATATGTAACATCCTCAGGCAAATCCTTCTTCATCCTCTCCATTCTCTCATAAACGGCATCGGCAATCTCAATATGGTTTGCACCAGGCTGTGGCACAACCACAACACCAATCATTGGGACACCGTTCATCTTCATATAGCTGCGGATATCGGCAGGGCCCAGTTCCGCTCTTCCCACATCGCTGAACCTTACAATCTTGCCATCAACCTCCTTTATGATGAGGTCATTGAACTCCTTGGCTGTATGCATCAGACCCAATGTTCTGATTGTAAGCTCTGTTGTATTTCCCTCTATACTTCCCGACGGCAACTCAACATTCTCCTTGTCCACCGCATTCTTTATATCCATAGGGGTGATTCCATAGCCAGACATCTTCACCGGATCGAGCCACATTCTCATCGAATATTTCTTCTCGCCCCAAATCATCACACCACTCACATCCGAAATGGTCTGCAGCTGCTCCTTTACTGTAAGATCCGCTATCTCACTCAACTCCAGCAATGAACGCTTGTCGCTCTGCAATGCCACCATAAGTATAGGCATGGCATCGGCATCAGCTTTTGAAACTATAGGTGGGTCACAGTCCCTCGGCAAGAACCTTTGGGCACGGGAAACCTTGTCGCGCACATCGTTTGCCGCAGTCTCCAGATCTACCGAAAGCTCAAATTCAACTGTAATACGGCAAGAACCCTGCTGGCTCACACTCGACAACGAACGGATTCCAGGGATACCGTTGATATTTTGCTCAAGAGGCTCTGTAATCTGATTTTCAATAACATCTGCATTGGCACCAGGATAGGTACACTGCACCGATATTATGGGATTGTCTACAGATGGATACTCCCTCACTCCCAAATATGTATATCCGATCATTCCAAAAAGGATAATGACCAGGGTCATAACTGTTGAGAGTACCGGTCTTTTTATACTTAGTTCCGATATATTCATAAGGCACCTATTCTACATTGTCCAACACTACAGGCAATCCGGTTCTCAACTGGAGTGTTCCTGAAACAATTACAGTATCGCCCATATTTATACCTCGTACAATCTGGACATCCTTGTCAGTCCTCAAGCCGGCTATCACATCAACAGGCTGCGCCTTTCCACTTTTATACAGGAAGAGTTTGTCCACGCCCATCTCAGGAACAATGGCGTCAGAAGGAACAACTATTGCATCATCTATTCTCTGCTTCTCCAGCTTTACGGTAGCATACCTTCCTGCCAAAGAGGCTCCATTTCTGTTGTCATACAGTGCCCTCACTGTGAGTGTGTGTGTTACAGGATCTATTTTCGACTCCTTTGCATACACCTTGGCCCTGAACTGCTCCACCTCTCCGGTTAGCGAGAATACAACATTTGCTCCAATCTTTATATCATCTGTATAACGCTCAGGCACTGCAAATTCAACCTTCACCGGAGATATTTTTGTAAGTTTTGCAACAACAACCGACGGTGATGCATAGCTTCCAACGCTCACGCCTCTCAAACCAATTACACCATCAAACGGTGCTCTCAACTCAGTCTGCTCTATATTTGCCTTTATCAGTTCTATATCTGCCTCAAGCTTTGCCAAATCTGTCTTTACCTGCTCGTATGCCTCCTGGCTTACGGCATCTTTCTTAAGCAGCAGACTCTGTCTGTACACTCTATCCTCAGCCAGTTTTACCTGTGAGGTCAATTTCTGCAGTTGAGCCTGCAACGGACGGTCATTCACCTTGGCCAGAAGCTGGCCCTTATTTACAAATGTGCCCTCTTTGAAATTTATCTCCACGATCTTTCCGGAAGTCTCAAAAGAGAGGTCTACCTCCTCATCAGGAAGTATGCTTCCATTAATGAGTATCTCATCCGAAACACTTTGCGGTTTTGCTACTATCGCATTAACATTCAATGTTCTACCACCACGACCTTTCACAATTTTATCGGCAGCGGCAAGTTCTTTGTTTGTTTTAGGGAGCTGTGAATAAATGCCCCAGGCGACTAATGACAGAAGGATCAGTGCAACTAATCCCCATTTGAGTTTTTTATTCATATGCGGTAATGTAAAATTGATTACAGTTTAATAAAACCTATTAAATTGTAAAGGTACAAAAACGCATTTATTTAACGAAAACTATTTGAGAAAGATTCAGCTGTTTTGCCTCTTTTAGAAATGCATTGAATTCACCACAGAGATCCTTGTCGTATTCTCCTTTGAAAAGGGAAAAATTCCAGACAATTACAAATTTGCGCTCCTCAGCTTGGGTAATTGATAATGAGCAATTTCCAAACTTAGTTGAGACAGACTTGCTCTGCGGCATGCTTTCGCATCTGTATCCATGCGGAAGAGTTACGGTTATGGTATCACGAGTTATATGGGCCTCACTGATATTGATATCATTAACACGCTTTAGTGCATTCCTCAGCACAGGCACACTGCTGAAGCGGTCTACTGGGAGAAAAATCCTGTTTGCAGTAGCCTTAGCATAGGTTGATGATGTAAAATTATATTTGAAGACAGCTCCAATGAACGGAGCCTCCGCGTATTTGTCAAATCTCTTTTCTGTGACCTCAATCTTGCCGACAGAAAAATCAACCATACTGCCGATAGACTTGGCAAGATTCTCATTGGAGAGTGCCTTATCCCACACATTCTCCGCCTCAACACAGTTAAATGTAATTCTCGACTGCCCCTGAACAGCCCCTGTTTCATCAACCGACAACTCCACATTTTCGGAAATCACATTATTCGAATCCGGATAATCAGGAATACGCTCAAACACCCCTTTACCATCCTTTATCACAAGTGCATCGTGCCCGGCAATGGAGTGGTGAATATATCCGAACGGAAAATGGTCAGCAGCAGTGCACTCAAGCCATAAGTCACCCCCTAGCAGCTCCACTTTAAGAATTGCATGGTTCATCAGTGAACTGCATGCGTAATCCGCCGGCAATTCTTTTCTTTCCCCACTATAAACTATTGTGAAATAAGATTTTATACCAACAGCCTTCAACAATGCCTGAAGATAGAGTGATAATCCCTTACAGTCCCCAAATTTAGATTTGTCTGTAGAGATTGCAGATATGGGTCTGTAGCCCCCTATATCGAGCTGTATGCTGACATACCTGGTATTTTTACCCAAATAATTATATAACACTTCAGCCTTTGAATAATCACTGCTGCAAGTATCAGTCATCGCCTTAATCTTCTGCACCAACTCAACAGGAAGGTCATCAAGCCCATCATTGAGTCTGCTGTGCCAAGCTCCCAGCTGCTCCCAATCGGTCTGACATCCGTCATAACCTCCATAAGAGAAATATTTTGGCTTGGCATATACCATCGGGACAAGATCTCTTAAAGGGGGAGAGAACTGCTCAAGTTTAAGAGGTGCAAACTCCTTTATCTGCCAGGTATAAGAGAGAGTTTTATCACCTTTTTCAACTATCGGATCTCCAAGATTGCAAGTATGCCAGTCTATCTCACAATCAGAGGGTACAGATATTCTGTATTCACTGTTGAACAACTTCACATTATACTCCTGAACCGGAGCATAAAGTGGAAAATCATTATATCCGTTCTTGTAATTTATCTCGTACTCATACTTTACGGAATATGGAGGAGTAACTGGAGGCTCAAAAACATTAATATAGAGGTCACTTTTGAGATGGTCGGAAAAATTTGATATATAAAGATCTTTAAGCCCATACTTTTTGCTCTTCCCACCAGATGTAACCGTTGCCGAAAACCTGGCCAGCTCTATAAATGAATTTGTATAGGCCACAAATAGAGCGGTTGCTGCCCCTTTTTCATTTATTACATCAACCTGTCTGCTTACACTATATGTCCCTGATGTCTTTGATTTTACATTAAAAACATGCACATCATCCCTTATGGCCGAACCAAAAGGTTCACCCTGCTGCCCCCACAGCCCGCAAGAGATGAAAAACATAACAATAAATAGGCAAAGACGGATCATCATCGCGTTACGACACTTTTTTTACAACTATCAAACTCCTACTGATCTCAAAAATTTTCTGCATATACTCCCTAAAATCTTTATACTGCTCTGCCGGGATGATCATATTATTCTGCTCACTGATAAATCTTACAGTAATATTTTTCCCTTGAGCCTGAATCATAAAAGTCACCTTTGAACCAGACTCTTCCATTACAAACACCTGATTTACAGGCTTCTCCTCCACAACATATCCCTCAGGCAAGAAGATATTGGCCTGATAGACAATCTGACCTGCATAATTGAATTCGATAGGATATTTTCTCTCTTCAGCATTAAAGCCAGATTCATCATAGAACTCCTCCAAAAACGGATTTATGTACATCCTTTCACCCGCAATTGAAACATTTTTTGTTCCATGGATTGCCCTGATAAAGACTTTACCCAATGTATCAGCACTTCCACCAAAAGTAAGTTCTGCATCTTCAAGTCCCAATCTGGTCTCAAGAGCGTTCAGAAACTCATCATCTGAATCATAATCTGCCCTCTCATTTTTTGCCGACAGGGCCATCTGCTCCCTTGCATTCATATTGTATTTGACATCCATTTTACCTGTCGAGTCAATATGGATAAGGGCGTTGTAAGAGACCTTGTTCTTCACAAGATTAGTAAGATTCCTCCATGGCTCATCCTGCATGAACACTCTTCCAAATTCAACAATGAAATTGTTTGATATATTGTTCACATCCGCCTTGGTAGCTGAACCGTCGAAATATACTTTCTGGCCATCAGACAACAACACCTCAAGAATAAAGGAATCATATGAATCCAAAGATGGTTTCTCAAGCCTCAGCATGCCATTTGTCCTCGACCTTACCAGAATAAGGTTGTACTTGAATCCGGCATCTCTCAGCGCTGCCGCCACATTGAAGTTGATATCAGCATTTGAACCCTCCTTTGAAGAGGCAGCATTTCGGGGATTTTTAGCGAACAACATATATTTGCCATTCCATTTGATATCCTGCTTTATAGAGTTGCAGATCTTCCTTACCTTCATATATTCCGACAGATTCTCTGCCATTACCTCTTCAACAAGATCTTTATACTGGTTGTTCATGTTCAGTTTTGCTCCGAAGGATGAATCCTCCTGCAACTGTTTGTCTACAGACGCCCATGTATTGCTAAAATCCCTCAAACTCGATTGAGGCAACATCATGCTGCGGATATCGAATTCAACACCGGTAAGGTACTGGTCTATATTCCATACATACCCCTCGGGCTTGACAGCCGGCATATCAACAGCTGTAAACTTAATGACTTTAGCATGGCAGTCTAGCGCTGCAAGCGACCTCTTGTCCAAAACGATTTTTCTTGAAATTTCAGACTCCTCCCGCTTGACAAACTCATAACCCTTCTTCATCTCATTAAATCTGAAATACTCATAGAACTCAACCTCATATACACTCATAGCTATCGGAATCGTACTCTGGAAATTCCATTTAGGAACAATCCAGAACAAATCCGACATAAGCTTGTACTTATACTCTATCACACTTCCGCTCCTTACATTCGGAATACTGAACTTCTTGCGGCGCAAGTTCTTGTCATCCTCCTCATCAGTTATATATGATTTGTCCATCTTTGTCTTAACAACCTTTCCGTCCTCCATATTATAAACCCAAGCCTCAATCTCCACAACATTCTCACTAAGTTCCGTCGCCACATAATAAGGTATTGTCACATCAGCATACTCTTTACCATTATCATTCAGAATCTTGATTCTTCTCCATACCTCAAAATTCTTTGTAAACCCCTTGAATTCGTCATACTTGAGATAGTTGTATCCCGACTCATAAAGCACTACGGCAGGAGCAGCAGTATCCGCCTCATATCTTGTCATCTCTATCTCCGCCTGTGAGACTTTTCCAAATTTAAAATCCGACTTTTGCGCAAATAAAACAGCATTACCCGAAAGCAATAAACCCAAGATAGTAATTAACAGCGTTCTCATGACTCCTCCTTTTATATATTTCACCAAAATTAATAAAAAAAAATTCCCCCCCCCCAAAAAAAATTGAGCCTCCACCCTGACAGAGTGTTACAGAAGTCATATTTAGGATAAAAAAAGAGGTCGCCCCACAAGGGCCACCTCTTGATCTTCCAATATTAATTTGCTTGCCAGCAAACTACAATTCACTCTCTTTCAAACGCTCTGCATTCTCAGCTATCTGCAGCTGGTCTATTACCTCCTGTATTTCACCATCCATAAATACCGGCAAATTGTACATTGTCCAGTTTATTCTGTGGTCTGTCACACGACTCTGCGGATAGTTGTATGTACGGATCTTTGCAGAACGGTCACCGGTAGAAACCATTGTCTTTCTCTTTGCAGAAATTTCATTCAGATATTTTTCATACTCAAGATTGTAGAGACGGGTACGCAACTCCTGCAAAGCTTTGTCATAGTTCTTCAACTGGCTCTTCTCATCCTGACACTGCACAACAAGTCCTGAAGGAATATGGGTAAGACGGATTGCAGAATAGGTTGTATTTACAGACTGTCCGCCAGGTCCTGAAGAACAGAAAGTATCTTTCCTGATATCTTTCTCATTCAACTCAATGTCAAACTCATCAGCCTCAGGCAATACAGCCACAGAAGCTGCTGATGTATGGACACGGCCCTGAGTCTCTGTTTGAGGCACACGCTGTACGCGGTGCACACCGCTCTCATATTTCAACACACCGTAAACACCCTCGCCAATCACCTTGCAGATAATCTCCTTGAAACCGCCGGCAGCGCCTTCACTCTGGCTTGTAATCTCCAGTTTCCATCCCCTCTTCTCCACATATTTGGCATACATTCTGAACAGGTCTCCGGCAAATATCGAAGCCTCATCACCACCTGTACCGCCACGTATCTCTATAATTGCATTCTTGGCATCCTGAGGATCGGCCGGAATCAGAAGAAGCTTTATAGTCTCCTCCATTTCAGGAAGTTCAGACTCAAGCATGGCAACCTCTTCCTTTGCCATCTCCCTCAACTCCTCATCCTTCTCATTCTGAAGTATATCCTTGGCAGCATCATAATCCTCCACCATTTTCTTATACTTGTCTCCTGCTTCCAAAATAGGTGCAAGCTCCTTATACTCTTTGTTCAGCTGCACATATTTTTTCATATCATTCATTACCGACGGATCGGAAATCTGCTCCTGAATTGATGCAAATTTTGCATGCAAGCCCTCAATCTTGCTTATCAAACTGTTTTCACTCATAGAAATTCAATAAATATCCCGCGAAAATACGCATTTTAATGGAATGAAAAAAATAAAAAATTTCTCAAAATAATAATGACAACGAATCAATAATCTTAATACATTTGTATAGCGGAACAGAAATGATAAAACAATGGAAATGAAGTTCATCAATAACCAGGGCAAAAAACTGATCATTTTTTTTGCCGGCTGGGGTATGGACTACAGGCCTTTTTCTCATCTGCACAGCTCCGAATATGATGTAGCATTGTTTTTCAATTACACCAATCCGAATCCGGATCTCTGCAGCGGTTTGGAATGCCAGCCTGGAGTTCTGCATCCTGATTGCCCTATATACAACATGATAAACAGCTATACGCAAATTAATGTCATAGCCTTTGGGGCCGGAGTATGGGCATCCTCAATCCTGCTTGACAACTACTTCAGGCATCTCTCTCCGCAAAACAGATTCAGATCTCTGAGGCTGCTGAAGAAAATAAAGAAATCCATTGCAATAAACGGAACTTTGTGCACTGTCAGCAATATCTGGGGGATGCCGCAGACAAAATTCAACAAGATCATTGAAAATCTCGAAAGAGAAATCTCTTCGGGCTATACTTTCAGCACATCGGAGTGCATGAACAGCTACCTCCGTGAAATGTGCAGCGATGCTGCGACATTGGAGCGTTATCTGCAGAATCTGCCACACAGAGGTTTGGAAGATATTAAAAATGAACTTGCATCCTTCAAGGAGAACTTTGTATTCAGCAATGCCATATTCTGGAACAGAGTTATCATTGGAAACAACGACACAATAATACCTTCCGAAAACCAGAACAGATTCTGGAGTGAATATGAGCTTGGTCTTGACAAAAACAACAGACTGGCATTCAATGCCCACGACTTCTCGATAGAACATACAGACAACCCTCACTTCCCATTCTTCAAATGGGAGAGATGGGAAGATATGCTCAATCTTTAGTAGATTTTGTCAACCAGAAATCCTACAGAGGTTTGCACCAGCATCTGCGGCGCATGAACTCCTCATGCTCATAGCTCTCCCACACCTTGATTGCAGCAGTATTGGTGTCAATCTGCGGGTTTGTTATGGCATAGGCAATGTTATGCCTGATAAAACTGCCTGAGAGCTGGGCATGATATATTGCAGAGAGTCCCTTGAGCGCCCATGCAGGTGATGAACCTACCATCATAAGGTCTATGGTATTGTATTTTCTGTATGCCTTAAGAATATGGTACCATCCGAACGGGAAGAGTTTTCCCTTTGCCTTCTTGAATGCCTCGGAGAAGCTCGGAAGGCAGAGGCCGAATGCAGCAACTTCGTCATTCTCATCCATGACCAGACATGTAAGCTCAGGTTTCAATTTTGAGAAATATGAATTTCCTGTCACATTTATCTCCTTCTCTGTGAGTGGAATAAAGTTATTCACCGCTTTAAAGCACTCATTATATATTTTAAAGAATTTCTGGATGAGCACCTCTCTCTCCGCTTTATCAATTTTTGTAATGTCAAGCAGTCTGAGGTTATATCTGCTCATGAGCATCGAGGCAATTCTTGTAAGTTTTTCAGGAGTTGTCTGCGAAGCATTCAATTTATACTGTATCCAGTCACACTCCTTCTCAAAACCCATCTTCTCCATAAATTTAGGATAATACGGGTAGTTGTAGAGGCAGTTTACAGGCGGTGTATTCTCAAAACCGGAAATAAGCATACCCTGTCGGCCCAATGTATTGTAGGCAAGAGGACCATGCACAACCTCCATACCCTGCTCCTTCAGCCATTTTGAGGCAGTATCCATAAGAGCCTTTGCAACCTCCATGTCATTTATGAAGTCATACCATCCGAACCTTCCTCTCTTTGTGTGGTAAAATTCATTATAACGCGGATTTACAATTGCCTGTATCCTTCCTGCAACCTTACCGTCTTTATATGCAAGCCACATCTTGCGTTTGCAATAATCCAATGCAGGGTCTTTGGTGAGACTATGTTTCTGATCTGAGTCCAAAGTAGGAACATACGCCTCACAATCTTTGTAAAGCTTATTCTGGAACTGATAGAAGAGCTTCAACTCTTTTGCTGTAGTAACTTCCTTTATCTGAATCTGCATGAGATTATACCTTTTCTTTATTAAATGACCGCCAAAGTTAGCATTTTTTTATTAAAAACTCTATCGCTGCCTGAGCGCATACACATCCGAACACTGCAGGCAAGTAGGAAATCGTGCCTACCTGACTCTTTTTATTTCTCTCTTCCATCGGAATTATTGCATCCTTATCGGGCAGCTCCTCCGAAAAGACTACATCAAAACCCTTGTGTATCCCCACCTTACGCAATTTCTTACGTAAAATGTATGCTAGCGGGCAGTTGAATGATTTGGACAAATCCTTTATTCTTATTGCAGTTGCATCAAATTTGGCCCCGGCCCCCATTGAAGAGACCAGTTTTATAGAGTTGTCGGTACAATATTTAATTAGCGATATTTTGGGCGAAAGCGTATCTATAGCATCTACCAGAAAATCAATTTTACGGTTGTCCAGCAACTGTGCCACATTATCCTCTTCCAGGTACTCATCCACAAGCACAAGCTCCACTTCAGGATTTATATCCTTCAGACGCGCTGCCAGCACCTCAGTTTTTTTCATGCCGACCGTTGAATTGAGCGCTATAAGCTGCCTGTTCTTGTTTGTAATGCTTACTCTGTCGGAATCAAGAAGTAACAATTTTCCAACTCCTGCCCTGCACAGCATCTCCGCAGCATATGCTCCAACACCTCCAAGCCCAATTACAGCCACAGATGAAGATGCCAATTTGGAGATACCCTCATCTCCTACCAATATATGTGTCCTCTCCTGCCAGTTTTCCATCTCAAAACTCCTTCAACAATTAAAGGCCTTTGGATTTGGCCTCATCCCATATAGAATCCATCTCCCCCAAACTCATCTCCTTAAGGGATCTGCCTTTTCTTATTGTCTCATTCTCAAGATATGTAAATCTTCTTCTGAACTTCTTGTTTGTACTCTCCAAAGCAGTATCCGGATTCATCTTATAGAGGCGGGCTGCATTTATCAGAGCAAAGAAGAGATCACCCAATTCACTCTCCATCCTTGCTTTGCATGCCTCAACTTCGGAAGCAGCAGGTGCCTCTTTTCCAAGGATTTCCACCATATCCGAGAACTCCTTCTCAATCTCAGCTAACTCCTCTTTTACCTTTGCCCATACATCCTCCTTCTTCTCCCAATCAAAACCGACAGCGCTGGCCTTCTCCTGCATCCTGTATGCCTTTATCATGCTCGGCATGCTCTCCGGAACACCGCTCAATATGGTTTTATTGCCATCCTTCTCCTTTGTCTTGAGTTGCTCCCAGTTCTGCACCACCTGCCCGGCATTGTCCACTTCAACTGTAGAGTAAACATGAGGATGCCTGTAAATCAATTTGCTGCACAATCTGTCAATAACATCCACTATATCAAATTTACCCTGCTCCTCACCAATCTTGGCATAAAATATCACATGCAGCAGAAGGTCTCCCAACTCTTTCGATATATTGAACATATCCTCATTCAAAATGGCATCCGACAATTCAAATGTCTCCTCTATGGTCATAGGTCTCAGGCTTGCAATGGTCTGCTCCCTGTCCCATGGACATTTCTCCCTCAATTCATCCATAACATCCAGAATGCGGCTGAATGCCTCCATCTGTTTTGCTCTTTTTTCACTCTTTGTCATATCATTTACATTTTTATAAATCTCACAAGCACTTCAGTTGTCGGATCAACATCCTCCGCAGCTGCAAAGTTGCCTTTATTCACAGCAAACTCCAACAGACCCAACGAGTTGAAGAATGCAACTTCGTTCCCCTGAACAACACTGTTGTACCCCTCATGTATATCTTCAAATTTGAGATATGGTCCTCCCACATATATTGTAAAATCGGGAATATGCCCCTGCTGGGAAGCCATCTCATACACTTTGAGGAAATCCCTTTTAGAAATGTTTGTAATTGCATTCCCATAGGAATCGATATATACCACCCTTCCTGTTATCTTGTCTGGCAAAACTGCAGCATGCTCAGCACCACCTGCCCTCAATAAGCCTTCTTTCATCTCTCTGCCCGACAGAATTCCCTCAACAGCCCTGCAGAAATAGTCGGCAGCCTTGAAGGTTCCGCCGCCTCCAACCTGCTCCACTTCAAAAGAGCAGACCTGCGAGAGATCATCAAACAGCAGCGGGAAACGGCCGTCATCCACACTCACGAAATAGTGGCCATCCTTACGTGCCGCAACTATCCGGTGTCCTGGCTCAGGCTCACTGTTCACAGCCAGAATATGTATCGAACCTACAGGGAAACTTTTATAGGAGTGCCTCAATACAAAGCATGCCTGATAGATATCGAAAGGCCTGATTGAATTTGAGATGTCAACTATACTGGCCGACGGATACAATCCCAGCAGCTTACCCTTCAGAACAGGGAGATACCAGTCATTTTTACTCCAGTCGCTTGTTATAGTTATAAGTGGCATAATGCGTGCAAAGTTAAATAAAATGCTTGCTTATCCACATTAAAGTTTATACTTTTGTTGATTATTTCAGCTTAAGATCAACTTTAATTATTAAATAATACCGAAATGCAGAAAACTATTAAATTTATCAGCGCAGATGAGGCTGTTAAATATGTAAAAAGTGGTGACCATATCCACTTGAGCAGTGTTGCAAGTGCTCCAAAAGTACTTATTGACGCATTGTGCCGCAGAGGTGATGCAGGTGAATTGAGAGATGTAAGAATCCACCACTTGCATACTGAGGGTGAGGCTCCTTACACAGATGCAAAATATGAGGGAATCTTCTTCCATCAGGCATTCTTCGTAGGTGGCAATGTTAGAAAAAATGTACAGGCCGGCTATGCAGATTATATTCCAATCTTCTTGAGTGAGACTCAGAAGCTCTACAGAAGCGGCGTATTGCCTTGTGATGTTGCAATGATTCAGGTTTCAACTCCAGACAAACACGGATATGTTTCATTGGGTACCTCTGTAGATGCTACATTGGCTGCAATAGAGTGCGCAAGAGTGGTAATCGCAGTTGTAAACAAGAATGTTCCACGTTCATTCGGTGATGCAATGATTCCGCTCAGTATGATCGACCATTTCGTTGAGCACGACAGCATTCTTGAGCCAGCTCACTTTGCAGCTCCTTCAGACATTGAGGTTGCAATAGGTAAGAACTGTGCTGCCCTTATTGAGGATGGTGCTACCCTTCAGATGGGTATCGGTGCTATTCCTAACGCAGTGCTTGCACAGCTTGGGAACCACAAGAACCTTGGTATCCACACTGAGATGTTCGCAGACGGAGTTCTTCCGCTTGTAGAGAAAGGTGTAATAAACGGTGCAAACAAAGCTATTGACAAGGGCAAAATGGTATCTACATTCCTTATGGGTTCACAGACTTGCTACGACTTCATCGATGACAACCCTATGGTTGCAATGATGGATGTAGGATACACCAACGATCCATTTGTAATTGCAAAGAACCCTAAAGTAACTGCCATCAACTCTGCTCTTCAGGTAGATATCACAGGTCAGGTTTGCGCAGACTCACTCGGTACAAAATTCTATTCAGGAGTTGGCGGACAGATCGACTTCATCTACGGAGCATCAATGTCTCAGGGCGGTAAAGCAATCATTGCAATGCCATCTGCTACAAACAAAGGCATAAGCAAAATTGCAAACATCCTTACCCCTGGTGCCGGAGTTGTTACAACTAGAAACCACATCCACTGGTTTGTAACAGAGTACGGTGCTGTAAA
Organism: Bacteroidales bacterium; assembly: GCA_017935505.1. Classification (GTDB taxonomy): domain Bacteria; phylum Bacteroidota; class Bacteroidia; order Bacteroidales; family UBA932; genus Egerieousia. The sequence continues at coordinate 249,847 of JAGBHM010000014.1, read as the reverse complement.
CTTGTATGGAAAATCACTCCAGGAGAGAGCAAAACTTGTTATCAGCGTAGCTCATCCAAGTGCACAGGAGGAGTTGGACAAAGCTGCTTTCGAGAGATTCGGTCCACACTTCCACTATGTAGAGAAATAATTCTGCGGCACAGCGCCAAAGATGCAAGACATAAAAGAGTCCCGTCCAATAATTTGGGCGGGACTCTTCTCATTTACACTCCTCAGAAAACCTGTCCGAGCATTCCGGAAAGAGATAAAAAAGGGGACAACCATCAAATTGTCCCCTAATTATCATATTATTATATCCTAATCTTATTTATCAGCAGGCTCCTCAACATATATGTCGAAATAGAGCATTGAGTAGGCAGGCACTCCGGAGCCGCCACTCATTGTACCGGTAGATCCATAACCCCATCCGGAACCGAAGAAGGTTATTGCATGATCACCATATTTCATACATTTAAGGGCTTTTGCAAAACCTGGAACATAATTTCCACCCTCACCTTCGGCATCACTGCTTCCACTGTTTGAAGACTCACCGGCAACATTAATTGAACCGGCACCTGTTGCCATATCCTCATATTTCGATTCATATGTAACAGAGAGTGCTTCGTATGTCTTGTCCGACTGGTACAATCCATACTTCTTGGCAGTATCTGCAATGTTGGTATCAAACACATAACCATCCAGCAGACGGCCTACATACCATACATCTGCAGATTCATTCTCGGCAATAGTATCTTTTGCAGTTCCTTCCAATTTCTTGAAATAGAACATATTTGCAGTTGAATCAAGGCCTGGATAGTATCTGTTTCTGAATGACTCCAATGAGTCGAACTGATATCTCTGCAGATTCGAAACCACATCAAACATCTCTATCTCATAAATCAGATTGATTGATGATGTCTCATTATTGTCTGATGAATATCCGTAACCGTAGCTGTTGGGGCTGTCATATGCAGAGAGTGTAGGAGGTATTATGATTGTCATCTTTGACCCTTTGCTCATCATCTTCATCGCCTCATTCATACCCTCAGTAACATCTCCATAATCGAGGAGTGAGAGCTGGGGACCATAATAATTCGCCTCTGAGTAGGTTCCAAGCTGCTCTGCAACATCCTTAAACATAGTACTTTGATAATTTCCTGCAAGGTCCTTTACACTATACTTCAGATAAGCAGCTCCCTGCTTTTCAGGAGAGAGCCCGGAGCCATCACTTTTGGACAATATGACAAGACCCGATTTTGTTACAGTATAATTTTTGTCGGGATAATTAACTTCAAGATAGGCATCCAAGATACGTTTCTGGATGGAATTATTGCTTTCAACCTCCTCTTTCGCACAAGAAAAGAGCAACGAGCCGGCAATTGCCGCAACTATTATAAATTTACAATATCTAAACATAAGGTGCAAATATACTACTTTTTATCTATTTTATGACTTTGTCAACCCATAACTCAAAAAAGAGCGGCGACAATTTCGGTATATTGTATACTACTATATTGTTGAATCCATATTTTGCCGAAAAAATTATATAGCAGTGCTCCCCCTCTTTAACTCCATTCAGACCTGAAGCAAGTCCGCTTACAAGTGCTGTCTCTCCAAGCTTTATCTTCAACGGAGACTCCTGCTGGGGAAAAGATGCGGTTTTGGCAACCTCCGGATCATTTGTTGCAAATAGAGCCCCCTTGCCTCTTGAGAATATATAACCGGCATACCTTATATACAATGAGTCACCTGCAACCGCCTCGGTTCCATCCGCGCCAGGTGTGAGCACAACCCTGTTGGATCCGTTGCTCCTTACAACTGACACATCCGAGAGTGATGAAATATAGGAATCGATAGCCGACTCCTGGTTTATTATAGTATTCTCCCTGTCCTGCTTTGTACAGGAGATGATGCTGAGAGATGCCAGTATTGCTAATATATATCTGAATTTCATATCAACCATTTATTGACGGCCAGATTCTGTACAACAAATCATGTGCCTATATTCTTCCAACTTGCTCAAAAAATAGCTCTCCACCTCTTCTACAGGTATAAAAATTTTACCGCCAGCGGCCCTTTCATGTCCTCCTCCATTAAAGTGGGCCCTTGCAAGACGGTTTACAGAAAAGTCACCCTTCGAGCGGAGAGATACCTTTATGTACCCATCGGCCTCAGTAAAGAGTCCAGAAACTTCCACACCCTTTATATTCAGCGGCAAATTGACAAATCCCTCGGAGTCGCCGTCCTCAAATGAGAACTTCTCCTTAAGCTCCTTTGTAATGAGCATAAATCCAGCCTTTTCCTTCTCAAAGATCTTCATGTTTTCGTAGAGCATATATCCCATCATCCTCATTCTCTGCTCCCTGAACCCACTATATACCTTAAACTGTATATCCTCTTTCTCCACTCCCATTTCAAGCAATTCACATGCCATCCCAAATGTCTGAGGACGGACAGAATTGGCAAAATTGTTTGTATCGGTCATCAGGCCTGTATAAAATGCAATACCACTCTCAAGAGTCATTCCCTTGAGGTCTCCATTGCATGCTGTCATCTCCTTTATCAGGTAATATGCCACCTCACATGTAGATGATGCCGACACATCTGAAAATGTTATATCAAATATATTGTCGGGCATAAGATGATGGTCTACAAGAACTTTTTTTACCGAAGAGGCTCCCACGGCATCACCCAGGGCATCAATGCGCTTGAGCGAATTGAAATCCATACATATTATCAGGTCCGCAGCATTTACAGCCGAATCAGCGGCATCCCTGCTGCTGTCGTATGCCATAATGCTCCCCTGTTCATCCAAAAAACTCAGAAAATCCGGAAATCTGTTAGGAACTACCACCTGGGGATGCTTCCCATTCTCCTCAAGAAAGAGTTTCATTCCAACAAGTGACCCTATGGCATCTCCATCCGGATTGATGTGACTTACAAGCACAATTTTTTCTGAATCAGATATTAATGATATAAAATCCTTGATCTTGTCCACTTCTCTATTTGCTCTTTTTCAATTTATTCGCTGCAAATTTAAAAATATATTGCATGGGTCGAATAATTTTTTTATTTTTGTCCGATAAAAAGACATATAAAATACACACATATCTATGAGAAAATTTTTAACATTTTTGGTACTCCCTGCAATAATCGTGGTATTGGGAGTTCTTATCTGGAATAGTATCCAGGAGCCTGTGGTTTTCAAACAAGAGAGAGAAAACAGAGAAAAAGTTGCAATCCAAAGATTGAAGGACATCCGTACTTTGCAGTCTGCATTCAAGAGCAGCTTCGGTAAATTTACCCCTAGCATGGATACTCTTATCGATTTCTACAACAACGGTAAAATCACCATCAAGAAACAGATCGGTTCTATGGACGACTCTGTAGCAGTTGCAAACACTCAGGCACTCAGGAAAAAGAACAGAAAAATCACCAACGAGGAGTTGTTGGCACACTATGAGAAAGGTATGAACCTTGTATTGTCAATCGATGTTGAGATTCCAGTTAAGGATACTCTTTTGAAAAGAGATGATTTCAAAGTTGATGATTTGAGATATATCCCATTCTCAGATGGTAAAGAGGTAGATATGAAAGCTACAGTTAAAGTTGTATCTGGTGTAGATGTTCCTCTATTTGAGGCAGGTATGCCATTCTCAGACCTTTTGAAAGGCTTGAACCACCAGCTTATCGTTAACCTTAATGCTGAGAGAAACGATACAGGCCGTTACCCTGGGTTGAAAGTTGGTAGCATTGATGCTCCTAACAACAATGCAGGTAACTGGGAGTAATATTATACATGTACAGATTACAAAAAGGGCTGGCAAAAAGTCAGCCCTTTTATTATTTTTACAGATATGAGATTTATTGAAGTTTGTGCAACATCCCTTTTTGATGTAGAGCAGGCAGTAGAGGGTGGTGCCTCCAGAGTTGAATTATGCTCTGCGCTGGAGTTGGGCGGCATAACACCCAGCTACGGCCTCATCAAACAGGTGCTGGAAAGGTGCAGAATCAAAACAAATATCCTCATAAGGGCTCGTGGCGGCGACTTTGTATATACCAAAGAGGAGATTGATACAATGATCGAAGATATCCGTATGTGCAAGAGACTGGGTGTCAATGGCGTCGTAATAGGAGCTCTTACATCGGACGGAGATATTGACATTGAGGCCGTAAAGAGGATGATGGATGCTGCCAAACCAGAAATGGAGGTTACCTTTCACAGGGCATTTGACCGTGCCTCAAATCCACATGAAGCTCTTGAGCAGATTATCAGCCTTGGCTGCGATACGCTTCTCACCTCCGGCCAACAGGAGGAGAGTGCAGAATATGGTGTAAAACTGCTTGCTGAACTTGTAAAACAGAGCAATAGCAGAATAACCATAATGCCTGGAAAGGGCGTAAGGACGAGCAATATCGATTATATAGAAAAGATAAGCGGAGCAACACAGTTCCATTCAACAGCGCGCTCCGCAAAATACAGCAATATACACACGGACAAGGATATAGTTGCCCAGATGTCGCATAAATCACTGAAGTAGGTTTCAGTGACTTATTTTATATATGACATCTGTAATCTGAGCATTTATAGAGGTATTGTATCCCTGTGAGTAATAAACTACTCTTCCAAAGCTGTCGGCAATGGCTACAACAGGCAGTTTTCCCTTTCCTCCATTACATGCTGCATGGAACATCTCTTCAACCTTTGCACCGGTATCGGTTCCATAAAAGAGGGCATTCCCATACTCTTTTACCGACTGCTTGCAAGCTTCGAGATTCCGCTGGTTCTGGGAGAGCACAACAATAGGCCTGCCCCACTCTTCAAAAACAGGAAGAGTTGCCTCAAGCTCCCTCAGTGCATGATTTGAAGGCTCATCATCTCCAAATACCGCTACAATAAAATAGCCTCTTCCGACAGAAGACAACAGAGAGACCTCTGCTGTGCCGTTTTCAGGCATATATTTCTGCTCGGCATCAACATAACCAACCACAGATACCACATTATCATTCTTTGGCATAAGCAATTCAAACTCAGCTATCTCCTTATCTTCAACATTTATAAAGTGCAGATTTGCCATTACACCACCTGAGGCTGTACGTGTTCCGGATGTCACCAGATAGTACCCCTCCTCCACCTTGAATCCATTGCGAAGAATAGTGTTCCAGCTGGCCTGAGCACCAAGCTCAGTAGCATCACCCTCCTCAAAATTCAGCAGTCTGGCAGATCCATCCTCTATCTTTGCTATTGTAAAATGTCTGTAATATTGCGGATCAGGAAGATATCCGGTTGGCTCATACCCGGCCTTCAGATATCCGGAAGGTGTTGTATAGGTCAGTTTCTCATCGGCCTCCAAACTATCGGAGAAGATGATATCTCTCCACTCTCCATCATAATATTGAGATTTTCCGGTAACTTGGTCAACCCGCGCAGCCACGCCGCAACTGCGCAGCAATGCCACTGCAAAAACGCCACGGGAGACTCTGTCGGCTCCCTTCACTTTCAATACGCCGGCAGGTGAGATTATAATTTTCCGAGGATTATATTCATCCATAAGATCACCGGCCACTACACGTTTATAATGTTCCTCTATTTCAGAAGGCCTCTCTATTATTCCGGCAATGTCAAACCCATAATCCAGCAGTTCCCTTCTATATTCCGACAACACTTCACCTGCAATCCTAGGAGAGAGTATATAATTTATATAGGTCTCCCTGTCTATCTTTCCACAGGCCTTATAACCATTCTTTTCGAGATGCTCCAACAGTTGCGGATATGGCAGTGTATTGTTTATATGCGACAGTAGCACTCCAGCAGGTGTATCTCTAAGGTCTTTACTTGATACACTGTGGAGCATGTCCAATGCATCATCAACTCGTACAGGCTCTGTACTCTTCACAAAATCAAGTATCTCCCTCCAATTTCCCTTTGCAGCGGCAAGCAGCTCCTCAAACTCATTAATTCTCATTTCAGGCACAATTCCACTCAGCTTTTCCATCCCCTTCTTGTAGAATGTCTCCGTATAAACTCCCCTCAACGAATCTTCATAAGCCAGCCTCATCTTGTTCTGATCAATCTGCTCCTGAGTTACCTCAACCGGAATCTCCCCTTCAACAGGCGGTTCCACATCAATCCTCACCGAGAAATTCTCCCCAATCCTATGCGCCAGAACAACATTGGTAGTATCTGAAGAGATCTTTGCGAATCCAAACAGATCCCCACAGCTTGCCCATGCCATCAAGTCACCCAATCCAGTAGTGAGTGCCACCTCTCCATTAGAGTCGGAGAGCTGTCGGGTTACACTATAGAATTCTGCATAATTGTATATCTTGAACTCCACCTGAGCATTCTCAACCGCAGCACCTGAGGTATCTGTAACCTTTACTACAGCCCTCCTTGTCGGGATGTAGTTACTTATCATATTGATCTCTGTATAACAGTTTGTCTTCGATATTATATCCTCATCTGTAGGGTAATCACCAAAGACTTTTGAATGCATCAGCAGAGCTCTGGATGCAGAAGAGTTGAACCATGCCATATTCAATACCGGCTCCGGCTCACAAGCTCCCAGAAAGTACCATTTTCCATCAACCCAAACCTCAACCCAAGCATGAATATCATCTGTATGGGCCCATCTCGGAGTATATACCTGACGTGCCGGAATTCCCACACACCTCAAGGCTGCCACGAGCAGTACAGACTCCTCTCCACATCTGCCCGTTGCAGTAAGTATTGTAGCCATTGGTGATGATGTTCTTGAGTCAGACGGCAGATATGTTGCCTTTTCGTGACACCAGTGGTTGATCTCCAAGGCTGCATCATACATCGACATACCCTCGGTCCTTCTCTTCAGCTCATCATAATATATCTTTCTGAAATCATCCAGTTTTTCATTATTGACTCTCACAGGCAATACAAAATGGCGGAATTCTCTCTCAGGCACACTCTTTCCCCAAGCGGTCTCTCTTTGAGCTTTAAATGCAAATCGTACATTCTCAATATAATATGACAGTGAATAATCAGCTGCATCGGCCAATGACATAGAAGAATAGAGCCATTTCAGAGCCTCAGCCTCCCTATCCGACAGCTCCTCTTCTGCCAATTCTCCATTTATGGAGTCTGCCAAATTATAGAGAGCCATCCTCTTCTCAAACTCATCCATGGAGTGCTCCCTGTAAGAACTGTCTGTAAGGAAGTGTCCGAAATGTCTGTTCCCAAGATATGCCGCCAACAATATTGCAGCAAGAGTTGCCATTACTAATAGAATCTTTTTCATTTTCACTTTCAGTTTATATTCTGTAAAGTTAGATAAAAAAGGATTTTTTTACTACTTTTGGCCTAAATACCTGCACATTTTATGGAGCACTGCATAATTACAGAGAAATTCACTCTTATCCCAAAACATTTGTACAAACCGGAATATCTCGGTGAAATGTTCATAATAGCGGAAAATGAGACAGTAAGAAGCATTGTGTTGGAAAAACATGATGCAGTCCTCTCTTATGCATCTCCCGACAACTCTCCTGAGGAGGCTGTTCCTTTAGCATACAGGCTTATAAAGGCAGCCGAAATGCTCAATGAACATAACAAGGTTGTAGTGAGCTATTTACCTGAGAAAAAAATATCACATATCGTGGCTATGGAGGGTGAAAAGCTACTGTTGGCCAACACATACAGGACATGCGATACAAAAACTCTCCTGTACTTCATAGAACTTGTTCTGCAGCAGGTCATGTTCAACCCACAGCTGACAAGAATACATATATATGGCCATATGAAACAGGATGAGACCAAGCTGCTGGAGGGCTATTTCTGCGGAGTTGAAACGATTGAGGGCCATACAAAATAACTGTCGAGTAGAAATGAGAATTATAGGAGGAAGACTTAAAGGCAAGAGCATTATGCCGCCTGCCAATTATCAGGCCAGGCCCACTACTGATTTTGCAAAAGAGGGATTGTTCAACATCATCATAAACGAGTTTGATATTGAGGAGATTTCGGTTCTGGACCTGTTTTCCGGAACAGGAAGCATAAGTATGGAGTTCGCCTCACGCGGCTGTACAGATATAATAAGTATCGAGATGAACCCTCTCCATACCAGATTCATCAAACAGTGCGCCACCGCTTTCAAGATAAAAGGAATGCAGGTGATACGGCACAATGCCTTCGATTTCCTCAAGATATGCACAAAAACTTTTGATATAGTATTTGCAGATCCTCCTTATAGTATAGATGGGCTCGACACTATTCCAGACAAAGTTTTTGGAATTTGCGACCAGCATAAAAATATTGTAAAAGAGAACGGATATCTGATATTGGAGCATCCGGGAAGCTATAACTTTGAAAATCACCAGTTTTTTGTAAAAGAGCGCAAGTATGGAAATGTCCATTTTTCATTCTTTTCAAAAAAAGATTAAAAAAAATTAAAATTTTTATCACTTTTTTTTTGGATATTAAAAAAAGATTCATACCTTTGCAATCCCAAACGGAAACAAGCTATCCAACGGGAAGTTCTTAAAACAATGGTGCGGTAGTTCAGCTTGGTTAGAATACATGCCTGTCACGCATGGGGTCGCGGGTTCGAGCCCCGTCCGCACCGCAAAAAAGCAATCGGAAATCCGGTTGCTTTTTTTGTTTATAAATCCCTTGTTACCCGTCGCTCTGATAAAGTTTTTGTATATCTGCAATAAATAAGTTAGTTTTGTAAAACTGCTACAAAAACTTCCAAATACAACGATATCATGAAAGCATATTATCCGATAATAGGCATATTATTCTTCATTGGCCTCTTCTCAAATACTGCAAATGCCCAAATAATAGATACAGAAACACCTTCTGCTGGATTTATGAAGTATTCCAATGGTCAATTATACCTTGACGGAACTAAATTATCAGATAATTACGTAAAGGATATCATTGGAGCTGATTTATGGCACAAGACATATTCTGGAGCCCGAAAACAATATAAAGCAGGAAGTATTCTCATGCTCTCCGGAGCCGCTGTTATGGTAACAGGTTCAATTCTGATGTTGGCTTCCCCGTATAATGAAGAGCTATGGGACTACCCAGGTAGTTATTATGCAGGCTCTGTAGCTTTGGTCGTAGGAGCTGCCGTATTTGAAGCCGGACTACCCTTCTATTTCATTGGAAGAGGCCGATTAAAATGGATTGCAGAGGACTATAACAATAATCGAGCGTCCAAGACAAGCCTGAATGTAACAGCAGGCAAATACGGAGTAGGACTGGCATTAAAATTCTAAAAGCCGCCCGCCAACAATCTTAGGAGACCAATCTCCATATCCTCCGAACTTTCAGCCGACAGAGTTGTTATATGTACATGAAACGGATTATATTGTTATTGTACATTGTTCTGATGGCAGAATGCCTTACAGCACAGCCCCACTTCAGTAGAAAATTCATTAAAACAGCAGATTCTAATATGAAAGAGAATTACAATGTTGTAACCCTTAAGGGTACACCGCTTATTCTTCTCGGAGAGATGGTAAGTGAAGGAAAGATCGCCCCCGATTTTACAGCTACCGACAATACCGGCAAAGAGGTGAGACTTTCCGATTTTAAAGGAAAACATATTATAATAACTTCATTTCCTTCGATAAATACCCCGGTGTGCGCAACGCAGGCAAGAAGGTTCAATATCAAGGCCTCTTCCCTTGGAGATGACATTGTTGTGCTCGGTATCTCAAGAGACAGTCAGGAGGATCTGCACAAGTTCTGTGCTGCAGAGGGGATAAAGAGTGTTGTTACGCTGTCGGACCGCAAATATGGAGATTTTGGAGAGAGATATGGCTTCCTCGTTAAAGATAAGGATATATTGGCAAGGGGAACTGTAATAGTGGATAAGGATGGAGAGATTATATATGCCGAATATGTTCCGGAGATTACAGATGAGCCTCTGTATGAGAAGGCACTAGAAGCACTTGAAAACCATCTGCTCCATAATAAATTCACTCTAAAGCCTCTGCCTTATGCAAAAAATGCCCTTGCACCTTACATATCAGCGGAGACAATCGATTTCCACTATGGAAAGCATCTGCAGACATATATAAATAATCTTAACAATCTGCTCGACGGCTCTCCATTGAAGGGTAAACCGCTAAAGGAGATAATTCTGCATTCGGAAGGGGCTATGTTCAACAATGCCGCCCAGGTCTTCAACCATGAATTCTATTTTGAGACATTGTCTCCAACGCCCAAAACTATGCCGCAAGGAGCTTTGATGGAGGCCATTGAAGAGAGGTGGGACAACTTTGAAAATTTCAAAAAGGAGTTTTCTGCCGCCGCCATATCACTGTTCGGTTCGGGATGGACATGGCTTGCAAAGGACAAAGAGGGAGTTCTGCACATTATAAAGAGTTCAAATGCAGAGACCCCGCTCACCGCAGGATACACTCCGTTGATGACGATTGATGTATGGGAGCACGCATATTATATCGATTACCGCAACAGACGGGCAGAATATATTGACAGAATATGGAATCTGCTCGACTGGAAAACTGTTGAGGAGAGATATGCAGGGTTGTAATCTCCTTGTAGTTTTTTGTGGCTTGCAGCTACTTTATTGCATGTTTTATAAAATTTTATCGGGATAATTTATTAAATTTGTTCCAGTGAAATATATATAAAATATGTAGTTATGAAGAGAATTCTATTGGTGTTGCTTTTAATACCTGCACTATTGCATGCACAATCAGACAAATATATGGCCGGAGCTGTTCCAGAGGTGGATGGAAAGGTTGTCTTTACAAGAGAGTTGAATGTTTCCGGGTTTTCGGGCGAGCAGATTTACAATGCACTTCTTGATTGGTCGCACAAGACATTTACCGAAAATTCAAGCAGAATATTGTATACCGACGCCCAGAGGGGAGTGATTGCCGCTCAGGGAGAAGAGGTGATGGTTATAAAGATCGGACTTTTCCCGGGCAAGGTGAAGGCCATGTATATGCTCACAGTAAACAGCAGCGACGGCAAATGTACCTTAACCACTTCGAGAATAAGATACAAGAACAATCCTTCATCCAAGGACGGTGAGGAGATCATTGCTGCAGAGGAGTATATTACAGACAAATATGCTCTCAACAAGACCAAGACAAAGATATTCAGAGGAACTGGAGACTACCGTTCAAAGACAATTGATATAGTTGACAGAATTGCATCAGAGGCCCAGAATGCCGTATACAGCTACAACAATGTTGCCCAGCAGCCGGTATATGCACAAGCTGTACAGCAGCCTGTTCCCCAACAGAGTGTGCAACAGCCACAGCAAACTCAGTTGCAGCAACAACCTCAGCAAACTCAGCCACAGCAACAACCTCAGCCACAGCAGCAGCCACAGCAGCAGGCACAGCCGCAAAAAGCAGTTGCTGCCAAAATTGATGCACCGGCAGACTTCTCAACCGAAGGAATGAAGAGTATATCACCTGTAGAGATTCCTGAAAACATTAGAAATTTGGTAGCAGAGAAAGGACTCTATATAACCTCTGTGGGCGGACGCAAGCTCAACAATGCAATAGCAGGAAAGGGTGCACTGGATATCTCTTCCGGCAAGGCATCTTCAATGTTCTCACTCACATCAAATACAGACAACATTCTCTTCTTGATGGAGATGACCGACAACTACACACTTGTATTGCTGGGAGAAAACAACAAACCTGCCCTTGAAATCAAATGCAAGAAGGGTCAGCAATTTGACAAGACATTTGTGGGAGAGATTGTGGAGGCCAAAATCAGATAGAATTGGATAATATTAACTGAAACATACAACTGGAACATGACAGCAGACAGCATCATACTTATTGGAGGAATTCTGATATTTGTAAGCATCCTTGTGGGAAAAGCAGGGTCGAGATTCGGAATCCCTTCATTGCTGATGTTTCTGCTTGTTGGTATCTTCTTTGGAAGTGAAGAGGTTGGAATGGGTCTGCATTTCTATAATGCAAAAATTGCCCAACTGATAGGAATGGTGGCCTTAAGCATCATCCTCTTTTCCGGAGGTATGGATACCCAGTTCAAGGATATCAAACCTGTCCTGTGGCAGGGAATTGCCCTCTCCACTGTTGGAGTCCTGCTTACTACGCTCTTTACCGGACTCTTCATTTTCTGGATTTCAGGCTTTAACTTCACACCAATATACATGCCTCTGGCAACCTCACTGCTGCTGGCGGCAACCATGTCTTCAACCGACTCGGCATCGGTCTTCAACATTCTCAGATCCCAGAAGATCCAATTGAAGTACAACATCAAGAGCACTTTGGAGCTTGAGAGCGGAAGTAATGACCCGATGGCCTATATGCTCACCATTGCCTTGATACAATATATAACCTCCGCATCATTGGGCATAGGTAGTGTGATATGGAGTTTCATCATGCAGTTTGCAATAGGCGGTCTTGTAGGTTTTATCATTGGAAAGGTGGCCGTACATCTCATAAACAGGATGCATCTGTCGATACCGTCACTCTACTCGCTGATGCTGCTGAGCCTTATCTTCTTCACATTTGCAATCACTGATATAATAGGAGGTAACGGTTACCTTGCAGTGTATATTGCCGGAATTATCGTGGGAAACAAAAAGATTGTATATAAGAAGGAGATTACCAGGTTCCTGGATGGAATGACAACCCTTGTACAGCTTATAATGTTCCTATCGCTTGGACTCCTTGTAAATCCGGAGGAGATGATACATGTCATCCCCATTGCAGTACTGATTGGCATTTTTATGATTATGGTTGGAAGGCCCGCAAGCGTATTCCTCACATTGCTTCCTTTCAAGAATGTGAATATCAGGTCCAAACTTTTTGTCTCATGGGTGGGATTGAGAGGTGCAGTACCTATAATATTTGCAACATATCCTGTTGTTGCCGGCATTGAATTTTCAGACCAGATCTTCAATATAGTATTTGTAATTACCCTGATGTCATTGATTGTGCAGGGCATGAGCATCACCTCAATCGCAAAAATGCTGCATCTGATCAAACCTGAGGATGAGAGCAAGAAGAGCATCTTTGGCATGGAACTGCCAGAAGAGATCAATGCCGTACTTCAGGAACTTACGCTCACAAAAGAGCAGCTTGAGCAGGCAAATCAGCTCAAGGATATGACATTGCCTCCAAAGACCCTTGTAATAATGGTAAAGAGGGAGGACAAATTTCTGGTACCAAATGGAACAATGGAGCTGTTGGCCGGAGACCGTCTGCTTATGATTTCAGAAGATGATGAACATCAAGTATTGATATCTGAGTAGTTTTCTCTTCCAATATCATATTTTGATTGTAATTAAACTAACTTAATTAACAATTGATTAATATGATATACGGATACATCAGGGTCAGCACAGATAAGCAGACCGTAGAGAATCAGCGCTTTGAAATCAATAATTTCTGCGAAAAGAACAACCTTAAAGTAGACAAATGGATTGAGGAGACAATCTCTGGAGCCAAAGATTTTGAGACAAGAAAACTTGGTGTACTGCTCAGATCCATGAACAAGAAGGATATTCTGATATGCGCAGAGTTATCTCGGTTGGGGCGCAATCTGCTTATGATCATGAGCATTTTGAACAAGTGCATGCAGAAGGAGATTCAGGTATGGACTATAAAGGACAATTACAAACTTGGCAGTGACATCAGTTCAAAAGTATTGGCATTTGCCTTCGGACTCTCTGCCGAGATAGAGCGCAACCTGATCTCCCAAAGGACAAAGGAGGCTCTTGCCAGAAAAAGATCTGAGGGAGTTGTGCTGGGCAGGCCAAAAGGTAGCAAATCAAAAAAATTGAAACTGTCGGGTAAAGAGAAAATAATAAGCAATATGTTGAACAGGAATCTGACATATAAGAAGATTGCAAAATCATTGGGAGTGCACAGATCCACTTTATCAACATTCATAAAGGAGAATATGAACGATGCGCAAGATCATTCATATTGATATGGATGCTTTTTATGCATCTGTTGAGCAACGCGACAATCCCTCTCTGAAAGGAAAACCTATTGCCGTAGGCCATTCTGGAGAGAGAGGAGTTGTTGCTGCAGCAAGTTATGAGGCCCGTAAATTTGGAGTACGCTCTGCCATGCCCTCCACCAAAGCCGCAAGACTATGCCCGGAACTGATATTCGTAAAGGGGCGTCATGAGGTATACAAAGCTGTTTCTGCCGAAATCCACGAGATATTTCACCAATATACCGATATTATAGAGCCTCTTTCACTGGATGAAGCATTCCTTGATGTTACTGTAAACAAACCCGGAATTTCTCTTGCAGTTGAGATAGCCCGTGAAATAAAGGAGAAGATCAAGGCCAGAACATCATTAACTGCCTCAGCCGGCATCTCCTACAACAAATTCCTCGCAAAAATAGCTTCTGACTACAGAAAGCCCGACGGATTATGTACCATCCACCCCTCCCAAGCACTCGAATTCATCGCAAAACTTCCAATTGAGAGTTTTTGGGGAGTAGGAAATGTAACTGCCAAAAGGATGCACCAAATAGGCATCCACAATGGTCTTGACCTGCGCAACGCTCCATTTGAGACACTTATAAGGGAATTCGGCAAAGCCGGACAATTATATTACAACTTTGCCCGTGGAATAGACAACCGGAAAGTGGAAGCGGTACATATCAGAAAATCTGTAGGGTGCGAACGGACTCTCGAACACGACATTACCTCCAACTCTGCCATAATAATAGAGTTGTATCACACAGCTGTTGAACTTGTCAATAGAATTGAAAAAGCTGATTTTCACGGAAATACTCTTTCGATAAAGATTAAATTCAATGATTTTTCCCAAATAACGCGCTGCATAACCCAATCAAAAGAGCTGAGAGATCTGCATGTGATACTTCCAATAGCAAAACAGCTGATAAAAAAACTTGATTACAACAACGATATTCCTATCCGTCTGATAGGATTAACAGTATCCAACAATCAAAAAGAGAGCTCTTCTGGATATTGCGAACAGCTCTCTCTCGATTTCTAAACTCTCTTAAAGTACCACAAAAAGTGTTACTACAGAGATTATTATCCACAATATGACTCCCAATAGTACAGGTTTAAAACCAACTTTTTTTATTGATGCAACAGAGAGACCGCAACCTACAAGAAATAGTGTAACAGAGAGTGCCTTATGTGAGGCAACCTTTATCACCTCCAATAATCCCTCAGGCAATGAAATATAGGTATTGATAACCATTGCCAAAATGAATAGGAATATGAACCAAGGTATGTTAATTTTAGTCTTCTCGCCCTCCTGATTACGGTTCTGTCTAGCAAAAATAAATATTGAAACAATAGAGAGAGGAATAATCCACAACGCTCTTGTCAATTTAACGGTTGTTGCCACCTTCAATGCCTCTTCGCCGTAAATCGATGCGGCGCCTACTACTGAACTTGTGTCGTGTATCGCGATAGCAGCCCACAATCCAAACTGGTTTTGTGTGAGGCCCAACATCTCCCCTATCGGCGGAAAAATGAACAAAGCAATAGCGTTGAGAGTAAAGATAACTGCCAAAGAGATGGATGTTTCATTATCATCAGCCTTTACTACAGGTGATACAGCAGCAATGGCGCTACCGCCACAAATTGCAGTTCCTGCAGAAATCAGATAAGATAATTTAGGGAGTATTCCCATCATTCTTCCGATAGAGTAACCTATAACCATTACACCGGTAACAGAGACTATTGTAAATATAATTCCATCTTTGCCGGCAGCTAAAGATTCATGCAAATTCATTCCAAAACCCAAACCCACTACTGCCGCCTGCAACAAATATTTAGAGACCTTTTTTGATAATGCCCCATAGGGATTGCCCACAAATAGTGCCAATACAATACCGGCAAACAGTGCTACTGCCGGAGATACAAACACCGAAACGGCCAATAGCAAGAGAAAGATTATTTTTTTTAGATTTTTCATAATTTATAATAGTTAAAACGCCGCAAAACCTTAATTGTTTGAGGCGGCAAAACTATTACAAATCACAACAATTTGTATATACCGTTTTTTTATAACTTATAATTTAAAGTTATAGCTCAGAGTTTTCTATTTGTAACTGTTGGAATACCACTTTGCTGCAAAAGACATAAACCGCTCTAATCTGGTATTCTGTCCACCCTGCATTGTCACAAACACAAATTCGCGCAACATCTCCATTCCAACAATGTCCACAATCTTCAAGTCGTTGTTTTTCAACTCTTCGAGCACAGAAATAATAGAAACTATCGCGTAACTGTTTTTAGATGTTTTTAAAAAATTCTTTATGCCCTCTGTTGTTCCGATATGCAAAAGGATATTCAAATCCGACAACTTGATTCCATTTTCAAGAAGAGCCTTTTCTATCACCTCCAATGTACCGGAGCCCACTTCGCGCAGCACTAATGGAAGAGTTGCGATATCAGTTACCGCAACACTCTCTCCTATCGGATTTTGTGATGATGTTACAAGAACCAGCTCATCTTTTGCAAGCGGAGAATATTTCAAATGGTTGCTCCTTCTGCTCCCCTCTACCAATCCTATATCAATCTTTTTATTCTCCAAAGCATCCTCTATCTGCTCAGAATTTCCGGTAAACAGCGAAACCTTCACCTGTGGAAACCTCACAATAAAATCGGCCAGTAGCGGTGCTATCAGATATTGGGCTATCGTGGTACTCGCCCCAATCTTGAGCTCTCCACTAAATTGCTCAGTTACAAGTTCCATTTCATTGGCAAGCAACTTATATTGGGCCAATATTTCATTGGCATGCTTCAAAAATATTTTGCCTTGCGGCGTAAGTGAAATTTTTCCTCCAATACGATTAAATAACTGTACTTTATATATATTCTCCAGCTCCTGAATGTGCTTGGTAATGGCAGGTTGTGAGATAAACAACTCCCTGGCAGCCTTTGTAAAACTCAAGTGCCTTGCAACCTCTACAAATACATTTAACCGAAAGTCCATAATAATAAGTTATATAACTTCTACACCCTGCTCTTTGAGCATTTGCAAACCAATATCCTTTAGTTTGAATTTCTGAATCTTACCGCTTCCTGTAAGTGGAAAACTCTCTACAAAAAGAACATATTTGGGAATCTTGTATCTGGCAATCTTGCCTTTACAGAATTCACGCACATCCGATTCATGCAGATCAGCACCCTCATCCATGATTATGAATGCTCCAACCTCTTCTCCATATTTTTCCGACGGAATACCAGCAACCTGCACATCCTTGACACCCTTCAACTTATACAGGAACTCCTCAATTTCACGCGGATATATATTCTCTCCACCACGTATAATCATATCCTTTATTCTTCCGGTAATTCTGTAATTACCCTTTTCATCCCTGTAGCCCAAATCACCTGAGTGCAGCCAGCCATTTTCATCAATGGTCTCTGCAGTTGCCTGAGGGTTGTTGTAGTAGCCTTTCATGGTGTTGTATCCACGGTTGCACAACTCACCCTGAACTCCTGCCGCACACTCTTTTCCGGTTTCAGGATCGATAACTGCAACTTCTGTATGCTCAAACTCATATCCTACAGTTTCACAACGCTCCTCGAATGTCTGCTCAATGCGCGTATGAGTCATTCCAGGCGATGCCTCTGTGAGGCCGTATACACTGGTAACCTTCATGAACATCTTGTCCTCCACCCTCTTCATGAGTTCCACGGGGCACAACGAACCTGCCATTATTCCGGTACGCAGGCTGCTCAGATCAAACATGTCAAACATAGGGTGATTCAGTTCGGCAATGAACATTGTAGGCACACCATATACAGCGGTACACCTCTCCTTGTGGATTGATGCCAACACAACAAGCGGATCAAACTTCTCCACCATAACTTGTGTACAACCATGTGTAAGCACATTCATTGTTGCAAGTACCACTCCAAAACAGTGGAACAGAGGAACACAGCAGCACAATTTATCCTCAGAGGTAAATTTCATATGCTCACCGGTGAGATAACCGTTGTTTGTAATATTATGGTGCGACAGCATCACACCTTTCGGAAATCCTGTTGTTCCCGAGGTATACTGCATATTGACCACATCATGACATGAAACACTGCTCTTTATCGCCTCAAACTCGTCATCAGGTGAATTTTTACCCAAAAGAAGCAACTCATGAATATTGTACATTCCCCTATATTTCTCCTGCCCTATAAATACCACATTTTTCATGCGCGGAAACGCCTCACTCTTAAGGAAACCCCTCTGGCATGTTTTGAGCTCAGGCAGCATCTTGTAGGTCATGTCTATGTAGCTGCTGTCCTTGTCGCCCTCTATTATACATAAAGTGTGCATATCCGAATTTTTGCACAGATACTCCAGTTCAGATTGCTTGTAATTTGTATTTACAGTAACTGCCACTGCTCCAATCTTTGCACAGGCGTAGAGTATAGTGAGCCAGTCCGGAACATTGGTTGCCCACAGGCCCACATGCGATCCTTTCTCAACGCCAATGGCTAAAAAGCCCTTTGCCAGTTCGTCAACTCTTCGATTCAGATATGAATATGTAAATCTAAGATTTCTGTCGGAATATACTATGGCCTCTTTATCTGGAGTTTCGGCAGCCCACTTCTCGAGCCACCCGCCAATTGTCATGTCAAACAATGGTTGTGAAGTCATTTTGGAACGTTTCAAAAAATAACGGATTGCCGTTATGCAGGAATATAAATTACAGCCAGAACTTTAGCCGGCTTCTCAGAAGAAGCGGAGCCTATATGATGAGGCACAATTGAATCAAAATAGATGCTGTCTCCAGCCTGAAGTCTATACACCTCCTTGCCATAGATGAGTTCAGCCTCACCCTCCAATACATAGATAAACTCTTCACCTTCGTGGTCAGACAATGTCTTTTCACCTGCTGCCGGTTCAAGATTCACAGAGTATGTCTCCATATGCCTGTTACCTTTCCTTGCAGAGAGTGAATGGTATGAATATCCGCCGCTCTCCCCTCTCTTGCTTCTGATTGCAGCATTTGCGTCACACTCTTTTGCTCTTGACACAACAGGGCCTTCGTCTTGATAATCATCGAGCAACATACCCAATCTTATGCCCAGCACTCTCGAAACTTTTATAAGATCGCCCAAAGTTGGCAGTACATCATCATTCTCCAGTGATTTATAAAACTCTATGTCAAGTCCTGAACGCTCTGCCATATCCTCAGGCAATATCCCCTTTAACTCACGCAATGCTTTGATTTTGCTGCCTGGTGCAGAATTTAATTTATCTGTCATTTTATACAGGTTTTTGTTGGTTACACGGCCGCAAATGTACGCATTTATGACGATAATTGAATATATTTTTTATCTTTGCCTTTATGAATATTCAGGAAAACCACAATCTGGAAATCATCGTTTCCAACATATATAAAAGGTATAGGGAGTGCATTGGACAAGGAAAAGTTGCAGATTATATCCCCACATTGTCAACTGTAAATCCAGACCAGTTTGCCATATCTGTAGCAACGGTCGACGGGTTCCAATACAGTATAGGCGACTATACAACCGGCTTCTCCATACAGAGTATATCAAAGGTCTTTACATTGGCAATGCTCTCGTCTCTCATGGGTGATGATATCTGGAAATCTGTTGGAAGGGAGCCTTCCGGAAACAGTTTCAACTCCCTGGTCCAGCTTGAGTATGAAAAGGGTATTCCGCGCAACCCTTTCATCAATGCCGGAGCAATAGTCATTACAGACAGGCTTCTGAATTATTCAAAAAATGAAAATAATCAGGTGACCGGACTCAGCACAAGGGGCCGAGCCAAGGAGTCCATTCTCAATTTTGTAAAAGAGCTGGCGGGGTCAGATGATATAGAGTACGATAAAATAACTGCCCAATCGGAAATTCTGACTGCTGAGAGAAATTTTGCATTGGCCCACTTGATGAAGAGTTTCGGAAATATCGAAAACAGCGTAAACGATGTAATAAATACATATTGCCATCAGTGCAGTATCACAATGAATACACAGCAGCTGGCTGCTGCCTTCCTCTTCCTTGCAAATGGTGGCATCAATCCGCTCACTGGTAAAGAGGTTATTGGCAAGCGCAATACAAAACGCATCAATGCCCTGATGATGACCTGCGGACTCTACAACGAATCAGGAGACTTTGCCTACAGAGTTGGCCTTCCGGGCAAGAGTGGTGTAGGAGGTGGAATTGTTGCTGTAATTCCTGGGAAACTGAGTATTGCCGTATGGAGTCCTGAACTGAACTCCAACGGAAACTCATACCGAGGCATAAAGGCTCTCGAAGATTTCACAACAGATTTGGGTATAAGCGTATTCTAAAAAGGCCAAAGTTTAAAGTGGAATTATATGCCTGCATGAATTTACACCGCCAAATATTCCCCAACCATTATCTACATTACTATAAATATTAATAGGCTCTGTGTAGGCATCCTGATTTGTAATACGGTACAGCATTGTTGATTTAAGATAATAATACAACTCCTTTGTTATTGACTGTAATTCAACTACAGCATAATTAGTTCCCAATTCTCCCATCCTTAAACGGCTTTCTATCACAAATTCATAATCTCTACCATTAAATAATTGATCAGAGAAAACATTTGAAAAATAGGCCGGCCAACCTCTATACCCCTTTAACAATTGCTCATCTTTAAAAATAACATCGGCAGAGGTGTATATATCATTGTGCATATAGGCTATGGAACTATCACTATAGTAACTCAATGCATATCCTCTTACTTTCAATCTGTAATAATTTTGCACATTGCCGGGATCTACTATTTTTAGAGTTATACGGGCTATAGTATCCTTACCCATGTAGTCATACATATTACCTTCTGCCACCATTCCATTATTTGGAGAATAGATCTTTTCACATGATACAACTTCAATACTCTGAGGATAAGGAATCTGAATTTTTGATTTGGCTATAGGGAAGTCAAATGCCTCAACACTTATCATAACATTATCTCCACCTTTTGGAATATACGTACTTTTATAGGTATATGTATCAGCATCATAATTCATTTTATACCGCTGCGTATCATTCACTACAAGTTGCACATAAGCATCTCTTATAAGGGCAGAATCTCTAAAGAAATCGTCATACTGTTCCATTTGCATACCCTCATAAATCCAAAAGAGATCTCCCTCCATAGCTTTCATTCTATAAAATGGATAAGCTTTTGATATTGAAGCAATAAACACAGTATCACCAACTGCAAGTGCATTTATGGTTACACCTTCAATCAAGGTATCTCCGTGGTTAAAATCTATATTTTTTTCACAACTCGACAATGCTAAAAACAGCAGCGATATTAATATGTATTTTAAGGTTTCCATAATTTAAAAATGAAGGCAGATATTAAATGATGGCATAAAAGGGAACACACATACTCCCTTTAAAACTGTTTTATTATTGTGATACCCTATATAAACATTGGATATATTCATTCTGTTATATAAATTACATATATCCAAAGACAAATCTAGCTCACCAACAGATATATCAGTTGTATAGGTTACACTTACATCCAGTCTATGTATATCAGGTAACACAAAACCATTACGCTGCCTATATGTATAGTATTTTAAAAACTTATCTAAATAAATCACGTGTTCAGCATTTGGGGATGCCACATTTCCACTATATGCAGTATCACTTGACATCCAGTTACCAAATGCATCATACTCATCGGGCTTCCCTCCATAAATACTTGTAGTGGGAAGTGTTCCCCTTCTGCCTGTTTTATAAGTCCAGCTTCCAGATACCTTCCAATGTTTGTTAAAGGTATGCATCCATACCATATTGATATTATGCCTGCAATCATTCCCGGCATAAAACTCACTCCCACCATTTAGGATATTATTGTCTGAATCAAATTTTCGCAGAGATTTAGACCATGTATAGCCAATCCATCCTGTGCTTCTTCCCAGCCTTTTTTCTACTAATAATTCCACACCAAATGCTCTTCCCTTTCCCAGAACAATTTGATTCTGCCAATCTCCATTCACTTTTGTATATGAAGTTCCCTCTCCATATTCCATTAGGTTCTCCATAGTTTTGTAGTACCCTTCAACAGAAAAATCAATGCAATCAATTATATTGCAGTTATATCCTACGGCCCATTGATTCGATGTTATCAACGGTACATTTTTGGTAACAGGAACCCATATATCAGACGGCATAACTAAGTTGCTGCTGCTCAGCAAATGCAGCCCTTGTACCATACGGGAATAAGAACCTTTTAGCGCCATTCTATCATTTATAAGAAATCTTAATGAAACTCGCGGCTCCAGCGAATGATACGATTTATCCTTTACCGCATATAACGAATATCTTAATCCAAAATTCATTTTCCACTTTTTCCCAAACTCAAAATCATCCTCAGCATAAAGTGAATACAACTGCATATTATGATTCTGCCCCAAAATAGTATCTACATACTGGGCAGTTTCAAAATATCTCCCATCTTTCCATATTTTTTTATAACAATCTTTAAAGACATCAACTATCGGACCAAATCTTTGCGATGACACCTTAGCGCCCCATCTCACATTGTGTTTTTTTATATTTTTCTGAAAATCAACAGATAAAGCCAGATCTTTTATATCGGAATTGTACTGTGTATACGAATTTTCGACATACTTATAAAGCACCTCCGATGTTATAGTCTCACTGATTTGGTCACGAATATCTGATGCAATTTTCAACCTGTAATCATACCTGCTGAAGCTAAGGTTCACATTTGCGAAAAAGTTATTATCTCCTCTATGGGTATAAAAAAGGCTTGACACCATATTACCCCATTGATTTTCAGCACTATTACCTCTTGTATTATTGACAACTTTTTTCACTGACGAATACTTTTGAAAGCTTTCGGTTGGAGCTGAATCATTTACATCCTTACCCCAGTAAAATACAGCTGATATCTTGTCTCTATCAGAAAAACGATGTACTAATTTGGCATTTACATCATAAAAATTCATATTTGCATAGGGCTGAAGACTCCTAGGTTTATCGTAAATCTTTTTCAATACAGGAAACACAATTGCATCAAAATAAGATGCTCTTGCTGCTATATTAAATGATGTACGTTCTCTCAATACGGGACCTTCTACATGAACCTTTGATGCAAGCATTCCAATTCCAACACTTCCACCAATTTTTTAAAATTTCCCTCCTTTACGCCTATGTCTACAACACTTGAGATTCTGGCACCATATCTGGCAGGAAAACCTCCTTTATAGAGTAATAAATTATTGATTATATCTGAATTTACAGCAGATACAAAACCTTTCAAATGCTCTGAATTGTACAGAGTGCTACCATCCAAGGTAATCAAATTCTGATCATAATTTCCACCTCTCACATAAATGTTCGACGCACCATCTCCCATAGACTGTACACCTGGCAACTTCTGAAGAACTTTCATCACATCCACCTCTCCAAACAATGCAGGCACTCCCTTTATTTGCTCAATAGGAACCGATATCGCACTCATCTGAGCACTTTTTGCACCAAAATCATTTTTTTCGCCATACACATAAACTTTAGAGAGTTCATTACTGGAATCCATTAGAATATTTATAGTGCTATCTGAAGCCAAACATACTTGAAAATCGCAAGGTGTATACCCTATATACGTTGCCTGAATCATAAAACTAGTATCCAATGGCAATAAAATAGCATATTCACCTTCATTTCCTGCTGATACAACCTTATTATATCCCTTTACGTGCAAATATGCCCCAGCTAAAGGTGATTTAGTTTTGGAATCTACTATCTTTCCACTTAAAAGACCATTCTGAGAAAAAGCAAGACAGCTGTAAAGTAATAATATCGGCAGTAAAAATAGTTTCTTCAAAATTTCCATTAATATTTGTTATACTCAGGCAATTTTTCTATCTGTCAAAACAATAATTTAAGGCCTGCAGAAAAACAGGACTCAATACCTATACCACCTTCTGCAAATAAGCCAATGTGTTTGAAAAATGTATATTGTACCCCGACTGGTACCACCTGCCATGCAAAACCGTTTTGATTTTCCCATCCGGTGATACTCCCAAATGCGCCCATATCATCATACTCAGGTTCATCAACTTTCATATTTATTACACCCACTCCGGCTCGTGAATATAATGAAAGGCTTCCTCTCTGCAACCATTTATATCTTGCATTAAGCATCCAGATATTATACTTTGCACTCACAACTGCTGTTCTATATTTTGCAGCGTTAATCCACAATTCAGACTCCATTTTAAATGTAGAATATGATAGTCCTATCGCCATGTTTCTCGACAAACTTATCATGTATCCAGCCATAAAGGTCTCTGAATAATCCTTGTTTTTAAACAAATACGAAGCACTCAGAGCATCAAAATAAGGAGCGTTTTCCGGTATCGCATCTTTAAGAGGCCCAAATCCAATACCACCATAAACTTCATGTCTGGTATATTTTTCACCGTTCTTTGCCCAAATATCCGGAAAGCAACAAACAATGAACAACAATATTAGAAGTATTTTTTGCATATTTGATTATAGTTTTAATATCCTTGTTGGAGAAGGATAGGCTATCTTTCTAGTTTTAATTTTGCGCCTACCAATTAATGTATCCGCAACTTCCTCCAGATGCAGGTTGGAATGAGTTTCATCAGAGCTACTGCAATTGCCCAACGCCAATCAATAATGCAGTTCTTCTTTCTTCTCTCTATTGCCTTGATTATACGCTTTACTGCATATGGGAGAGGCATGGTCATTATATATTTGCGGCTTATGAAATCTGTAGCAATGAATCCTGGCTTGATTGCGGTAAAATCAATCTTTACCCTCTTTATTGCCGACAGCTGCCCCAATGCTTCGAAATAGATAGACTGGAACCTTTTAGTTGCAGAGTATGAAGGGCTTGCACCAAGGCCTCTGAATGATGCCACAGAGGAGATTGTAACTATTTGCGGCACATATTCCGAATTTTCCTGTCGGTTTACAAAATAGTTGAAAGCAGGCACAATAATATTCAGGAATCCATTCACATTCACATCAGTTGTAAGATGTTCTATTTCTGGCAGAAGTTCTTCAGAATGTTTGCCGGCACCTGAGCAATAGAGTATAAGATCCGCGCCACCGGCCGATTCCAGCAATGAATTGAATATATCCGAAGCGGAGCTCTGTGTCACATCCATCACAGCGTATGAGACATTATTGGGATAGAGAGACTGTATCTCCTTCAAGTTCTCCTCTCTGCGGGCAGCGATTGCAACCTTGCACCCTTCAGAGGCATAATGTTCAGCCAGCATCCTTCCAATACCGGAAGATGCACCTATAATTATTACACGTTTCATGTCACAAAAATAGACATATTTTTATAAATTTGCCGCCATAAAATACAACAGTCATGATAACATTCCTTATAGCCATTGCAGCCCTTGTCTTGGGCTATTTTTTGTATGGCAAATTCATTGACACTTATTTTGGTGCCGACAGAAACAGAAAGACACCTGCCATTTCCCAGGCAGATGGAATAGATTATAAAGTATTGAGTCCCTGGAGAATATTCATTATACAATTCTTGAATATTGCAGGATTGGGACCAATTTTTGGAGCAGTACTCGGTGCAGCATATGGCCCGGTTGCCTATGTATGGATAGTGCTTGGCTGTATCTTCATGGGGGCCGCGCATGATTATATGTCGGGCATGCTCTCAATAAGAAATGGAGGAAAAAGTCTCCCCGATATTGTAGGCCAGTACCTCGGCAAGAATGTGCGCAGGCTCATGGTATTCTTCACCGGAATACTCCTTATGGCTGTCGGAGCTTCATTTGTAAATGGCCCGGCAGGTCTGCTTGCCAATCTCACTGATTCAAACATGCAGATCTGGCTCTATGTGGTCTTTGGCTACTATATCATTGCCACAATGCTTCCAATTGATAAAATCATTGGAAAAATATACCCCTTCATGGGTGCAGCCCTGCTCTTCATGGCAGTTGGCATAGGCATCATGCTGCTCATAAAGGGATTCAGCGGAGAGGTACAGATGGTTGAACTCACAGCTGAAACATTCAGAAACTACAGAAACAATGCAAGCGAATATATGATTATTCCAACTCTCTTCATTGTAATATCATGCGGTGCAATCTCCGGATTCCACGCAACACAGTCTCCTATGATGGCCCGCTGTATGAGCAATGAAAAATATGGACGTCCAATCTTTTATGGAGCAATGATTGCCGAAGGAATAGTGGCTTGCATCTGGGCAACAGCGGCAATGGCATTCTTCAATGGTCCGGAAGGTCTCAATCTGGCCAATGCCGATGGAGCTACCCCTGCAATAATAGTGGACAAAATCTGCAATTCATGGCTTGGAAGCGCTGGAGCAGTAATTGCAATAATAGGTGTTGTGGTGTGCCCTATAACAAGCGGTGACACTGCATTCCGCAGTTTGAGGCTAATCTTTGCAGATGCTTTGAATTACGACCAGAAGCCTATAAAGAACAGGCTCCTGATCTGTATTCCTATATTTGTACTGGCATACATACTCTGCAATGTAAGCTTCTCAACACTGTGGAATTATGTAGGAATAGGAAACCAGGTTCTGGCAACTATCACACTTTGGACATGCGCAACATATTTTGCATCAGTAAACAAATCGCACTGGCTCATGTCACTTCCTGCCACATTCCTCACCTTCATATGCACCTGCTTCTTCCTTGTTGCACCTGTAAAGGATGGTGGTTTGAACCTCTCACCTGAAATAGGGTATATAGCAGGAGGCGTTGTTGCTGCAACCATTCTGGCCATATTCTTGCGCTACGCCACAAGACAGGGCAGCAGGTAAACACAGTTCTGCAGATTAATACAAAACCGTACAGGCCTTTGTACTTTTTATTCCCGGATAGCCGAAATAGCTCTCCACAATATTTCCGGTAACAACTATAGCGGAGCCCAAAACATCTCTATTGTCAACGAGATTGAGGGCTTCGCGTATATCCCCGGATGGCAGTTCCACAGCAAACATATTATACCTGTTTCTCTCAGACATCAACGGTGCAATCAAAAGATGTGTTCTGGATGAGAAGGGCCTTCTGACCCTTATCGTATTTTCTGTCACATCACCTCCCAAAACAAATCCGAATACCATAACACTCTTCTCCCCAATCATCTCTTTGGCCTGATCAATTGTAACGGCACCTGTTGGTATCTTCAGCCCCACATTAAAATTTTCGCTCTTCCATATCCTCACAGTATCCTTTTCAATTTTCAGCAGGGCACTTTTGCTGCCCGGGGCATAAGAGAGATTCAATGTGAGCATCTGTTGTGCAGGAAGCTGTTTCGAAAAGAGCAACGTATCTGAAATTCCATTATTATACATCAGGCCGACAGGGCCAGGCAATACATAACAATAATCCTGCGAATCATACGGATAGAGCATTCTTCCATTGGAATCTTCCAATATTAGCCCCTTGCCAGGGAACTGTTCCTTGAACTTGTCTGTGAATCTGAGCCTTATTGCGGAGTTTGTCTGTCGGCACATTAGTGTAACCCTTGCCGTTGAATCTTTTTCAATTGCTACAGATCTGTCATCGCCATAAACCGGCATCTCAAATTGAGGTTTCTTAAACTCTCCAGAGCGCAACTTTATATTATAGGTGCCGGGCACCACCCTCATCTGATCGGGCCGGCTGCCATATTTGCCCTCATACACCTTGGCACCCTGCTCTGTAGTTACAGAGAGTATAAAATCATTGGTATCAATATCATCCATCCCCTTGCTCCAGACAGAGCGCGTATCATAGGCAAGCTCCTTCATCACAGAAAATGAAGTTTCACTAATTGCCAGCTGTATTACGCCCATACAATCCTCTTCAGTTTCAACCTGCAGTACACTGTTGCATCCTGCACAGGGCCAGAGACCCAAGACCATTATGGCCAACATACGGAAAGAAGCATATCCCACACCCCTCTTCCAACTTCTTTTTGCTTTCATCACCAATATATTTTATATGCATGTTTGTCTGCGACTCTGCACAAAAATAAATAGAAAAACCGCTCTACAGAGGTCTGCAAGAGCGGTTTTTACGATTAAATCGGATAAATTTATTTCTCCAGTTCCACTTTTATGCTGTAAGGCACTCCATTGAGTACATCTGTACGGCCTGTATAAACTACACCATTGGCACCATTTTCAGCAGTTACAGTAGTTTCGCAGAATACTGAGATATACCATGTTCCAGCCTGAGGCTTGTCAAGAACCAATGCTTTGTCGCAGCCCAATGAAACATTCTTTATATCGGTCTTGTTGTGGAATGCCAAGCCATCTTTGCACACTGCCAAAGTAAGGTCGAAGTCATTCTCACCTTTATAACCATTAAGGATAATTGTAGCTTTCTTCACCTTTTTAGGGATTTCCACCTTGAAATGATGATACTGACGGTCTCCGATTCTTGTATAAAGAGGATCTTTGTCGGTAGTCTTTTTATTCATTTCACGTACTTGGCCAGGGATAAGTTCACCTTTTACAGTGACCTCGCCGTTACCGTCGGCCGCATACTCCAACAATGATGAAGTGAGGTTCAGACGCTCACCTGTAGAGACACCCTCCGGATGTGATGACATCATTATAACTCTACCTGCCTGAGCACTCTTCTTGTATGCCCAGCAAGATGCCTGATTATGTATAACAACCTTGCTTGTAGGAGGAATTGTATCATATTGAAATCTGAGAAGAACCTCTGTTCCATCAGGAACTGTATCAAGAGGGTTGAGAGAAGGATAGCTACCGTTATTATGGTAAATGCTGTCCACCTTCATATCTGCACCAAAATCATAATATTTCAATAGTGGGCTATCTTTTTCAAATACATGTGTAACGCGTTTGTCAGACAGATTTGAATCGTAGCTCTTGCCTGGCCAGATGCTCAAATACTCATTAAGGCGGTATTTGTATGAACCATTATCCTGATAGCAACCTGTAGAAGCAAGGTAACCGCCTGCACAGAAACCTGTGTATGAACCACCTGCATCAATAAACTCCCTGATGCGCTGACGGCCTATAGCCTTGAGTGAACGTCCGTGGCTTGCAGCACCACCACCATTTACAAAAAGCACTCTGAAGCGAGGTTCTCCATCCGGATAGAGAAGTATACCGTTCAAGTCCTCATCAGTACCACCAAAACACTCAACCTGCAACATTGTATCTCTCAATGTAACTTTTTTTGAATGTATGAAAGCCTCTATAGAGAATCCCGAGTTTGTTGCAGATGGCAGATATTTCTTAGCGGAGAGTCTGATTCCGCTATCCATAAATACATCTTTATAATAACCAGTACGGCTATCTGACTGCTGTGAATATAGAGCATTTGAAGCTACAGCAAACAAAACTGCAAATGCAATTGTAATATATCTTTTCATCATTATCCAATTCTTGTAGGTTTATTACTCAATTTCAACTTTTATACTGTAAGGCACACCGTTGAGTACATCTGTACGACCTTTGTACTCTGTTCCATACTTGCCGAAATGCGACTCTACAGTAGTTTCGCAAAATACCGATACATAGAGCACACCCTCTGCCGGTGCATCAACTACAAGTTTCTTCTCGCATCCGCGTGCCACATTCTTGCACTGAGTATTGTGGGCAAAAGCATAACCGCCTTCTTTAGCACACAATGTAAGATCGAAATCATCCTCATCCTTGTAACCTTTCAAATAGATTACCGCACGTTTGGCGTCCTTAGGTATTGTTACAGTAAAATGATGATACTGACGATCACCTATTCTTGTATAGAGAGGTTCATTATCTGAAGTCTTCTTGTTCATTTCACGCAATTGGCCATCAACCAGCTCACCTTTAACAGTAGGTCTGCCGTTTCCATCCATTGCATATCTCATCATTGCCGCCATATACTCAAGGCGCTCACCTACAGCAACACCTTCAGGATGCGAACCGGTTATGACAAGTCTTCCGCTCTCATCATTTTTCTTGTATGCCCAAGTACTAACCTGATCATGAATCTGTCTTGCCTTCACATTTTTTCCAACAGTATCGTAGATGTATTTGAGAAGAGGTTCTGTCCCCTCAGGAATAATGCAACCTTCACCATAATAAGCAAATCCGCCACCATTATGATATACACTATCAATTCTCATGTCACCGCCAAAGTCATAATATTTCAGAAGAGGGCTATCTTTTATCACCTTCATTGAGGTATAGTTTGTACTCAAGCCTGAGCTGTGGGTTGTACCCTCCCATAATGCCATATATGAATCATTCGGTTTAAACTCAGAGCCTTTTTTGTATACACCAAGAGATGCAATGAACATGCCGGCACAGGTACCCACATAAGAACCTCCATTTGCAAGGAACTGCTGAATATTTGCCCTGCCTTTAGGAGTAAGCGAATTGCCATGTTTTGTAGCTCTTCCGCCGTTCATGTAGATCATTCTGAAACGTGGCTCACCGTCTGGGTAAAGTAAAATACCGTTCAAATCATCGGCCGAACCGCAAATCATCTCATTCTGGATTACAGTATCACGCAATGTCAATTTATTTGGAGAATGTGGAGCCGAAACAAATGCCTCCATTGAGAGACCCAAGAAACGAGTTGCTGGAAGATCCCGGCGTGAAGTGACATTGATGCCACTGTCCATGAACACATCCTTGTAATAACCATAAGAGTTTGCTTTACAGCAATCGCCATCACAATGCTCCACCTTTGGTGCATCAGCTTTCTTCTTGCTTTTGTTTTGTGCATAAGAGACAGTTGATGCCGCAAACAGCATAACACCAACCATCAAAAGAATTTTAGGGCTTTTCATAGATATGGGTTTTAATGTTAATTGCTATACAAATTTAATAAAAGAGGCTCAAAGCCTACCTCAAGGATACACTTCAAGCCAGATATTCCCTAAAAAAAATTACACCGTACCTATGGGCTGCATCACTTCAATATAACCATATTTCCATCCTCTATTGTATACTCAATGCCTGTAAGCATTTTTATAACCTCAAGAATCTGGACAAGCGACTCGGTTTTGAAAGTTGCGGTAAGCTTACGGTTAAAAAGAGCATTATTGTTCACTGTAAATGTTGCTCCATGCCACCTCTCTATCATCTTTATGGCCTCGCTCATCGGTGTACGGTCAAAAACCAGTTCACCACGTTTCCATGCCACGTCATTTGAATTTGTCCTCACAGTCTGAGTCACGACTTTTGGAACTTCAACCTTGCCAAGTATTACTGTCTCATTGGGCTTCATCCCTATTTCGGTACACTTCTGATGATTATCTGCAGGACATATCAACTTTATATTTCCACTATTGAGTGTCACTTTTGAGTAAGTATCATTCTCATAACTCTTTATATGGAACTTTGTACCCAACACTTTCACCATATAGCCTTTGGATGTCGTTACAATCATGGGCTTCAATGAGTCGGAAACTACCTCAAAATAGGCCTCTCCGCTAAGGTTGACCTCTCTGGTATCTCCAGGAAATCTTACAGGATAGGAGATTTTTGAATCGGAATTGAGCCATACCTTTGAACCATCCGGCAATGAAACCGTTGCTTTGGTTCCCTTTTCTGTATATATATTGCAAATCTCCTCCTTATCTATTGATGAAATTGCTATCCGGTTGTCATTCTTATCAGGAGTATGCACTAGTTGCACAGTATTGAGAACAAGTAAAATCAAAAGGGCTGCGGCTGCAGAATAGAATAGGAAAGGGTTGACAGATATTCTCTTGCGGCCATGCGGTTTGCCTGCAATATCATCACGGACAAAATCTCGATGTACAAAATTTCTGATATCCGATTTGGTGTCTGGCATAGTCGAGAGCACCCACGTGGCTTTAAGTTCTGCCAAATACCGCCTGTTTTCGGCAGATTCATCGATCCATCCGTTTATCTCCTTCAACTCAGCTTCCGTGGCCTCCCCTTTCAAGTATCTGTATAATTTCCCCTTATCCATAAAACTATGTATTACTTATATATATACAATCCTATTTTAAAAAACAGAAACAAAAAAGGAAGATAATCTTTAAATTCTCTCCTTATCACCATCATAGCCCTCTTCATTCTCTGTTCCACAGTCTTTTCAGATATGCCCAGTATGATTGCCACCTCCCTCTGCTTGAAGCCTTTCAGTTTGCACATGACAAATGTCTCCTTTACATATTGGGGCATCTGTTCAAATGCCTTCTGAAGGATCACCTCTATCTCTTTCCCAAAAATATTGGATGTAACATTGTCTTTCAGCAACTTCTGGTTGATTGTCTGATAGTAGTCATTAATTACATCACTCCTGTATTTATTTTTGTATGACTCCCTTGAGAGTATATTCAAAGACTTGTTTTTTGCAGCGGTAAGCAGGTAGGCAAGAATATTCTTGTTAAAATCGACATTCTCTATATTCACCCAGAAAGAAGCAAAGACCTCTTGTGCAACATTACATGCATCCTCCTCATCATTAAGATATTGCATCGCAAAATATTTAACTTTGCTATAATGGTCTGTATAAATCTTCTCGAACAGATCTCTATATTTCGCTTCTCTATCAGACATTATTTTGGGGAGATTTTATCGGGCAAATATATAAATTATCTGCAAAATAAAAATGTACAGCAGCCAATAGGGTAAATTTATGACCATCGGTATATATAATAACCTAATTAAACCAATATGTATAAAACTGAACTAAAATCACTATTTGTTACAATGGTGCTTACTTTGGGGCTCTCGATTACATTGTTTGCCCAGAACAGAGTGACACTCAATTGTAAGGATGTTTCATTACGGGAGGTAATGGAACAGATCCAACAGCAGACTTCATTAAGTTTTGCATTTACCGACAATATTGATGCCGACAAAATAAAAATCTCGGCAACAGCCAACAATGCAGATCTGGAGAGCACTCTCAAGAAAATTCTTGCACCTTACGGCATCACCTACAGAATTGTTGGAAAACAGATTATTCTCAATCCGGTAAAAAAGCAGGCTACATCCTCTCAAACCAAACAAATCAAAGTCAGAGGTATTGTAAAAGATGATACTGGAGCTACAATTCCCGGTGCAGTTGTAAGAGATACAAAAACCGATGCATATGCAGTTTGCGATGACAATGGAAATTATGAGATATCAGTTCCTGCCGATACAAGACTTAATTTTGTAGCTATAGGTTTTGAAGAGCAGACTCTTCCGATAAACGGACGCTCTATGCTCGACATCACCCTTAACCCCAATATCGAAGTTCTCGACGATGTTATCGTAACAGGTTATCAGACAATTTCAAAAGAGAGAAGTACCGCTTCATTCAGTGTAATAAAGGGTGATGAGGTAAAATCTTCTGCAATGGCAAGAGGCAGCATTCTTGA
This sequence comes from Bacteroidales bacterium, assembly GCA_017935505.1. Lineage (GTDB taxonomy): Bacteria > Bacteroidota > Bacteroidia > Bacteroidales > UBA932 > Egerieousia. The sequence continues at coordinate 216,543 of JAGBHM010000014.1, read as the reverse complement.
AGGTCTCGAGGGAGCAGCTGCGGGCTTTACAGTAAACACTGCCAATAATGCAGAGCAGAAATACCTTGTTCGCGGTATAACATCAATCCACTCAAATCAGGAACCTCTGTTTGTTTTGGATGGAGTAGCAGTCTCTACAGAAGATGTAGAGTCTTTGCTCTCCGCAAACGATGTGGCCTCAGTAACAGTATTGAAAGATGCGACAGCAGTCTCTATCTGGGGTTCGAGAGCGGCAAACGGAGTTATTGTAATAACCTCAAAAACAGGAAAGAATACCAATGGAAGAATAAATGTAAGCTATGATGGCAACTTCACATTCAAAGGAATTCCAAGTCTTGAGTATTATAAACTAATGGATAGCAAGACCTTTATAAAGAATGCCGTTGAATTGTTCGAAAATCCTGATTACCAAACAGCTTACTCATGGGATATTGTAACCAACTCAATAGATGGATTGGGAATTATGGGGTATGACACTCCTGTGGTATTTCCGCATGAGCAGATATTGTATGACTGGCAGCGTGGCATAATATCAAAAGATGAGAGAGACCGCAAGCTCGGTGTCCTTGCAAACCAGGACGGCTATGCAATGTACAAAGATCTGATGATGACAAATATGTGGAATACCAGCCATAACATCTCGTTGAGCGGTGGAACAGATAGATTTAAAGTGTTCGGCTCTTTCGGATACGAAGGCGACCAGGGAAATTTCCACAATACAGACAACACCTATAAAATGAATATCAAACAGGAGTACAAGGTTTCAAAATGGCTTACATGGGACCTTACACTCAACGTTTCACATTCAGAGAGAAGTGAGCATCACGATTTCATGAATCTGATAAATTGGGACAATCCATACTCAGGTATGCTTCCGTATGCCATGCTCAAAAATGAAGATGGCACTTGGGCCGATTACAATGAGTATGCAATGTATGCTCCTGAACGTGCCAGGATAGAGCGTGAATTGGGAATTTCAACAGAATATCATCCTGTGGAAGACTTCTTCAAATCTTTCAGAAAAACAAAAGACACAAGAGTTAGAGCCAACACAGGACTCAAAGCAAATATCTGGAATGGAATTGCTTATGAATTGAGATTCCAATACCTCAGAGGAGCATCAAATCAGGAGTTCTATATTCCTGGAGAGACCTGGCAGGTAAGACACGACAGAATCTCCGCAACAACCATGAACATGGAGCAGATATTGCCGGAGAGAGGTGGTGACTTTGAAGTAAATGACAGTTTTACATCAGACTGGACTGTACGTAACCAGATATCATACAACGGTTCTTTCGACGGTTCAAACCATCAGATTACAGCCCTGATAGGTACTGAATATAGGGAGAACAAGACCAAAGGCTACTACTCATACGAGAGAGGTTATGATTATCAGACCATGACCAATACAAGTTATGATATTACAGCTGCCAACGGTTTCTTCATGAACTATTTTGGAGACTATGGATATGTTCAGACAGATGAGTCGAGCCAAAGTGAAAATGTATTGAGATATGTATCATATTATGGTAACCTTGCCTACACATTCAAGAATAAGTACAGCATCAACGGAAGTGCCCGTATTGACCAGAGTAACCTTTTTGGAACAGATGTGAACTCTCAATACAAACCGATAGGCTCTGTAGGTCTGTCGTGGAGAATCAAAGAGGAGAAATTCATGCAGAATGCAGACTGGGTGAACAACTTGACCCTCAGAGCAAGCTGGGGACACTCAGGAAACTCACCTCTTCCGACAATGGGTGGTCCCTATGACATCATAGGCGTATATGTTGGTGGAAGCAATTTCGACAACAATAACGGATATGTAATAAAATCACCTAGCAACAAAAAGATTGGTTGGGAGAAGACAAGGACATGGAACCTTGGAGTTGACTTCTCATTCCTCAACTACAGAATCAACGGAGCATTGGATCTGTACCACAAAAAGACAACAGACCTTCTCTCAGACAAGGCTCTTAATGTCCTTACCGGTTACAGTTCAATATATGCAAACGTAGGATCTCTTGAGAACCAGGGTATTGAGCTCTCTTTGAATACTGTAAACATCCAAAGCAAAGAATTTACATGGACTTCTAATCTCAATATCTCATACAACAAGAACAAAGTCCTTGAATATTATAAGGTTCCTACTACCTCTCTTTGGGAGAAAATATATTATGGAGCATATACCGAAGGGTATGCAGCCGGTGCAATCTGGGGCATAAAATGGGCTGGCCTCAGACATGAGGATGGTGTTCCTCAAGCATATGATGCAGAGGGCAATATCCAATATGACTATAATAAATTTGAAGCCAACGACGCATATTGCCTCGGCACAACAGTACCAAAATGGAGTGGTTCATTTACAAACACTTTCAGCTACAAAGGATTTGACCTTACAGCAATGTTCATCTTTAACCTCGGACATAAGATGAATGTATATGGGTATACCAGTTTGTCGGGCCGATTGAATTACAACAGATCTTCAGATCTGGATAATAGATGGAGGAAACCTGGTGATGAAGAGCATACCATAATTCCTTCGGCATACGAAGACCCTTATTATGCCAATAGAGATGCATGGAGTTCAAGCTCGCTCTTCGGCGATGCAGATGTAATGTATGACTCAGCATCATATGCAAAACTGAGGGAATTGACACTCTCTTACAATTTACCTAAGAAAGCATGCGACAAATTGAGAATCCAAGGTATGAGATTCAGGGTTACCGGTCATGACTTGCTCAAAATTGTAGCAAACAGCCGTGGAATAGATCCAGAAATTGGACTTGGAGCCGACAGCTACGGGGCATACTGGAGTGCAGGACTTTCTATTAATTTCTAAATGAACTGATTATGAAACACAATATAAAATTTATATATACAATACTTGCATGCGTAATGCTTCTATCCGCATGTAATCCCGATGATTTTCTCGGAATAAAGCCAAGAGGCAAGGATGTGCCATCGGAATACAAGCACTATGAAGGTCTGCTTACCTCTTTTGACATGATAAAATGGACTATTGACTTTAACGGCAAACTCTACTTCCCTATTTTGAGTGATGAGTATATTGTAACCGAGCGCAGCCTTAACCAGCTTGCTTCTGAGATGGGTCAGCAGGGTCGTGCATGCTATCAGTATGAGAAGAATTTTCTGCTCCCTGATGACATGCCTGGAGATTGGGGATACAACAGCAACACATATGCCCTCAACCTTATAATAAATAATGTAATGTCAACAGAAGCAGCTGAGGTTGACAAGCTAGCTACTTTGTCTGAGGCAAGGGTTTTCCGTTCATGGATATTGTTCCGCATAGCTCAGATATATCTGAAACCATATGATGAATCTTATGCAGAAAACACACCTGGCCTGCCTATAATTACCGAGTCCAACACTCTGCAGGAGACATTTGAAAGGGCTACCATGAAAGAACTCTTTGACTTCATTACAAAAGAGATGGAAGAGTCATGCGCTCATATCAGAAACAACACTGCATATACCTTCAGAATTGAAAAGGCCGATGCATATGCCATGATGGGACATGTATACCACTACATGAACAAGTATGACAAGGCGCTGGAGGCCATGAGGCTTGCAAAGCAGTATGCAGATGAGAACAATTCAGCCAAATTCTATGATCTGAATACTATGGAACCGGATGAGATAATATATGACGGCGTATACCATTTCGACAATATTGAATATATGAGAAACAGCATCGGTTTCAATGATTGTATTTCATGGTATTATCCTTATTATCAAACAACTGCGACCATGTATGCAAAACCGGAATATTATGCGCTATATAGTGCCACCGACAGAAGACAATACCGTTTCGATGAAGAAGACAATGGCCTGCACCGCGTTGTAACCGGAGAAGATACCCCTATGGGAATAACCTCATACGGTCTATACCTTGTTCTTGCTGAGTGTGAAGCGCGTGCAGGGGAAGCAAATGCAGCTAAAAATATTCTTAAAGAGTTGAGAAAATACCGTATGCCGGAGGCAGATGCAGCTGTTCCTGCAGATATCGATACCAAAGATAAGCTCATCAAATTCTGCGTTGAAGAGAGTATAAGAGAGAATCTGGGCAACGGTCTCTTCTTCTTTGAAATGAAGAGATTGTGGAACGATCCGCTGTTTGCATACCTGAAGGCAGGATACGGACACAAAGTACATGGCACAAACACAGTATATCCATTTACAGAATCGCATCTTGAGGTAAATATTCCTGAAGCAGTACTCAAATGGAATAAAAACTGGAATAACGGCAGCTCAAACTGATAATATACCGAAACAGGCTCACTCTCTGATGAGCCTGTTTTTACAAACAAATAATTTTAATACCACATATTATGAAGAAACTCTTATTTGCATTGGGAGCTCTATTGCTCCTCTCTTGTGGAGGTAAAAATACCGCTACAATCACCGGAACCCTCTGCGATTACCAAGGGAAAGGTTGCTTTATGCTGATTGACAATGAGCGCAATTATGACACCATTGCCGTTGATGCAAACGGTAATTTCTGCCATAAAATTGAATGCACCCAAGCCGAAAATGGCGGATTATATCTCGAATATCTGGGTGATAACAGAACTGTCATAGAAATATATATCACTCCAGGAGCAAATATTAATGTAAACTTAGATGGTGAAATGAAAGAGGAGGTACTTTTTGGAGAGAAGATGACTCGCTATATTGTAACTCCCAACTTCACAGGAGACAATGTAAAGGAGTGTGAATATCTGAATCTTCCAAAATATCCAGATTTCCATTATGTAAACGGAGACGGCACCCTTGTTGTGTATGCCGATTTCAAAAAGCAGGTAAAAGAGTGGCAATCATTCTTCATCGACAAACTCGAAGGTTGCAGTGATGAATTCAAGGCAGAGGCAATGGAAATTATAAATGCAATTCCTCAACAATACAGATTTATATTTGCAAGAATAGCTCACAGAGAGGGAAATTACAACTGCAGCAAAGATCCTGATTTTGTTGCTGAGGTCTCTAAAATAAATTTGAATGATACATCTGCCATTAGTGATATTACCAATTATGTATGGTATGACCTGAATATTGCCAACCCTCAATTATATGAAGGTAAGCCATATATTGTAAGAGAAATGCTCTATTTGAATGAAAAGATAGAGAATGGCAAGGTAAAAGAGAGCATCGCAGACTATACCGTTGATAATTATATGGTTATGGGTGAGAATGAAGGTCTTGTAGAGGCTTTTGACATATATAGGAAAGTTTCTGGCAGCAGCGCACTCTTCCATGAGAATGAAAAGACATACAACAATTTGGCAAGATTGCTCCCTGGTGTAAAAGCTACTGATTTCACAATGCAGGATCCCGACGGAAACTCTGTACAGTTCCTCGATGTTATAGGAAAAGGAAAGATCACATATATCGATTTCTGGGCAACATGGTGCGGACCTTGCTGTATGGAGATTCCATATGTTGAGAAACTTGTTGAGCACTATAAAAACAATGACAAGATAGAGATGCTCAGCATATCTTTGGATGAGAATAGAGACAAATGGCTCGAGAAACTGGCTAAGGACAAACCGGCATGGAGACAATACATCATTCCGGAGGCATTCGGCTCGGAGTTTGCCAAAGAATATAATATCAGGGCAATACCTCGTTTCATGATATTTGATGCAGAAGGCAAGATAATTACAATAAATGCCGACAGACCATCAAGTGAAAATATCGTAAAATATCTCGACAGCATTATTGCCGGCAAATAGCCAAACCAATTATACACTTATATAACCCGACAGATCTTTTCTGCTGTCGGGTTAATTTATAAAAAAATCAGCAATGAACCGGTTAAACAGATACTTGCTTCTGCTTTTTTGTGCAGCAATCCTCTTTGCATGCCAGAGGAGCAATACCACCACAATTAGAGGAAAAGTTTGCGGATATGAGGGAAAAGGTGTATGCCTGCTCGACTGCCAGAGAGAACAGGGGCGCACACGCGATACCATAAAACTTGATGCCGATGGCAATTTCAATCACAATATGGAGTGTTCTGAACCATTGGAGATGTACATATATTTGAAATATCTCGGAGAGAACTCCACTTCAATTCCGATTTATGTACTTCCGGGCCAGACGCTGAGTGTGGAGATGGAGGGAGAGATGAGAAATGTCAACTTCTTCGGCACAACAATGGAGCGCTATATTGTAACCCCTAAATTTACAGGAAAGAGTGCCAATGAGTGTCTATATTTGAACATTCCATATAAAATTTTTGAATATAAGGATTCCAATGGCGCCCTGCTCACCTATAAAGAATACAGCACATCTGTGGAGAGATATCAGGACTCTTTGAAAACATTGCTGAAGAGCTGTTGCAAGCCGTTCAGAGAGCAAAAGATGGAGGAAATTGCCGATATGCAGCTCTCCCAATTTTTCAGCTATGGACACCATCTGGCACGGGAAAAGTATGATTTCAACTCCGACAAGGAGTTTTTACAGACACTGGAGAGCATTGATATTGATGACACTGCAAACTGTGCAGGGCGGAACTCAATTGCAAAGTATTATATAGACATGGTACTAGCCATCAATCCAACCCTTTACGAGGGTGAGAACAGCACTCTGAAGACCATGAAATACCTCAGAGACAAAGTTTCGAACCCTATTGTAAAAGAGAGGGTATCTGATGCGGTGATGGAATCTTGCCTGCAATTTGGCTCAACAGACAATCTGTTGGAGATATTTGAAATATATAGGGAACTGTCGGGAAAGAGTGATATTTTCAAGGAGAATGAGAAGATATATAACGGTGTCAAGAATATTTTGCCCGGAATGGCTGCACCTGACTTTATAGTGGAAGATACCAACGGTAACAGTGTAAGGTTCAAAGATATCATAGGCAACGGAAAAATTGCCTACATCGATTTCTGGGCTACGTGGTGCGCACCATGCTGTGCCGAAATTCCGCATATGGAAAAACTGGCCCAGGAGCTTAAAGGCAATGAGCAAGTGACCCTCATAAGCATCTCTTTAGATTCCGACAAACAGAAGTGGCTCAAAAAAGTTAATGAAGACAAGCCGTCGTGGCCACAATATATAATGTCGAAAGAGAGCGAAAAGGAGTTTGATGAAATTTATAATATTAACGGAATTCCACGCTTCATGCTTATGGATAAGGAGGGCAAATTTATTGACAACAATACGGCAAGGCCTTCATTTGAAGGATGTAAAGAGCTTATTATAAAACATTTATAATAGAGTAACCTGAAAATAAAAACGCTTATATACCCTATAAAAACTTCACGAGACCATTCCCTTTTTTTGGGACGGCCTCGCTACTTAACCTAAACTTAAACTATGAAAAACTTCGCAGTTTAATATTACAATTACTGTGCCAACTCAAAAATAAAAGTGGTAAATTTTACTATTTCACTATTCTTATTTTCGCAAATTTTAAAAGGAGAGTTTTACGGCCCCCATCTTTGAAGTCTACAATAGCCTTCAGATTGAGAGGATCACCCTCAACAGATATCACAACACCTATACCAAATCTGTCATGTTCCACTGTCTGTCCGGCAGCTATTTTTGACGGAGAGTCTGCCACAAAGTTTGGATCCGGGGCCTTGCGGATTGCAGGACGGCCTGTCAATGGAGAGCCCACCGATGTGCTGTTTGCCTGCATGCCTCCGGAGAGTGAACTTCTTCCTGCATTGGCACCGCCCACTGATCCACTTCCAAAACGGGATGCACCACCAGTCTGTCTGCCATAACTGCTGCCACTATTTCCCCTGTATCTTCCACCATAACCAGAATTGTTGCCAGAGCTGTATCGGGCAGTAAAACTGTCGGATTCACTGCCAAATTTTGTATGGAGCTCCTCTTCAAAGTCTGTAAGAGGATTCAGAATATACTCTTTGTCTATCTCTTTCAGGAATCTGCTCGGCTGGTTGCTCACATGACTTCCCCACTTCATTCTCGAATGGGCAAATGAGAGTTTTACACTCTTTTCAGCGCGGGTAATTGCCACATAAAAGAGTCTCCTCTCCTCCTCCACTTCGCTCTCATCCGATACCGAGCCCACAGAAGGGAAAAGATTCTCCTCCATACCTATTATGTAGACATGGCCGAACTCCAGACCCTTTGATGAGTGCACAGTCATCAGGGAGACCTTATTCTTGTCCTCCTCCTTATTGTTGGTATCAAGGTCACTTATCAACGAGACATTCTCAAGATATAGATCGAGTGTAACAATTGGAGCATCGTATCCTTCGGCCTCCATCTCTGCATACTCGGCCTCTCCCTCCTCTACAAACTCCTTGATACTATTGAAGAGCTCCTCCACATTCTCCGCCCGGCTCTGCGCCTCCAGAGATGTATCCTGCCTCATGGAGTCTACAATGCCAAATTTCTGGTTTGTCTCATATGCAATATCATAGGCATTCGCATAAGGCATCTTCTCCCTTATCTTAGCTATTGCCTCGACAAAGTATTTCATTTTAAGCACCGTAGCAGGTTTTACCCCAATCTCCTCAAGATTCTCATTCTTTATAGCCTCCCCCACTGTAATACTCTTTGCATTGGCAAGTTCCTTCACCTTGTTAAGAGTGGTCTCACCAATTCCTCTGGCAGGGAAATTTATAATCCTGAGCAGTGCCTGCTCATCTTTTTCATTTGCAATGAACTTGAGATAGGCCAACATATCCTTTACCTCTGCCCTTTCATAAAATGAGTGGCCGGCAAAAATCTTATAAGGTATATTTTTCTTTCTCAGAGCCTCCTCCACAACACGGCTCTGGGCATTGGTCCTGTAAAGAATTGCAAAATCGCTGTAAGGTAGCCTTTCACGGTAAACTGAATCGAGAATTGAGGATGCAACCATAAGCCCCTCCTCCTGTTCGGTAAAGGCATTTATAAGCTCTATCTTCTCGCCCTGGGCTCCAGCAGAAAAACACTTCTTTTTAAGCTGCATCTTATTGTGGGCAATCAGCGAGTTGGCCGCATCAACTATTGTTTTTGTACTGCGGTAGTTCTGCTCCAGACGATACTCCATGGCCTGCGGATAATCTTTTTTGAAGCTGAGAATATTCTCAATCCTCGCTCCGCGGAATGAGTATATACTTTGAGAATCATCTCCCACCACTGCGATATTGCCATGGTTCTGGGCCAGTTTTTTCACAATGAGATATTGTGCAAAATTTGTATCCTGATACTCATCCACCAGAATGAACTTGAAGCGGTTGCGTATCCTTTCCAAAGCATCTGGAAAGTCTCTGAAAAGTATATTGGTGTAGAGAAGGATATCATCAAAATCCATTGCACCGGCCAATTTGCATTTTTTTGAGTAAAGGGCATAAATTTCATGGATGCGTGGCTTTTTGGATGCCGCATCATTCTGAATGGCAGTTGCATTGCGCGAATAGGCCTCCGCTGTTACGAGATTGTTCTTGGCCATTGATATCCTCGAATGCACCTCATTTGGCTTGTAGATTTTGTCATCAAGCTGCAGCTCCTTTATACACCCCTTTATTACGCTACGGCTGTCGGTTGTATCATATATTGTAAATGTTTTTGGGAAACCCAGCAACTCCGCCTCCTCCCTGAGGAACCTTATGAAGATGGAGTGGAATGTACCCATCCACAACTTCCTGGCCTTGGCATACCCCACTGTCGCGGCAATTCTCTCCTTCATCTCCTTGGAGGCCTTGTTTGTAAATGTGAGTGCCAGTATATTTTCAGGTTCATGCCCATGCTCCAATATATTTGCAATACGGCATGTAAGTACCCTGGTTTTGCCGGAACCGGCTCCTGCAATAATCAGCGCAGCACCATCTATATTCTCAACAGCCTCTCTCTGAGCTGGATTTAACCCTTCAAACAATAATGAATCTCTCTGTTGCATAATGGTGCAAATCTACTGCTCAAAAAAAAGAATTCAAAATCTTATTTTAGCTAACAATTTATAACTTATTAACAATTTATTATGTACATTTGCACCACTATTTATTAAATATAATGTTATAACATATAGATATAATGCTTAAAAATTTTCGATTAAACAAGGGACTGGACATTCCTGTAAAAGGAGCGGCAGAGCTTAAGATTGAAAAGAGTATTGTCTCGGATGTTGTTTCGGTAAAACCTGTCAACTTTAAGAACCTCACACCAAAACTTCTTGTAAAAGAGGGTAATGAGGTAAAAGCTGGCAGTATTTTATTTGTAGACAAGTATCGTCCTGAGATAGGCTTTGCTTCCCCTGTAAGCGGAACTGTTGAGTCGATAGTCAGAGGCGAAAAGCGTAAACTTCTGGAAGTGCGCATAAAGGCTGCCGAGACTACAGATTACATTAAATTCGATGTTCCTGAGCTTGACAAAGCTACAGCACAGGAGATCAAGAAAGTTCTTTTGGAGAGCGGTTTATGGGCTGCCATCAAACAAAGACCTTACGGAATCGTGGCAAATCCGGCTGATGAGCCAAGAGCCATCTTCGTATCGGCTTTTGATTCGGCTCCTCTTGCTCCAGATTACAATTTCACACTTAAAGATGAGGCTGCAAACCTTCAGGTTGCTGTAAATGTACTCAACAAACTCACCAAAGGTGGAGTTATTGTTGGTTTAAACGGTAAAGATGCAAGTGCTTCACCATTTAGCAAATTGCAGAATGTGAAACTTTACGGCTTCACCGGTGCCCATCCTGCAGGTAATGTGGGTGTGCAGATCAACAATATCGCACCTATCAACAAAGGTGAAATAGTTTGGACTATCGATCCTATGTTCATGGTTGCCATCGGCAAACTCTTTACAAAGGGTATTTATGATGTTAGCAGAACAATTGCTGTTGCAGGAAACAGGGTTGAGAAACCTTGCTATGTAACATGCGTTCCAGGTACTCAGATCAAAGACCTCGATTTCTTGACAAGCAAAAAAGAGGTTGAGATTTTCGACCAGGAGACCGGCTGCCGCTACATCAGCGGAAACGTTCTTACAGGTTCTAATGTAGGAGTTGACGGTTCTTTGGATTTCTACAGCAACATGGTTTCTGTAATATCTGAGGGTAACTACTACGAGATGTTCGGATGGGCCAAACCTGTAAGATGCGGCAAATTCAGCTTCTCAAAATCATATTTCTCTTGGCTTACCCCTAAAAAGAAATATAAAGTTGATACAAATACCAATGGAGGCCAGAGGGCATTTGTAGTTTCAGATGTCTATGGCAAGGTGCTTCCTATGGATATCTATCCGGTATACCTGCTCAAGGCTATACTTGCTGAGGATATCGACAAAATGGAGCAGCTTGGTATCTACGAGGTGATTGAAGAGGATTTTGCTCTTTGTGAGTATGTATGTCCTTCAAAGATCGATATCCAGGATATCATTTCAAAAGGTATCGCAACAATGATTAAAGAAATGGCTTAAAAATAGAGTAGTATGAAAGCGTTATTGAATTTAGTTGAAAAAATCAAGCCTACCTTCAGCAAAGGTGGCAAATTGGGTTTTCTGCACTCTACTTTTGATGCTTTTGAGACATTCCTTTTTGTTCCCAATACAGTAACAAAAAGTGGTGCCCACATCAGGGACTGTGTAGACCTGAAAAGAGTTATGACCGTTGTAATCGTTGCACTTATGCCTGCTTTGGCATTCGGTATCTGGAATGTTGGAGAGCAACATTCAATTGCATTCGGTCTCGAAATGAGTTTTATTGAGAAAGTATGGTTCGGTTTTCTGAAAGTGCTTCCTCTAATTATTGTATCATATGTTGTAGGATTGGGCATTGAGTTCATTTCGGCCCAGTTGCGCGGACATGAGGTAAACGAGGGCTTCCTCGTATCGGGTATGCTTATACCTATGATTATGCCGGTGGATGTTCCTCTATGGATTCTTGCACTTGCTGTAGCATTTGCTGTTATAATTGGCAAAGAGGTATTCGGCGGTACAGGTATGAATATCTGGAACCCTGCACTTATTGCACGTGCATTTGTCTTCTTCGCATATCCTTCACAAATCTCAGGTGACACAATCTGGGTAGAGGGTCTTAATGCTGCCAAAGCTAATGCAATGCAGGTTGTAGATGGTTTCTCAGGTGCAACTCCTCTCGGACAAGCTGCCAACGGCATTGTTGATTTCACCACCACTACAGGTGCCGATCTGAGCCTTATGCAGGCATTTATCGGAAACATGCCTGGTTCTATCGGTGAGACCTCAACAATAGCAATCCTTCTCGGTGCGGTAATCCTCATCTGGACAGGAGTGGCAAGCTGGAAGATTATGGTTTCATCAGTTGTAGGTGCATTGGCCGTAGGATTCCTTGTAAACGGCTTGGCTGAACCTGGTACATTTGCTGCAGTTCCTGCTTACTGGCATCTTGTATTGGGCGGCTTTGCATTCGGTGCCGTATTTATGGCAACAGACCCTGTAACATCTGCACAGACAGAGAAAGGCAAATGGATCTACGGATTCCTTGTTGGTGCACTTGCAGTGATCATAAGACTGTTCAACCCTGGTTATCCAGAGGGAATGATGCTTGCAATCCTTCTCATGAATACATTTGCACCTCTTATCGACCACTATGTCATTGAGGGCAATATCAAAAAAAGAATCAAAAGATCAGTAATTAAATAAGCAATAGAAATGGATACAAATAAAAATTCATATACCATCATTTACTCAATCGTAATGGTTGTAGTAGTTGCTGCTGTACTTGCTTTTGTTTCTTTGAGTCTTAAAGACAGACAAAACGAAAATATAAGTAATGAGAAGCAGCAGTATCTCCTTGCCAGTGTAGGACTTGGCGCTGATGCCAATTTCAACGAGGTTATAAAGGAGGCTATAGTTGTAGATGGAAACGGCAATATCATCAATACAGCAACTTCAGATATTGCAAAGAGTGAGGCATTCAACATCAGCACTTCTGAGCAGACTGCCAAAATCAAAGCATTGGCCACTCTTCCTGAGGCTGAGCAGGAGGCTGCAAGAGGTGAGTTGAGACTTCCTGTATTTATCGCAGACCTTCCTGACGGATCTCAGGCATATATCTTCTCTGCATATGGAGCAGGTCTATGGGGTCCTATTTGGGGATGGATTTCTCTAAAAACAGACCTGAACACCATTTCAGGTGTAAAATTCGACCACTCTGGAGAGACTCCAGGTTTGGGTGCTGAGATTGCAACACCATGGTTTGCAGAGCAGTTCCAGGCAAAAGAAATTTTCACCAACGGTGAATTCACATCAATTGCAATTGTAAAAGGTGGTGCAAAAGAGGGCAGCAAAAATGAAGTTGATGCCATTTCAGGCGGTACTATTACAAGTAAGGCACTCGACGCCTCTATCCGCATGTGGTTTGAGGCTTACCTCCCTTATTTGAAATCACTTCATACACTTGCGGCAACCCCAATGCCACTTGAAGGTGAAATTATTGAAACACAAGAAGTTGTTGAAAACAAATAAATTGTTACAGTAATGGATAAAAGTATTATTACAAACCCTATTTTAAAGAACAATCCGGTAACCGTACTGGTACTCGGTATCTGTTCTGCGTTGGCTGTAACCGTAAAGTTGGAGCCTGCGTGTGTAATGGCGATATCTGTAACTGCTGTAACAGGTTTTGCCAGCTTGATTGCATCACTGCTCAGAAATACAATTCCTAACCGAATCCGTATTATCGTGCAGTTGGTAATTGTTGCTCTTCTTGTAATTCTTGTAGACCAGATTCTAAAGGCATTTGCATATGATGTCAGCAAACAGCTTTCTGTATATGTAGGTCTGATTATTACAAACTGTATCATTATGGGTAGAATCGAGGCTTTTGCCCTTGGAAACAAACCGCTTCCTTCATTAATCGACGGTTTGGCCAATGGCGCGGGATATGGTCTTATCCTTATTGCCATAGCTTTCATAAGAGAGCTTATCGGTTCAGGTACCTTGTTCGGTTTCCAGATAATTCCAGAGAGCTGGTATATGGCAAATGGTGGCTGGTACTTGAATAACGGTATGTTCATTATGCCTCCTATGGCACTTATAATTACAGGATGCTTCATCTGGTTGCAGAGAAGTTTCCAGAAAGATGAGGTTAAGAAATAATAAACACATTCAATTATGCAAGATCTAATTAGTTTATTCGTTAAGTCCATCTTTGTGGACAATATGATATTTGCCTATTTCTTGGGAATGTGTTCATTCTTGGCAGTATCTAAAAATGTTAAGACAGCTGTTGGTTTGGGAGCTGCTGTAATATTTGTACTTGGTGTTACAGTTCCCCTCAACTATATGCTTAATGAGTATGTACTCAAAGCTGGTGCTTTGGCATGGCTTGGAGAGGGATATGCAGATATCGACTTGAGCTTCTTGAGCTTTATCATCTTCATTGCTGTTATTGCAGCATTTGTACAGCTGGTGGAGATGGTTGTTGAGAAATTTGCCCCTGCACTATACTCTTCACTTGGTATCTTCCTTCCGCTGATTGCCGTAAACTGTGCAATCATGGGTGGTTCACTATTCATGCAGCAGAGAGGTTATGAGACACTCGCTGAAGCTACAACATTCGGTTTGGGTTCCGGCATTGGTTGGTTCCTTGCCATCGTTTCACTTGCAGCAATCAGAGAGAAGCTGGCTTACTCAAATGTACCGGCACCTCTTAAAGGCTTGGGTATAACATTTATCATTGTAGGTCTTATGGGTATAGCATTCATGGGATTTATGGGTATTCAACTTTAATCACTAAAAAAGGTATAAGATATGACTCAGATTATTATAATTTCAGTAATAGCCTTTTTGGTGGTAACCCTGATCTTAGTGGGTTTATTGCTATTTGCAAAGGCTAAACTTACCCCAAGCGGTACAGTAAAAATTGATATAAACAACGGTTCTAAAGTACTTGAAGTGGCTCCTGGAGGATCTCTTCTTTCTACCCTTGGCAATGAGAAGATTTTCCTTCCATCTGCTTGTGGTGGTAAAGGCAGCTGCGGTCAGTGCAAATGTAGAGTTCTTGAAGGTGGTGGAACAATCCTCCCTACAGAGGTAGGTTTCTTCAACAGAAAACAGATTCTCAACAATTGGAGACTTGGCTGTCAGGTTAAAGTTAAAGAGGATTTGAAGATTGAGGTTCCTGAAAGTGCATTGAGCGTGAAGAAATGGGAGTGTGAGGTTATCTCCAACAAAAACGTTGCTACCTTCATTAAAGAGTTCTGCGTTAAAATTCCTGATGGAGAGACTCTCAACTACCGTTCAGGTGGATACATCCAGGTTGATGTACCTGCAATAACTGTAGATTATAAAGATATTGATGTAGACGAGCAATTCCGTGAGGATTGGGAGAAGATGGGTGTATTTAACCTCAAGATGGTTAACCCTACTCCTACCCTTAGAGCTTACTCTATGGCTACATATCCTGCAGAGGGCAATATCATCAAATTGAATGTACGTATTGCAACCCCTCCATTCGACAGAGTGAAAGGCGGATTCATGGATGTGAACCCTGGTATCTGTTCTTCATACATCTACTCACTCAAACCTGGTGACAAAGTTATGATTTCAGGTCCTTACGGAGAGTTCTTCATTCCAGACAACTGTCCTGATGATCAAGAGTTTGTATTCATCGGTGGTGGTGCAGGTATGGCCCCTATGCGTTCTCACATCATGCATCTGTTCAAGACTGAGAAGACAAATAGAAAAGTTAACTTCTTCTATGGTGCCCGCAGCTTGAAAGAGGCATTCTACCTTGAGGATTACGCTCAGATCGAGAAAGAGTTCCCTAACTTCAAGTTCCATCTGGCACTCGACAGACCGGATCCTGAGGCTGACAAAGCTGGTGTACCATATGTTCCTGGATTTGTTCACAATGTACTTTATGAAACATATCTCAAGAACCATGAGGCTCCAGAGGATATCCTTTACTTGATGTGCGGACCTCCTATGATGGCACAGTCGGTAGTAAATCTTCTCGACAGCCTTGGAGTTCCATCAGAGAACATCCTGTTCGATAACTTTGGCGGTTAATAATACCATACCGCTCCAAAATAGCAAGGAGGGTGACCCAAAAGGGTTGCCCTCTTGGTTTTTGTACTATACTCACATCTTCTCTCACCTTCCTTCCACATCAAAGTCCCCAAAATGGCCTTCGGTTTGGCTGGCAATCTATCACAGCTGCCCCCCAAATTCCTAATTCGCTGCACTCAAACATATTCCTTCATAACATTATTATTTGTACATTTGTAACAGCAGCCAACTACCTGCAAATTGTAAAGCAAGCATATTATCAATAATATATTTAACCCTTTTATATAACCCATATTTTGGGTTGTAGTTTGTGTATATACCCAACAATGATAACAGGAGATATTAAAAATAGGATAGACACACTATGGGATGCCTTTTGGACGGGAGGTATAACCAATTCAATTACCATCTTGGAACAGATGACATATTTGTTCTTTATGAAAATGTTGGATGATGCTCAGTTGAAAAAAGAGGCAACGGCATCAGTATTTGGAGTGGAGATATCTGACCCTGTGTTTGGAAAAGATATGTGGCATAACCCCGACACAGATAAGGATGTGCCGTATGAAACATTGAGATGGAACGTATTCAAGAACTACGAACCAACAAAGATGTTCAATGTTGTTAGAAATGATGTATTCCCATTCATAAAGAACTTGAACAACAGCAGTTCTTCTTCATACAGCAAGTTTATGAAGGATGCTGTGTTTATGATACAGAACCCACGTACATTGCTTAAGGTTATTGAAGGCATTGATGATTTGGATATGAATAATCGTGATGCGATGGGTGATGTCTACGAGTATGTATTGGGTAAGATGGCAGCATCGGGAACAAATGGCCAATTCAGGACCCCAAGACATATTATCCGTATGATGGTGGAACTGATGAAACCCACTCTAAAGGATGTTATCTGCGATCCTGCAATGGGTTCGGCAGGTTTCATTGTAGAGAGTGCGAAGTATGTTCAGGAGGTGTACAAACAAGAACTTCTGAAGAAGGAGAATACCCAACACTTCAAGAAAGGTATGTTCCACGGATTTGATACCGACAGCACAATGCTTCGTATAGGTGCAATGAACCTTATGCTTCACGGAGCCGATGACCCTGACATCTCTTATCAAGACAGTTTATCGGCAGACAATACCGATACCGACAAATATACCCTTTGCCTTGCCAATCCACCATTTGCAGGAAGCGTAGATAAGGAGATTATAAGCAAATCATTGTCGGCCATTGCCCCAACCACCAAGACAGAACTTTTGTTTGTGGCTCTGTTTATCCGTATGCTTCAGTTGGGTGGAAGATGTGCAAGTATTGTCCCCGACGGAGTTCTGTTTGGCAACAGTAAAGCCCACAAAGCGGTGAGAAAAGAACTTGTAGACAAACACAGACTTCAGGCGGTTATATCAATGCCGTCGGGAGTATTCCAACCATATTCAGGTGTATCTACCGCCATTCTTATCTTCACCAAGACCAATGCAGGTGGTACTGATAAGGTATGGTTTTATGATATGAAGGCCGACGGCTATTCACTTGACCAAAAGAGAACAGAGGTTACAGAAAATGATATTCCTGATGTTATATCACGTTTCCACAACCTTGCAGCAGAAGAGACACGTACACGCAAAGAGCAGTCATTCCTTGTTCCTGTAGAAGAGATAAGAGAGAAAGATTATGACCTCTCAATGAACAAATACAAAGAGATTGAACGCGAGGTAGTAGAGTATGAACAGCCCGATATCATATTGGGGCGCATAGACACTTTGCAATCTCAAATTACGGAGGCACTTGCCGAGTTCCGTGAAAAGTATATGTAGTAATTTATGTGATTATGGATTCCAATACAAACATACTACTTCAAGAACTTATTGAAACAATAAAAGGTCCTGATTGGTGGACTATAGGGATAACAGCAGTGAATGCACTTATTATGATTAGTCTAGGATGGCAGCAGTATAAACTCCAGCAATTTCAGACGGAACTTCATAAGAGACAAACTGAGGCACAAGAATATGAATTATATAAAAAATTATATACACTTTTAAGTAATGCAAACCAAGAGATAGATAGTTTTTTGAGGTATATTCTGAATGGTTTATGTCTACCTTATCATTTTCTTAATAAAGATTTTCTGCAGCATAAACAATCTCATATTGAATTTCTGTGTAAAAATATTACTGATAACTATTTAGATTATAACTTAAAGTTTTCAAAAGAATCATTCAATCCAGATAGTTACCAACGTATTCTATCGTTAATGACTAGTTTACTTAAAGCCATTAACAATGCTATTAATGATAACGACGTAGAGTTCACTGATGGTTGTCAACGGATATATTATAAACAAGATAATGAAGACACTGCACTGGCGGCATCTATCATTGAGCAATTCAAGAAAGAAAAATTAAAAAATATGCTTACACTTGGCTTTGATAGTTTTATAAAACAAAAGCACGAATTATGCCGCAACCATAACTTTTTGAATATGCTTCAAGATAAATGCAAAATTGATAAGTTATGAAAGAAGGTTGGGAAATAAAGAAACTTGGAGATATTTGTTCTATAAGTTATGGAACTCGTGTCGTACAGAAGAAAGATGGTGGTTCAATTTACCCCGTTTATGGAGGTGGCGGGGCTACGTTCCTAATGGATAGATATAACAGAGAAAATTGCCTAATTGTCTCTCGCTTTGCTATGTCTCCCAAATGTGTACGCTATGTACAAGGTAAATTTTTCTTGAATGATAGTGGACTAACTATAGCCAGCAACAGCCACGCTTTAATACAATCATTTCTCGACAAGCAAGTCATATCACTTAATGATAAAATATATTCATTGGGAAAAGGTGTTGCACAAAAGAACCTGGATATCAAGGAACTCAAATTGCTTGATATATGTTTCCCTTCCTCTTTATCCGAACAAGAACGCATCGTTGCCGAATTGGATTGCCTTTCATCTATAATTGAGAGACAGAAGGAACAATTGAAGGAACTTGATAATCTTGCCCAATCAATTTTCTACACTATGTTTGGCGACCCTATAACTAATGAAAAGGGATGGGAGGTAAAGAAGTTGGGAGAACTTGTGACTGTTCGTGGAGGATATGCTTTCAAAAGTAATCTCTTCACAGATGACGGAGTACCTATTTTGAGAATAGGAAACATAAACACGGGAAGATTAAGAACATCACAACTTGTATTTTATAAGGAAGAAGACACTTTATCTAAGTATATAGTATATCCCAATGATTTAGTAATATCATTGACAGGTACAGCAGGCAAGGATGACTATGGTAATGTCTGCGTCTTAGATAACACATACCCGAAATATTATCTAAATCAGCGAAATGCTAAAATTGAATTATCTACCAATATTTGTACAGAGTACCTTCAATACTTTCTAAAAGATAAAAGAGTTAAGTATAGCCTTACAGCGATAAATCGTGGTGTTCGGCAAGGAAATATATCAAATAAGGATATTGAAGAATTAGTAATACCGATGATACCTATTTCCTACCAACAAGAGTTCGCGTCTAAGATTGAAGCCATAGAGAAGCAGAAGGAACTGATAAAACAATCAATTGCAGAGACTGAAACACTCTTCAACAGCAGAATGGATTATTATTTTAATTGATTGATATTATGGAAACAACAGCAGGTTCAAATCTATCATTTCTGATAATGATGCTATTGATATTTGGGGTGATTGCCCTGATTGTGTCTGCAATTAAGCACTCAAGGAATCAGCCTACAATGAAAGGGGTTATCATCAGTCTCATATTTGGACTGCTGCCGTTGTATCTGATTCTATGCATTTGTGGCATAATGGGAGAAGAGAGGAACAAGTTTAACAGATAAGGAACCGTTTATGAAGAACTTCGACTACCTTAAAGAAATTGACGCTCTTAATGACCTTTACCATTTCTGTAGAATGGCAGAGGATAGTCAGCAATCAGACAATGACGTATGTGCATTGAATTGCCGAAGGGGTCTTGAATGGATTGTTAAGGCCATATATACCCTCAAAGGGATTGTCATTGAGAGAAGGGATAGCCTGTATGAGTTGATGACAGGAGCACCTTTTATGGAGTTTGTGGATGATGACAGGGTGATGATGGCTGCCCATTATATTCGTAAGGTAGGCAATACAGGTGCTCACTCAGGCGGTGTGTCAAAAAGAGAATCATTCTTCTGCCTTCTCAACCTGTATAATGTTGTAGGAGCAATACTTCTTAAACTTAGGATAATTGATACCCTTAAGCCATTTGATAAGGAGTTGATTCCTGCAAATCCAATGTACATCAAATCCGTTGCAGATGTAAAGGCACCATCTGAAGAGTTTGTTGCAAGTGTTGATGCAGAGGCTGTGGAGCATCCTGCACAGGCTGAGTTTGACCACTCAATTTCTGAGGCTGAGACACGCGAGATGTTCATTGACCTTATGCTAAAGGAGGCAAAATGGGATATCTTGACAACTGATGGGGCAATAGCACCAAGCAAGGCAGGGATTGAAATAGAGGTGTCGGGAATGCCAAATAATGCGGGTGTTGGTTATGCTGATTATGTTCTGTTCGGAGCCAATGGCAAACCGCTTGCCGTTATTGAGGCTAAGAAGACAGCCATTTCCCCAAGCGCAGGAAAGCATCAGGCAGAACTATATGCACAATGCCTTGAGCAGCAGTATGGAGTCAAACCTGTAATATATTATTCCAATGGATTTGAGACCTATATAATTGATGGCCTCGGATATCCTCCAAGAAAGATTTATGGCTTCCATACAGAGAAGGGCTTGAATACATTGATTCAAAGAAGGGGACGTAGTGGAATAACAGACCTCAATATAAATGATGAAATCACTGACCGCGAGTATCAGAAACGTGGCATAAGGGCACTATGTGAGCATTTCAACAGCAATCATAGACGGGGATTGTTGGTAATGGCTACAGGAACAGGAAAGACACGTGTTGCCATCTCTTTGACTGATGTACTTATGAGGAATGATTGGGCCAAGAGCATACTTTTCCTTGCCGACAGGACCGCACTTGTAAACCAAGCAGCAAAGAACTTTGCAAAACTCCTTCCAAATACAACCACAACAATATTGAATGAGACGAGAGAACCCGACTTTGATGCAAGGATTATGTTCTCTACGTATCAGACAATGATAAATTACATAGACAGCGATACCAAGAAGTTCTCTGTGGGGCGTTTTGACCTTATCATAATTGACGAGGCCCACCGTTCCGTTTTTGGTAAATACACCGCAATTTTTGATTACTTCGATTCTATGATTGTGGGGCTGACTGCAACACCAAGAGAAGACGTTGACAGAAGCACCTATGACCTGTTCCAATTGGAAGGTGGCGAACCGAACTTTGCTTATGAGTTGGATGAGGCAGTAGAAGATAAGTTCCTTGTTCCATATATCCCTATAGCCCGCACAACTGATATACTCAAGCGCGGAATTAAATATGATACCTTGTCTATTGAAGAGAAGAAGCAGATGGAAGAGGTGTGGAAGTATGAGAAGGCAAAGAATGCTCTTGACCTTGAGTCGGAAGGAGCGGGATACTATCGGGATATAGACAAGAAAGAAATTTTCAAATATATTTTCAATAAGGATACCATTGATAAGGTTCTTATTGATTTGATGGATAACGGCCTTAAAGTACAAGGAGGAGACCTTATTGGAAAGACAATCATATTTGCATACAACCATAAGCACGCTGAATTGATTGTAGAGAGGTTCAATGAGATGTATCCTCAATATGGTTCAGATTTCTGCGTACTGATAGACTATTCTGTAAATTACGCCCAAGACCTTATCAATACATTTGAGGTAAGGGACAAGAGGCCACAGATAGCAGTCTCAGTTGCAATGCTTGATACAGGCATTGATGTTCCCGACATCCTGAACCTTGTTTTCTTTAAACCGATATACTCATACATCAAGTTTTGGCAGATGATTGGACGTGGTACCCGTCTGTCTAAGGATATCTTTGATGTTAATGATGACAAGAAAGAGTTCTACATATTTGATTGGTGCGGGAACTTTGAGTTCTTCAATCAAAATCCTAAAGGGAAAGAACTTCTTTCACAAATATCAATAACTGAGAGACTATTTGGCTTGAGGGTAGATTTGGCACAAGTTCTTCAGCATTATTCTTACCAAAGTGATTCATTTGCCAAGATGCTTCACGATGATGTTAAGGACATATTACATAGTCAGGTTTCAAGGCTTAATGATAGCCATATATCAGTACGTCAACATTGGAGTGTTGTGGATAAGTACAGAAATAAAGAGGCTTGGACCTACCTTTCAAGTGTTGATGCAGTTGAGTTGAAAGATGTAATTGCACCGCTTGTTTCAGATATGACATCTGAACTTGGAGCAAAGAAGTTTGATATCCTTATGCTGAACATAGAATTATCTATGATTAGTGAAGATGTACAGGCCGAACGCTGCAAGGTAAAGGTATTTGAGATTGCCCAACATCTCCAAGAAAAGGCTTCAATTCCTCAAGTATTGGCAAAGATGCCCGTTATATTGGAGGTGGCAACACCTGCATTTTGGGAAACCGCTACACTTGACCGATTGGAGTTTGTGCGCAAGGAGTTGAGAGACTTGATTCAGTTTATCATAGGAACAAGTAATAGGACCTTCACACTTGACATTGAAGACACCGTACAGATATTGGATAACCCAATGGGATTAGTTCCAAGGCTTTCATATAAGCAAAGGGTGATTGATTACCTTGCAAATAACAAGAACCTTCCTGTTCTACAGAAGATATTCAAGATGGAAAAATTGGAGCAAAAGGACATTGTTGAACTTGAGCGTATCTGTTGGAAGGAGTTAGGAACCAAAGAGGAGTATCAGAAATACATAGAAAGGAGACAAATGATATGTGGCGATAGCGTTGCTGCATTTATCAGAGCGCAAATTGGTGTTGACAGGACAATTGCACTTGAAAAGTTTTCGGAGTTCCTATCAGACAATGTATTGAACAGCACACAAGAAGAATACATTAAGACAATCATAACCTATGTGTGTGAAAATGGCGATATATCATTACCGACTCTTGTAAATGATACCCCATTCTGTGATTTTAATTGGGTAGATGTATTCGGTCAGAATATGATTAGCGTTAGGAGATATGTGGAAGGGCTACATAGTTTGATTGCCTGACATAAAATAAAATTGCAACATAGTATCAAATCAGACTCTGATAGGAAAGAGTATAACACTAACTCATTTCAAAATTCAGCAGATATATCGTGTTGTGTCTGTCTTGAATTTATACATTCCAGTCTGGTAGGAGAGTCTGCCTAATGCTATCCACTTGTTGTATCCCTTTTTCTCCGCCCAAGTAGAACAGGTTCTTTGTATCACACTTGCAGACAATCTGACCTCTGGTACAGTTTTCCATTCAGTTTCTGGGATCAATGCATTTGCAGCAAATTGATTAGCAGCCTTTTCACGGGGACTTTGATGATCATAATCATCGATATCTACATTAAAGTCATCATAATCATGACTCTTAACATGCCCTAATTCATGCATTACTGAGAAAGCAAGATTGTCAATCCTGTTGTATCTTCCAGTAACGATGATACAAGGATGGCCATCATACTGAAAAGAGTAACCATCAATTGATGCCCCCTTAACTTTTGGCACAACACCAAATAAAATACCATACTCGGCAAAAGTCTCTTCAAGACATCGTAATGTATCCTCATTCTTATGGAGAATTGATGAAATTTTAGGAACCAGCTCATCAAGGCGGCTCTCATCGTAGGAAAGTTTTAATGAATTTGAATAGGCATATTGCTTTGCAAGTAATAACCAAGTCATAATCTTGACAGGATCTTTTCCTACTTTTGCAGATTTCTTGAACAATCCTTGAGTCTGCAGTTTTAACTTACCTGGCTCAGGAAGTTTAAAAACAGTAGTCAAGAACTTTACTGTTTCAGTACAAAAGGAGTGAACTTCACCAAGTCTCTGCTCCAAAATCTTTACATCAAAAAAATTGGAGTATTCCTGAACAAGATTGTATGCATCAGTCTCAGCCACCTGCCTTTCTGCATTTTTCCCAGCTTTGTAATCAAATCCTATCTGCAGGTTAACCCAATCTATTGAAGGTATACCCAATATTTCTTCAAGTTTATCCGCTACAGGTTTAGTTATAGAGCGCTTCCCTTTGATAATTTCACTAAGATGAGACGGTTGCATTAAAATCATCTTTGCAAAATCTTTTTGGGAAATTCCTCGCTCCATGAGCTCCTCTTTAAGGATACTGCCTGGATGGATTGCCATCAGGGCGGGGGCTTCATTTTTTATTGCCATAGTGGTTGTCATTTAATTCTATTACAGTTATTTCTACACCATCTTCCAGCTCCTTGAACAGCAATCGTTCTACCCTATTATTCACCACACGAACGGAGCTAAGATTATTATAGTATTTTAACTTTTCATAATGCAAGAAGCTGTATGATTCAAGAACTTTTGTATCGGCAACCGTTGTAAGCACTGTGTACACTCTAGCCAACCCCACCATAAACTTCTTATCCTTAGAGTACTTCTTGTACTTATTGTTCGTACCTGTAAGAATCAGTTCTTCCAGGTCTTTATCCGATATATTAACCTTCATACATCATACTGTCGCATTTTATTTCCTGCACAAAAATAGCAAAAAAATTCCATATTTTGGGAATTTTAGTATTTTTTGTACATTTGTAATATAATTATATACGAATATGAAACAAAAGAAGTTTAAAATCACCTTAAAGGATTTCATTCTTGCAAACCGCAGAGCTGCAAGAATGGAAGAGATTGAAAGGCATGGACATCCTATCCAATCAAGACGGATAGTCCATAAATCAAAGAAAACTTACGACCGCAACAGAATCAAAAGGGCTGTCATCAAGAGCGATGATGGCTCTTTATTTTTATGATAATATCCATTAAAAATATTATTTTTGTAACCATACAATTTAAAAAAGACTTTTATGAGGTTAAGAGGACTATTTTCTATTTTATGTGCAATTGGTGCAGTTTCAACAGCCAGTGCCCAAAATCTTGGAGAGCAGGAACTCCAACAACTTAAAGGCAGTTTTGTAAAGGATGCCCAGACTGTCGCAGTACAGAATGTGCTTATGAGCGACAAGAATATTAAAAATAAGACCCTCAACAAGAGTGCGGTAAATTCAGTTGACCACTTCTTCAAATACCGTGTAGATGTGAAGGGAATTACAGATCAGCAAAGCTCAGGAAGATGCTGGATGTTCACCTCCATGAATGCATTGAGGCCAATTGCAATGGAGAAATATAATGTGGGAAGATTTGATTTTTCACATAATTACAGCTTTTTCTGGGATATGCTGGAGAAGGCAAATCTCTATCTTGAGAATATAATAAGAACTGCCGACAAGGATATCAATGATCAGGAGGTTGTATGGTACCTCTCTTCACCGGTTGGTGATGGTGGTGTATGGAACCTTTTCTACAATATTGGCGAGAAGTATGGCGTTGTTCCTAAAGAGGTTATGCCTGAAACAGAGCATTCAAACAATACCAGCCAGATGCGCGGAGTCATCAATAGAAGGCTTAAAAAGGCAGGTTGGGATCTTAGACAGCTCTATGCCGACAAAACTGCTTCGGTAAAGAAGGCTACAAAGAAATCACAGGAGGAGTTGGCTGCAGCTATGAAAGAGGCTAAAATGGATGCATTGGAAGATGTTTACAGAGTGCTTGCATTATGCCTTGGTGAGCCGCCTGTAGAATTCACATGGAAATACAAAAACACAAAAGGTGAGGTTGTGGAGGTAAAGACCACTCCTAAAGAGTTCTACAAGAGCCTTGTTCCTGATGACTACAATCCTCAGACATATATCATGATAATGAACGATCCTACCAGAGAGTATTATAAAGTATATGATATCCAGAACTATAGAAATACCATTGAGGGTGTGAATTGGGTATACCTCAACCTTCCTAACGAAGATATCAAAGAGGCTGCCCTCAAATCAATCAAAGCCAATGAGCCTTTGTATGCATCTTGTGATGTTGGTAAAGAGAGCGACACAAAAGCCGGTGTACTGGATGACAATCTCTACGATTATGAGTCACTCCTCGGCATAGATCTGAAGATGGACAAAAAGGCAAGAATCCTCACCCGTTACAGCGGATCGGCCCATGCAATGCTTATAGTGGCATGTGATACCGATGAGAATGACAAACCTGTAAAATGGGAGTTCGAGAATAGCTGGGGAGCCGCTTCAGGCCATAACGGTTACCTTACATTCACCGACAAATGGTTTGATGAGTATATGTTCCGTATTGTCATCAATAAAAAATATCTGAATGAGAAAGCGCTTGAAGCAGCAAAACAGACCCCTGTACTGCTTCCTGCATGGGATTATATGTGGTAATTAAAATTTTTGGAAGATGTCTATCTGGAGAGTAATATTATCCATCATTTTTCCGCCCCTTGCCGTAATTGACAAAGGGTGCGGTTCGATACTCATCACACTGCTTCTTACACTTTGCGGATGGGTTCCAGGAGTTATTGCAGCCCTTGTGATCCTCAATAAGCAATAATACAGATATTGTATAGAATAGAGAAGAGGCCGCTCATTGAGAGTCAATTGACTTGCAGGAGCGGCCTCTTCAATTATCTATCATTTGCTCATTTTGCAATGCTCATGCGTATCCGTCGGGCCATTGGCAGAAGATTATTTGTTCTATTTCCCAAATTTTTCACAAAACCCAGACCTACCCCTTTATATATAAGGAGAATATATCCTGACGGAGCTCCAGGCAATACTAGAGGCTCTTTTGCCAAAAATTTCAAGGCATCATCTCTGCTCACCTCCACGGCATTTATTCCCTCAGGCAATTTGCCTTGAGATATCATTTCAGAAAATGCCTCAGACAGGGCAAGGTCTGCATGCGGAATGAAATCACGTCCCTTCTGGATAGCTGCGGCAACTCCGGATGAGACTATTTTCAGTTTGGTCTCCAAAAAGCGTATCTCATTTGCCAGCCCTTTGGGATAGGCCTTCACCATATCACCCTTCAACTCAAAATCATACTCCTGCAAAGGCAGGTACGGAAACTTTTTCAGAAGGTTTCCGGATGGTTTCATACCTGGAATCCTAAACCTGCTTTTCTCTCCACAAAGTGTTGATTTTTTGACAATTGCAAAGAACTGGCCTTCTCCCTCAACCATGCCTGGAACAAACTGGAAACCGCCATGGGATGTCTTGAGAATATTGCCATATTCAGAATTGCCGGCAAATCCGGCAACATCAACCGGCTCCGCCCCCATTTCATTTATGAGGAACTCCAGATTACCGTCGTTTTCAAAATGGTTGAATGTACATGTAGAGTATACAAGATAGCCTCCAGGGGCAAGTGAAGGCCATATATCCTGCAAAATACGTCTCTGCCTTGCCGCACACAACTCAACATTGGCCATGCTCCACTCATTCACAGTTTCTGGCTCTTTTCTGAACATTCCTTCGCCAGAGCATGGTGCATCAACAAATATTATATTGAAATATTCCGACAAGCTCTTGAAATCCCTCGGGTCATTATTGCTCACAACAACATTATGGCTTCCCCATTTGGCAATATTGTCGGCCAATACAACAGATCTGCTCTTGATAACTTCATTGGAGACCAGCAACGAATTCTCTCCAAGCAATGAGAGTATATGTGTTGATTTTCCTCCTGGGGCCGCACACAAATCGAGAACCCGCAATTTATCCTCATCCCATGCAGCATCCTCCATAATGGCCTTCATGGCAACTTCAGAGAACATTGAAGAGGCCTCCTGTACATAATATGCACCTGCATGAAAAAGAGGATCCAATGTAAAGAGAGGCCGCTGGGCGAGATAATGGCCGTTGCTGCACCAGGCTACCCTTCTTAGAGGGCCACCGAAAAGTTCATCATTTTCAAGAAGCAGAGTGTCTCCCCCTTTCTTAGGATTGGATCGCACAGAGGTAACTCCTCCGGCAGCATCATTATACTGCCCGACAAAAAGATCAGAAGCCTCCTTTCCAACAGAGGCTTCCATAAGTTTTATAAATTCTTCCGGCAAACTGATATTTGCAGACATATCACATCAAGCCATATTGAAGGGATCCATCTTCAGATCCTCTGGTGAAATTTTACCCTCCGATGCCAGTGCAAGCTGCTCGGTAATTTTATCTACCATCTCCTGCAATTTATTGCCGATAAGCATCTTAACCATAAACGGCAACTCAGCATCAACCTCCATATGAAACATAGTTTTCTGAACATCAGCGGCATCAAAGAATAGACTCACTTCAAATTGGAAAGGAGTCTGTCCATGTTCCTTGATCTTTATGCATGAAAACGGTATTCTCTCACTTATCGCTGCTCCCATTCTCAATCCCTGCACCTCACCTTCTATTGTGTCTGAAGTGGCTGTAATACCCTGCTTCTTCTCTTCTGGAAGCCTCTCCACAAAGTGCCTCATATCTGCAAATGCAGTATACAAGGCATGGGCAGGAACACTTATTGCAACTGCCTTACCTTTAATTTTAGAGCTACCCATCTATTTACCCCAATTTTCAGGATTGATTCTCCACTGTTTGAGAACCTCCATATCCTCCTGTTTGATGTAATTCTCAACAACAGCCTCTTCAAGGAGAGCCTCATAGTGGCTCAAAGTATGAAGTTCCACATTGGCATACTCAAATGCTCTTCTGGCCCTTATAAAATTATAAGTGAATATTGCAACCATTCCAAGCACTACTGCTCCGCTCTTCTGCAAACAGTCAACAGCCGACAAACTGCTACCTCCTGTTGAGATCAAATCCTCAACAACAACAACTTTTGCACCTCTTGGAAGATCACCCTCAATCTGTGCACCGGTACCATGATCTTTCGGTTTTGGTCTTACGTAAACAAAAGGTTTTCCCATAGCCTCAGCAACGAGCATACCATATGCAATCGCACCTGTTGCAACTCCTGCAATGACATCAACATCCTTGAAATGTTTGTTTATTATCTCCACAAACGATTCATATACAACTTTTCTGGCAGCAGGATAAGAGAGAATCTTTCTATTGTCACAATAAATAGGAGATTTCCATCCGGAAGCCCATGTAAAAGGATTCTCTACATTCAATTTGACAGCTTTAACATCCAGAAGCTGTTTTGCTACAATTTTTTCTACTGATTCCATAATTACAATGTATCTTTGTACAAAGATAGTAAATCCTGCTTTATGTATAATATATACTTCGACAAAAGAGTTTTAAAAATTTGCAATATTTCGTCACTGCCGCTCAAAGACCCCAATGTCATTGTTTCAAATGCCGGCATATTGTCGCAAACAGAAGAGATTGCGGCACTTATGGAGAGTATTCCAAAAGTAAGCTCACTGGCAATTCCGGTTCATGATGCCAATATTGAAACTGAATTCCAGAAGATTTGTTCGCAGTTTACGCAGATAAATGCAGCTGGAGGAGTTGTTGAGAACAATAATGGAGAGGTATTGCTCATCTTCAGGAATGGTCTGTGGGACCTTCCAAAAGGCAAGCAGGAGGATAATGAAGAGATCTCTACAACTGCCGTAAGGGAGGTTGAAGAGGAGTGTGGAGTATCGGGACTGCAACTGGGCGAACTGATCTGCATCACCCGCCATACATACAGAATGAATGGAGAGCCTATACTGAAGCATACATACTGGTACAAGATGAATTGCGAAGGCGGCACCCTTAAACCTCAGACCGAAGAGAATATCCAGGAGGCCCGATGGGTAAAAAAAGAGGCGTTGGCACAATATATTGCCAACACCTATCCTTCAATCAAAGAGGTATTTGTCGAATACGGAATTATCTGAGATCTGTCACAAAGGCGTCCGGATAATCATCAGGGTTAATCACAAACAGGCCCTCATCCAGAGAGGTTGAAGCAGAGAGTGATTCAACCTTTATACGATATACCGACTTGCCTTGCCTGAGTACCGCTCCTACAATATTCTTTGCCTTGTCTTCGATAAATTCTGCTTTACTGCCCGCTCCCTGTGAGGATGAGAGTATTGACACAAGGCTCCTCACCACATCTTCAGAATCCGAAACTTTTGAAAGTTGTCCCGACAACTCACTTTGGGATATTACAATATCTTCATTGGCTGGATTGTATATCCACTGCACAGAGCCGTTGCTCACGATTGCAAACTCATCGTCCATTACCAGCCTGTACTTTCCACCACTTACCGACAGATTTCCCTTTTCATTGTAGATAATCTTGCCGGAAGCATCCTCTGCAGAAAAGGAAAAAGCAATTACATAGCCCTCCGCCGCCAGTGATACAAGTGGAAAAAGCACTATGGCCAAGAGAGTATATAATGTCCGTAAAATCATAATATTACCCGTATATATCCTTTATATTGGCAAGTCTGGCATCCAGTTCTGTAAGGTCTGAAACAAGCACCTGTCGGGCTTTGCTGCCCTCAAAAGGTCCTACAATTCCGGCAACCTCAAGCTGGTCCATAATTCTGCCTGCATGGTTGTAGCCCAAATTCATTTTTCTCTGGATAAGGGATGTCGACCCCTGCTGGTGCATTACTATGAGTTTGGCCGCCTCTTCAAAGAGGGAATCTCTCTTGTTAAGGTCAACGGCACCTACAGAGCCGCCATCTCCATCCTTCTCTTCACCTGTATACTCAGGCAAATAGTGTGCCGTAGTATATCCTCTCTGATTACCGATAAAGTCTACAACCCTCTCTACCTCTTTGGTTTCAATCAAGGCACACTGTACACGGGTAAGTTCGCCGCCTGTTGAAATGAGCATATCTCCCCTACCTATAAGCTGTTTCGCGCCAACTTCATCGAGAATTGTCTTTGAATCTATGCTTGAACGCACCATAAATGCTATACGGGCCGGGAAGTTAGCTTTTATATTACCGGTAATTACAGATGTCGTAGGTCTCTGTGTTGCAATTACAAGGTGTATTCCTATTGCTCTGGCCAGCTGGGCAAGACGCGCGATAGGCTCCTCAATATCCCTTCCTGCAGTCATGAGCAAGTCTGCAAACTCATCAATTACAACCACAATATAAGGAAGGAATCTGTGGCCTTTCATTGGATTCAGTCTGCGCTGCAGGAACTTCTCGTTATACTCCTTTATATTCCTCACACCAGCTATTTTAAGCAGGTCATATCGGCTGTCCATCTCCATGCACAACGATTTAAGAGTATATACAACCTTTTGAGTATCAGTTATTACAGGCTCATCGGCATCAGGCAACTGTGCCAAGAAGTGCTTCTCGAGTTTTGAATAGAGCGAAAGCTCAACCTTTTTAGGGTCAACCAGAACCAGTTTCAGTTCAGACGGATGTTTGCGGTAGAGCAATGAGGCAAGTATGGCATTAAGACCCACAGATTTACCCTGTCCTGTAGCTCCAGCTACAAGAAGATGCGGCATCTTTGCAAGGTCAAATGAATAGACCTCATTCTTTATGGTTTTACCCATTGCAACAGGCAGGTCATACTTGGCCTCCTTGAATGAAGGGTCATCCAATATCGAAAGCATGGAAACAACACTAGGCTTCTCATTTGCCACCTCTATACCTATCGAGTTTGTACCTGGAAGTGTTACAACACGCACTCCCCTCGCAGCCAAAGAGAGCTGTATATCCTCCTCCAGACGCTTGATCTGGGATACCCTTACACCTGGAGCCGGCACAATTTCATAAAGAGTTACTGTTGGACCTATTCTTGCAGAAACTTTGGAAATTCCTATCTTATAATTTGCCAAAGTGCGTACAATCTGATGTTTGTTCTTTTCAAGCTCCTCCTTGGAAACCTCGTACCATTTATCTTTGTAATCTTCAAGCAGAGAGATTGGAGGTGCCTGGTATGATGAAAGGTCGAGTCTCGGATCAAACAGAGTTCTCAACTCATCTTCAGAGAGTTCCGACAGAAAATCACTCTCATCTTTCTCCTTCTTCTCCACCTCTTTTGGCTTGATATCATTTATAACTGGAGCATCAGGCGAAGAGACAATCTCCAGATCAGGGTTTTCAGGAATCTCCTGATCATCCTTCTCAATATCATCAGAGAGCCCAGACAGATCTATAATGCCATCATCATCCCCTTCGGAATCATCCTGCTCCTTTATTTCGAATGTAATGTCACTGCCTGTCGATACCACTGCCTTCTCAATATCCTCCATTTCAAATGGTTCACCGTCGGTCTCCTCCTGAGGATTCTCCTCTACAGGCTCAACATTTTTGTTTTTAACCTTTTCTGGTCTTGAAGCGGTAATCTTGTCGATCCATCTGTTGAATTTGTCAACAATCTTGTTGTTTACGGAAATTGCCCATGCGACTATGGCAATAAATATGACAGATGCAGCCCCAAAATCTCCCAGCATGCTCTTCAGCCATGCATTCACATAGTATCCGTAAGAGCCTCCTGCACCGTTACCGAACCAACTGTCGAATTTGGTAAATGAAAACAAGAATGAAAATGCCACAGACATTATGATACAGCCAAACAGAGAGATGAAGAAGAATCTCAACAGCTTTATTTTCTTTATTTTAAGGCAAAACAGCGCAACTCCACCAAAGAAAAAGGGAATAATGAAAGCGCCCAGTCCGAACAATTTTGAAATCAAAAAATTTGCCCAGACCAATCCAACTTTTCCGCCACCGTTTTCCACCTGCATAACAGTGCCAAGCAAGCCGTTGTCTGCAAACAGGCTCTGGTCATCTGCCCATGTGAACAGATATGAAAGAAGCGATACCAGTGTGTAAAATGCCAGAGCCAACGATGCAAGGCCGCATAACAGATATAGGCTCTCCTTCCTTCCCGGAACAGCAACCTCAGCCTTGGCCAGCTCCTTTTCCCTATTCTTTTTTGAGGTAGTACGTCCTGCCATAACTATTTGTTCCCTTTTCTACGCTTGTTATTGTTTTTCCCCTTGTTCTTGAAATTGTTGCCGCCATTTCTTCCTCCATTGTTGCCGCCATTGCGCTGGAAATTCTGGCTCTCGGAGATTCCCACTCCGATATGTACATCCTCGGGAACTGTAATTCTTCCGTCGGACAACTTGTTTATATCATTGAATATTGTCTCTTCCGAAACCGAATCCTTATTCCAGATCAGATATTGCTGTCTCATGTATGATGCAAGGGTCCTTATCATATATGTCTTCACCTCATCATCCGGTCTTTGGGCGATAACCTCTATCATATTCTGAATGTTACGGCCATAATGCGATGCCTTTACCGGTGTCTTCTGCAATGGGATTATATTTGGTTTTGTAGAGAGGGTCTCCCTTGTTGGAGTTGGATATGGCGAATCTATATCTATCTCAAAATCAGATATTATATGCACATGATCCCACAATTTGTGCTTAAAATCATTCAAATCCCTCAACTGTGGGTTCAATGTTCCCATAACAGAGACAACTGCCTGTATCTGCTCATTCCTCTTCTCCTTGTCAGGTATATTCTTTACATAATTTATCATATCCTGAACATGGCGGCCATATTCAGGCATCATAAGCTTCTCTCGTTGCGTATTGTAATCCATTTTCGTCTATTTCTTTTAGGGCACACCGTACCGTTTGCAAAGATAACAAATAACATTCTTAAAACAGCACCATGCCCATATAAAAAAGATTCACCCCAAAAGGAGTGAATCTTTAAATATTCAGAAAGAGAGGCTTAGCAAATCTCCTTCATTTTCTCAAAGTATGCCTGAGGATGAGCACATGCAGGGCATTTCAGAGGAGCTCTCTTACCTGTAAGTACAAATCCGCAGTTGCGGCATTGCCATACGATAGCCTCATCTCTCTCAAAAACTTTATTAGTCTCAACAAGCTCCAGAAGGGTAAGGTATCTCTTCTCGTGCTCAGCTTCCACAGATGCAATAGCTCTGAAAACTTTTGCAATCTCAATAAAGCCCTCCTGCTCTGCGATTTCAGCAAATTTAGGATAAGCGTCAGACCACTCCTCATGCTCACCCTCAGCTGCAGCTTTAAGGTTTTCTGCAGTTGTGCCGATAACACCTGCAGGGAATGTTGCAGTAATCTCAACCATTCCACCCTCAAGGAATTTGAAGAATCTCTTTGCATGCTCCTTCTCCTGATCTGCTGTCTCATTGAATATAGCTGCAATCTGCTCGTAGCCCTCTTTTTTTGCAACACTTGCAAAATAGTTGTATCTCATTCTAGCCTGTGACTCACCTGCAAATGAATGAAGCAGGTTTTTCTCTGTCTGTGTACCTTTCAAAGTATTCATAATTATCTATTGTTTATTGCTGTAAAGTTAACAAAATATTTCAAAATTACTCTATATCAAAATCATTCTAAGCCAAAGTTCCTATCAACTGAATATCA
This sequence comes from Bacteroidales bacterium, assembly GCA_017935505.1. Classification (GTDB taxonomy): domain Bacteria; phylum Bacteroidota; class Bacteroidia; order Bacteroidales; family UBA932; genus Egerieousia. Next base: position 182,175 of record JAGBHM010000014.1, on the reverse strand, counting down.
ACAGAATCCAACTTGAAGTCTGTAAGGCCTCTGCTGTTTACATAGTCTGTAACCAGCTTTACAAGCTCCTGATCTTCATAATCAACATGTCTGTTGCTCTCCGGGTCGTAAAAGTGAGCATGAGAGTATGTATTCACATCAAAATACATCTTATTGTTGGAACTGTATCGTCTGACCAATAAACCTGAACCTACAAATGATTCCAATACATTATAGACGGTGGCAATTGTAAGTGAAGGAAATATACCGTTGAGCTCTTCGGTGATCATATCGGCAGAAGCATGTCCAAGTCTCTGCATGGCACTGTAGATGGCAATCCTCTGTGGCGTCGCCTTCAATCCGCTCTGATGAATTTTTTCCTTTATTGTCTCCATATCATTATCATTTATGGTGCAAATTTATTTATAATAATTCTAAAATGCAAATTTTTCTAAAACAAATTTACTTATCCCAACCATTTTGTGCCATATTAAACAAAGACAAATGATGGTTGTTTAGATGGATGCAATTAATTTATCAACCATATATTTTTAATAATTAAATAGTTATGAATACCCAAAATTCAAAAGCCAACTATCCGGACGAGTCTGTATTCGGGTCTGAGAGAATACTTGAACCTGCACCTTACAATACTATTCCTCAAAAACCTACCCCTCCTGAAATTGCATATCAGATGGTAAAGGAGGAGACCTATTCCCAAACAAACCCTATGCTTAATCTTGCAACATTTGTAACAACATACATGGACAAGCATGCTACAAAACTTATGAATGAGGCAATCAATATAAACTATATCGACGAAACTGAATATCCACGTATTGCGGTAATGAACGGCAAGTGCATCAATATTATTGCTAATTTGTGGAATTCACCGGAACAGGCCAAATGGAAAGCCGGAGCTGTTGGCATAGGCTCCTCTGAAGCCTGCATGCTTGGAGGAATTTCGGCATGGCTGCGATGGCGCAACAGAAGAAAAGAGGCCGGAAAACCTTATGACAAGCCTAATTTTGTAATCAGCAGCGGTTACCAGGTGGTATGGGAGAAATTTGCACAACTGTGGCAAATTGAAATGAGGACTGTCCCTGTTACAAAAGAACACATCACTTTGGACCCCAAACAGGCTCTTGAAAAGTGTGATGAAAATACCATATGTATTGTACCTATACAGGGTGTCACCTGGACAGGTCTGAATGACGATGTTGAAGCTCTCAATAATGCTCTCGACGAGTATAATGAGAAGACCGGCTATGAAATACCGATACATGTTGATGCTGCCAGCGGCGGCTTTATCCTTCCATTCCTCAATCCGGAAAAGAGATGGGATTTCAGATTGAAATGGGTTATATCAATCAGTACATCGGGCCACAAATATGGACTTGTCTATCCGGGCCTCGGATGGGTAATATGGCGCGACAAAAAATATCTGCCCGATGAAATGAGCTTCTCAGTAAACTATCTGGGCTCCGAAATTTATCAGGTGGGACTCAACTTCTCAAGGCCAGCAGCACAAATCCTCGGACAATACTACAATTTCATAAGGTATGGATTTGAGGGCTACAAGGCAATACAGCAAAACTGCCTGGAGATTGCCAAATATTTGTGGAGAGAGATAGGCAAGATGCCTCAATTCAAAAATTATGCTGATGAGGTTGTCAATCCTCTCTTCATCTGGCATCTTGATGAAGAGTATAACAAAAGTGCCAAATGGACCCTTTATGATCTCCAGGCACGTCTGCAACAGAGCGGATGGATGATTCCAGCATACACCCTTCCTGCAGACCTCACAGATATTATTGTCATGAGGGCCGTTGTAAAACAAGGATTTACACGCGATTTGGCAGATATGCTCCTTGCAGATATAAAAAGTGCCGTTGCAGAGTTTGAACAGCTGCAATACCCTACAGCAACCAGAGTTGCATATGAAAATGAGGAAAAGCTGAAGGGCCGTGTGTTCACCCACTAAAAATTCTGCCAACAATTAGTTATTCACTTAATAGATATAGATATGGCAAATATTAAACAGGCTGCAAAACTGGGTATATTTACCCTTGCCATAATGAATGTAACTGCTGTTGTAAGCCTCAGGGGCATCCCTGCAGAGGCTGAATACGGAGTAAGCTCTGCCTTCTACTACCTCTTTGCCGCAATAGTTTTTCTTATACCTACTTCGATGGTTGCAGCAGAAATGGCTGCAATGTTTCAGGACAAGCAGGGTGGTGTATTCAGATGGGTTGGAGAGGCATATGGTAAAAAATGGGGCTTCCTTGCAATATGGCTGCAATGGATCCAGAATGCCATCTGGTATCCTACAGTCCTGACATTCGGAGCTGTCTCCATCGCTTTTATAGGTATGAACCAAAGTGCGGACATGGCCTTGGCTTCCAACAGGATCTACACACTGGTGGTAGTTCTTGGAATATATTGGCTGGCTACCTGGATCTCCCTGAAGGGAATGGGCTGGGTTGGAAAAGTTGCAAAAGCCGGAGGTCTGGCCGGAACAATAATACCAGCTGCGCTCCTTGTAATACTGGGTATAGTCTACCTTGCAACAGGCGGAGAGTCCCAGATGGATTTCAATGGAAAATTCTTCCCCGATCTGAACAATCTCGACAATCTGGTACTGGCCTCATCAATATTCCTTTTCTATGCAGGTATGGAGATGAGCGGTATACATGTAAAAGAGATGGACAATCCTGCAAAAAACTATCCGAAGGCGATATTCATGGGAGCCGCAATTACAGTGCTGATTTTCATTCTGGGCACTTTTTCACTTGGAGCAATAATTCCTCAAAAAGAGATAAATCTTACCCAGAGTCTCCTTATAGGATTCGATAGGTATTTCAGCTATATCCACGCATCATGGCTCTCCCCTATCATGGCAATAGCATTGTCATTTGGAGTTCTGGCTGGAGTACTTACCTGGGTAGCCGGACCTTCAAAAGGTATATTTGCTGTAGGTAAGGCGGGTTACCTTCCTCCATTTTTCCAGAAGACAAACAAGATTGGTGTACAGAAGAATATACTGATGGTACAGGGAGTGATTGTCACACTTTTGGGACTGCTGTTTGTTGTGATGCCGTCGGTGCAGAGCTTTTATCAGATATTGTCCCAACTTTCAGTTCTGCTCTATCTGATAATGTATCTGCTGATGTTCTCCGGAGCCATAAGGCTGCGCTACATCATGAAAGATGCTCCAAGGCCTTTCAAAATAGGAACAAAGGGAAATGGTATGATGTGGATTATTGCAGGTCTGGGCTTTGCCGGTTCGCTGCTGGCATTTGTACTGAGCTTCATTCCACCTGCCCAGATCAACACAGGCAGTAATGCGGTATGGTTCTCCGTACTTATTGGCGGATGTATTGTTGTAGTTGCCGCACCATTTATAATATATGCAAACCGCAAAGAGTCATGGCTTGCAAAAGATGCGGAGTTTGAACCTTTCCATTGGGAAAAATGATATTTTTCCGATAGTTGGAGAGAGGCTGACTAAAAAGTCAAATAATTGATTTTGAGGTTAGCCTCTTTCTTATTTATATACATGGACCGATAAGTGCCAACAGGGTAAGTTCGGCTTGGTCTGTCTGAACTTGTTCCAACTTCATCCCTTCCACGACTTTGTCGCGGACTCCTCCCGTTCGAGACCACGGGCGGCCACACCATCCAAACTTACCTTGCTGCCACCATCAATACACGAAAGCGGGTGACTAAATCACTTATAGTCACCCGCTCATATCCGTTTAAGGCTACATCACACTATATTGTAAGTTTTTCACCCTCCGATTTGGCAATTACCACAGCACCACACATGTCTCCATAAGAGTTTGTTGCAGTACGAGGCATATCGCAGAGCTGCTCAACAGCAAGGACAAGTCCGATACCTTCCAAAGGAAGTCCTGCTACAGTTACCGCTACAGAGAGCATTACAAGACCGGCCATCGGGATACTTGCAGTTCCTATTGCTGAGAAGAGGACTGTTACCACTATTATCATCTGCTCAATGAACGAAAGTTCTATACCATAGACTTGAGAAAGGAATATTACGGCCACACCTTCATAAAGGGCTGTACCATTCATATTTACAGTTGCACCCAATGGAAGTGTAAAGCTGGCTATCTTGTTTGAAATTCCGCATTTCTCCTGGGAATCCTTCAATGAGATAGGCAGTGCCGCTCCTGATGAACAAGTTGAGAAGGCTGTAAGGATTGCTGTAGACATCTTTTTCATATGTCTCCAAGGGTTCTCTTTTCCCAAGAAGTATACTGTAGAAGGGAGTATGACAAAGAACTGTATTATACATCCTATCCATACAATGAGCACGAACATACCCAGACTCTGGGCAATTTCAGCCAGTTTGTCGAGATCTCCTGCCTGCTGTGAAATCATCTTTGCCACAATTGCAAACACTCCATAAGGGGCAAGTTTTATCACAGAGAGGGTAATTTTCATTATCACATCAAATACAGCCTGGAACACATCCACTATTGTATTTCTCGACTTGTCTCCTACCTGGGTTACAAAATAGCCGAACAGGATTGCAAAGAAAATCACAGCCAGCAAATCACCTTGCGCCAAAGTTGAGAAGATATTGTCCGGAATGATGTTTATGACACGCTCTCCAAGTGAAACCTTCTCCGCTGTTGCCATTTGTGCGGCAGAGTCTGCCTGAGAAACCAGCGATGAGCCCACACCAGGTTTGAGGATATTGACAAAAAGAAGACCTATCAGTGTTGCAATAACAGTTGTGGAGACATAGAATGCAAATGTTTTTCCTGCAATACGTCCAAGACCTCCGGTCTTTCCGATACTTGCTACACCAACCACCATTGATGAGAAGACAATTGGAATCACAATCATCTTGAGCAGGCGCAGGAACATATCACCGGCCCAACTGATGTATTTTACATAATCATGTCCGAATATACCGAACACAACTCCCAGAACCAATGCTATCAGGATCTGCCATGGCAATGCAATCTTTATCTTCATATCTGTTGTTTATATATTATTTGTAATAGAGTTCTCTGATACATCCCTCAGCCAATGCTTCCAGACATGAAATACCCATCTCAGGATCAAGGCCTGTATTTGCATAGGCAATAGGAATCTCTGTACATGCACCAACTACAGGCAGTTTCTCGATAGCCCACAGTTGCTCCACAATTCCACGGAACTTTTCACCGGCCTCTTTGTGTTGTCCGGCCTTCACCATATCTGTAACATCATGAATCTCAATCTGAAGCTCTTCAGACGGAATTCTGAATGTATAGCCGCAATCTTTTGCATGCCTCTGGTACAGACCGGTTCTCATAGTTCCTAGAGTTGCGGTAAGCCATGCACCCTGAGGACAAACTTGTGATGATTTGAGGATTGTCTCATCAATGATGTGCACTATCGGTTTTGAAATCTCATCTCTGAAACCATCAATAAAGTGATGCGCTGTATTGCATGTAACGCAGAGCATATCTGCACCCCAACCTATAAGGGTATTCAGACCATCTTTGATATATTCTGTAGGATCAGGACCTTTTCCCAAAAGGAATGTGGTTCTGTCGGGAGTTACAGTATGCGAGTATACTATCATCCTCGGATGTTCCTGATCTGTTCCAGCAGGTGTTTTTTCGGCCAACACCCTCAAAAAATCGGCAGTGGCAGCAGGTCCCATGCCGCCCAACACGCCAAGAGTCTTATCTGTATGCATAATTTGTAAGCTGATTAAAGTAAAATGCGAATTTACTAAAAGATTTTAGATAGCGAAAGTATGAAGTTACAAATAGCTATCTTTGCAAAGTCAAAATATTTAATTATGGTATCAGTAGACGGATTAACTGTAGAATTTGGAGGAACTTCACTCTTTAAAGAGATATCATTTGTAATAAACGACAAGGACAGGATAGCCCTTATGGGTAAAAATGGAGCCGGCAAATCAACCTTGTTGAAGATTTTGGCCGGCATAAAGAGCCCGTCCAGAGGAAAAGTATCTGTTACCGACGGAGGAAAGATAGGATATCTCCCACAGCACCTGATGGTGGAGAACGGACGTACAGTTTTTGAAGAGACAGCCCAGGCCTTTGAGCACCTCTTTGCAATTGAACGCCAGATAGAGGAATTGAATAACCAGCTCACAACCAGAACAGATTACGACAGTGATGAGTATATTGCCATAATTGAAGAGGTTACAGCCTTGTCCGAAAAATTCTACCATATTGATCTCACTAACTATCAGGAGGATATTGAACGTACACTAATCGGACTGGGCTTCAAGAGATCAGATTTTACAAGGCAGACAGAGGAGTTCAGCGGAGGATGGCGCATGAGAATTGAACTTGCCAAAATTCTGCTGCAGAAACCTACATTGCTGCTGCTTGACGAGCCCACCAACCATCTCGATATCGAGTCAATTGAGTGGCTGGAAGAGTTCATTATAAACAGTGCCAACTCAGTTATGGTAATATCGCACGACAAGGCTTTTGTCGACCATATCACCACCAGAACCATTGAAATTACAATGGGCAAGATTTACGATTACAAGGTAAATTACAGCAAATATCTGGAGCTGCGTGCTGAGCGCAGGCAACAGCAGCAGGCTGCTTATGACAACCAACAGAAGATGATTGCCGAGACAAAAGAGTTCATCGAACGTTTCAAGGGCACCTACTCTAAAACCAATCAGGTGCAGTCTCGTGTGAGAATGCTCGAGAAATTGGAACTTGTTGAAGTGGATGAGATTGACAGGAGCGCACTGAAACTCAGGTTTCCACCGGCCCCACGCTCCGGCTCCTACCCTGTGGTGACCAAGGAGTTGGGTAAAAGATACGGTGAACATCTTGTATTCTCAAACGCATCAATCACCATTGAACGTGGCGAAAAGATTGCCTTTGTTGGAAAAAACGGAGAGGGAAAGACAACCATGGTCAAAGCAATAATGGGGCAGATTGATTTCGATGGTGAACTGCAATTGGGCCATAACCTTAAAATTGGATATTTTGCCCAGAACGAGGCATCTCTGCTTGATGAAGAGCAGACTGTATTCAGTACAATCGACAATGTTGCCGTAGGTGATATCCGCACGAAAATCAGGGATATACTCGGAGCTTTCATGTTCGGCAGGGATGATTCCGACAAACTTGTGAAGGTTTTATCGGGAGGAGAGAGAACAAGGCTGGCAATGATAAAGCTCCTGCTGGAACCTGTGAATATGCTGATTCTGGACGAGCCTACCAACCATCTGGACATCAAGACTAAAGATATCCTCAAAGAGGCCCTCAAGAGCTTTGACGGGACATTGGTTGTAGTCTCTCATGACAGGGATTTCCTCGACGGACTTGTCTCAAAAGTTTATGAATTTTCAAATAAAAGGGTTATCGAACATCTTGGTGGTGTGTATGATTTCCTTGAAAAGAAGAAAATTGAAAATTTGCGGGAGATAGAACGCAACAGATAAGGACTCTCTAAACCATCCGATTCCGATAATGATCAAGACACTCCTCCAGCAGGTGATACTGCACATTGCAATATTTGGAACAATCACTATCTGCATCGGTGCCGGATGCTCATCTTCTCCCGCGCAGAAAGAGAGGCTGGAGAGAGCAGAAAGGGTTGTCAACACATATCCGGACAGCGCATTGACTATACTTGAAGATCCTCTATTCAAGGAGATTACAACTCCAAAACTAAAGGCTCTGCATTCCCTGCTGTACAGTATGGCATTGGACAAGAGCTATGTAGATATCTCTTCCGATTCCATAATCCGTTATGCCGTAAATTACTATTCAAAGCGCAGCAACAAACTGCGCAAGGCCCAAAGCTACTACTATCTGGGAACAGTATTCTACAATGCAGGAGAGATAACCAAGGCTGCAGAAAACTATCTGAGAGCAAAAGAGGCTGCAACAAATGCCGGCAACAGCTACCTGCACGGCCAGATATGCAATACTCTGGGAATAATCTATTACAAGCAGAACCTCTTTGAAGAGGCTGCCGAATTATATAAAGAATCTGGAAAATTCTTCAAATCAGCCGGTTATAACGACAAATACGCAAATGCACTCTCATATGCGGCAAAGAGTTATTACCTCAATGGAGATGACTCCACTGCCATTGAATTGCACAATAAGGCTATCGGAATATACCGAATTGATGGCAATACAGACAAAATAACCCTCAACACCTTGGGAATTGCCGATATATTATTGGAAAACAAAGAGATAGAAAGCGCAGTCAAAATATTGACAAAATGCTATAATAAATACCATGATGGGATCATCCCAAAAAGGCATTATCCAATATGGAGCAAAATATATTTTGAACAGGAGCAATATGATAGTTCAAAATATTACGCGAACAGATACGTTAATGAATCCAACATAAAAGATGATGATGCAAAAGCAGGGACATTGTTGATTTTGTGTAACATTCTATCCAAACAGGGCAACTATAAGGAGGCGCTCAAATGGAATGAGGAGTATACAGAACTGAAAAACCGCCTCTATAAAGAGAAAGAGGAAAACCATATAAAGGAGATTGAAGCAAAATATACCAGAGATACGCTCTCTGAGACATACCATGCCTTGCAGAAGAGGCACAAGCGGCATACTATAATATCAAGTATAGCATATACCATACTGATTATAATCAGCATAGCCATAACAGCAGTATCAAGAAGGATTGTCAAAAAGATTGTACGTAAAAGGGATTCCGACATTAAATTCTACAAGGAGCTTGTCCGCACATTACAGGAGCATATCAACGATGTGGAAGAGCGCTACCAGCTCATAAAGAGCGGGCACATTGCTGGCTCCTGTGATGAGGCCGTTGTGAAGGCATATGCAGAGAGGCTCGATGCACTCAAGGATATAATGGATTATGCCTATATTTCAGAGAGCACTCCAGAGAAGTTCTATAAAAAATTCAGGGAATACATCAATCGAAACAATAAAGATGATTATTCTTTTAGCGACCTGCAGTTCATTGCCAACAAAAAACATCATGGAATAATTGACTATCTCAGGGAGAATTATCCGAATCTGAATCAGAGCGACCTCAACTACTGCAGCATGATTTGCCTTGGTTTTACAACCAATGCAATGAGGGTGATATACGGCCATACCAACAATGCCAGCATATATAACAGAAGGAGCAGAATACACCGCAAATTGGATATAGGCACAGAGCATCTCGAGACATTCCTTGAGAGAACTATAGAAGATATTGCCAAAAACAGGCTGTAATATTTACCACTTCTGGTTGATATTAGGTTTTCCAATTATATTCTATTAATTATCAATATATTACAAGTAGCAATATTATATTTATTGCATAAAATCTGTCAGGCTTGGAGATAACTTTGAAAATAATTCAAACCATATTTCTAACCTAAAAAAACAGATTTATGAAAAAACTCATTCTTGTAAAATTCATTCTGGCAACACTGCTCGTTTTCCCTCTATTTGAACTTACAGCAACAACATCACCAGACAGGGAACTCACTCCTGAGGAGGTTGCAATCAGAAAAGCGACAAACCCGGTTGATCCAGAAAGGGAACGCTCCCTTATCCCAACAGTGGAGGCATGGCTCTACAGAAATACCGGAGAGGTTGAAGTAATCTTCAACAGAGACTGCGGCACAGCAAATGTTACAATTATAAACTCAATGGGACAGAGCGTCTGCAACAAGACTTACCAAAGCATGGATCAGCCAGTTCTCTTCATTAGATTGCCTTCATCTGGCGAGTATATCATATATATAACAACAAGCGAAGGATTCCAGGGATCAGGTAACCTATCGCTGTAACAGAATATGGTATATGCAGAGGATATAAGACCGGGACATCTGCTTATTTCACAGGCACATGAACTCTATTGTGTAGTTGAAATAAAACTTGATCTGGATTATCCCGACAAATCAATAATAACAGGAGTCAACAATAAGAATATAAAATTGTCCGGGACACCTGACCAATGGTTCCATTTGTGGGACTCGTCCATAAATATCAGAAATATCAACATCTGAATATTCCAGAATGGAGAACATTTCATAGCCAATGCCGTTATATATGGGTACACTGTAAATAACGGCTGTTATGAGATGTTTTTTTATTGCACTGCTGCTCTTCACCTGCACTTTCGGCAAAAGTTTTTGCCAGGGCAGAGTTATATATGCCGATTCTGCCGGAGAAAAATATCTGAAACTCCATATACCCCAAAGGGTTGCCGCATCAAAAAATAGAGATGCAGATTGGAAGACTCCTTATCCGGCAATTATACTGACTGTCGATACAACAAGTGCAAATAAAATAGACAACAGCATAATCTCCACAGCCCTCTCTTATGGCTATGCCGTTGCAGAATTGGAATATGGCCAATCCCTTGAGCAGGCAATGAAAGAGCTGGTCAGTTCCATAAAATTGCTTAAAGAAAATGGAAAGCGATATGGAATTGATCCTGGCAAGATCATATTATGGGGATACTCAGATGGAGGATATCTGGCTGCGACAGCAGGATGTGCCGGCACATATCTGCAGGGATTTGAAAGTGAAATGGAATTTGGCAGCTCTTCGCAAATGGCACAAGCCCAGAAGAATGGGCAGAAGCTACAGAAATATGTCAACAGCATCGGCATATATTCATCGGGCAACGGATACAAAGTCCAGGCAGTTGTTGACCTCTTCGGTCCATTCACCACTCAAGAGAATGGCATAAACCCCCAGATTCTGGTTACACCACAGTCACCACCATTCTTCATGATATACAAACAATCAGAGACCGGCCACGACAGCGATAGTGCCGATGCCTTTTCTTCCCAGCTGAAAAGTGCCATCGGCAGCCAGTTTGTGGAATACATTTTGCTGCCCCAGACACTGGATGAAAAGATTATATTTGAAAATCCGCAGTTTTTCCGTCAGATTTTTGTATTTTTAGACAAAATTCTGTTTCATTGACGCACCTGATATATTCAATTTTGATGAAAAAGAGCCTCTTTATTATAATATTGCTGTTCTCACTCAGTATCACACTTTCTGCATCTGATGTAAAAAAAGAGAGCATAATGTACAGCGACAGTCTGTCCCTTGACCATTATTATGCACAGGACCATACTCAGATAAGGGCCGGAGCAAAACAGCCGTGCATGATTTTCATGTTCGGAGGAGGATTTTTTACAGGCTCGAAGGATGACGCCAGATATCTGAAATATTACAAAACTCTTGCAGAGAATGGAATACATGTTTTTGCCATCGATTACAGACTTGGGCTCAAGAGCATTGTAAATAGTGTCCGGGGCAACAGGAATATATCTGCCGGAGAGATGATATCGGCACTTGAAAACAGCATTGACATGGCTGTGGAGGATCTCTACAAAGCAACCTCCTGCATACTCGAAAATGCCGGCAAATGGGGCATAGACACTCACAGAATCATGGCAAGCGGCTCGAGCGCCGGAGCCATTGCAGCATTGCAGGCCGAATATTATATGTGCAATAATCTGAAGACAACAAGAAATACAAATTATAGAGATTTCCTGCCGGAAAATTTCAGATATGCCGGTATAATCTCCTTTGCCGGTGCCATCCTCAATCTGCATGGAAAAATGAAATGGCTGCAGCAACCTGCCCCAATCATGTTTTTCCATGGAAATGCCGATTCAAATGTACCATATAGGAGAGTCTGGACGCCATTCGGTTCATTCAACGGCTCCGCATACATCTCAAAGAAACTGACAAAAATTGCCGCTCCCCACTACCTTTATACTATAGACAATGCAACTCACACAGTTGCAGTTTCACCAATGAAGGAGAATCTGCTTCAGGTTATTGACTTTATAAATAAATTTGTTCTGGAGCAGAAGAGACTCATCATAAATACTGAAGTAACACAGCCAGACCAGCCGAAGCTCAATAAGAGGTTCGGTATCAAAGATTACATAAAATCCAATTTGAAATAGCCCTAATCCAGCTTCAGAAAGGCCTCAGAGGCCTCCAGCACATCCTGGAATGTTGTCTCAAAATCTCCTGTGTACCAAGGATCAGCCACATCCCTGAATTTGCCGGCATAACTCATCATCAGGTGTACTTTATTCTCTGGATCGTCCCCTATTATTCTCTTCAACAACCTTATATTTGAGTTGTCCATACAGATTAGCAGATCAAATTTGTCATAATCCGACGGAACAACCTGTCGGGCCCTTTTGTTGTTGTCAAAAGGGATTCCATGCTGTGTAAGGCAGCGTTTTGCAGGCGGATATATTGGATTGCCGATCTCTTCGGTTGACACTGCCGCCGATTCTGCATAAAACATCTCATCCATACCACAGCTCTTCACCAAAGCCTTGAATACAAATTCAGCCATTGGAGAACGGCAGATATTGCCGTGGCAAATAAAAAGTATCTTCTTCATAATGCTTCCTTATTGTCAAATGTTGTACCAATCATAAACTTCAAGATGCGCGGTATCCTTGAGGAACATGCGTGTTACAGGCTCTATGATTTTGAAGCCGTTGCTGCTGTTTGTAAAGAAGACCATCGTACTCTGCACCTTTGGATTGATGAGGAAAAAGGCCTTGAAGGTACCATTGTCACCACCATGGAATACCAATTTGCCATGAACCGGATTCTCTTCGGTATATATGCCTTGTGCCCATGATAATGTGCTGAAATTCACACCTTTTTTGAATATAGGCTTACGGTTTGGTTCAAGCATAAACTGCGCTGTTTCCGGTTTGAGGCCAGTGCCATTAAGCAGTGCCTGTATAAATTTTGAATAATCCTCAGCAGTGGTCCTCAATGAGTAACCTACATTTCCCACTACATGTTTATATCCCACACCTTTTGAAATGCCTCTCTTATTGTAACCGTCAACGGCCAATGTATCATACGCAGGTATCCATATATAAGAAGTATGTTCCATTCCAAGCGGTTCAAAAACCTCCTCTTTGGCAATCTCCTCAATTGCTTTTCCTCTTATCTTCTCCACAGCCCTCTGTAAAAATGCAAAGGCCTCGCCTGAATAGCCGAAACATGAGTCAACAGGAAAAATGAATTTGATTGGAGAGATGTGCCAATCATCTGACCTTACCTTTTTACTCCAGTTCGGCAAGCCGCTCCTGTGGCTCAAAACAATCCTCGCAGTGAGTTTTTTCGCCATCTCTTTATCTACAAACCGGTCAATATCAGTATATTCATATAATGGTTTATCCAGATCCAACTCCCCATTCTCATAAAGTTTCATGACAATATATGCAAACACAGGTTTGCTCAAAGAAGCAGCTTGGAATACTGCAGGCTCCGGGGTTCCTTGAGAGCATCCGGTTGACAATGAATCCTTATAGGCAGGATTCTCTATCTGCAATGCAATGTCCTCCTCTGGAGAGATATATCTCAACTGAATCAGCGGAATATTCTCGTCAACAATTATCTTTTCTAGATTTTCCCTATAAAAGCGGCTGTTGTCTTCTCCACTTTTACAGCCCGACAATAATGAGAGGGCCGACAGAAATGTCAGCAACAGAGATTTTGATACAGTTTTCATGGCGTTCATCAGTTTATAATTACCACGAATATACAAAAAAAAGAGATGGCACACCGTCACTTGATGTACCACCTTATCATTTTATGTTAAACTGCTCGATAAATTCGAATTTACTTGCTTGAATCTTTTTTCTTGAAAAGGGACAATATCTTATCTTTGGAGAAAACACCCTTTTGATAAAAATGCCACCATCCTTCGTAGAGAAAGCCGAATAGCACGCCATTAATCAAGTATTTCCAAATAATGTCAATCTCATTGAAGATGGCATCGAATGCTATTGAGATTCCGATGAATACAAGTGCAGTAATGATTGATTTCAGGAAGTACTCTTTCATATCAAATTTCGATTTATCGACCCAAATATACTACTTTTTTGGCGAAGTCAATAGTAATCCCTTACGAATTACGCACTTGGCATTCCGGAAGGGATTATCTTCACTGATTCCGTAGTTCCGGAGATAGGCGTACCCCACCCCGAGGGCATCCTTGTTCCAGTGGTCACAGAGGGCTTTCAGGTTCCCGTAATAATAATACTGACCAAAGATTTTCAAATGCACTGTAGATCCAAAGAAAGGTACATATTATCGTCCAGGTAGTAATCATTTTTACCCTACTTATATGGACACGATGCTTGCAACGACTGACACAATGACACTGACCCGGATGGTGGTCATCGGCAGAAGAACCAATTCCGCACCGATGGCTGGAGAGAAGATTCTACGGAAGGCATTTGAATGGAAGGAGAACGAGGAGCTCGTCTAACGAAGAAATTACCGATTACTGAGCCAATGAAACAAAAAAAGGACAAACCTTGCGATTTGTCCTTTGTAGTAGCGGAGGCAGGACTCGAACCTACGACCTCCGGGTTATGAGCCCGACGAGCTACCAACTGCTCTACTCCGCGATGTAATTGGACTGCAAAGATAACGGGAATATCTTTACAATCCAAATTTATTTTAAAATTATCGCTAATTTTCTTTCAAAAATCCGGCAATGGCGGCAATTTCCAACTTTGTCTGCTCTCCTGTTTCGAGGTTTTTCACATTGACTGCACCCTCTGAAATCTCCTCTTCTCCAACAATTGCAAAGTAAGGTATCCCCTTCTTGGTTGCATAGTCGAACTGCTTTTTCAGTTTGGTGTTGTCGGGATATATTTCACAGTTTATTCCCTCTGCCCTCAATTTTGCAATTACAGGCAAAGAGTATTTCACCTCTGCATCACCCATATTCGAGAAGAGGATTTTTGTGCTCTCGATTGCATCTTTAGGGAACTTTTCAAGGCCTTGGAGAACATCATAAATTCTGTCGGCGCCAAAAGATATTCCCACGCCACTCATGTTAGGAAGGCCGAAAATTCCGGTAAGGTCGTCGTATCGGCCACCACCACAAATGCTTCCAATTGCAAAATCTTTTGCCTTCACCTCAAATATAGCACCTGTATAATAGTTAAGGCCACGTGCCAGAGAGAGATCTATCTCAACTTCCTGTCTGATACCTGCAGTCTCTATGAGGCCGAAGAGCTCCTCCAACTCAGCAATACCCTTCATGCCTGTCTCAGATGAGGCAAGAATCTCCTTCATCTTTGAGATCTTCTCTGCAGATGTTCCCTGCAGCAACAAAACCGGCTCTATTGTATTGATACCCTGCTCATCAATACCCCTCTCCCTCAACTCCGCCTTTACAGCGTCGAGACCAATCTTGTCTATTTTGTCGATGGCTACAGTAATGTCAACTAGTTTGTCGGGATGCCCTATAATTTCACTAAGACCCGACAGAACCTTTCTGTTGTTGATCTTTATACATACATTCACACCAAACTTTGCAAATACCTCATCAACAATCTGCACAAGCTCCAGCTCATTTATGAGCGACTTGCTTCCGATAACATCCACATCACACTGGTAGAACTCGCGGTAACGGCCCTTCTGCGGACGGTCGGCCCTCCACACAGGCTGTATCTGGTACCTCTTGAATGGGAATGTAAGTTCATTCTGATGCTGCACCACAAAACGGGCAAAAGGAACTGTCAAATCATATCTCAGACCCTTTTCACACACTTTAAGAGAGAGTGAATTGCTGTTCTGCAACATCTCAGGCTCCACTTTTGCAAAAGCATCTCCGGAGTTGAGCACCTTGAAGAGAAGTTTGTCCCCCTCATCTCCATATTTTCCCAGCAATGTCGAGAGATTCTCCATAGCTGGAGTCTCCAATGGGTTGAATCCATATTTTTTGAATACAGATCTGATTGTATCAAATATATAATTTCTTCCTGCCATCTCTGCAGGTCCAAAATCCCTTGTACCCTTTGGTATGCTTGGTTTCTGTGCCATTCTATTTCAAACTTTTAATATATTCATCTATTGTTTTGGCAGCCTTTCTACCGGCTCCCATTGCCAGAATTACGGTTGCAGCGCCTGTAACCGCATCACCTCCGGCAAAAACGCCTTTACGGGATGTTACGCCATCATCTGTAGCATCTATTCCGCCTTTACGGTTTCTCTCCAGACCCGGAGTTGTTGCCGCTATCAGAGGATTGGGAACTGTACCCAATGACATTATTACAGTATTTGTCTCTATTTCAATAAATTCTCCGGTTGGTTCAGGGGAACGTCTTCCGCTGGCATCGGCCTCTCCCAACTGCATCTTTTCACATTTGAGACCCTTTACCCAACCCTTGTCATCTGCAGTTACCTCCACCGGATTTGTAAGGAAGCAGAACTCCACTCCCTCCTCCTTTGCATGGTGAACCTCCTCAGCTCTTGCAGGAAGCTCTTTCTCAGTTCTTCTATATACAATCTTCACACTCTTTGCTCCGAGTCTCAGTGCTGTTCTTGCAGCATCCATTGCCACATTTCCGCCACCCACAACACAAACACTCTCACCTACATATATTGGAGTCTGGGAATCAGCTTTATATGCCTGCATCAGATTATTTCTTGTAAGGAACTCATTTGCAGAGACTACACCATTGAGATTTTCGCCAGGGATGTTCATAAATTTTGGAAATCCGGCTCCTTGTGCTATGAATACAGCCTTGAATCCCTCCTGATCAAAGAGTTCATCAACGGTAACAGTTCTGCCCACAACCACATTTGTCTCAATTTTCACTCCCAGTGCCTTTACATTGGCCACCTCTGCAGCAACAACCTTCTCTTTGGGTAATCTGAACTCAGGTATACCATATTCCAATACACCTCCGGCCTTGTGCAGACCCTCAAATATGGTTACATCGTAACCCATCTTTGCAAGGTCACTTGCACATGCAAGACCTGCAGGACCGCTGCCGGCCACTGCTATTTTCACACCGTTTGCAGGTGCTTTATCAGTAAATTTCACACCATTTTCACGACTCCAGTCTGCTACATAGCGCTCCAGTTTTCCAATTGCAACGGGCTCACCTTTGACACCCAATACACAAGATCCTTCACACTGGCTCTCCTGAGGACATACCCTGCCACATACTGCAGGAAGTGAACTGTCAATTGAAATGATGCGTGCAGCCTCCTTAAAATCACCTTCCGCCACCTTCTGGATAAAGAATGGTATCTTCACCGAAACAGGGCATGCAGTCATACATGCAGGTTTTTTGCAATTCAAACAGCGCGAAGCCTCCAGCATGGCCTCCTCTCTATTGTAGCCAAAGCTCACTTCGTCAAAATTGGTAGCTCTCAACTTTGGATCCTGCTCTCTCACAGGAACTCTTGATATTTTGTTTGCCATACTATTTGCCTATTCCAATTTTACATTTATGATCTCTTTCAGACTCTTGAGTCCTATACATGCCCTGACGCCTCATTGCCTCATCAAAATCAACAAGGTAAGCATCAAATTCAGGACCGTCTACACAAGCAAATTTGGTTTTTCCACCAATAGTTACCCTGCAGGCACCACACATCCCGGTACCATCAACCATCAGGGTGTTCAAACTTACCACAAGCGGCAAATCATATTTTTTCGCGGTGAGGGTTACAAATTTCATCATTATCATCGGACCGATAGCTATGGCCTGTGTATATTTCTCTCCTCCTTCAACAAGTTTTGCCAGCATCTCGGTAACAAGTCCCTTCTCTCCTGCAGAGCCATCGTCTGTACAGATGTAAAGATTGTCACAAACAGCGGCCATCTCCTCTTTCAGAATCAGAAGTTCCGAATTTTTGGCACCTATAATTATATCTACCTTGGCACCAAGGTCATGAAGATATTTGGCCTGCGGATATACCGGAGCAACACCCAAGCCTCCTGCTATAAAGATATAGCGCTCGCCCTTAATCTGCTCAATGCTCTGATGCGTGAACTCAGAGGGTTGTCCCAATGGTCCTACAACATCTGCCATACAGCTGCCCTCTTCAAGAGAACAGATAATCCTGCTGGATGCTCCTATTATTTGAATGACAATAGTTACAGTACCCTTGTCCCTGTCATAATCACAGACAGTAAGAGGGACCCTCTCACCATCGGATGTTGCCCTCACTATAAGAAATTGCCCTGGTTTTGCAGCTCTTGCCACACGTGGAGCCTCCACTTCCATAAGGCAAGTTATAGGGTTCAGAAATTCTTTCCTTAATATTTTGTACATAGTTTCCAAATTACTTTAGAGTTCATTTAGCGATCTGAATGTATAACCCTTCTTCTTAAGATTCTGGATTATTTCACCCAATCTGTTGTAAAGGCGGTCGGTACGCTCCTCATTGACCCCTGGATGTATTAACAACACAGCACCGTTTAACCCTAATGCATTTTCAAAATTATATAATTTTTCAATTAATTTTTGCGACGGCTGGTAATTCTTCATCGAAGGGGTTGTATAATCGGCTGGCGTTGCAGTACCCGGTGTATAGTTCAACACTTTATAACCCATATTTTCAATAATGTCAACACACTCCTCATTGTAATATTCATAAGGAGGCAGGAACCATCTTGAGTCTTCAAAATCTACTCCAAATTCGGCAAGGGCCTGTGCATTTGCCTTCAGATCCTCCATAATTTCAACCCTGCTCACAAGCATGGAATCCCTCTTCTCCCATGGAGAATAGAGCAGATGCTTGTCGGAATGACCACCTACATAATGACCATGCTTAATTATATTCTTTATCAGATCTGCATGCTCTGCCATCCTCAGGCAATTGCCGGTAAGGAAAAATGAGCCTTTTATCCTCTCCTTCTTCAATGTAGAGAGGATTTTGGCACCTCCCTGAAACATTGAATCTGCTGTAAAAACCAAATAGATATTCTTTTTGTCCGGTTCAACCCTGATAACAGCACCATATTTATCCTTCAATACCGCAAGCCCTTTTTGTCTCTTTCCGGCATTCTCCATTGCTGCAAAGTAGTATGCAAGACCTGCCGTACCATCCATAGTCGGCTCATTACTGGCATAGTCTCCTATATCATCATGATACACCGCTATTCCATTATTAAAAACTTCAAATTCATCAGGTTTAGTAAGTGATTTGCCAGCCCTCTCCTCAAATACAGTCCTGTATACGGGGCCGTCGACAAGACCTCCATAGGTAATATCTCCGCTCACAACTGTATAAGATGAGTGAGGCCACATAGGGACATCACTTCCGCCTGCAGGATATCCAACAATCATTGTTGTTCCCCAAGGATTGCAACCAAGGAGCCAGTCCCTCAATGCAGTCTCCATCTCCAGATAGGTCTCATCACCTGTAATCAGGTTATAGAGCCTTGCCTGGGTTATTGCAGCAGAGGTGAGATTGTTCGAACACCAGATATAAGGTATTCCATTCATAAAAGGATCATTGCCGGCCCTCTTTCTCAAATACTCCAGACCCTGCCTCATGAACTCCCTGTATTTCGATGCCAGTTGGGGATTTTCAGAGGCAGCAAGATAATAATGGCCCAGATTTATGAATGGATAAAACTGGTAATGGCGTCCCCTGCCCAGCTCCATCCATGGTGA
This sequence comes from Bacteroidales bacterium, assembly GCA_017935505.1. Taxonomy (GTDB): domain Bacteria; phylum Bacteroidota; class Bacteroidia; order Bacteroidales; family UBA932; genus Egerieousia. The sequence continues at coordinate 162,731 of JAGBHM010000014.1, read as the reverse complement.
AACAGGTTCAAGTTCTCCCCAATAATCTGCTTTTTTAAGCCATTCACCATTTTTTGTGAGATTATACATCGAAGTCGCAGCCAGCTCTATATCATCTGTATATGTATCCTCTTCATAAAAATATGGAGATACCAGACATGCAGTCTGCGTATTGCCAGGAACCTCTTCTGCAAAGCGGTATGCCTGCTCTGCCTTTACCATCATCTGCTCTGCAAAACCTGCATCGATATCCTTGAATACAGATGTTCCCATGGCAAATGTTGATGCAAATTTGCCTGCAGTTGATGCAACTCCAGTTGTACGGTTGATCCATTTGCCAAGGCCTTGCGGTTTTCCTGTAACAAAATAGACAGGTCTTCCTTTTCCAGGTCCCCAACCATAATCCACACTATCTTTATATGGTACTCTGAATCCTGCATGGTCCCTGTCATCGGCAATCTGATTGAACATTACCTTATCCTCAGGATTCATCTTCATCATCCATTCCAATCCCCATCTTGCCTCATCAAGGATATCAGCGATTCCATTGGCTCCAGGTTTTCCCTTTGCATCGTATTCATCCTTAAAGATAGATTTGTCTTCCTGCTGCATATAGGCGAACATCAGGTGGTATGTAGCAGTTGCAGAGGTTGTAAGGTATTGCAGATAATCTGTTGCATCGTGCCAGCCTCCGGTCACATCAATCTTCTCTCCGCTGCGTGTGGGATGATCCACTATATAACCGTCGTGTTGATGGCAATGCGCATCATTATAGGGATTGTAGCCACATCTCTGCTGTCTCATGTATACAAGGAGATAGTCGGCTGCGCCATCGTAGGCATCTGCCGAAATCTTGAAAACAGGTGATTTGGCATTGTTGAATGCAATATAGTATCCGCCTTCATCGGAAAGTTCTGAAAAATCAAGTCTGAAGGCACTCTTCATCCCCCATTTGCCTGCATCGGCAGCAGCTTTGGCCGGAGCTTTATAGACAATATGATTGGTAATTGCATTGCACACAACAAAATTGTCTTCTGGGACCTCCTGTGTTGAGATGAATACTGCAACCTTTTTATCTTCAGGCAAATATCCGAGCTGATTTACCCTTATCCACTGTTGTGCAAAGGCAACCTGCACATATAGGAACAACAATATTGCCAATAAAAACTTTCTGATCTTCATATATCGAGTTTATTCTGCCGTAAATACCAATAAAGTGCAAATGTACTAAGTTTTCAGATACTAAAAAAGGAGAGAACCCAAATGTAGGTCCTCTCCTCTCCTTGCTATTTATTGTAAAACTATTTTTTCTCCTCTTTCACAATCTCTTTTCCAGGATATCCCAGCTCTGCAAGCTCTGCACCAAGTTTCTGTTTGGTAACTTTTGTAGGGTCGTATTTGAACCATACAGTTTGCTCCTCCACGCTAACTTTAACATCCTTTACTCCTTTGATGTAAGGAAGAGCTGCATCACATTTTGCTTTGCAATTGTTGCAGTGGATATGTGCTGAAAAAGTAACCTCCTCATATTTAGGAGCTTTTTTCTTGTTTTGGGCTTGAGCCGACAATGATAGTGTAAGAACAGCAACTACAATGGCTGTAAAAATTCTTAATGCTTTCATAATCTTTTGTTATTTAGTTGTTAATATCAAATTTTACTATTTTTTCCACAAAGTAAGTCTGATTCCACCGTAGAATTTTCTACCCATAAGCGGACCCCAAACCATTGAAGCGTTGAAGCTGTTATCGAATGCATTGTCTCCAGGTTTGATTCCCTGCAATCCATCACCATTATTGATAAGGATAGCATTCTCCTGAATATAGTTTCCGATATTCTCAACACCCACATAGATATCGAGTCCTTTGAACTTCTTGGTAACCTGAGCAAAGAACATAGGATAAACCTCAGACTCACCGCCACCCATAAACTGAGGAAGAGGAGCCGGGCCATTCAGCTGACCGGTAACATCAAATGTCCATTTGTTAAGGTTTGTCGCATACTGTATATTAAGCACTCCTTTATATTTGCTCATCAAAGGACGGTCTACAAGGCCCTGTCCATCCATCTCAACTTTTGCCTTGGTATAACGGAATGTTGCAATTGCAGTAAATCCTTTGAAAGGCTCCACCGACAAGTCTACCTGATATGTATCGGTAAAAGAGCGTCCGTCGCAATTGTAAACATAGACATTATTCTTGTTTGAACCAGTAATATAGTCTTTATCCCAGTCTACAACAAGCTGGCTGTTGAAGCTTGAACGGAAATAGTCGAAACTCAAATAGGAGTTTTCGCTCTCTCCCCATTTGAAGTATTGTGTGATATTACCACCAAATGTCCATGCATCCTCCATCTTTATCTCCTCCTCAACAAAGATGTGGCGTCCGGAAGAGAGTAGGCCAAGATTGTCTGCAATGATATTTGCATGTCTGAGGCCCCTTCCTCCTGTAACACGCACAATCAGATCATCTGTAAATGAATACTTCACATTTGCCCTAGGTCCGAATACCCAGCCACCTTGCGAGTGGTAGTCACCCCTGAGGCCTATGACTGCTGTAAGTTTCTCATTTGTGTAGGTATACTCACCATAAACACCAATCATCTTGTCATCGCGTCCTTTAAACAGCTCTCCACCACCATTGTACACTCTGGCTGAATATTTGTCAAAATCTATGACCATCTCTCTGAAATCCTCATGGATACCGTCATACTGTCCGGCAATACCGAATGTATAGTGATGGTTCTCATCGTTCTGATTCTGGTACATAGCATTGATATATGCCATATTCTGGTATCCTTTATAATATTTTGTACCATAACTGGCATCCATATTATAATAAGAATAAGTTGCTACCATAGCCAAGCTCTCGACACCTCCCTCTGTAAAAGGTATGCCCACCTTCAAATAACCGTCGATACCTGAGTTATTGATTTCAGAGCCCCAGATATTGTTTTTGTAACCCTCATAAGGGCCATGGTCATTCATACCTTTTTCATAAGCCATCTGTCCACCAATCCTCTCATCGCTGAATGCTTTCACTCCAAACCTTACCTGAACACCGTCAGGACCTGCATTATACAACCAGCGGTTGTCAAAATTGAAGTGCTGCTTAAGAGGCTCATCCTTGAATCCATCTTTGTTCATATCATGGTCCTTTGTACCTGCAGAGGCATGTGCCATTATAACTGTGCTCCATTTGTCGTTCAACTGCAATGATGAAGCGATATTACCCTCGAACATAAGTTCATCACTCATAAACAAGTTTACAAACAGAGGGTTCTCTGCAGTAGGTTTACGGTGCTCCATATTTATAAGGCCTGTGAGACCTTCAAGACCGTTGATAACAGAAGATGGGCCCTTGGCAATCTGGATGCTCTCCAACCATTGACCCGGAATGTATGACAATCCGAATGGAGAAGCCAAGCCTCTCATAATAGGTTTGTTCTCATCCAGCATCTGTACATATGTACCCGACAGACCCAACAATTTGATCTGTTTTGCACCGGAAACTGCATCTGAATAGCCAACGCTCACACTTGCAGAATTTTCGAAGCTCTCTGCCAAGTTACAGCATGCCATTTTGCAAAGACCGGCTGCAGTAATCACCTCGGTGCGGATAGCCGCCGTCTTTGAGAGATAGTTTGCATCCTGACGTCCGGTCACCACAAGAGCATTAAGCTCGTTCTCATCATGCAAGTTAAACTCATGGTATGTTATGCCAGGTCTGTACAACAATGTGTCGCGTGTATATCCTATAAATGACGCGATCATTGTCACATTCTCGCCCTTTATCTTCTTGAACTCAAAATTTCCATCAATATCAGCCTCGGCAGTCTGCCTTGTCTCCACACAGATTACAGTGGCAAATCCGGCAGGCTCCTTTTCGCCGTCGGCATTTACAAAAAATACTTTTCCTTTAAAATCCTGCGCAGTTGCAAATACTGCAACCAACAGATATACAAACAATAATATTGATTTTTTCATAATACGTCTTTAATTCAGAAATAGTGTAATAAAATAACCCTTTCCCCCTCAATACAGGCGTACAAATAGGATTGCACCCTTCTTAAAAGAGAACAGCTATCAAATTCTGAATTGGGAGATTGAAACAATCAGATCCGTTATAAGCGTATTCTTGGTGAAACCAGTGGAGTAGACCACTCCAGAGAATGCGACCAGTTTCTCCATATTTGCACAGTTGCCGCCGATTTCTGCAAAAGCATAGAGATCAGACACTGCAGGACCATCCACAGAGGCATTCTGGGAATTCACCTGATCCTGTGTGAGCACATATACTTCTGTTGTACAGCATTTGCCGCCATGTTCTGCTGACCCTTCGGCTGATTTGGCAGAACCGCAACACGCACAGCATTTGCACTTGCTGCATTTCTGCGCTCTGGCTTTTGAATGGGAGTGCTCGCAAGGGGATTCCCCGAACAATAGCATCATATTCTTTGTTCCATTATGGGAACACTCATGCACACCGTATCCCATTGTCGAAAGTATGTATAAACCGACAATTATAACAGAGAATAGATATGAGATACAGTTTTTCATACTGCAAAAGTAATATTATTTTCCCAACAGCAATCCAAAAATTAAAAAAACATCATAACTTTGTTAAAAATAATTTAAAACCTATGAAATCATTTTTCAAGACATTGTTTGCATCATTCATCGGCTCTTCAATAGCTTTGATGGTTTGCTTTTTCCTTTTTTTGGGCATCATAGGCTCAATCGCAACATTGGGTTCAAAAGAATCATCGGTATCTGTTCCGGCCTCTGCTGTATTGAAAATAGATTTTTCACAGCCTATCACAGAACGGGGCAATGAAGATCCTTTTGCAGGACTCTCATCACTTTCATTTGAAACTGAACAGAAATCGATGGCATTGCTGCCTGCACTTCAGGCGATAGAGAAGGCCGCAACAGACCCTGCCATAAAATTCCTCTACATGAATCTGAGCAGTTTAAATACAGGTATGGCGCAGTTGGAGGAGCTCAGGGATGCAGTAAAGAGATTCAGAGAATCAGGAAAGGCTGTAATAGCCTATGCTTCAAACTATTCTCAAGGGGCATACTATATGGCATCAGCTGCCGACAAAATATACATCCAGAGAGAGGGAAATGCAATGATCTTTGGTATCGGCACAAGAATTATGTTCTTCAAGGATCTGCTCGACAAATTGGGCGTGGAGGTCCAACTGATAAGGCACGGCAAATTCAAAGCAGCTGCAGAGCAGTTCATTGCAAGCAATATCAGTGAGGCCAACAGGGAGCAGAATCAGGAGATGATTGATTCTGTCTGGGAGACATGGACAACTTCAATCTGCGAAAGCCGCGACATTTCAGTTGAGGAGTTCAACTCTTTGGTAGATAATCTGAAACTTGGCAATGCCGAAAGCCTTATCGAGAACAAACTGGTGGATGAGGCTGTCACAACCCAGGAGATGACAGACAAGCTGTGCAGTCTGTTCGGTGTTGAAAAGGAGAAGGATCTTGAGATGATAACTCTCGACAAATATGCAAAAGCAGTTATAAAACCGAATCTGAAAACAAGCGACAAAATTGCTGTGATATATGCCGATGGAGAGATAACAATGTCTGGCAATGAGGGAATTACAGCATCTGAGTTCTGCCCTATGATCTCCAAAATAAAGGCAGATTCATCAATAAAGGCAGTTGTACTGAGAGTCAACTCCCCTGGTGGAGATGCTCAGGCTGCAGAAATGATAAATACAGAACTTCAGCTGTTGCGCAATGAGAAACCTGTAATTGTAAGTTTTGGAGACTATGCTGCCAGCGGCGGATATTGGATCTCTGCAAAATCGGATTACATCTTTACCGACAAAACCACCCTTACCGGTTCAATCGGTGTCTTCAGCCTGATGATGAATGTGGGCAAAGGATTGAAGAAGCACCTGAATATCAATGTTGCAGAGCTTGGTACCAACCGTCACTCCAACATGATGTCGGGAATGAATCCATTGAACGAGAGCGAACAGGCATACATGCAGAATTTTGTTGAAGATGTATATACCGGCTTTACAGAACTTGTTGCTGAGGGCAGGGAGCTAAATATTGATTATGTAGATTCAATTGCTCAAGGACGTGTATGGACCGGTTCTGAGGCTGTTGATTTGAAATTGGCCGACAAAATAGGCGGAATAACAGAGGCAATCCAATATGCAGCAGTATTTGCCGGACTCGACAACTACCGTACAGTTGAATATCCTACAGTAAAATCATCTATCGACAAATTAATGGAGATGTTCAACGGAACATCAGCTGCAGCCGACATTCTGCCCGAGCCTTTCAGAGAACTCGGCAAGGCATACGGAATGCTCACAGAGGAAAAAGGCATAAAGAATTATGCCAGAGTACCATTTATATATGAGTTCCAATATTGATAAGAAGAGTTACAGGAGCGTTATTTTGAGCAGTTTCTTACTCTCTCCGGTAACTTTATAATATTCAGAGATTTCCAATCCCGGCAAGCAGATAATATTGTCGGGATTTTCTTTTTTTGTACCGTTGCACAGCACCAGAATGCCTTTTTTTAGGGCAGAATCCATCTTTATATCTGTGAGATAGTCAGAAACTTTCTTCCTTCCTCTCATTCCGAACGGACGCCATGAATCCCCACTTTGAACGCCTCTGAGCACCAGAGGGAAGAGAAGGTTGTCTGCGGAGAGGAGCAATGATATTCCACTCTCCCCACACTTGTCGGCAAAACAACTTTTCAGTGCGTCGGGATCTTCTGAAGCATCTGCAACTGAAAAACGGATTGTACCGCCAGCTATAGCATACTCTACACTTTGCACAGGCTCTTCAATAAGAATTTCATCACAACAAGATGGTACTTTATCCTGAAAATACACCTTAATATATCCCCTCTCCATAACCGCCAAATGGTTCTCTGAAACAATTCTCTTTGTCTGGCCGTTGGCCATAGCCAGTGCCATATCCTCTATCTGAGAAGGGTTGAATGAATATTCCGACAAAATTTCGTAAAGCCAGTATTTGGGATGACTCTCCCCCATGAGCCTTTCGACGGAGATTGCACAGATCATACCCGAAGCGGACCTCATTGCAATATATCTCTTTGCATTAGGACTCTTCACAAGATCGAGAAAAGGGAAAATGCCACTCTCCGCCATGCATACAAGCTCCCTCCTTTTTACCGCAGCCATCTCCTGCAATATCTCCGAAGCTTCAGAAAAGTGTTCCATATCACGATTCATAACAGAAACTGCCTGCGGATTGATCTTCTCCAGTTCTGGCACAACAACATTCCTGATCCGGTTCCTGTGGAACTCAACATCATAGTTAGTGTGGTCTGTTCTGAATGGTATATTCCTCTTCGCCACATGCCTCTCTATCTCTTTTCTGGTATAGGAGAGCAGAGGACGCAGCAGAGCTCTCTCACTGTCGAGCTCCTTCATGCCACAGATTCCACGCAACCCACTGCCTCTCACTATATTGAGCAGCAATGTCTCGGCATTGTCATTGGCATGATGAGCCAATGCTATATAATCAAATCCTTTCTCGTTTCTAAGTGAATGGAACCAGGCATACCTCAGATCACGCGCAGCCATCTCTATTGATATGGAATTCGCTTTTGCATAGCGCAAGGTATCAACACTTTTTACAAAAAGTTCAACGCCTTTGGCTTTGGCATATTCGCGCACCATGGCCTCATCCGCATCACTCTCTTCCCCCCGCAAGTTGAAGTTCATGTGAGCGATGGAAATCTCCAGTTCCAGAGTGCTGTTACACAACAGATCAAGCAGGCACATGGAATCAGCCCCGCCGCTTACAGCCACGAGTATTTTCAATGGTCTGTCGGGCAGAATATCCTGCAAATGTCTGTTGAATTTATACTGCATCCTTAACGAATAATGATACACCTATTTCACAAATTCTCCAAAAGTATATGAGAAGGAGAGACTAAGCATCTCCTGAAACTGAACCCTTGCAGCCATGTTTCCATCCTTGTCCGCAATTTTTATGTTATCATCATAAATCAGATTGGTTTTCAAGGAGGTGCTCAAAAATTTGTTTATTTTGAAATCGGTGCGGAAATCCCACTTGATCTGAACATTCTGAGGATTGTTGAGATAATCTGAGAAGAGTGTCAGCACAGATGTGATCTTGCAGTTTTTGAAAGGCTGGTAAGAGAGGTTTGCCTTAACCTGGGCACCAAGCTCATACCTCACCTTTTCATCGGGCGCATTACCATACTTTTTCCTCAACAGAGAGTCTGTGACAACAACTGCGCTTCCGGTAAGGGGAGCTATATTCAACGAGAAGACTTTTCCCTTTCCAGGCTTATAGTCGATACCGAGACCCAATGTGAAATATGCTGGAGCAAAGAACTTTGAAACCATTGTTGCAGTTCCGTCTGAAGAGTATTTGAAGCCGGGTGAGAACTGGGAGGTAAAGTTGAAGACTGCGGAGAAATAGAATTTGTCTATAGCTCTGTAGCCGAATTTGCTGTCCAAAACCATCTTGTCACTGCTCTTGCGGTAACCGTCTTCGAATGATTGTACAAAACCATAAGTAAACTGCCCCCTGTTTTCCCAGAACAGGTTCCCCTTCGCATAGTTGATATGGGCATTGAGATATGCATTGAGCGCTACAGAACCCGATCCTCCGGCTGCCCAGTTCGACAGTGAAACCTGCGAGAAACCCAGTTCTGTAAGAGTTCCCTTCTTCCAGAATTTTGGCGGGGTTACAGGTTCGTAATTTACTGTAGGCACAGCAAATCCTGAACCTATCACACGACACAACTCCTGCTCCTTATTCAGACCTGAGACAACCACAACCTCCTCCTTATTCTTTTTGGATTTGGAGTTTCCTTTGTTGTCCTGTCCTATAAGGAGCGACGGTACAGCCAATAGTATAATAATAAGGTATGTTATCGAAAGTCTACTCATTCCGCTATCTCCAATACATCATCAGAGTTATATTTATATCCCATACGTTTTCCGGTCTGCATCCTCGAACTCTCAATCTTTGCATTGATCTGTTCAATTGAGGCAACCTTCACCAAATCATACGGAGGTACCAGCAAATCAAATGAGAGAGAGTAGAGCATTGCCGACTCAACAAATGCAACAAGTTCCTCCTTGTTCAGCACATATTTTCCAAAACCGGAAACTTTCTGTCTCTTCTGGCGCTTTCCTTCAATGAAGAACTGCTTGTCCTTATTTACGAACATTCGTGCCACAAGATATCCTATATCCTCATTTCTGTTGTATTTGAATGAGTCCGACAAAAAGTTGTAAACACTTATCACGCCGCAATAGGTATTGAATTTGTTCTGCTTTGCATAAGGGGTTTTCCAGATTGAGTGGTCTCTGTCGAACTGGAAAATATCTGTGTGCATACTGAAGATCAATACATCATCTGCAAATTTAAGCTCAGCCTCAAATTTTCCCCTGTCGCGGTACTCCAACCTTATACGACGGTTATTGGGTGCATCTTCCATCATCTCATTGAGGTCGTTGCTCATTTCACTCAAAACCTCCTTGAGCTGGTTGAAAGTCTCCAATGACTGGTCATATATCATAGCCTTGATATATGCCTTCTCTTTCAGCTGATCTACTATCTGCTGTTGCGGTAACGGATCTGTTGACATAAAATTCCTGTTTTGTTATTATTTTATTAATATGATCTTGCAAATATCACCCTCTGTTTAGAAGGACGTCCCGAATAGATACATTTTCCCTCTTCCATTATAACATTGGTATCCAATGGTATACAGCGAATGGTGGCTTTTGTCTCCTCCTTGATCTTCTCCTCTGTCTCAGGAGTTCCGTCCCAGTGGCACAAAAGGAATCCGCCCTCTTCAATCTTCTCCTTGAACTCTTCCCAAGTATCAACCACATATGTTTTCTGAGCTCTGAAGTCCAATGCTTTCTGATATATATTCTGCTGGATTGCATCCATAAGCTCTACAACATGTGCAACAACATCATCTGCACTCATCGACTCTTTTGTGAGGGTATCCCTTCTGGCTACCTCCACAGTGTTGTTCTGAAGATCACGCGGACCTATTGCAATACGTACCGGTACACCCTTAAGCTCCCACTCTGCAAATTTGAAACCACTTCTCACATTATCCCTGTCATCAATCTTCACAGAAAGACCTTTTTGCTCAAGTTGGGCCTTCAGCTCTTCCATTTTTGCAACGACAGCCTGATGCTCCTCCTCCTTCTTGAAGATAGGAACCATCACAACATGTATAGGAGCCAGTTTTGGAGGAAGTACAAGGCCGCAGTCATCACTGTGTGCCATTATAAGAGCACCCATCAGACGGGTTGACACTCCCCATGAAGTTGCCCATACATACTCAAGTTTGCTCTCTTTGGTAGAGTATTTCACATCAAATGCTTTGGCAAAATTCTGTCCGAGGAAGTGTGATGTTCCTGCTTGTAGAGCCTTTCCATCCTGCATCATGGCCTCTATACAATAAGTATCCAAAGCTCCGGCAAATCTCTCATTTGCAGATTTTTTACCTACAACCACCGGTACTGCCATGTAATCACGTGCAAATTTTGCATATACCTCAACCATTCTCTCAGTCTCCTCAATTGCCTCCTCTTTTGTAGCATGGGCAGTGTGACCCTCCTGCCAAAGGAACTCTGCAGTACGCAAGAAGAGACGGGTACGCATCTCCCAACGTACAACATTTGCCCACTGGTTGCACAAGATAGGAAGATCCCTGTATGATGTAATCCAGTTTTTATATGTATTCCAGATTATAGTCTCAGATGTTGGCCTTACGATAAGCTCCTCCTCAAGTTTGGCCTCCGGATCAACAACAACGCCAGGACCGTCTGGATTTGTCATCAGACGATGGTGTGTTACAACTGCACACTCTTTTGCAAAGCCCTCAACATGCTCCGCCTCCCTGCTCAAGAATGATTTTGGGATGAACAGCGGAAAATATGCATTGACATGTCCTGTCTCTTTAAACATTTTATCGAGCTGAGCCTGCATTTTTTCCCAAATTGCATATCCATAAGGTTTGATTACCATACAGCCTCTAACTGCCGAATTTTCGGCCAGGTCAGCCTTTGTTACCAGATTATTATACCACTGAGAATAATTTTCTTCTCTACTTGTAACCTCTTTTGCCATATCTGCGTTTTGATATTTGGAATAATTTTTGATACTTTTGTCTAATAAGCCACAAAAGTACAAAATAAATTGTATTTTAAATAAATTAAACGAAGGAGGTAAAAATGAAAAACAATATTTTATTTGCTTTATTGGTCAGTTCCGTTCTGTTGTTCTCATGCGGTACAATGAGCAGAACAGCCCAAAGTTCGCCATCCGGATTCAGCAACAGCATCTATTATACTCCAGATCAGAAAGTTCTATCGGCTCAGAGGGAGTCTGAGGAGGAACTCAGCCAACTCCGGAATGAGACCTCCCGTTATCTCGACAGAAGATCTGAAAATATAAATTACACCTCAAAAGGGGCGACTCAGACCATTTTTGTCGGTGATACAAATGTTGTAGATATCGACTATAATCCAAATTATACATATTCTATAATGGATGATGATGAGAGCTATGAGGCCCGTCTGAGAAAATTTGACAGTCCGGTATATACAATAAATATAGAGTGGAACGACCCATACTACTCCGACTGGGATTTTTGGTACAGACCATATTGGGCTACAGCCGGCACAGCATGGTACAACCCTTGGTGGGGAGGATACTATTCGTGGTACGGCCCATCTTGGGGATGGCACAGTTGGCACGGACACCACTGGCACAATCCATGGTATTGCGGTGGCTGGTATGACCCTTGGTACGGAGGATTCGGCTGGTACGATCCTTGGTGGGGTCCTTCATGGGGCCACCCTCATTACGGACCGGGATGGGCACCTGCACCATTTCCTCCTCATCATCAACCACATAGGGATGTATATTATGGACGCAGAGAGTCTGGTCCTTCATACAATCCTACTATGCAACAAGGTTCAGGAAATATCAGAAGGGGCAGCAGTTACACACGTAGAGACCCGAATATAAGCCAGATACGTGGAAACAGCAACACAAAAGGCACCTCAGTCAGCAATTCCGCATCTGCCACAGGAAATTCAGGCAGAAGCAGTAGCGCATACAGAAGAGGCGGCAACAGTATTTACAATGGAGCTGTATATAACAATGCAGCTGCAAATGCAGGAAACAGAGAGAACGGACAAACTGTAAGGCCTGGAAACAGCAACAGTTCTTCGCAACCAAGCATGTACAGAAGATCATCTACAAAAAATACAAGGAGCAGTGCTAGCACCTCAACAAGCTCAAACAGAGAACAATATCAGAACAGCAACAGGAGCAGCAGTGCAAATGGAAGCTACAGCAGGAGCAGCAGCTCAAACTACAACCGCAGCAGTTCATCATCTTACGGCAGCGGAAGCTCCTCAACAAGAAGTTCTTCCGGCAGTTCTTCAAGCAGCCAGAGTTCAGGACGCTCAGGCGGTGGTTCATCTTACAGAAGATAGAGAGATTCAGTATAGGACATTGGTATTAATTTAAAAAGACTTTTTATGAAACGATATATCACAACAATATTTTCCATTATTTTCATTGCCGCCTGCCAAAATGTGTGGGGACAGAGCATTTGGGATGCGTACAGATATTCACAGCAATTCAATGAAGGAACTGCAAGAAGTGTTGCAATGGGAAATGCAATGGTAGCACTAGGTGGAGATATCGGTGCAATATCAATAAACCCTGCAGCATCAGGTGTATACAGATATCATGAATTCACATTCACCCCCTCTTTGACAATTGCCAATGGGGAGACTGATTATTTGGGCACAATTACAAGCGACAGCAAGACACGTTTTGGTGTGCCTAACTTCGGATATGTGGGTTCATTCTCAACTGGAAGACAAAATTCCGGCCTGATAAGCTGGAATCTTGCCATAGCTTTCAACAGAACAAACAATTTTACATCAAGAATGAGTGCTTACGGCAGAACAGCAGAGAGCAGCTGGCTCAGCAGCCTTGCCCAGAATACAGCCGGAATATATGCCCCCGACATGGACATGAATTCAACCAATGACCCGTTCTACACATCAAATGCAGGATGGACATCAATCCTCGGATGGAACACCTCATTGCTGGACACTCTTCCTGATTCTCCAGAAGATTATCTTGCCGCAACAGAAAATATCAATGGATATGATATTGCAGTGGCAGGAGAACTCGACCAGCGCTTTGTAAAAGAGAGCATTGGAAATATCTCTGAAGTTGCGCTCAATTTTGGAGGCAATATCTCAAACAAACTCTTCTTCGGATTCAACCTTGGAATCACAAGCATCTGGTATAAATACAGTGAGATATATTCAGAAACTGCCGTAAACCCAAATCAGTTCGACTCGCAGTTCAGCAACTTCTCTCACTATTACGGATACAGCACTTCGGGCACAGGTGTAAATCTCAAGGCAGGTATCATCTACCTTCCTGTAAAAGGATTGAGACTCGGAGCAAGCATCTCAACACCTACATGGATGTTCCTCTACGAAGAGTGGGATGAGGAGATGGCTTCAAACTTCACAGACGGATACTCACAGCAGCTCTCTTCGCCGCTGGGTACATATAATTACAGACTCAACACACCTTTCAGATGGAATGTAGGTGCTGCATATACATTCGGGAAAATCGGTGCAATAAGCATTGATTATGAAGGGGTAAATTACTCAAAAATGAAATTCCTGGAAGATGACCAGATGAGCTCTGCATACGACACATTTGGCGAAGACAACAGATATATGAAGGAGAACTTCAAATCTGCCGGTGTTCTGCGCGCAGGACTTGAGATCAATGCATCACAACAGTTTGCAATAAGAGCCGGATATCAGCGCTACGCCAGCGGATACAAACACGACAATACTACCGTGCAGGTAGGCTCATTCGGCCTTGGATATACTGCAAACAGCGGTTTCTTTGCCGATGTAGCATATCAGCAGCAGTTCAAGAATGAGGAGAGTTTCCAGCTTTATGATGACATCGTAGATTCAAACAATAATATCATAACAGCAGCCCCTGTAGGCATCAACAAATACGGCAACTGGAAACTGCTACTTTCTATTGGATTCCGCTTTTAGGAAAGATATTGAATTGGGACCCTCATTACAGAGAAGGTCTATAACAGACAAATTTGAAATGAAGCCTTGCTTATTGGAGAAGACCTGATAGTAAGGCTTCTTTATTTGCATTCTCTCCAACATATCTGTCTCCCTCGATTTGGGATGTATTGCATTACGCAAATCTATACATCCCTGTGGAGCCTCTGCAAGCCACTCACTGCTATATTCAACAGGCGTTGAAATGCCAATAAACTCCATGAACAGCTCCGTCAGCCTCATATTCAGATTGAACAGATTGGACTCACCGCTCTCCAGTATGGCAAATATGTCATCCTTATAATATTCAAAGAATGGAGTGGTCATATAGGCCGCTTCAAGCGCCCTCTTATGCTGAAGCACCCAGGGCTTTGAGTAATCTATCATTACCTTATCTATCAATAACTTATGACTTGGCAACGAGCTCTCAACCAGATTATCTGAGTGAATGTCGCGCCTTACCGGTACAGTTAAAGAAAGTAACCCGTTGGCACTGTATATGTGACAACGGGTCCTGTATGATTGTTTCTGGAACATCTCACACTTCTCAATAATGACCTTTTCTGCATTTGCCATTACGGCAAAATACTCTACCGGAGGCAAGTAGGCTGTAGAAAGCATACAACAACCCGGCAATACATTTTGAGAAGCGTTGGTTCTGCTACTCTGCATTACCTCCTCCAGGATTGAATCTTATGATACCCCTGCTTGATTTGGCAATAAAATCAAGTATTGTTCTCTTCTCATTGCTCTCTGGGAACTCAGCTTCAATCTTCTTGCAGGCATCTGAGACATTGAGATTGCTCTGATATATCACATTATATATCTCTTTGATTGTAGTTATCTGCTCTGAGGTAAATCCTCTACGGCGCAATCCCACAATATTTATACCTGCATATGAGAGAGGTTTTCTGCCGGCCAAAGCATAAGGCGGTACATCTTTGCCTATCTCCGAGCCACCTGCAACCATTGCATGGGAACCTATCTTTGTAAATTGGTGTGCAAGCGAACCGCCACCTACAATAGCCCAATCATCAACTTCGGTCTCACCTGCAATACCTACATAACTGGTAAGGATACAGTTGTTTCCAACAACGCAGTCGTGGGCAACATGCACATAAGACATGATAAGGGTATTGTTACCTATTTTTGTAAGGCTCTTTCCACTTGCTGCTGTACCTCTGTTAATGGTAGCACACTCGCGGATTGTAACATTGTCGCCAATCTCAACATATGAGACCTCTTCATTGAACTTCAGATCCTGAGGAATAGCACCGATTACCGCGCCAGGGAACACCTTACAATTTTTTCCAATTTTGACATAGTCGAAAATTGTAACATTTGGGCCAATCCATGAGCCCTCACCTATTTCAACATGCTCCGCTATTGTTGTAAATGCCTCAATCTTGACATTTGCTCCAATTTTGGCATTAGGATGAACTATCGAATTTTGCATAGTTTTATAATTATAAGGTTATTTATTCTTTATCACTTGTGCTACCAAATCACTCTCACATGCCAAAGTATCACCCACATAGGCCTCACCATGCATGCAAACTATTGAACGGCGCAAAGGCTGTGTTATTGTAAGTTTGAATACAAGCACATCACCAGGAACAACTTTCCTCTTGAATTTGGTGTTGTCTATCTTTGCAAAGTATGTAGAGTACCTTTCAGGCTCTTCAAGGTCTTTCAGAACCAAAATTCCACCAACCTGAGCCATTGCCTCAACAATAAGCACACCCGGCATTACTGGCTCCTCTGGGAAGTGACCGACAAAGAAACCTTCATTTACACCTATTGTCTTTATTCCGACAATATAATCTTCGCCAGTCTCAATAATTCTGTCAACCATAAGGAATGGCGGACGGTGTGGCAACAGTTTCTTTATACCATTTATATCAATGACAGGAGCCGCATTGGGATCGTAATGAGGTATTGTTTTATTTTCCATTTTTACTCAATTTTAATTTTCTTCAATTATAGATTATGCTGGGCTTTTACAGCCTCGCGCAATAATTTGGCAACAGTTGTGTTGATCTTATGGCCGGATTTGTAACCTATGACCTTTGCCTTCATAGGCATTCCTATCAATGAGAAGTCACCGAGAATGTCCAGAAGCTTATGTCGTGCACATTCGTTAGGGAATCGAAGTTCCAAATGGTTCAAATATCCCTCCGGAGCCCTCTCCAGAGTATTCACATTGAACAGGTTGGCCAAACGGTCGAGTTCCTCCTGCGGTACAGGATGTTCAACAATTACAATTGCATTGTCGAGGTCACCGCCTTTTATGAGGTTATACTTGAAGAGTGGTTCAAGCTCATGAAGGAATACAAATGTGCGGCACGGAGCAATCTCTGAGGCAAAGTCTGTCTTGGCAGTGAGCCTTGCATACTGGTTTCCCAGTACCTTTGAGTTGTAGTCTATCATCAGGTCTACAGAGAACTCATCATCCGGCATTATAACTATCTCTGAACCGGTCTGCTCATCCCTGTATACAAACTTTTCTGCAGGGACAAAGTATCGGCGCGGAGCATCCTGCTCCTGAAGGCCATCCTTCATAATTGCCTCCACATAAGGAAGGGCACTTCCATCCAATATAGGAACCTCCTGAGCATTTATTGAAATGAGCGCATTGTCGATGTGCAGGCCATTGAGGGTTGCCATCAGGTGCTCCAGTGTGGAGATCTTCACATCACCCTTTTCAAGAGTTGTTCCGCGTGCTGTTGTGGTTACATAATCTACACATGCATCAATTAAGGCATCCTCACCCAAATCAACTCTTTTGAATTTTATACCAAAATTTACAGGAGCCGGCTCCAATGTCATAGTCACCTTCTGACCTGTATGGAGGCCTTTTCCTTCAAATGTATATTTACACCTCAGTGTATGCTGATTGTCTTGCATTTGTATCAGATATTTAGATTCAATATACAAAGATAGTAAATTTATTTGTTTTGAGGAGCCTTACGGAACAAAGCATAGGCTTTCATATAATCGCGATAGTCTATGGCCGGACTTCCCATCATAACCGCCTTCTCCTTTTTTACACTTCCCTGAACACCTGTCTGCGCGGCAAGCTGCACTCCGTCGGCAATTGTCAAGTGGCCTGAAACGCCTACCTGACCTCCGAACATACAGTTCTTTCCAACTTTTGTAGAGCCGGCAATACCGGATTGGGCTGCAATAACAGTATTCTCCCCTATCTCAACATTGTGGGCCACCTGTATCAGATTATCGAGTTTCACGCCCTTCTTCACTATTGTAGCACCCATTGTTGCTCTATCTACCACAGTATTGGAACCAATTTCAACATCATCCTCGAGAATAACAATTCCGGTCTGCGGAATCTTCTTGTATGAACCGTCCTGAGTTGGGGCAAAGCCGAATCCGTCGGAACCAATCACAACATTTGCATGCAGAATGCAGTTATTTCCTATCTTGCAGCCATTATATATCTTCACTCCAGGGTAGAGAATCACATTCTCACCTATCTCCACATCATTTCCTATATACACTTGGGGATATATCTGGCTGTCCTTTCCAATAACAGACCTTTTTCCCACAACCGAAAATTCTCCAATCCAAACGCCTTTACCTATTTTACTGCTCCAGGCACGTTTTGAAAAGAATGAACGGCCGCTTCTCTTCTGCTCTTTCAGAGTATTGAGCAAATCAAGCAAAGATGCAATCGCCTCATAAGCATTGTCCACCAGAATAAGTGTGGGAGCTATCGGCTCTTTAGGCTGAAACTCCTTATTTATTATAATTATACTTGCCTTGCTTGTATACAAGTACTTCTCATATTTAGGATTGGCAAGGAAACAGATATTTCCACTTTTTCCACTCTCTATTTTTGCTACAGATGAAACCTTTACATTAGGATCACCAACAATCTCCCCATTAAAATGCTGCGCTATTCTTTCGGCTGTAACTTCCATTTTTATACTTTTTATTATATTTTTTTACAATGTACCCCTCTTGAGTTTTTCAACATACCTGTCTATCTTGAGCAGTTCCCTTGGGATATCAATCTCCTGAGGACAGTGTTCAATACACTCCTTGCAACCTACACAATGGCTCGCCTGACGAAGTTTAGGCACACTTCTGTCGTAGCCAACAAGATAGGCTCTTCTTGCCTTGGCATAATTCTCATCCTGTGAACTCATTGAGATATTGCCCTCATTCAGACATTTGTTGTAATGCAGCAGAATTGCAGGAATATCAAGTCCGTAAGGGCACGGCATACAATATTTACAATCGTTGCAAGGTATTGTAGGATACTGGTTTATAAGTCTTGCTGTCTCATAGAGAAACTCCTTCTCGCCCTCATCAAGTGGTTTCAGAGGAGAGAATGAACGGATATTGTCCTGAAGATGCTCCATATAGGTCATGCCGCTCAATACTGTAAGCACACCCGGGTGGCTGCCGGCAAAACGGAATGCCCACGAAGCAACGCTCCTTTGAGGCTCCTTCTCCTTTAGCCTTGTCACTATATGATCGGGTAATTTTGCCAGACGGCCTCCAAGAAGAGGCTCCATAATCATTATAGGAATACCTCTCTTGCTCAACTCTTCATACATATATTCAGCACTGATCTTGCTTCCTTTCGGAATCTTCCAGTCGAGGTAATTCATCTGTATGAGCACAAAATCCCAGTGATATTTTTCATGCATCGACAGCATCTCATCAAACAGCTCCTTTGAACCGTGGAACGACCATCCCAAGTGGCGTATACGGCCAGCCTTGCGCTCTTCGAGCAAAAAGTCAAGCACGCCATTATCAAAGAAACGCTCACGCACTCTCTCCATACCTCCTCTTCCCAAATTATGCAGCAGATAGTAATCGATATAATCGGTCTGGAAATTCTCCAGAGACTTTTTATACATCCTTATGGAGTTCTCACGACTGCTGTTGCTCATATTCGAGAGCTTGGTTGAGATATAATATGATTCGCGCGGATGTCTCTTCAGCGCTATGCCGGTTGCCTTCTCCGATTGTCCCCTCACATACACCGGAGCACAGTCGAAGAAGTTCACACCATGCTCTATTGCATAATCTACAAGGCGGTTTACCTGCTCCTGATCTATTATTTCACCTTCTCCGTCAGGGTTTGGAATTACAGGCCACCTCATACATCCATAACCGAGAATCGAGGCCTTATCCCCTCCCAGTCCGGGGAAAGATCTGTATGTCATCTGATCTTTGGGCACCTCGCCTATTTCAGGTGAGTTATCTGCGCCGCCAACACTCTTTTTGCCTGCACAACCATACAAGGATGCTGCAGAAACAGCTGCCGCACCAATTCCGAATTTCTTTAAAAATCCACGTCTGTCCAATTCTTTTCTATTCTGTTCCATGATACTCCTCCTTGCATTAAATTGTTTTGTGAACTTCATGACCCTCAACATAAATTGCACTGAATGGTCTCGACGGACACAGGTTCTCACATGCTCCACAGCCTATGCAGCGCTCCTCATTCACCACCGGAATTCTCAATGACTTCTTGTCTTGAGGATCAATATTCACCATCTTTATAGCTCCCACAGGACAATGTCTTGCGCAATTTCCGCAACTCACACCATCGGAAACAACAATACAGTTCTCTTTTACCCATACGGCATGGCCAATCTGAGTTGATGATTTATCCTCCACACTGATCGGTTTTATTGCACCGGCAGGGCAGACATCTGAACATTTTGTACATTCAGGGCGGCAATATCCTCTTTCATACGACGATTCTGGTTGCATGAGCCTCATAAGATCCGAGCTTGGCCTTAGCACGCCATTAGGGCAGACCGAAACGCACAGCTGGCAACCTGTACAATGTTGGGTAAGATTTCTCAGGCCAACGGCTCCCGGAGGAACTATCGGTGTGGTACGTTTTGGAACTTTCTTATCCTCTATAGCAGCCAGACCGCCATCCACCTTATCTTCTTGAGCTTTAAGTATTGAAGTTCCGGCAACAACTGCAGTGGCAGCAAGGAATGCCCTGCGTCCGGCATCTGCTTTCAAATTGTCGGATGCACCCACAACCTCTGCCTCTCTCTTCTCAGCCTTGGCAGGATGAGTGAAGCTTATAGCTCCTTTACGGCATTTGCCAATACAGTCTCCGCATGCAACACATCTGCTGTAATCGATCGAACGCTCCGCTACATTTATACATGCAGCCTTGCAGTTCTTCTCACAAAGTGTACATCCGCCACATTTAGATTTATCTATAACCGGCTTGAACCACGAATATTTGGCCAAAAAGCCGAGCACTGTACCTACAGGGCATATAGTATTGCAATATGTACGTCCTCCCCTCCATGCAAGAATTGCTATAATTATAAATGTGACTGCAGCAATGACAAATACAGGCACACTCTTTATCCACACCTCTGTAGAATAGAACATATAACTGTCGGCTCTCTCTGCAAAATAGGCAAGCAGATTATTTCCGGCCTGCCATATTGGAGCAAAGAGATTGTTCGCAATACGTCCAAATGAACTGTATGGTGCCAGAAGTGCTGTAACTGAGCCAATTCCAGCCACAGTTGCCACAACAAACAGTGCCAGCACAACATATCTCAAAAGACTCTTTGCCGGACTGTATGAATATCTGTTTTTCTTGGATTTTTTTCCGAACCAGGCAATGACATCCTGCATCACTCCCAACGGGCATATCACCGAACAATAAATTCTTCCAAAAAGCAATGTGAGCAATACAAGAGCAATGATTACCCCAAAATTAAGGGCCAGCAACGCCGGCAGAAACTGAATTTTGGCCATCCATCCGAACCATGCATGCAATGTTCCGGTAAAATCGAGGAACAGCAATGTAATAATGGTAAAGAAAACACAAGCCAGCGCAAGTCTTATTTTTCTTAACATACGAAATAGTTGTTTATTGATATACGCAAAGTTACTGTTTTATTTTGTTTTCACATAAATTTTTCTTTCCTTTGCACTTGAAACGAAAGGATTGAGGGTGACCGCGTGCGGTTGCCCTTTGGTTTTATTAAAGACGAATATGATTACAAAAGAGGCTTTAGGTGAAACTATTATCAACTACCTGAACGATAATGGATTATTCCTTGTAGACATAGAAGTGTCACAAGACAACGACATTACCATAACCATTGAGCGCCATGAAGGGTCAGTAAAGGTTGATGACTGCATTGCAATAGACAGAATTGTTGGAGCAGCATTCAATAGGGATGATGAAGACTATTCACTTACAGTAACTTCCGCAGGTCTTGACCAACCGTTCAAGGTACTCGACCAATACAAAAAATTCTGCGGCAGCGAGGTTGAAGTTGTATTGAAAAAGGGTGGAAAAGTAAAAGGAATCCTGTCGGGATATGATGATGGTGGATTTGAACTTACTACCTCAAAAATGGTAAAGAAGGAGGGATTCAAGAAGAAAGTGCAGGAGGATACTGTAACACCTTACAGGTTTGAAGAGGTTAAATCATGTAAGCCTGTAATCAAATTCAAATAACAAAAAGAAAAATCATAAAATACAGTAATATAATATGGAAGGGCTAAATTTGGTAAGCACATTTGCAGAATTTAAAGAGCTTAAAAACATCGACAGACCAACTATGATGAGCGTGTTGGAGGATATTTTCCGCACTCAACTTGCTAAAATGTACGGTACTGCCGACAATTTTGACATCATCATCAACATCGACAAAGGCGACTTCGAAATCTGGAGAAACAGAACCGTTGTTGAGGAGGTTGAAGATCCGAACACACAGATTTCAAAAGAGGAGGTTGACAAAATCGACAACTCTTATGAGATTGGTGAGGAGTTTGCTGAAGAGGTAAAATTGAGCAGTTTCGGAAGAAGAGGCATCCTCAATTTGCGCCAGAACCTTCAGGGAAGAATTATGGATATTGAGAAAGCCAATCTGTACAATGCATACCGCGAGAGAATTGGAGAGATTCTTGTTGGCGAGGTATATCAGGTGTGGAAAAAAGAGGTGCTTGTTATGGATGAGGATGGAAATGAGCTGCTTATGCCAAAATCAGAACAGATTCCTTCCGATTTCTTCCGTAAAGGCGATTCTGTAAGGGCGGTTGTTTCAAGAGTTGACATGAAAAACAACTCCCCTGTAATTATACTTTCAAGAACTTCTCCTGCATTCCTTGAGAGATTGTTTGAGCAGGAGGTACCTGAAATTTTTGACGGTCTCATAACAATAAAGAAGATTGTTCGTATCCCTGGCGATAGAGCTAAGGTTGCCGTTGAGTCATACGATGAGAGAATTGATCCGGTTGGAGCATGTGTGGGTGTGAAAGGTTCACGTATCCATGGCATTGTAAGAGAGCTGAAAAATGAGAATATTGATATTATAAACTGGACCAACAACACCCAGCTTCTCATTCAGAGAGCATTGAGCCCAGCCAAAATATCATCTATTAAAATCAGCGACGAGGACAACAAAATATATGTATCGCTCAAACCGTCTGAGGTCTCTTTGGCAATCGGAAAAGGCGGTAGCAACATCAAACTTGCAAGCATGCTTGTAGGTAAAGATATTGAGGTATTCAGAGAGCTTGAGGAGGAGGAAGAGGATGTTCTGTTGAGCGAATTCAGCGATGAGATCGACCAGTGGATTATTGATGCTCTGAAGGCTATCGGCTGCGACACTGCCAAAAGTGTATTGGCCCTGTCGGTTGCTGATATAATGAAGAGAGCCGATCTCGAAGAGGAGACTGTAATGGATGTACAGCGCATCCTCAAGGCCGAATTTGAAGATAATGTTTAATTTCAGGGAGGGTATATATGACAGCAAACGAAAATATAAGAATCAATAAGGTTTTAAAGGAATTCAATATAGGTATGGGTACCTTGGTTGATTTCCTGCACAAGAAAGGTGTTTCCATTGAGGCCAATCCTAATGCAAAGATTACTTCAGATGTCTACTCCCTTGTAGAAAAGGAGTTCCGCAAAGAGCAGATTGTAAAGGAAGAGTCGAGAAAAGTTGCCATCAAGGTAAAGGACATTACCGAAAAGGAGATGTCGCGTAAAGAGGAGGCTCAGCCTAAAGAGTTCTTCATCAAAACCACCATTGACGAGGTAAAAGGCCCTAAAATCCTTGGAAAGATTGATTTGAACAAACCTTCCCAGCCATCTCCAAAACAGCAGGAGAGTGCAGTGGAAGCAAAACCTGCCGTACAGGAGAAACCTGTGGAGAAGCCTACAGAAAAGCCTGTAGAGAAACCAGTGGAGAGGCCTATAGAGAAGCCTGCAGAAAAGCCTGTGGAGAAACCTATAGAAAAACCTGTAGAGAAGCCTGTGGAAGCCCCTATGGTTGAGAAGATTGCTGAACCAGTTAAGGTGGAGATAAAGGAAGAGGTAAAGAAAGAGATCAGCAAACAGCCTGAGCAGCCAAAGGTTGAGAATGAGAAACCCGTTGCAGCCAACCAGCCTGCAGTTATTGAACATATCGAGACAAAAGTTGAAAAGCTTACCGGTCCTAAGATCAGCGGTACTATCGATTTGTCCCAATTTGAGAGGAAGAAAGAGAAAAATAAAGGAAAGAGAGAGAGAATCCACAAACAGAAAGAGAGAGTTGATGTTACCAAAGAGGCTGGAAAGAATCAGGGCAAACCTCAGAGTGGTAACCAGCAGCAGGGTGGTAACAAACCTGGTAACAACAATAATAAACCTGGCGGCAACAAACCTGGCAACAACCAGCAGCAGGGCGGAGGAAAACATAAAAAGGACAAATTCAAACCTGTAAGGGTTGAAATTGACGAGGACGAGGTTCAAAAGCAAATTAAAGAGACCTACCAGAGAATGGTTGAGGGCAAGGGCAAGAGCAAGGGTGCAAAATACAGAAAGGAGAAGAGAGAGCTCAATACCCAGAAGATGATGGAAGAGGAGGCTCTTGAGCAACAGAACAGCAACATCCTTAAAGTAACAGAGTTTGTTACTGTAAACGACCTCTCAATTATGATTGGTGTACCTGTTACAAAGGTAATTGAGGCCTGTATGAATCTGGGACTTATGGTTTCTATCAACCAGCGTCTCGATGCTGAGGCTCTTGTTCTTGTTGCAGAGGAGTTCGGATACAAGATCGACTTTGTGACAGCCGAAATTCAGGAGACTATAAATGAGGAGAATGATGTAGACCGTCCTGAAGACATGCAGGAACGTCCGCCAATCATTACTGTAATGGGACACGTAGACCACGGTAAGACATCACTGCTCGACTACATAAGAAAGGCCAATGTTATTGCTGGTGAGGCCGGTGGAATTACCCAGCACATAGGTGCATACAATGTGATGCTCCCTAGCGGAAGAAGAATTACATTCCTTGATACTCCTGGTCACGAGGCATTTACAGCCATGCGTGCGCGTGGTGCCAAAATTACAGACTTGGCCATCATTATAATTGCTGCCGATGATGCCATAATGCCACAGACAGTTGAGGCAATCAACCATGCCCAGGCTGCCGGTGTACCAATGGTATTTGCAATCAACAAAATAGACAAACCAAGTGCTTATCCCGACAAAATCAGGGAGCAGCTCTCACAAATGAATATACTTGTAGAGGACTGGGGCGGAAAATACCAGTGCCAGGAAATCTCTGCAAAGAAAGGTATTGGCGTAGAGGATCTTTTGGAGAAGGTTCTTTTGGAGACCGATATGCTTGAGCTCAAGGCCAATCCTAATAAGAAGGCTGTGGGTACAGTAATTGAGTCTTCACTCGACAAAGGCCGCGGATATCTTGCAACAATCCTCGTACAGGGCGGTACTCTGCATGTGGGCGACATAATGTTGAGCGGATGCTACACAGGTAAAGTTAAGGCAATGTTCAATGAGCGCGGACAGAAAGTTACAGAGGCTGGTCCATCAACCCCAGTATCAATACTTGGTCTGAATGGAGCCCCTACTGCAGGTGAGACATTCAATGTGTTTGATGATGAGAAGGAGGCAAAAGATATTGCCAACAAACGTGAGCAATTGTTGAGAATCCAAGGTCTGAGAACCCAGAAACATATTACACTCGAGGAGATCGGACGCCGTATTGCAATTGGAAACTTCCAGGAGCTCAATGTTATCATCAAAGGTGATGTTGACGGTTCTATCGAGGCTCTGTCTGATTCATTGATCAAACTCTCAACAGAGGAGATTCATGTAAATGTTATCCACAAGGCTGTAGGTGCAATCTCTGAGTCGGATGTGCTTTTGGCAGCCGCTTCAAATGCAATTATCGTGGGATTCCAGGTAAGGCCTTCTGCATCGGCACGTAAACTCGCAGATAAAGAGGAGATTGAGATAAGACTCTACTCAGTAATTTACGACGCGATTAATGAGGTTAAAAGCGGTATTGAGGGCATGCTTGCTCCGGAAGAGAAGGAGGAGGTTACTGCAACTGCTGAGGTTAGGGAGACATTCAAAATCTCCAAAGTTGGTACTATTGCCGGATGTATGGTTAAAGAGGGTAAACTCACCAGAAATGCAAAAGTGCGCGTAATCAGGGATGGCATTGTAATCTACACCGGCTCCCTCGGTTCATTGAAACGCTTCAAAGATGATGTAAAAGAGGTACAGAGTGGCTACGATTGCGGTCTTAACATCGACGGATACAACGATATCAAAGTTGGTGATATTATTGAGGCCTACCAGATTGTTGAAATAAAGAGAACTCTGTAATTTACAGAAGCTGGATTGTAACCCCTATAAACACAATTAATATAAATACGAAAAGCCGGAACTGAGCAATTGGTTCCGGCTTTTTATTTAATTTTGCAGATAATCGAACAAAGTAGTGTCATGGCAACAGTAAAGAAAAACAGCCCTAAAGTGATGGGCATTCTTAATATAAACAATGAGTCTTTCTACAGCCGTAGCCGCTGCACTGAGACAACACAGATAGTATCACGTCTGGAACAGATGCTAGCAGATGGAGCCTCCATAATTGACATCGGCGCCTGCTCAACACGTCCTGGAAGTATTCCGGTTACTCTGGATCAAGAATGGGAGTATCTGCAGAAACCGCTGGAAGCCATCGCTGAGAGATATCCGGCCGGCAACAGAAATTTTGAGATCTCCATAGATACTTTCCGCAGCGCCATTGTTGAGAGAGCCTACAATATTTTAGGAAAATTCACTGTAAATGATATCTCTGCAGGAGAAGACGATCCGGCAATGCTTCCAATTGTGGGAAAGCTTGAACTTCCATATATTGCAATGCACAAAAAAGGAACTCCGTCGACCATGCAGCAGATGTGCTCCTACCCTCAAGGTGTTGTAGAGGAAGTTACCGCATATTTCAAGAATTTTGAAAAAAAGGCAGCTGAACATGGAATAACCGATTACATCGTAGACCCGGGATTTGGTTTTGCAAAAAACACAGAACAGAACTATACACTGTTCAACGGAATGCCAAGGATAGTATCTGAAATTGAAGAGTTCTCCGGAAAAAAGAGGAAGTTACTGGTTGGTATTTCACGCAAAGGAATGATCTGGAAACCCCTTGGCATTACCCCGGAAGAGGCCTTGTGCGGCACTGTAGCCATGAATCTGCAGGCTCTCATGCTTGGAGCCGACATATTGAGGGTGCATGATGTAAAGCAGGCCTGTCAGTGTATAAAATTGTGGGAATGTCTCCAATCGGCACAATAGGAATGATTAATTGAAATTTTATCACTATTTTTGAAGTTCATAAAAAACACAGCAGAACTATGTTGATAGTATTGGAAGGACTCGATGGAGCCGGAAAAAGCACACAGGTAAAACTTTTGAAAGAGTATATACAGAGTAAAGGCAAACAGCTGAGATATCTCCATTTCCCACGCTTCGACGCCCCGGTATACGGTGATTTGATTGCAAAATTCCTCCGAGGCGATTTCGGTGCAATAAATCAGGTCCATCCCCAGCTTGTAGCCCTTCTTTTTGCAGAAGACAGACGCGACGCCGCAGCCCTGATAAGGGAGTGGCTCGGCAATGGAGATGTTGTTCTGCTTGACAGATATGTCTACTCAAATATCGCATACCAGTGCTCAAAAATTAAAGACAAGACGGAGTCCAATGCCCTCAGGGAGTGGATATTCAATCTCGAATACCACATATACAATATTCCAAGACCGGATGTAAACCTCTTCCTAGATGTTCCAATCAGTTTTGTAGACAAAAAATTGAAAGAGAACAGGGAGGGTGACGACAGGGAGTATCTAAAAGGCAAATCTGATATACACGAAGCCGATATACAGTTCCAGATAGATGTAAGGGAACTTTATCTTGAGCAAACCGTTTTAGATAAGGATTTCATAAGGGTAGAATGCAGCGGTCCCCAAGGAGAGATGCTTGCACCACAGATGATTTTTGCAAATATAGAGAAGGCTCTTGCGGAGTTCATTTAACATTCAAAAAATTATACCATGCGCTATTTGAGGGCTATATGCAGGTTTACAGTAGGAATCATATTTATATTATCTGGATTCCTTAAAGCGGTTGACCCTATAGGAAATTCATTGAAGATTGATGAGTACCTCAAGGCATTCCATTTGGGATTTCTCGATTTCACATCTGTGCCGGCAGGAATCCTGCTGTCGGCTGCAGAATTTCTGATTGGTGTATGCATTCTCAAAGGAATAAAGATGAAGCTCTTCTCAAGAGTTGCGCTCATTTTCATATCATTCTTCACACTACTCACCCTCTATTCTGCAATATTCAACCCCGTTCAGGACTGCGGATGTTTTGGTGAGGCAATACATCTTTCCAATTGGGAAACATTCTTCAAAAATGTGATATTGCTTGGGTGTGCCATTGTAATATTCCTACAACGGGATCAATTCAAACCAATTGCATCTGCAAAGTGGAATTACATATATATAGGAGGTTACAGCGCTCTTATCTTGGGAATATCAATTTGCGCACTGCTCTATCTTCCACAGATTGATTTTGGTGTGTTTAAGGCAGGAACAGACCTTACAACATCGGCCGATGCCCAGCCAGAACATGAATATGAGGTTGTATTCACCTATTCGAAAGATGGTGAAGAAAAAACATTCACACTCGAAAATCTGCCTGATTCCTCATGGACTTTTGTAGATTCACAAACCAAACTCATAAGTGCCTCATCTTATACCGACGGCAATACAGAACTTATTCTCAAAACAGGTGACGGCATCTATGTCACAAATGAAGTATTGGGCTCAGGAAGGCCTCTTTTCCTGCTTTCGCTCTACAACTGCAGTAAAATTTCAGCTAAAAAATTGGAGAGAATTGCAGCAATTCGGGATACATTGGTGGCCTCAGGTGCAGATTTCTACATACTCAGTGGCAATTCACCCGAAGAGAGCCAAGTGCTCTTCACAAACTTCAATATTCTCTACACAGATTACAAAAACGCAATCTCACTCAACCGCTCCAATGGCGGCCTCACATATATAAATGACGGCACTGTGATACGCAAATGGAGCAGCTGCGAAACGCCTGACAGGTTCGATGATGTACTCTGCGAAGATTCCGAAGTTGTAACTGCCAATGTGGTTATAAAGGAGCAGTTGTTTGTCGAGATAACCATATTCGTGATACTCTTCATGATACTGATCATAAGGTTCTTCTCAAAAATAATATACAGCAGGACCAAATAATCAATATCATATCGTATTTTTATATATCTTTACACCTTAATTTTATTTAGAACGCTATGTCAAATAACGCATTGATGGCCGTATCTCCAATTGACGGAAGATACCGCAGACAAGTAGAGGATTTAAGCATGTACTTCTCTGAGTATGCGCTTATAAAATACAGAATAAGAGTTGAGGTTGAATATTTCATTGCACTTTGTGAACTTCCGCTCAATCAGCTCAAAGATTTTGACCATTCAAATTTTGCAAAGCTGAGGGCCATTTATGAGAACTTCACTCCGGAAGATGCCCAGAAAGTGAAAGATATCGAGAAGATCACCAACCACGATGTAAAGGCAGTAGAGTATTTCATCAAAGATGAGTTCAAGAAGCTGAATATTGAGAAATTCGGTGAATTTGTGCATTTTGGCCTCACCTCCCAGGATATCAACAACACTTCGGTGCCTCTCAGCCTGCTTGAGGGAATCAGAGACTCCTATATGCCGGCACTCAATGAGGTTATCGATATTCTTGAAGAGTTCTCAAAAGAGTGGGAAAATGTGCCTATGCTTGCCCATACTCATGGCCAGCCTGCATCCCCTACCCGCCTCGGCAAAGAGATTTATGTCTTTGTAGCCAGACTGAAAGAGCAGTTGAGACTTCTCCAGACCGTTCCTTATTCTGCCAAATTTGGTGGAGCCACAGGAAATTTCAATGCACACAATTTCGCATATCCTAATATCGACTGGAACAAATTTGCTGCAGATTTTGTAGAGGGCAAATTGGGTCTGAAACGTTCGTACCCTACAACTCAGATTGAGCATTACGACAATCTTGCAGCCCTATTCCACAATCTGGAGCGCATAAATACCATTCTCATAGATCTTGCCCGCGACATGTGGACATATATATCTATGGAGTATTTCAGACAGAAGGTAAAAGCAGGTGAAGTGGGCTCTTCTGCCATGCCGCATAAAGTGAACCCTATCGATTTCGAAAATGCAGAGGGCAACTTTGGCATAGCTAACGCAATATACGCACACCTTGCAGGCAAATTGCCTGTATCGAGGATGCAGCGCGACCTTACCGACTCCACAGTACTTCGCAATGTAGGTGTTCCTTTGGCTCACTCAATCATCTCATTCAAATCACTCAAAAAAGGTCTAGGTAAACTTATTCTCAATGAGGCTGCCCTCGACAGGGATCTTGAGAACAACTGGGCTGTTGTTGCTGAGGGCATACAGACCGTTCTCCGCAGAGAGGGATATCCTAACCCATATGAAGCACTGAAAGCTCTTACAAGAGGCAATGCAGGCATCACAAAGGAGGGTATCCAGGAGTTTGTGAAGGAGCTGAATGTAAGTGATGAGGTAAAACAGGAGATCCTTGTAATTACCCCACAAAATTATGTAGGAAAATAATCCAACTCATGAAGTTTATCATACAGAAGATCATCTGCCCGTTATTGGTAGCCTTGCCGCTCATGGCTAATGCCCAATGCGGGCAGTGTTTTTGTTCCCAATCATCCGGGAACACAACGCAGAACACCGTAGCAGCAACCCCTTGGGCCGGCGCCATTACCAAACAGGATATAGCGGACAATCCTCAATACTATAACCATTTTACCGACGGACAGATGAGAATCGACCTGATCTTCGGAGGCAATGCTGCCGAGCAGAAGATATATCTGTCGGGACTCAAGGCAGAGCCTGTATGGGGAGGTACAAGGAAAAATCTGGTTCCTGATTTCGAATATGGCGAGTACAGAATGGAAGTTATTGATCCACAAAGCGGAAAGGTAATATATGCAAATGGTTTCAATACACTTTTCCAGGAGTGGAGGACAATGGAGGAGGCCCAGCACACATCAAAGGCCTTCAAAAGCTCATGCCGCATTCCATATCCGAAGAACAATATAAAATTTGTAATCTATGAAAGGTTGAGGGAGAAGGGAAGCTACAGCAAACTGGCGGAGTTTTCAATAGACCCTGCAGATAAATCGATAAACCGTGAAAGGGAGAACAACTTTGCCGTTGTTCCGATATTGGACAACGGCCATCCACAGAACAAAGTTGATCTTGTATTCATTGCTGAGGGATATTCCAGCAGTGAGATGGACAAGTTCCGCTCCGATGTTCAGAAGCATATGCAATATCTCTTTGATACCGAGCCATATAAGCATAGAAAGAGCGATTTCAACATCTGGGCTGTAGAGTCTGTCTCAAATAATTCAGGAACAGATATTCCTCATCATGACATCTGGAAACAGACCGTTGCAAATTCAAATTTCTATACATTCAAAACCGACAGATATCTTACTGCATCAGACCACACACTGCTGTGCCAGCTCTCCTCAAATGTTCCGTGTGATGCCATATATGTAATTGTAAATACTGAAAAATATGGCGGTGGAGGAATCTACAACTTCTACGGACTGAGCATGAGTGACCACCCTACCACTCCGATGGTCTTTGTACATGAGTTCGGCCACAGTTTTGCAGGTCTGGCCGACGAATATTTCTATGATACAGCAGAATCATTCACCGATATGTACAATATTGCCATTGAACCATGGGAACCCAATATCACTTCACTTGTGGAATTTGAGAAAAAGTGGAAAGATATGCTCGTGGAAGGGACTCCGATACCTACACCTGTTGTCAAGGGCAAAGAGCAGGAACTCGGTGTATATGAGGGTGGAGGATATATGACTAAAGGCATATACAGACCTGTAGACAACTGCAGGATGAGGACCAATAATGCCCCATGCTTCTGCCCTGTATGCCAAAGGGCAATTGAAAGGATGATTGACTATTACTGCAAATAGCCTATATGATAAAACAGTACAAATATTATCTCTTTGATATCGACAGAACCCTGTGGGCATTCGATCTGAATGCCAAGAATGCCATATTCCGCCTTATTGAACGCCATAATCTGAAGGAGAAAATTGGCGTAGAGGATAAAGAGCTATTTTTCAAGAGATATGAAGATATAAACAAAGTACTGTGGCAACGCTACGAAGCAGGCGAAATAACAAAGCAGATACTGCGCGCCCAGAGGTTCCATGATACTTTTCTGATATTCTGCAGGGAGAACAACAAATTTGCAGAGTTCGGGGCATCACAGCCGGAGCAGGAGGAGAATATCAAAAAATTCAGCGAAGAGTTTGGAACCGAATATCTTGAGCAGATGATTTGCGAAACTGCACTGGAGCCCGGAGCAAAGGAGGTTCTGGAGAATCTTAAGGCCAGAGGCTGCAGGATTGCCGTAATAAGCAATGGATTCAAAGAGGTGCAGTATAGGAAACTGAGGAACTCCAACATTATACAATATATCGATGCATTCTTCATCTCAGAGGAGGTTGGTGTCCATAAGCCCTCTCCTATAATATTCAGGATGGCCCTTGCCGCACTATGCGGAGAGGAGAATTACGGCAACATTGAACTGAGGGGGAAAATCAAATCTGAGACGCTGATGGTTGGGGATGATTTCACCAATGACATTGAAGGGGCCCAGATATTTGGAATAGACCAGTTCTACTATAATCCTTACCACAAGCCATGTGACGGCGGCCCAACCTATGAATCGGACAATCTGCTAGATTTGATAAAGCAATACTAAGTTCTACTGCTTCTTGTCTATAATAAAGAGATCTTCGTCGGGCTCATGGAAATGGTACTGCTCTCTTGCAAATTTTTCCAGGCTGTCCCTATTTGACGAAAGCTCCTTCAACTGCTCATCGGTTTCCCTTATGGCCTCTTTATAATAGGCCTTCTGTCTCTCTTGGGCAGCCACGTCCCTCATGTCGGAATACCAGCGCAGAAGGTTATTGGTATCAAAAAAGAATACCCACACCACAAAGAACAATGTTACCAAAAGGTACTTGTTCCTCAAAATCTTGAACCATTTTGAATCCTTTATGCGAATATTTTTACGGGGCATTCTATCCTTTTTATTATTTTTGCAAAATTACTAATATAATTTTACTATTCTAATTTTTGAAAACTAAAATTAAACGATATGAAACCTGCTTTATTAGTATTGGCCGCAGGAATGGGCAGCAGATATGGTGGTCTTAAGCAACTCGACGGTGTCGGCCCTTGTGGTGAAACAATTATGGACTACTCTGTATTTGATGCAGTGCGGGCGGGCTTTGGCAAAGTTGTATTTGTCATAAGAAAACACTTCAGGGAGGATTTTGAGAGGCAGATTGTATCGAAATACAAAAATATAATCGATGTCGAACTGGTGGAGCAGGAGATGGACAAACTGCCTGAGGGATTCACGCTGAATCCTGAAAGGGAGAAGCCTTGGGGAACCGGTCATGCTACATTAATGGCAGCGGAGGCCATAGATACCCCGTTTGCCGTAATAAATGCCGATGACTTTTATGGGGCCCAGTCATTCAAAGTGCTTGCAGATTTTCTCAAAGAGCAGGAGGGTGAAACAGGCAAATATTCGATGGTGGGCTTTTTCCTCAACAAAACACTCTCTGAAAGTGGAGAGGTGTCTCGAGGAATATGCTCTGTAAATGAGGAGCACTACCTCACCACAGTTGAGGAGCACCATAAAGTTGCCGAGAAAAACGGCACAATTACAGGTATCGGAATGGACGGAGAGTCACATGTTCTCGACTACAATGCCTATGCTTCAATGAACATGTGGGGCTTCACTCCCGATCTTTTCAAGTATGGCAAAGAGCTCTTCATTGACTTCCTGGAAGAGAATTCCAACGAAACCAAAAAAGAATTCTATATACCTTTCATTGTAAATTCATTGATAGGCAACGGCAAAGCTTCTGTAAAAGTTCTCTCATCACCGGACAAATGGTTTGGAGTAACATATAAGGAAGACCGCCCTGCTGTTATTGAAAAGTTGAAGGAGATGACAGAGAGTGGTCTCTACCCATCTCCCCTATTCCAGTAGATGAAGATTTTCGGACACATAAGGCACTTTCTCCCCACATACAGCCAATGCTGGATTATGGCATTCTACATATGTGTCATTGGCGGCATAGGGGTTGGACTCGCCATTGCATTGGCAGGTATTGTGCTGGGTTTCAGCATTCAAGACCTCAATCCACTTGTGAGCTATATTGCACCAATGGTTCCGGTATTTGCATATATACTCTTCAAAGGGAATGAGGCCGCGGCAAAAGCACTTCCGGCCATACCGCTCAGCAACTTCAATCCAGGTAAGGCCAGTCCGATGGCTGTTGTGCTGCTTGTAGCTGTTTCAACAGTGGCTGCCATGATTGTTACGGAGCCCCTGTCACTTGTTTTTCCAATGCCGGAGGCCATTAAGGAGGTATACAAAAAAATGCTCTCAGACACACTCTGGACAACATTATCAGTGGCAGTAGCGGCACCTCTAATAGAAGAGTTCCTTCTGAGAGGAGTGATGCTACGCGGCATGCTGCAGTACATTTCGCCGGCAAAGGCAATATTGTGGAGCGCATTTTTCTTTGCACTCATACATCTTAATCTCTCACAGGCCACCGGTGCATTTATTCTGGGCACATTCATAGGTTGGATATACTACAGAACAGGATCGCTGTGGCTGGCAATACTCATCCATTTCATAAACAATGGCCTGAGCACACTGTTTACAATAATGTATCCTGAGAATATAGAGATGAGCCTGATGGATCTCATAATAGAGAAATACAATACTGCAACTTACATTACATTATATATAGTCTCAGCGCTCGTGCTCGGGGCAATAATCCGTTATCTCCATAAAAATCTCAACAATGAACAAAAGCAAGAAACTATATCCATTCAAATTTGAGGCAGATTGCCGTATCCTAAATGAAAACAGTGTGATAGCCAATGGATTCCTGTCGGAAAATTCCATTGATGATGTGTTGGATACCTACCTTGGAGAAATTGTAGGAAATGATAATTTCCAATATTACAAAGGTATTTTTCCGATAAAGATAACTGTGGATAAAATAGAGAAAGAGGGGCTGCCGCTTCAGGCTCATCCAGACAATCTCACTGCTTCGGAGAGATATATGGCCATTGGAAAGGCCAAATTATGGCATATAACAAAGAGTAGCCCATCAACAGTACTCTATATGGGATTTGAGGAGCAGATGGACGCTGAGAGGTTTTATAACGGATGTATCGACAATACTATCATTCAGCAGATGCATATGGTCTGCCCAAAGGCCGGTGACTACATATATATAAAACCGGGCTGCGTACACGCTGTAAAGGGAGAGCTCGAATTTATTGAAATTTCACAAAACTCAGATATAACATACCACCTCACAGGTGATGATGCAGCAATGGAGATTGCAGAGGCGATAGATGTGGTCGGTTACACACCAGAGGCAGAAGAGCAATATCGCATATCTGGCATCGAAGGAGACGTTACCATTGCCAACACCTCCGGTTTCATTGTAAAGCACATTGCTCTAAACGGCGCTCTGGAGAAGGCTCCACAAGAGAGTTTCATCATATATATATGTCTCAACGGCCAAGCCAATATCAAGGTCAACGGTACAACCTATGACTTCAAGAAGGGAGAGATGGTTCTTGTTCCAGCCGGAATGGATGGCTTTGTTCTGGAAAACGGATGTGACAATACCAGTCTGCTTGAGGTCTTTCTTCCTAAAGTTGCTGATATCGAGGAGGATCTCTATATGAATTATTATGAAGATGAGAGCAACTATCCCACAGGTTCTGGTACAGATCCTGAAGAGGAGGATGAAGAGGAGGATGAGTGTGGATGCGGACACCACCATCATCACAATGAGTGCGGAGATGGACACCACCACAGCTGCGGATGCGGTCATGACCATGACTGCGGAGAAGACCACGAAGATGGCCACAGGGCCCATCCCGGTGAATTGTTTTTCAGAAATTAAAGGAGAGTACCACAATGGCAGATTTACCTGTAGAAGTAAGAATCGACAAATATCTCTGGGCCATAAGGGTATTTAAAACCCGCTCAGAAGCAGCAGAGGCGTGCCGTACTGGCAAAGTTGCCGTTGGCGGGCAGAATGCAAAATCTTCAAAGACGATAAAGGCAGGAGATATCATTACCGTACGCAAAGGGGCTGTAAAGTTCCAGTATCAGGTTGTCTGCCCCATAGACAAACGGCAAGGTGCCCAACTGGTTCCAAACTACGCAACCAACATTACACCACAATCCGAGCTCGACAAACTTGTTGCGCCAAATGAGGTGATATTCCTTAAACGGGACCGTGGAGCAGGCCGCCCTACAAAACGGGAACGCAGGGAGATTGATGACCTGCTCGGAGCTCTCGAATATTTTGATGAGGACTTTGATTAGAGGCCTGACGGCATATTATATTTTTTCAGGCTGTCGGCAAAAGCATTGAGTTTGGCCATATCTTTTGCGTACAAATCATACATTTCACCGGAATAACCCGCATTCACAACCTCTTCACGGGTAAGTTTCATATAGAATTTCCCGTCAAGTGTATCAATCACATTTTTAAGGAAATATGTTACGGCAACCGTATCTTTTGCAAACTCTTTGGCCAATTCCATCTCCTCTGTTGAATAGGACATATCAGGCATAAAATCCTTAATCCCTTGCCCGGTAACTTCACCTTGGGACTTGCAGGATATTATAGCCAATGCCATAATGATTATAGAAATGTATCTCATAGTTAAGTAGTATTATATGTTTATACTAATAAGAAAATGTATATGTCACAACAGCAATATCTGTATTAGTTCCAATACATTGAAAATGCCAATTCAACGGATTTATGCTATTTGTCAGTTTATAATCAAAAGACTGATTTCTATTTCCTGGACCAAAACCATAAACCGCCCATTGTTCACCCCACTTCATATCTGTAACTAAAAAATTCCATCCAAATGTTGCTTGAATATAGACATTACAATATACTGTTGTTATATCCTTAGGGGTGGTAAAATATGCATCACCTATACCAGAGAGTTTAAATAATATTGTAGGTGATTTTGTTTTTATATCATCAAATGGATATTCTCTTTCTTCAATCTTTACACCTTTACAAAAAATTACGCTCTTATTATTATGTATAAGTTCTATTTTAACAGAGTCTTTTCTTAATTTTATAATCTCATCATTAAATTGTTTTATCTGTGAGATAACCTTCTGATACGCACTATTTCCAAATAGTTTTATAGCCTGATTTTCTTCAAGATTTAGCATCCATTGATCATTATTTAATTCTATAAATTGCACCATCTCTGTTTCTGGTAATACTGGAACATTTTCCTTATCACACGAACTAATAAACAATAAGAATAGGAATAAGAATATATGCACACACTTCATAACATTTAATTTAATTTAACATATATATAACACACAAAACATCTGTTACCCTTTCATTATTTTGCATTCAGAAGAGTAGTAAATAAAAAAAGAGCGGTTACTCGCTCTTTTTTGTGTTTGTATTACAGATGTTCATGGCTCTGTCGGGGCCCATAAAGGCATAGGCTTTTATGGCATCACAGGCACGGTCGAGAATGAACGGCATCTCCTTCTCCTCTTCCGATTTCCATTTTCCAAGCACATAATCCACCTGATGACCTTTTGAGAAGGCATCACCTATTCCAACTCTCAATCGTGCATAAGAACTGTTGCCCAACATCTGGGTTATATTTTTAAGGCCATTGTGCCCGCCATCACTGCCCTGTTTGCGCATGCGCAGAGTTCCAAATGGAAGAGCCAGATCATCAACTACAACCAGAAGATTTTCCGGTTTTATCTTCAGCTCCTGCATCCAATAATTCACAGCCTTTCCACTCAGATTCATATAAGTGGATGGTTTAAGCAATATAAGTTTGTGACCTCTGTAAGAAATCTCGGCAGTTGAACCGTAACGTCCCGAAATAAAAGAGGTGCCGGAGTCTTTTATCAAGGCATCCAGCACCATAAATCCTATATTGTGTCGGGTATTTGCGTATTCAGCTCCGATATTTCCTAATCCTGCGATTAAAAAATTCATGATACGCCTGTTTTATGATACCCTACTATTTTTTAGCGGCAGCGGCAGCAGCAGCGGCAGCACCAAGAGCAGCACGAGTCATCTTAACTGCGCAAATGATTGTGCTCTTAGGAGATACTATCTGAACGCCATCGAATGAAAGATCGCCAGCTACGATAGTTTTGCCCAACTGCAAGTTTGTAATATCTACTGTAAGCTCATCTGGAAGGTTCTCGATAGGAGCCGAAACTTTAAGTTTTCTTGAAGAAACCATAAGTTTACCACCTTGTTTAACACCCTCTGAGTTACCGGTAAGAACGATAGGAATATCGATTACAACTGGTCTCTCGCTTGAAACTGAAAGGAAGTCTACATGAAGAGCCTCATCAGTTACTGGATGGTATTGTGCTGAGTGGAATACGCAAGTGTACTCTTTACCCTCAATATCCATCTTGATGATATATGATTTTGGAGTATGTGTAATTTTCTTAAGGTCTTTCTCGTTGATAGAGAATACAAGATTGTTCAAGTTGTGTCCGTACATTACGCAAGGAACTTCGCCATTTCTACGCAATGTTTTGATTGTCTGTTTGTTGCCAATAGTTCTGGCATTACCTTTAATAACAAGTGTTTCCATGTTGTTTTGTTTAAAAATGTGTTACTCAGTCTGGAGTTTCCAGACCCCATTGCACCAAAAAAGATGCCTTTTTGTAATTGTGGCCGCAAAGATAATTTTTTTTATGCAATTGACAAAATATGAGACACATATTTAAATCTTTATTTATATTCCCGAAATCTAATTTAGAATTTTTTTAAATAAAATTTGGAGATATAAAAAAAAGTATTACCTTTGCAATAGATTTTAATGATTCAAAAATAAGAATTATTAAAATTAAAGTAAAAATAACATCAAAGTTAAAAATAATATCAATAACAATAAACATTAAAAACTACGATTATGAAAAAGAAATTTATCTGTACAGTATGCGGTTATGTTCACGAAGGTAACGAGGCTCCTGAGAAATGCCCTCTTTGCAAAGTTCCAAGAGAGAAATTCAAAGAAGTTGTAGAGAATGAAGGTGAAATGGCATGGGCCGATGAGCACAGACTTGGTGTAGCACAAGGTTGCGATCCTGAAATTATGGAGGGTTTGAAGGCTCACTTTACCGGAGAGTGTACTGAGGTAGGTATGTATTTGGCAATGAGCCGTCAGGCAGACAGAGAGGGTTATCCAGAAGTTGCTGAGGCTTTCAGAAGATATGCATTTGAGGAGGCAGACCATGCTGCAAGATTTGCAGAACTTATCGGTGAGGTTGTTTGGGATACAAAAACAAATCTAAAGAAGAGATGGGAAGCAGAGGCTGGCGCTTGCGAGGATAAAAAACGTATTGCTACTCTTGCAAAACAGCAGAACCTCGATGCAATTCACGATACAGTTCATGAAATGTGCAAAGACGAGGCACGCCACGGACAAGGCTTCGCAGGTCTTTACAAAAGATACTTTGGAGACAAATAATAGTTATAGATTAGTGTATTGAGTTTAAGTTTTTTTTAAGAGGGTGACTCCACGGGGTCATCCTCTTTTATCATTTCACAGGCCTCATTCCACTTGAGTGTGCGGTAGTACTCTGCAAGGACTTTATCAGCCGGATTTGGAATATATGTACTCAATCCGGAATATTTTGTCATCACAATATCAAAGAAATTCTGGGTAGTGGCCTTATAGAGCACAGCATCATCCAGAGCCTCGACAAAACTCTGCAACTGTTGGGGAGTTGCAATCTTCTCTATAAAATCCCCCAGATCATAAAACCAATGTTTACTGCCTCTGTAATAGCGTTGGACACTGCTCGCATCAAGCGAAGAAATCTTCTCTCTGTTGGCCGAAAAGACCTCTTTGGCAACCTCTGCAACCTTCTCAAGCTCAGATGTCTTCACTAGTGATATTGTAGCATACCTGCTTGTTGCAGGCTGCTCATTATAGAAATTGTAGTACTCCTTTGCCACAGATTCCAGATCTGTAGGGGTGGCAAAAATATGCTCCATTATTTTTGAATAAGGGAATCCTGAGGCCAATATCTCGGCTGGAGAGAAGAGCAGATAATCTGTGGAATCCTTGAGTTCATAAGCCACCTCAACACCTCCCATCAGGCAGGCATCAAATATTATGAACGAGAGTTTATATGGCAATCCGGCTACAATATCCTTCAACTCCATCTCCTTGCCGCTATCGCTTCCGAAGCTGCGCACAGGGGCACCGCTCTGTCCATCTGTTGCCATCTTTATCATATGTGCATACGGATCAGTTTCATTTGTACGGCCAGACTGTGTATAAGTACCATTCTCCAGAGCAGGGGCATTTGCCGAAGTGCTCTCCCCTACCGGATTTTCATAGTAGCCTACAGGCAGCCATCCTGTTCCATGAGACCACAATATCAATCCATACTCATTTGATGGAAAGAGGGTTGCAGTAACATTCATTGCACTCTTCAAAGACTCTTTTGTTGCAGAATTGCGCGACGGGAAACGATATACGGTATCAATAAGGGCCTTTCCACTCTTCTCCTTCAGTACATTCAGCAGAAGCGGATTCTGGTTGGGCACATGATAATATACCACTATATTTCCTTTATCTTCATCGGGCAGATATCCGTTCCTTATTGCCGAAAGGTTGCTTATTGCATTTGAAGACAAGTTATTGTTTGCTATCATATAGACAAGCAAAGTCTTCTCCTTTACCTTGAACTCTTCTGCACTCCCTATCACCTCCTCACAAGAGCATAAAGTGCCCATAAGCAGGCATACGACAAGTGCCGACAACAATTTTGGAAGTCTTATATATCTCAAAATCTCCATACTTTTTCTGTTAACTCAATTACTGTTTAAAAATAAAATAAACTGCCAATACCAGGAACACGCAAGCTATAAGATGATTGAGCTTGAGTGTCTCTGTCTTGAAGAACAACAAAGAAAAGGCCATAAATACAACCAGGGTTATAACCTCCTGTATTATTTTCAGCTGCATAAGCGAAAAAGGTCCGCCAAATGCCTTGAATCCAATCCTGTTTGCCGGCACCTGGAAACAATATTCAAAAAAAGCGATGAGCCAGCTTATCACTATAAAGGCCAGCAATCCCCATTTGGGGAAGAGCTTTTCTGTATTGAATTTAAGATGACCATACCAGGCCAGTGTCATAAAACTGTTGGATACCAACAGTAAGAATATGGTCAATAGTCCTTTTCCCATAACTAATCGAATAAATTCTTGCAAAATTAAACAAATGGTTAAGATATAGGTTAAAAAGTTATAAAAAAAGCATATATTTGTTTGATTAGTGGAAAAACAAATGAGTGACAAGCCTGAACATCAAAATCCATTCAACAATTTATCGGTCTCTGCAAAAGAGTATCTGAATCTGAAAATTGATGAATACAAATTAAGGGGAGTAGAGGGATTATCGACTCTCTTCAATACAATATTGTTTGTTACAGTTACAGCCATTGTTGCAGGAGTTGCCCTCCAGCTGCTCGGGCTGGCAGCAGGATATGCCATTGGGGAGATGATAGGTTCAACAGCTTTGGGATTCTGCATAATGGGAGCCCTTTTCATTGTCGTGGCAATAATGCTGTATATTTTCAGAAAAAGGCTCTTCATCAACCAGCTGATTAAAATATTTATAAAACCCTTTTTCGACAATGGAGAAAAATGACTATACCCACATCAGCAATCTGCAGCAGCTCCAGCAGGCCAGACAGAGGCTAAAGCATGTGATTGAGTTGAAGGAGCTGGAGTTGAAGAGGGATGCCACAGCATGCAAAGATGCCCTCAATCCCCTCACATATATAAATAGAGTGCTGGACAAAATATACTCTATGGAGTACCTGATAAAATATATCGCCAAAGGATATGATTTTGTAAAAAAGATATTTAATGGTACAAGTGTGCAGGAGCCCCAAAAGGAGACTCCAAAGGAGACTCCAATAGAAACGACCGACGGAAACAACTAAAAACTATTTTATGAAAATATTGAAAACTATGACCATTTTATGCGGACTTGGCATCGCACTATCATCGTGCTGCAATGCCACCGGAGAGAAGAGAGATGAATTCAAATACATTGCCGACGAGTTTGCAGACCTGCAGATCTTGCGTTATCAGATTCCTGGCTGGGATGCTCTGTCTCTCAATCAGAAAGCATTGATTTACCACCTGAGTGAAGCAGGAAAATGCGGCCGTGACATTCTGTTCGACCAGAACTTCAAATACAATCTGAGAATCAGGAAGAGCCTTGAGAAAATAATCAGGGAGTACGAAGGGGACAGGGAGTGCGAAGAGTTCCAGAATTTCCTCACTTACGCAAAGAGAGTCTTCTTCAGCAACGGAATACACCATCACTATGCAGAGGACAAATTCACTCCTCAATGCACACAGGAGTATTTCAAGGGACTCATGGTGGCTACCGCCCAGGAGGATATGTGCGAGGAGCTGCTGCCAGTTATCTTTGATCCAGAGCTCTATCCGCAGAGAAAATATACAGGAAAGGAGAAGGACCTGCTCCTTGGCTCCGCTGTAAACTTTTATTGTGGAAACATCACAAAGGATGAGGCCAACAACTTCTACAACAAACTCGAGAATCCGAAAGATACTACACCGGTATCATATGGTCTGAACAGCAAACTTGTAAGGGAGAACGGCCAGATAAAGGAGATTGTATATAAAGCTGACGGCCTTTATGGAAAAAGCATCCAGCAGATTGTGAAACATCTCCAGGCTGCAGCTGAATATGCTGAAAATCAAGCTCAGAAGGATTATATTGCACAATTGATAGAGTACTACAACACCGGTTCTCTTGAAACTTGGGATGAATATAATGTAGCTTGGGTACAGGACACCATTTCACAAGTTGATTTTGTAAACGGATTTATTGAGAGCTACAACGACCCGCTCGGACGCAAGGCTACATGGGAATCTGTTGTAAACTTCAAAGATGTAAAGGCCTCTGAAAGGACTGAAATCATCAGTGCAAATGCTCAGTGGTTCGAAGACAACTCCCCTATCGATAACCGTTTCAAGAAAGAGAAGGTGAAGGGTGTTTCTGCCAAAGTGATTACAGTTGCCAGCCTTGGAGGCGACTGCCACCCATATACAGCTATCGGAATAAATCTGCCTAATGCAAACTGGATAAGAAAAGATTATGGTTCCAAATCAGTTACCATTGCCAATATCACAGATGCCTATAA
This sequence comes from Bacteroidales bacterium, assembly GCA_017935505.1. Lineage (GTDB taxonomy): Bacteria > Bacteroidota > Bacteroidia > Bacteroidales > UBA932 > Egerieousia. The sequence continues at coordinate 119,817 of JAGBHM010000014.1, read as the reverse complement.
CAAGGCGGCTGATGAATCGCCAAAGAGCGCCACTAATGAGTTCTATTGGGATGATAACGACAAAGAGCTTCTGAAAAAATACAAGAGTATCACAAGTGACCTCCATACCGACCTGCATGAGTGTCTGGGCCATGGTTCAGGCCAGTTGCTCGAAGGTGTTTCAGACAACGCATTAGGTGAATATACCTCAGCCCTTGAGGAGGCACGTGCAGATCTCTTTGCACTATATTATCTGGCCGATCCAAAATTGGTTGAACTTGGCATTGTGCCTGATGCAGAGGCTTATAAAGCAGAGTACCTGGGTCAGGTAGTAAATGGAATGTTCATGCAGTTCAATAGAATTGAGCTTGGCAAGACAAATACCGAAGCACACATGCAGGACAGGAAACTCATTGCAGACTGGAGTTATGAAAGAGGTTTGAAAGAGAACAATCCGGGTGCAGAAAAAGATGTGATAGAAAAGAGGGAGCGCGACGGAAAAACATACTTTGTAATAAATGACTACAGCAAGTTGCGTACAATTTTTGGTGAGTTGCTTGCCGAGATACAAAGAATAAAATCAGAGGGCGACTACCAGGCCGGCAAAGAGCTTATTGAGAAATATGCAATAAATATTGATCCTGCTCTTCATAAGGAGGTAAAAGAGAGATATGCAGCATTGCAGTTGAAACCATACAAAGGATTTATCAATCCAACCATCGTTCCAGTTGAAGAGAATGGAAAAATCACCGACTACAAGATAGTATACGGCACAGATTTCCTCGGACAGATGATGGAATATGGCGAGAAGTATTCGTTTGAATAGGAACAATTGAAGAACTACTCTTCAACTTCGTATGGCAGAAAATGGAACTCCTTTTCTGCCATTTCTTTTGAAAATTTATAGTAAGTGGCCTCTGCAACAGAGCATACCTCACCATTTGCAGAGAGGGTTATCTCCAATATAAGGAAACTGCGCTTAACCTCCTTTAGTCTGGCCCTGATCTCCAGAGGTTGCTCTACGGGCACCGGTTTTTTATACTTTACATTGAGGTTTGTGGTCATGGCAGATGTCTGGAACTTCCTTGAAATAAGCCATCCGCCTGTCTCATCCATTAATGTTGCCTGAATTCCGCCATGCAGGGTATTGAGCCATCCCTGATAGTTTTTATCGGGAGTCCAGAAGGAAACGACCTCTTCCCCATCCTCATAAAATTCCATTTTCAAACCGCAAGGGTTATGGGGTGCACAGGCAAAACAGTTGTATCCCAACCCTTCTGATGTACCTACATACGGATTAATTATCTTCTTCATACAACACTCTACTTTTTACGCCTTACACCTCTCCTCTTACGGCGCATATTATGGCGCATCTTTCTCACTTTGCTGACTATTAGCCACACAAACAGAGCTCCGAATACGGCAAATATGAGCAATACTATTCCGGTATTGAGATTATCTCCCTTCACACGGCTCCACATCTCAAGAACCAACTCAAGATCCTTCTTATTGCTGAAATCTCTTATCATAGCACAGCGCTCTATCACCTGTATATCCGGATACTGTATCGGGCAAACCTGTACAGAGTCGGCCTCAGGTCCAAAGAAATAGCTCAGGTCAGAGTAATTCGAGAGAGTTGTATCTATTTTTGATTCAAGTATTTCAGGAGTTGCAATGGCACTTACATAGCCTATTGCATCCATATTTCTCATTGCTATATCAGGACGGCACAGATAGTTGATGAAATAGCTTGCAGCCTTCACATTGCGGGCATATTTTGGAATAACCCAGCCGTCGAACCATACGTTGCTGCCCTCAACAGGAACCGCATAATTGAGGCTTACACCAACTGCATCAGCCTCCTCTATCGCCCATACGGCATCACCGCTCCAGGTAAAGTTAAGACTCGCCTTGCCTTTTGTCATCATCTCCTTGCCAAAATCGGCCTCCCAACCTGCAATATTCGGTTTCATGGCCTTCAAAGCCTCTTCAACATCAGCAATCGCCTCTCTGGAGTTGTCATTCATCAGCTCCTCTACAGTTGTTTCACCGCTGGCCAGCCTCTCCGAATTTGCATATATTATGGCTGTTCCATAACAATCTCTGTAGGCATCCTTCATGAGCACCTGACCACTGTTCTTCGGATCCCACAAAGTCTTCCATGTATGGGCCTCCTCATCAGAAATCAGCTCAGTATTGTAAAGTATTCCGGCAGTGCCCCACATATAGGCAACCGCATAATCTGAACCTTTGCGGCCATCTACACTCACAATGTCAAGCAGGGACATCATATAAGGCGAGGCATTGGGAATATAATCCGGAGTATGCCCGAAATTGCGGTCAATAGGTATAAGCATATCCTTCTTCATCATCCTCTCTATTATGTAATCCGACGGACACACAACATCAAAATCCTCATGACCCCTCTCAATTTTTGTAAGCATCACCTCGTTTATGTCGAAGACCTGGTAAATCACCTCTATATCCTCACCTGTCTGTTCCTTATACCACTGGGGGAATTCGGCAAGCACATCCTCATCTATATAATCAGCCCAGTTATAAACCTTAAGTATCTGGTTTCTGGCCTCATGTGAACGCTGGCATGAGGTCATGGCCACAATAATGGCCAATATGAACATATATTTGAGTATTTTCATCCTTTACTCTTTTTTCTGCTTTTCTGCACGTTTGTTAATTACAATCAGAAGTACAAGAACTGTCACAAATATTATAGTGGAGAGAGGGCGCAGTTCCGGAGTGAGACCACCCTTGCGCGCATCGGCATAGATATAAGTGGAAAGTGTCTCCAGACCCTCATTTCCTATGGTAAATATTGTTACAGCAAAATCATCTATGGAGAGTGTGAATGCCAGAATGAATCCGCTTATCATACCTGGCAATATCTCCGGCAATATAACCTTGCGCAGAGCCTGGAATGGTGTGGCGCCAAGGTCAAGAGCCGCCTCGTAGATATTTGGATTCATCTTCTTCAGACGTGGCATTACGCTCAACACTACATAGGGGGCACAAAATGCTATATGAGCCAGAACAACAGTTGTAAATCCCTGAGAGACACCAAAACTTACAAAAAGCAAAAAGAGCGATACACCAGTAATGATGTCGGGATTCATTATAGGAATACTGTTGGTAAAATTCATAACACCACGCATCGGTGAGCGCAGATTGTATATGCCCACAGCCGCTATACTGCCCAAAATTGTGGAGACAGATGCCGCTATAAAGGCTATGACAAATGTATTGATTATTGCATCAATGAGCGAATGGTGCATTCCACCGGCAAAGAGGGAACTGTAGAGTTTGAATGAAAAACCTGTCCAGTTGCCCAGTACTTTGGCTTCGGTGAATGAAAATATCATAATGATAAGGATGGGTGAATAGAGCAATGCAAGCAGCAGCCACAGATACCCTTTTGCAAAAATCTTCTTTATCATATCACACCTCCACTTTCATTTTGGGCATTATCCTCCTCATTTGTAAAGAGGCTCATAATACCTATAAGAAGCAGCATTATCAAAGAGAGGGCCGCTCCATAATTCCACATACCATTATATATATTCTCCTGTACTGTTGTACCGAAGAGCTTTATATTGTTCATTGTAAGCAGCTCGGCAATGGCAAATGTTGAAACAGTTGGCATGAACACCATAACAATACCGCTTACAATACCTGGCATAGAGAGCGGCAGTATCACCTTGTAGAAGACCTTCAACGGATTTGCACCCAAATCCTGGGCCGCCTCAACCAGGCTGTAATCCATCTTCTGCAAAGTATTGTATATAGGGTAGATCATGAATGGCAAGAAGTTGTAGACCATACCGAATACCAATGCACCTTCACCAAGCGGCAGTTTGAGAAAATCAAACAGGGCCACCGTAGCCAATGTTCGGATGAGGATATTCACCCACATCGGCAATATAAAGAGAACTACCATTGTCTTTGAGACATTCAGCGACCTGTGGCTGAGTATATATGCTGCCGGGTAACCCAGAAGCAGACACACCAGGGTAGTAATTATAGCAATTCCAATGGAGTAGATGAATGTGTTCATCGCCTCAGGATGCATCATGAATTTGCGGAAGTTCGCAAATGTGAACATACCCTCCTCATCGGTGAAAGCATAGAATACAATCAGCAGCAGCGGTATTACTACAAATACTATAAGAAACAGGGCATAAGGTATCGACCAGTTCTTACGCCGCATAAAAAAACGAGACAGACTATTCAGCATCTTCCTGCAACTTTTTTAAACGGATTGACTCCGGTAAAATGGAAATTCCGACACAATCCCCATTATCCCAAACATCATTAGTATCTACAAAAATATCCACACCCCAGTCTGAAACAACTGTAAGATGATAGTGGTCTCCTTTATAGAGGATAAAGTTCACATCGCCGCTCAACTCACCGTCCTCCTCATTATCTTGGAGTATAATATCCTTGAAATCAACCTCCACAACCACCTTCTCACCAGACTCAAATCCGGCTGCTGCAGGTGCCTCAAAACTGCATCCCAAAAACTCCACATGCGAGTCATCAATAACTTTTCCTTCAAAAGTATTGCATGAACGCTCCTTCTTCATTACATGAATATCAAAAGGTTTCACAAGCAGGCCCACATTACGGCCGGCCTCAAAACAGTGGTAATCCTGTACCATTATCTCATAACCTTCTGATGTCTGCACAACTATCTCATAATGCACACCCTTGAATATACAACTTGTCACAACTCCGGTAAGCTGTGCAACATCCGACGGATCAAAAATATAGACATCCTCAGGACGAATCACGACATCCACCTCCACATTCTCTCCAAATCCTTTGTCGACACACTCAAACTCATGGCCGGCAAAAGAGACCTTCTTATCATGTATCATGATACCGTTGAGAATATTGCTCTCTCCTATGAAGTCTGCAACAAATGAGTTTATAGGTTCGTTATATATATCCATAGGTGTTCCAATCTGCTGGATTTTTCCCTCACTCATTACCACAATGGTATCGCTCAGAGTAAGTGCCTCCTCCTGATCATGGGTAACATAGATGAATGTAATGCCCAACTTCTGGTGCATCTCCTTGAGCTCCATCTGCATATCTTTACGCATCTTGAGATCCAACGCAGCCAACGGCTCGTCCAGAAGCAACACCTCAGGCTCATTCACAATGGCACGTGCTATAGCCACACGCTGCTGCTGACCACCAGAGAGCGAATCCACATCCCTGTATTCATAATCTGTCATTCCCACCATCTTCAATGCAGCCTTCACCTTCTTCTCAATTACCGGAGCGGCAACTTTTTTAAGTTTGAGGCCAAACGCAATATTATCATATACATTCAGATGGGGGAACAGTGCATACTTTTGGAAAACCGTATTCACAGGCCTCAAATGCGGAGGCGTCTGCGTTATCTCTTTCCCCGCAATGCGTATTTCACCCTCAGATGTTGTCTGAAACCCGGCTATAAGACGTAGTAGTGTAGTTTTTCCACACCCTGAAGGACCCAGAATTGTTACAAATTCGCCCTTCTTCACATTCAAATTTATGTTATCCAAAACTGTCTTGTCACCAAAATGTTTGGAAACATTGTGAACTTCAATGATATAACTAGATTGCTGCATTTTAAACATTTTATAGGAAACAAAGATAAACAATATTATGAATTATGATTATTTTTGTGTAAAAATATGCTTATGAAAAATTTGTTTATACTATGCTTCTGCCTGATGAACGCATTTCAAGTATCTGCACAGCTCAACCTCAAAGATTCAACTGCCCAGATTGTAGCATATTGGAACAAAGGCGAAAAATACTGCTACAACTACGCTGCACAGACAATTGAAATCAAAGGGACCGACACTACAGAACTCTCATACTCGGAAAGCAAGTTTGAACTTGAAGTGATTGACAGTAGTGCAAACGGCTACCTGATCAATTACACAAAACTTTCAGAAGCAGTAAGCATCTCTGATGAGAAATCTCCTATTGCCAGTCTGTTGAAAAGGGTGGCCAATATTGGAAACAGCATTTCCATCACCTTCAAGACAAACGAGTACGGTTCATTACAGGAAATTGTAAATTTTGATGAATATAAGAATAGCCTTATATCCCAGTTGGAAACACTCATCAAGGAGATGGAGAAAGAGTTGAAGGACAAAACCACAAGAGAGGCTTTAAACACCGCCATTGCCCCTTTCATGTCTGACGCCTATGTCTACAAGAGCATTGAGCCTATAACTTCACTGTTCTCATTTCATGGATATAAATTTAAACTGAATGAGAGATACACAGACAATATACAGGTTGCCTCTCCATTTGAGCAGGGCAAAACTCTGGATGGAGAATTGCAACGTTATGTAGCAGAGTTCAATCCTGAAACAACATGGACTACATTCCACAGCGTTACACGCTACGACAAGGAACAACTCAAAATGACAACCCTCCACTATATAAACTCATTGTTACCGGAAAACCAGAAAATCACCTCCACATCCGAAGTTCCCGAAATGTCTATGGACAGTTACACAAGCTTTACTATCCATCTCGGCACAGGATGGCCTGGATATGCCTCCTTTTTGCAGGAAACAGGAGAGCCAACCAAAACAAAATTGAAAAAATGGGTTATAGAAATTGAGCTGTAGAGTAGAGCGCAGCACAATAAAAATGTATCCAATCGAGTAGGAGGAAAACCTAGGATTGTGAACTTCACAGGGCGACTATATCTTTAATGAGAAACAAGCAATCAGAATTATCAATAATATCCGTTTTATAGCTACAGATTATTTGGTTTCATTACATTCAATCCTTGTTCTGATGTCATCCAGCACCTCTCCTTTATAAGAGAAGTACTTTGCTCCTTGGTAGGCTCCGGATGTGTTGCGTTTCTCCTCCGGCATGAATGTTCCTACAAATGGAGACAATTTATATAGGCGGTCTTCATACTCCACCATATCATCCGAAGCGACACGTACCTCAATACCAGTTGGAACAAAGGTAAGCGTTGAGCCTATCGGGATATTGACCATGCTGAATTTGAATCTCGGACGCTGCTTATGAGGCTCAGTCGACTTAACTGCCTTCTCACATGAATCCTTACAAGGCTTTCCATCGTGGTAAACCTCTATCTCGGCATCATCAATGAGATTTGCAATATCTCTGATAAGGTCGAGAGCCATTGCTGGAGAGATGTTGAAGAACTCACGATTCTGACGGATTCGCAAATCACTCAGACGATCAATGGTCTTGTGAAGATTCTTCTCCAACACTTCATACTTGACGGTCTTAACGGTTGCATAAATCTTAAAAGGTAATGGCACAGCAGTGTTATCCAGTTCCTTTGAACGGACATCCACAGGACGGGAACTCTTGCCAATCTTTACCCAATCATCCTTAAAACTAGGATTGGTCAGAATATAAACATATCCAGCTTCCTTCATAGCATCTTCGTTCGTTAAAAAATATCTTCTGATGCTTCCATAACATCTTCATCATCTGCCGTAAAAACATGATTCAAAAGTCCTACAGAGACGATTTTGGTTTCCCCTTCATATGTTATTGTGCCAACGCTACACACAAAATAATTATCAACCTTGAGCATATTATCAATAACAAGTCCACCGATACCTGTGCCTATCATTGAGCCAAGCATAGCCCATCCAGACTCTTCTTCATTAGTAATTTCTTTTGATAATTCAGAGGTCATAGCTGTCTTCAACAAGTCCTTCAACGCATCAGAATGAGCATCCTTATCCGGACAAGTAACTACACAAACACCTGCAACAGCTAACAGCACAAGCAGGGTGTACAATAATCTTTTCATAGGTCTAGAATTAAAACTTTCAATCAATTGTACCTCAAAGATAAGCATTTGCCCACTGCCGACAATGGATTTGATACGACTTCTTACAAATGGTAGTCAAATCATAGACGCAGTAACCTATCGCTGCTTTCCGGATGTCCGGTTACGATTTGGATACCGATGGTTACAATCTGGTAACTATTTTTGACTACATCCTGTCTTTATTTGGTAGTCAGAAGATAGTCAGAAATCCGTCTGTAATTCTTTGATTGTTTTGCAGTTAGAACCTAACTAAAAAGAAATTGAGGAAGTTACCGTTTCAGTAACTTCCTCTTTGCTGCGGAGAGAGAGGGATTCGAACCCCCGGAACCTCTCAGTTCAACGGTTTTCAAGACCGCCGCAATCGACCACTCTGCCACCTCTCCAATTCCTCCGCGTTTGCTTTGGGATTGCAAAGGTAGACATTTTTTTTTATTATCCAACTTTTTTTTGAAAATATTTACTACCCAATAGATTTTTTGCGCTCAGAAAAATAATTACATTCAAATTTAACAATAATGTAATTATTTTTCAATTTCCATCAATTACCTTTGTTTTGGGCAGGTGGAAGTGGCATTTATAAGTATACTTCGGGCTATTATACCTTATATATAAAATAGGCTTTCTGAACTTTTTAAACGTTATCTGGTTATTTAGTCGAATTTAACATTATTGATTATGAGAAACGCCAATAACTTCGAACACGAAATTATAAGCCTGGAACAGAGTCTTTCCAGATATGCTTATAGCCTCACATTGGATTCTGACGATGCAAAGGATCTTGTTCAGGAGACATACTACAAGGCCTTGAACAATCAAGACAAATTCGATTCAAGTACAAACCTCAAGGCTTGGCTCTATACCATCATGAAGAATACCTTCATAAATGATTACCGGCGCAGAGTTAAGAAACAGGCCATATTCAGCAAGGATGTGCAGGAATTTGTCATAAACAGCAAGCCAACCCAGACAAATCCGGAGAGCGATTTCAATTTCAAAGAACTTACAGGTCTTGTAAATTCACTTGAACCTGAGTTCAGAATTCCTTTCCAGATGCACGACAGCGGCTTCAAATACCAGGAGATTGCCGACGAACTTGGTCTTCATCTGGGTACTGTAAAAAGCCGTATACACTTTTCAAGACAGAAACTGATTGAAAAGCTCAAACACTGAATCTCAGACTATTCAATAATGTTATCAGAAAAATTATTGTCGGGAAAAATATTTGTACTGGAAAAGGAGCATGTAGATTACACCCACTGATATACAGCTGTCGGCAAAATTGAATACAGGACGGAAGAAGATGAAATCCTTCCCACCCCAAATAGGCAGCCAATCCGGAAATGTAGATTCAATCAGCGGAAAATAGAACATATCCACAACCTTTCCCATCATAAGGGGGGCATAACCGCCGCCGGATGGAAGAAATTCAGCCAACATGCCATAAGAGGATGCGCTGAAGAGCTGTCCATAAAAGATACAGTCAATTACATTGCCGATAGCACCAACCAAAACAAGTGATACTCCAACGAGCACGCCCGTAGGAGTATCACTTTTCTTCAATAATACTTTATTTATATCGTATATTATAAGTCCAATCAGAACTATCCTGAACAAGGTAAGAAGAATCTTGCCGAAATCGCCCCCAAACTGCATTCCAAAGGCCATTCCATTATTCTCCACAAAACAGATCTTGAACCAGTCACCCAATACCGGAATGCTCTCACCAAGAGTCATGTTGAGTTTTACTGCAAATTTTATTGCCTGGTCTACCAAAAGCAATAAAATCACAGAGAGCGATATTATCTTACCCTTCGACAACTTCATATTATCTCTTGTTCTTCGCCTCTACAGATAATGTGGCATGAGGTACCAGCATGAGTCTCTCCTTTGGAATAAGTTTTCCAGTCTCCCTGCAGACACCGTAGGTCTTGTTCTCTATTCTTATAAGAGCTGCTTCAAGGTTACGGATGAATTTGAACTGTCTTGCAGCCAATTGGCCTGACTCCTCTTTAGACAATGCAGAAGCACCCTCCTCAAGCACTTTGAATGTAGGGGAGGTATCCTCAACGCCATTGCTGGCGCTATGAGTTATTGCAGCCCTCAACTGCTCATAATCCTCCTTAGCCTTCGCAAGTTTCTGTAGAATAACAGCCTTGAATTCCTGCAACTCCTCGTCGCTATACCTTACTTTTTCAAATTGTTCTGTTGCCATGACGTTAAGTTTTAATAATCAAAGATAGTAATAATAATCATTTATTATACTCTTTCAACCTTTATATCTACAAATTCATTATTGCCCCACTCTATGTGTGCACCACCCTCAAGAGTATCAACCATCTCTATCTTCTCGCACAATGTCTGGCTGCATACATAATCGTTGAAGCTTGCCAATGCATCCTCAATATCATCTCTTCTCGAAATCTGGGCGCGGATCTTGTCTGTAATCTCAAAATCGCACTCTTTACGCAGATTCTGGATACGGTTCACCAATTCGCGTGCCACACCCTCTCTCTTGAGTTCATCACTTACTGTTATATCCAATGCTACAGTCAGTTTGCCCTCTGTTGCAACCAACCAGCCCGGCATATCCTCAGATGTTATCTCATAATCACCCTTCTCAAGTACAACATTGCCTGATGCCAAAGCCATTTCATATGCCTCCGACTGCTCAATCATATTTATTGCATGCTGGTCGAGCTGGCCGAATGCTGCCGATATCTCCTTCATCTGTTTACCGTACTTCTTGCCCAAAGTCTTGAAGTTAGGTTTTATCTTCTTGGTAATCAATCCCTCTGTATTGCGGATAAATTCAACCTCCTTAACATTCACCTCACCCAGAACAAGATCCTTAACCTTCTCGAATTGAACCTGTATATTGTCATCAAGAACAGGAATGATCAGTTTTGCCAAAGGCTGTCTTACCTTAATATTTACCTTTCTTCTCAATGCAAGAACCATTGATGAGCTCAACTGTGCCATCTCCATACGTTGCTCAAGAGCCTTGTCGATATATTTGTCTTCAGCCTCAGGCATAAGTACAAGGTGAACGGAATTCTCATTGTGCAGACCGGAAACAGCGTTCAAATCGAGGAAGAGTCTCTCCATAAAGAACGGCGCGATAGGAGCTGCAAGAATTGCCACATTCTCTAGACAAGAATACAATGTCTGGTATGCCGACAGTTTGTCGTCATCCATGGTACCGCCCCAGAAACGTTTTCTGTTGAGACGCACATACCAGTTGCTCAAATGGTCACATACGAAATCCTGAATCTTTCTTCCCGCGGTTGTAACATCGTAGTTCTCATAACACTCCTTCACATCCTTCACAAGACTGTTCATGAGTGATATGATCCAACGGTCAATCTCAGGACGATTCTCTACTGGAATCTGCTCCATACGGTTTGTAAAGCCGTCTACATTCGCATAAAGTGCAAAGAATGAATATGTATTGTAAAGTGTGCCGAAGAATTTTCTTCTCACTTCGTCAACACCTGCAAAGTCAAATTTAAGGTTGTCCCATGGCTGTGCATTGGTTAGCATATACCATCTCAGAGAGTCTGCGCCATACTCATCAAGAGCCTTGAACGGATCAACTGCATTTCCGAGTCTCTTACTCATCTTGTTGCCGTCTTTGTCGAGTACCAGACCATTTGAAAGGACTGTCTTGAAGGCAATTTTCTTATTCACCATTGTAGAGATTGCATGCAATGTGAAGAACCATCCACGTGTCTGGTCCACGCCCTCTGCAATGAAATCCGCAGTCTGTCCAAACTGAGGTTTGCCAAGGTTCTCAAGGCCTTCCTGAGCAAATGGCATTGCACCTGAATCAAACCACACATCAATAAGGTCAAGTTCACGTTTCATTGGTTGTCCGCTTGGTGAAACAAGAATATAACCATCTACATATGGTCTGTGCAAATCTATCTTTTCATAATTCTCTTTAGAGAAGTCACCAGGCACAAATCCTTTATCTTTCAATGGATTCGACGGCATAAAACCTGCTGCCACCGATTTTTCCAACTCATTGTAGAGCTCCTCTGCCGAACCTATGCACATCTCCTCTTTCTTATCCTCGGTTCTCCAGATAGGAAGCGGAGTGCCCCAATAACGGCTTCTCGAAAGGTTCCAGTCCTGAAGATTCTCAAGCCATTTTCCGAAACGGCCAGATCCTGTGCTCTCAGGTTTCCAGTTGATGGTCTTGTTGAGTGCTATCAACTCATCCTGCACAGCTGTACTTCTTATGAACCATGAATCCAAAGGATAGTAGAGCACCGGTTTGTCGGTTCTCCAGCAGTGAGGATAGTTGTGTGTATGCTTTTCAATCTTGAATGCCTTGTTAGCAGCCTTCATCATCAGGCATATATATATATCAAGATTCTCAGCGGCTGATGCAGCCTTCTCATCATATACATTATTTACTGTAAACTGAGGGTCATATGCATTTTTTACCCAACGGCCTTCATACTCCTTGTACAGGTTGATATCAATACAGCTCTTTACAAACTCCTCATCCAATTCATCCATGAGGTAGAATTTTCCGGTAAGGTCTACCATTGGACGTGTCTCACCTCTTTTGTTTATCATAAAGAGCGAAGGAATTCCAGCGGCGCGAGCTACAAAAGCATCGTCAGCACCGAATGTAGGGGCAATGTGTACAATACCGGTACCATCCTCTGTTGTAACATAGTCTCCTGAAATCACGCGGAATGCCTTGTCGGAAGCATCCTTCCAATTTCCCTTCTCATCCACAGATACAGGTTTTACCCAAGGGATAATCTGCTCATATCTCATTCCGACCAGATCCGGTCCTTTGTACTCACCTACAATCTTGAACGGAACGAGCTTGTCTCCAGGTTTGTAATCCTCAAGAGCCAGCTCCTCTGCCTTTTTGTTGAAATGGGTATAAAGGAGCGGTTTCGCCAACACTGCTGTCATCTTTTCTCCTGTATATCCATTATATGTCTGCACTGCTACATATTCAATCTTAGGTCCAACGCAAAGTGCTGTATTTGAAGGCAATGTCCATGGAGTGGTTGTCCATGCAAGGAAATAAGGAGTACCCCATTGGGTCATTTCAGGCTTAGGGTCGAGTATCCTGAACTGACCAACAACTGTTGTATCCTTCACATCACGGTAGCATCCCGGCTGGTTTAGTTCATGCGAACTCAATCCTGTGCCGGCTGCAGGCGAGTATGGCTGTATTGTATAACCTTTATAGAGAAGGCCCTTGCCATAAATATCCTTGAGCAGATACCACAGTGTCTCGATATATTTGTTATCATAGGTGATATAAGGATTGTCCATATCTACCCAGTAACCGATCCTCTCTGTAAGTGAAACCCACTCTTTGGTATATTTCATCACCTCCTTGCGGCATGCGCTGTTGTAATCATCAACGGAGATTTTCTTGCCGATATCCTCTTTGGTAATTCCCAGCATTTTCTCTACACCAAGTTCAACAGGGAGTCCATGAGTATCCCATCCTGCCTTTCTCTGTACCAGATATCCGCTCTGTGTCTTGAAACGGCAGAACGAGTCTTTGATAGCCCTTGCCATCACATGGTGGATACCAGGCATACCATTTGCTGAAGGCGGACCCTCGAAAAATATGAATTTAGGAGCACCCTCACGTGCTTTCAAAGTATTTTCAAAACAATTCTCTTCTTTCCATTTCTTCAGTACAGACTCATTGATCTCTACCAAATCCAATTTTTTATATTCTGCAAAACCCATTGTAGTATAAAAATGCTAAATTTTTGAATTTGCAAAGATAATCAGAACGTTTATTCTTATCAAAATTTTATTTAATAAATAAAAGAAGTAATTTTGTTGCCTGATTTATTAAATGAGACGATTATGCTTACACAAATCATAAATGGAAAGATCCTCACCCCTCAAGGATGGCTTAAAGATGGCTCTGTGATAATGAGGGACAACAAGATTCTTGAAGTTACAAATTGCGATATGGCCGTTGTTGGAGCAAACCTCATTGATGCCAAAGGGATGTACATTGTGCCAGGCGGTATTGAAATCCATGCGCACGGCGGTGGCGGAAGGGATTTTATGGAGGGTACCGAAGATGCTTTCAGAGAGGCTGTGAAGGCACATATGCAACATGGTACTACCAGTATCTTCCCTACATTGTCCTCTTCAACAATTCCTATGATACGCGCTGCTGCTGCCACCACAGAGAAACTTATGGCAGAAAAGGACAGTCCGGTACTCGGTCTCCATCTGGAAGGCCACTACTTCAACATGAAGATGGCAGGCGGACAGCTTCCTGAAAATATAAAGAATCCTGACCCTAACGAATATATTCCCCTTCTCGAAGAGACAAACTGCATCAAACGCTGGGATGCAGCCCCTGAATTGCCGGGAGCAATGCAATTTGGAAAATATATAACTTCAAAAGGTGTATTGGCCTCTGTAGGACACACACAGGCTGAGTATGAAGATATCATGACTGCATATCAGGCCGGATATACCCACGCAACCCACTTCTACAATGCAATGCCAGGATTCCACAAACGCCGCGAGTACAAATACGAGGGTACAGTGGAGAGTATCTATCTCATTGATGACATGACTGTGGAGGTTGTTGCCGACGGAATACATGTTCCTCCTACAATTCTGAGACTTGTTTATAAAGTCAAGGGTGTTGAGCGCACATGTCTCATTACAGACGCATTGGCTTGCGCTGCCAGCGACAGCCAGACAGCATTCGACCCAAGGGTTATTATAGAGGACGGTGTATGCAAACTTGCAGACAGATCGGCCCTTGCCGGCAGTATTGCAACTATGGACAGACTTATCAAGACCATGGTGCAGAAAGCAGAGGTTCCATTGGAAGATACAATCCGCATGGCATCTGAGACTCCTGCCAAGATTATGGGAGTTTATGACCGCAAAGGCTCACTCCAGAGAGGTAAGGATGCAGATATACTTGTTCTCGACAAAGAGTTGAATGTACGCGCCGTATGGGCGATGGGAAAACTAGTTGAAGGTACCAACAAACTATTCTAATATATACGCTTTATGCTTACCCAGATTACCAATGGAAAGATTCTGACTCCCGGAGGCTGGACCAAGGGAGGCTCAGTAATAGTCAACAACGGAAAAATTTTGGCGGTTACAGATAACGAGCTCTCCATTATTGGAGCGGAGACTATCGATGCAAAGGGAATGTATATAGTTCCCGGATTCATTGCCATGAATGTTTATGGTGGTGGCGGACGTGATTTCAGGGAGTGCGAAGAGGAGGCTTTCAGGACTGTCATTTCAACTCACCTGAAATATGGTGCAACAAGCATATTCCCTACTCTTGCAACATCTCCAGCAGAATCAATATACAAAGCCATAGACATTTGTGAAAAATTGATGAAGGAGAAGGGTTCTCAGGTGATGGGGCTTCATCTTGCCGGACCATACTTGAACCACAAGATGTCCGGTCCTATCCACAAAGTGAAGAATCCGGATAAGGCTGAGTACACAGCAATTCTAGAGAGCACGGAGTGTATAAAGAGATGGGATATCAGCCCGGAACTACCTGGAGCGCACGAGCTGGCCAAAGCCCTCACCGAGAGAGGTATTCTGGCAACAATTACCCATACAGAGGCGGAGTTTGAAGATATAAAGGCTGCCCATGAAGCAGGCTTCACCCATACAGCCAACTTCTACAACTCAATGCCAGGCTTCCACAAACGTCAGGAGTATAAATATGAGGGAACAGTTGAAAGTGTCTATCTGATTGATGATATGACCGTAGAGGTAATTGCCGACGGACACCATCTGCCTCATACCATCCTGAAAATGGTATATAAACTGAAAGGAGTGGAGCGCACCTGCCTTGTTACTGATGCCCTTCTGTATGCCGGAAGCGACATCAGACCTGCAGAAGGTTCACCTATAATAATAGAAGACGGTGTATGCAAACTGGCAGACCACTCATCTCTGGTAGGAAGTATCGCAACCATGGATGTCCTCATCAGGACCATGGTAAACAAAGCCGGTATTCCGCTGGAAGATGCTGTAAGGATGGCATCTGAAACCCCTGCAAGAATAATGGGCATCTCAAACAGGAAAGGCTCTCTTGAAAAAGGAAAGGATGCTGATATTGTTATTCTCGACAATAACCTTAATGTAAGAGCTGTATGGTCACAGGGCAACCTTGTTCCTGGAACTGACACATTACAGCACAATTAGTTTGTCGTGCCATGGATTTGGGATTGTTGGATTTCATAATATTGATCATAATCATTGCCTGCGCCATTGGTGGGGCTTTCAAGGGTTTCATCTCACAACTTGTGGGTATAGTTTCGCTTGTGCTTGGAATTTGGAGTGCCTCCAAATTCACGCCTTATGTAACTGAGCAACTCAAATCATTGATCCCCGCAGGTGAAACAGTAATATATATAGTAGCATTCGTAACGATACTGCTAGTTGTAATGCTGCTCTGCACCTTCATAGGCAAGGGTATTGAGAAGATTGTCCATTTTACACTGCTGGGCTGGCTCAACCGCCTGCTCGGAATACTCTTCTCAGTAGTGAAGTGTGTAATAATATTGAGTCTTGTCACATTTTTGATAAACTATCTCGACAAGGCATGGAATATCTTCCCCGACAGCATGTTTTCAGGTTCAGCCCTCTATCCGTACCTTACAGAACTGTCTGAAAAGATCTTCCCCTATCTGAAAGAGATACTCTCTTAATTTCCGATTTTTATACGTATTAATCGGATAGAAATATTTTCAGAGGCGTAAAATTTCATTTTTTTACGCTTCTGTTTCTTTTTTATATCCGGCACAACCATTTTTGCAGCAACATTTGTGATGATGGAGGCGTTATGATCTGGAAGAGATTTGGAGAGAAGTCTGCAGAAGCAGGCGGCAGCAGGGATGAGCAATATCTGTCGGTATCCTTGCCCTTTACTATAGCATATTATGTTGCAATTCTATTGGCTCTGTCCATAATTATCTCATTAGTAAAACAATGAAAAGGGCAGTAAGGATAAAGCAGCAGAGTTTCTACGATTGTGGCGCGGCATCACTGTGCTCTGTAGCAGCGTGGCATGGAAGGATTATTACGCTTGCAAAATCGAGGTATCTGTGTGGTTGTACAAAAGAGGGAATTACAATAAAGGGGATAATTGAAGGAGCAAAAAAACTGGATATGGAGGGCAGAGCATACAGGGCAGTCCAAAAGGATCCTCAAGCACTGGATGAGATACCGCTGCCGGCTATCGCCCATATAAAGAGAGAAAACGGTTTTTACCACTTTATTGCGGTATATGCGGCAGAAAAAGGATACATCACCGTAATGGATCCAGCCTCCGGAAGAGTTGAAAAGTGGACACAGGAAAGATTCTCAAAGGAGTGGAGCGGGTATATAATTGTTCTTGAACCGGGAAAGGGGTTCCGGAAAATAAATGAGAAGGGAGACACGCTGCTCAAACTCTCCAGACTTGCATACTCAAACAGAAAGGAGATGCTGCATGCCATTGCCGGCACCGTTGCCGTATCTCTTATAGGAATAAGTACCTCAATCTTCATACAGCAGATTATAGACATAGCTCTGCCTGAAAAAGATCTGGAGATGCTAATATCCATTTCACTGGCCATCGCCACTCTTGCAGGTCTTGCCCTATTTATAAATTATGCAAAAGGAAGATATCTTGCCATTCATGGCACAAAAATAGATAACACTCTTATAATAAAGTATTTAAATAAAATATCGTCACTCCCATTGGAACACTTGAACCGGTACCAGCCTGGAGAGGTAAGTTCGAGGACAAGTGATGCCTTCAATATCAGGCTGCTGATATCGGGAGGAGTTGTATCAATCTTTGTAAGTCTGGCAACTCTGGCAATCTCTATTCCTCTGATGTTCTGCTACAACAGCTCTCTGGCCCTGCTTGCAGTATCATTCATACCCATGTATGCAGGTTTGTACATACTCTCCGGTTCAATAAACAAAAGATACAACCGGGCTCTAGCCGAAAGTGGAGCCAGATTTGAAACAGACCTTCTCCATAGTATAGAGGGAAGTGTCACCTCAAGGCACTATGGAGCAGAGGAGCTCTCCTCAAAAAAGGTGGAAAAAAGTTATTGTACTATGGCAGAGAGGCTCTTCAGGGCCTCAAAAGCAGAGGTATTCTTTGGAGTCTCTTCAGAAGCCATCTCCAGAGCCCTTTCCGCCACAATTCTGGTATGCGGAGTATTTGCTGTTTTAAAGGGAAAGATAACTTTGGGAGAATTGGTCTCATTCTATACATTGAGTACAATATTCTGCTCCCCTCTCTCAAATATTGCAAATATGAGCCCTCTCATTACTCAAGCCATAGTTTCAGCCGAGAGGCTCTTTGAGATAATGGATCTGGAGGATGAAGGGGCCAACACAAATGGAAAGATGGCCGGCACAATGCCGAATTTCAGGAGAGCGGTAAAAACCATCTCGGTCAGGGACCTCTCCTACTCCTACCCGGGAGGCAATCCGCTGTTCAAAAATTTCAATGCACTGTTTGAACAGGGAAAAATTACACTGGTCTGCGGAGAGATAGGCTGCGGAAAGAGTACACTTATGGCACTGCTCATGCAGGATTATAAAATTGGAAAGGGAAAAATATTCTGCGAAGAGATTGATATTACCACCATAAGTCCGAAGGAGTGGAGAAGAGATATCTCCATAGTTCCTCAGAAGTGCCATATGTACAATGCCTCCATTCTCGACAATATCACATGCGGCAGTGGCAATGCCGATCTTGAAAAGGTGATGGAGATCTGCATCTCGGTCGGACTTGCAGAGGCTCTGGCTAAATTTCCGTCGGGACTCCTTACAAATATCGGAGAGGAGGGAATCACTCTGTCGGGAGGTGAGATGCAGAAAATTGCTATAGCAAGAATGCTCTACAAAGATCCACAGATAATGATTTTCGATGAATCCACCTCTTCTATGGATGAGGAGTCGGAAAGAGTGATAATAAAACTTTTCCAGCACCTTAAGGAGTGTGGAAAAACAATAATAATAATTTCACATAACAGAATGTTCAAAGATTTTGCGGAGAGAGTTGTAGTAATTCCATAAGTTGAGTGCGCGCTCAAGAGGTGGCAGCCTACGCACCATTACTGTAGGCACAATAAAATTTCTATTATGAATAAAAAAGTGTTGAAAAAGAGCAACTTTGCAGAGATAACCACTGCAGAGCTGCAAATTAGAGGGGGAACTGCATGGAGGGAGATATTCAACCTTGTCCGATATCTCAAACTTTTCATGGATTTCATATCCGAGTATAAGGAGGATATGTATCGTGGATTCAAAAAAGGATGGAGGAGCCTGTAATGGAGAAGTTTGTTTTAATCAATGAGGCAGAATCCGCTACCGTATACGGAGGACGCAATGAGAGCATAGCCAATATTGTAGAAATTGTAGCGCAATGCGCCGGTGCTTTTGCCAGGCTTGTATACCTTATAATAAACAGAGGTGGACGAGAACTTGCAATGCAGTCTGCCAACGGCTACTACTATAAGTGGTAATCTTGCCATGCACAGGAGGTGCTGTACAAGATTTGGATTCCTCTCTTGGTATGCACCTCCTTTTTCGTATATTTGTATTTGAATTATGGTCTCAAAAAAATCAGTTATAGTAATCCTTTGCTCCATTCTGTCGCTTTGGCCTGAAATTATGCCGGCACAGGATATGTGGAGTCTTGAGCGTTGCATAGAGCATGCCCATCGCAGCAATCTGCAGATAAAACAGCAGAAAGTTGCCGCTTCCCAATTTGAAAATAACGTGCAGCAGGCAAAACTCGATTTCATACCATCGTTCAATGCCTCAGTAAACCACAGCATGAATTGGGGTAAGTCTGTGAATATAAACGATTTGCAGATTACCAACAAACTTACCCAAAGCACCAGCGCCAATCTGAGCGCATCAATGCCTCTTATCCAAGGACTTACAAAAATAAATACTCTCAAGAGCAGTAAAATTGAGCTGCTCATCTCCCGTAATGATGTGGAGAAACTTGAGAATGATATAACCATTGCCATTACTCAGGCATACCTGCAGACACTTCTGGCGGCTGAGATTGAAAAATGCGCTGAGGCAACTCTCAAAAGCACCGAGGGACAGGTTGCACGCACCCAGAAACTTGTTGATGCGGGTAGCCAGGCCTACAGTTCACTGCTGGAGATACAGGCACAGCTTGCCAATGACCGCCTGCAGCTGGTAAGCGCCGGAAATGACCTAAAAAACAACCGTCTCAACCTTATGCAACTGCTTGACCTGCCTGTCGGAAGCAGCTTTAATATAGAGATACCAGATATGGAGGATATTGCACAGAGGCTGCCTGTCGGAAATATTGATGAGATATTCAGATCTGCACAATCACTGCCTCAGATCAAATCGGCGGAACTGGCACTTGAAAAGAGCCGGTATGATTATAAAATCCAAAGAGGAAGAGCATATCCTTCCATCTCTTTTTCAGCAGGATACGGCACATATTACAGCGATAGCCGGGAACAGGCCTTCTTTAGTCAGTTTGATGACAACAGAAATCCATCCATCGGGTTCTCAATGAGCATTCCCATATTCAATGGATGGAGTACAAACACCGCCATACGCAATGCACGCCTTAATATTGAAAGGAGCGAACTCGAACTGGAAAAGTCACACCAACAATTATATAAGGAGATAGCACAGGCCTACAACAATGCAGAGAATGCCTATGAAAAATATAGTGCTGCGGAGAAGAATGTTGCCGCTGCACGCGAATCGTTCGTATATACAGAGCAGAAATTCAATGTAGGAATGGTTACAGGCATAGAATATGTTGTAGCCAAGAACAATCTCTTCAAATCAGAATCGGAATCTCTCCAGGCAAAGTTCCAATATATATTCCAGATGAAAATACTGGACTTCTACAGAGGGGTCCCGATAAAACTATAATATCCCGTTTACGATGAAGCAGAACAAAAAGAAAAAACATATACTAATCATTGCCTTTGCAGTCATTGCCATACTTATTGTAATTTCTCAGAACAATAAGGAGAAAGGCATTGCGGTTGACGGAGGGTACCCTCAAAGGAGTACAATAACAGAGAGCATTCCTGCAAATGGAAAGATAAAACCTGTTTCAGAAATAAAGATAAGCCCCGATGTCTCCGGAGAGATAATCGAACTCAATGTAAAAGAGGGTGATAAAGTTGAAGCAGGTGACCTGCTGATAAAAATTAAACAGGATCTCTATCTCTCTGCAGTTGAGAGAGCTGAGGCCTCCTTGAATTCAGTAAAGGCCCAATACCTGCAGCAGAAGGCCCAGTTTTCCCAGGCAGAACTTGCTTACAACAGAAACAAGGTGCTGCATGAGCAGAGAGCCATTTCCGAGGCTGATTATGAAAATTCTCTGTCGCAATACGAAATTGCTTCAGAGCAGTTGAATGCGGCACAATTCAATGTAAAGAGTGCTGAGGCGGCATTAAAGGAGGCTAGGGAAAACCTCAACAAGACCTCAATATATTCCCCTTCGTCAGGAATTGTATCGAAACTCGATGTAGAAAAGGGGGAAAGGGTTGTTGGTACAAGTCAGATGGCAGGAACAGAGATGTTGAGAATTGCCAATTTTGAAGAGATGGAACTTCTTGTAGAGGTAAATGAGAATGATATAATAAAGCTGAATATTGCTGATACTGCACACATTGAAGTGGATGCATATCCTAACAGAAAATTTACAGGGATTGTTACCCAAATAGCAAACTCTGCGAAAAATGCAGATCTCAGCACAGCTAGCGACCAGGTTACAAATTTTGAGGTACATGTAAAGATTTTACCTGAATCCTATGTAGATTTGTACAAAAATAGTCCCATTCCTTTCAGACCGGGGATGTCGGCCTCTGCCAATATAATTACTGAGAGATGCTATAATGTCCTCACAGTTCCGCTGCAGGCCATTACAACAAGGCCGGATCTGACAGAGGATTCAGGAACGGAAGGAGTGACCGAATATCTGTTCACCTATGACAAAAACAGCTCAACCGCCAAAGCGACAGTTGTAAAGACAGGAATACAAGATATGAGGAATATTGTAGTGACCGAAGGCATTTCTGACAGTACAATGATCATTACAGGGCCTTACAGTGCAATAACAAGAGAGCTGCAAAACGGCACCAAGGTCATTATTAAAGAGTTGAATAAAAATAAATAAGGGATCCGCACCATGGAGAATATCATATTATTATTGGAGACAGCAACAGAATCGTGCTCAGTTGCAATATGTTCAGGAGATAAGATTATTGCCGAAAAATATATAAATGAACCCAAGTCACACGCTTCGCTATTGGCCAGATATATTCAGGATATCCTTGCCGAAAATAATCTGACAATGGCCGACTGCGGCGCAGTTGCTGTAAGTGAGGGCCCCGGTTCATATACCGGTTTAAGAGTTGGGGTCTCTTGTGCCAAAGGATTGTGCTATGGTGCAGGCAAACCTCTTATAGGCGTAGGCACCCTTGATATTATAGCACAATGTGCAATAGATAACAATCTGGTGAATACAAACGGTAACAAACTGCTGGAAGGGGAGAATTACACTATAGTTCCAATGATCGACGCCAGGAGGATGGAAGTATATACAGCAACCTTTAATTCAAAAGGTGAGGCGACCTCTCCAACAAAAGCCCTCATTCTTGATGAAAACAGTTTTAAAGAGGAGCTGGAATCCGGAAAAGTGCTTTTTACAGGAAACGGTGCGGAGAAGTTCAAGCCACTTGTAAACCATCCCAATGCCATATTTGCAGAACAACTTCCCCATGCCACAGGTATGCGTGTGATAGCCTCTGCACTACTAAATAAAAAAGAGTTCAAAGATGTTGCATACTTTGAACCCTTCTATCTTAAAGATTTCATTGCCGGAAAACCTAAAAAACTTCTGTAGGATTCCGGCAATCCCAAATTAATAAGACAATTTGGCCAATTCCCTATCCAGGGCAGCCTTGTCGAAAATATTTTTTGCCACAATAGTACCAGCCTTATCAAAAATGAACATTGCAGGCAAGGTTGAAACTCCGTATGTATGGAGCGCTGTTGATTGTGCGCCAAAGCCATCACATACATTTATCCATGGCAACTCCTGCTCCTTTACAATTGTAGCCCAAGATGCTTTGTCAACATCTGCACTCACCTGATATATCTCCAGGCCTTTAGGATTATACTTCTTGTACAACTCTTTGAGGTCATGGTTGAACATCTTTTGCTGAGCAACTGTGCTTGTCCAGAATATCAGAATAAAAGGTTTGCCCAAAAGTGAAGACAATTTGTGTACTTCAGATTTTGTATCAGGTAGAGAGAGCTCCGGATATGCCAACTCCTCTGCTGCTTTAAGTCTGTTGCTCAATGCAAGCATGTTCTCCTTCTTTGCAACCTCATCCTTAAGCGACCTCACATATACAGAATTAGGGTAGACTGTCTGCAATGAATCAGCCACACGTTTAAAATATGCAACGTCTGTCATATCACCAAACAATGGAAGATTCTCATTCAATTGCTGATACAGCAGTGTAACATTTGTGAATGAATATGGATTCTTCATGATATCCGCTACGGCAGCCCTCTTGTATGCAATGAAATGGCGACCGAGTTCATGCTGCAGTTTATCAACTTTTTCACTCTCATTTGCCTCTACAGCCGAAACAAGCTCGTATGAAAGGGAGTCGAATTTTGCAGTGAACTGATGTACCTTTGCCTCAATCTCAGCCAATTTAACAGACTCCTCAGAGCCCTCGATTTTAAGGTCTCCTCCGAGTGTATCCACCGAAACATTCACCTTGTCACCACCTTTGAGAAGCATAGATGCCAATCTTTTTCTGTTGTATGACAAATAGTAGAAATCAGGCATATCTTCTGCCACAGAAACATTGTATTTTACGGCACCTTTTGAATCCAATTTGAGCGTATCAACAACTTTAATCTGGTTCACCTGTAATTTTGAAAGTACAATCTCCTTCCCTGCGGCACCCGGAACTTCCACATTCACCACCGCACTATCCTTTGGACCGCATGAAACAATTGAAAGAGCGGCCATTACTAAAAGAAAACTCTTTTTCATATAGTTTATTGTTGAATTATTTTTTACAAACGGTCAAAAGCCTCTGCAATCTTTCCTGCAATTGCAACAAACTCCTCAGAAGAGAGCTGGAGTTTCTCCTTTCTGAAATCCATATCTGCCTCCGACTGCAACGGAACAAGATGTATATGCGCATGAGGCACCTCCATTCCCAATACAGCAACACCAACCCTTTTGCATGGCACAGCCTCTTTCAAGGCCTTTGCCACCTTCTGGGCAAACGCCCACAAACCGGCATACTCGGCACTGTCGAGATCAAAAATATAATCCACCTCATGCTTTGGGATCACCAAAGTATGGCCTGCAGCCATAGGACTGATATCGAGGAAAGCATAGTAGTCACTGCTCTCCGCTACTTTATATGAAGGAATTTCGCCATTGGCGATTCTTGTAAAAACAGAAGCCATAACTCTTAGATTGATATATCAAGTATTTCAAAATTTATAAGGCCGCTTGGAACCTGTACAGGAACAATATCTCCCTTTTTCTTTCCTATAAGAGCTTTTCCGATAGGTGTTGCAGCTGCAAGTTTACCCTCCTTTATATTGGCCTCACTCTCACCCACAAGTGTATACTCTACAATAGCATTTGTCTTCAAGTTCTTGATTTTCACTTTATTGAGAATCTGAACCTGATCTGTATTTATTTTAGACTCATCTATAATTCTTGCATTTGCTATAAGATCCTGAAGTTGTGATATCTTCAATTCACAAAGACCTTGAGCCTCTCTGGCTGCATCATACTCTGCATTTTCCGACAAATCTCCCTTATCACGGGCCTCCGCTATCTGTTTTGAAATGGAAGGTCTCTCCACTGAAACAAGGTGGGCTAGCTCAGCCTTGAGTTTCTCCAATCCTTCCGCTGTTAAATAATGTATCTTAGTCATAATATATAAAAATTAAAAAGAATCCCGATTGGTTTCGGGACCCTTCTGTGCAAAGATAAGAAATATTTTATTACAATTAAAATTCTTTATACTTGGGTTTCAATATTTCAGTAAAGATTACAGCATCCTTTGGAGAAGCCTTCAGACGCTCCTTGATTCCGGTACTACGGCTCTCCTCTGAGGCCTCCTGAGGGAATTCACGATTGTCCTGATATTTTTCAGTAACTGATACCACAACCTCTTCTGGAGTCTGGAGTTCTTCAGCTATTTGCCACTGAGCTGCATGAGGTTGCTCTACGGCAGATTTGCCCTCGTATACAAACTCCTCCAAAGCCGATTCCTCTTCACGCTCGTTGCTGATCTCCTGAAGAATGCTTTCCAACGAAAAGAATGGAGACTCTTCATCTTCATCCTCAACCATTTGGTTTTCTGTTTCAACAGTTTCTGCTACAGTTGCACGGCTCCGGACTTTCCGCCTGTCAAGCTCACCCTTCTTCTTCTTTCCGCTCTTTACAGACGAATAGATACCCGCCGCCATCGTAATGAGTGTAAGGACAACAGTCAATATGTCAGAATCTGCGTAATACATATATCAAAAACCAATTACAATCCAGCCGACAGTCTCTCAAATGCCAAATCCCTGTTGGCAGCAAGCTCCTGTTTCAATTCATTCAGAGAGGCAAACTTCCTCTCCTCCCTTATCTTAAATACAAATTCCACAGAGATATCCAATCCATATATATCTTCATCAAAATTCAGGATGTATGTCTCTATAGTGCACTCCTTGCCGTCAACAGTTGGACGAGTCCCGATATTGGTAATTCCAATATACCGTTTTCCGAGGACATTTACATAAACTGCATATACGCCATTGCCCGGTATCTCCTTAAGAGGATTGTACAATTTCATATTTGCAGTAGGGAAACCGATAGTACGGCCTATCCTGTTGCCCGCAACAACAACTCCTTTTATGAAGTAGTTGTAACCCAAATATTTTGCAGCACCCTCAACATTTGTCTGCTGCAGGAGTTTTCTTATTTTTGTTGAGCTGATGATATTGTCGTCAACAATAAATTCGCTGACCCTTATTACCTTCAGGCCCAAAGACTCAGCAGTTGTGATCATCTCCTGCTGAGATTCAGAGATATTGCTTCCCAACCGATGGTCATATCCTATGACAAGTACAGAAACTCCATACTTGCCTATAAGATACTGCTGCATAAACTCCTTAGTAGAGAGCTTGCTGAAAGCCTTTGTAAATGGAATATTTATAAATTCATCTATTCCAATGCTTTTCAACAGATACTCCTTCTCTTCCAGAGTATTGAGCAACCTCAAATTATAGGCCTCCTGCTGCAGGACGCTGCGCGGATGAGGCCAAAAGGAGATTACTGCACTCCTTTTGCCCTCATTGCGAGCTATCTCACATAAGGATTCCAAAACTTTACGGTGCCCCAAATGCACACCATCAAAGAAACCTGTTGCTGCTACAACCATCTTACTAATTCAAAATCTTGTCTATGAGGAAGAAGCGGGTTCTTCGCATACATTCTTCCGGCAACCTGATATGCACCGGTCTTGTCTGGAAGCATATCGCAGACATAAGTTGCCACTCCGTCGGCAAACTCCTTGAATACATAAGGGAATACTTCTTTTATACAGAGTCTTCCTTTTCTGTTGTATTCTGCCAGCAATATCTCAATTCCGATATCTTCCGGTTCAATATCATTACCTATATACAATTTAATTACTGATTGTGATGAATCACCCAATACCAATGATCCGTTGCTTATTGTAGTATTATCTACAACCTCAACTTTAGACCACTCCCTGCGCATTCCCCTCTTCCAGCAAGCAATTGTTCTTGCCACAGCGTAATCATTCTCAATCAATCTATTATAGCGTTTTGCCAATGGATTGTAGAATTTGTTGAAGTAGTCATTCATCATCCTGTTGGTTGTAAAGTCGCATGCAACCTCAGCAACGCAGTTCTTGATTGTCTCAATCCATGCATTTGATATGCCCTTTGAGTTCTTGTCATAGTATTTAGGGGCAATGTCAGACTCAAAGATATGGTATATTGTAGCGGCATCCAACTCGTCCTGGAAATTCTGGTCCTGATATGTACGCTCCATCTGCAGAGCCCATCCGGCACCCTCCTTGTAACCTTCAACCCACCATCCGTCGAGGACAGAGAAATGCATTACACCATTCATTACAGCCTTCTCACCACTGGTTCCAGAAGCCTCAAGAGGTCTTGTAGGTGTGTTCATCCATATATCAACTCCCTGTACAAGATATTTTGCCAAAGTGATGTCATAGTTAGGTACAAATACAATCTTTCCTATGAACTGAGGCATCTTGGAGATCTCAACAATACGTTTGATCAAATCCTGACCGGCTTTGTCTGCAGGATGCGCCTTACCGGCAAATATAAACTGTATAGGACGCTCAGGATTATTGATTATATCATTCAAAGTATCAAGATCTCTGAAGAGCAGGTGAGCCCTCTTGTATGTTGCAAAACGTCTTGCAAAACCTACAGTAAGGATATCATCTCTCAAAGTGTTCTTAATCTCTACAATATGTTGTGGAGAGTAGTGGTTTGCTACAGCAGGATCAGAGAGATATGCTTTGATCTTGTTGATAAGTTTTGTCTTCAAGCCGCATCTTATGCTCCAGATCTGCTCATTGCTCACCTTGCGGATTCCGCTGAAACAGCTCTTGTCATAGTTGTGGCTTGCAAACTCCTCTCCAAATACTTTTGCATGAAGCTCTTTCCACTCAGGAGCGGTCCATGTAGGATAGTGTACACCATTGGTAACATAGTCTACATGAAGCTCTTCAGGAAGATATCCAGGCCATAGGTTTGAAAGTATATCCTGACTCACTTTACCATGCAGCCAGCTCACACCATTCACCTCCTGGCTAAGGTTTGCAGCCAGATTGCTCATTGAGAACTTGTCACCTGGGTTGTAAGGGTCTATCATACCCAAAGACATGAGGGTAGGCCAGTCTATTCTCAACCTTTCAGGATAGTGTGAAATATATTTTCTCAACATATCTTCTGCAAAAGCATCGTGTCCTGCAGGCACAGGAGTGTGGGTTGTAAAGAGTGAAGAGGCTCTTACTATCTCCAATGCCTCTGTAAATGACAGATTCTTCTCCTGAACATACTCTCTCAATCTCTCAAGTCCGATAAATGCAGCATGTCCCTCATTGCAGTGGTAAACCTCAGAATGGATTCCGAGTTTCCTCAATGCGCGGATTCCGCCCACGCCCAAAAGGAGCTCCTGTTTCAATCGGTTCTCCCAATCTCCACCATAGAGCTGATGGGTAATGCCTCTATCTTCCTGCAGATTCTCATCTATATCAGTATCAAGCAAGTACAAATTGATTCTACCTACTTCAACTTTCCATACTCTTGCAAAAAGGGTTCTTCCTGGAAATTCTACTGTAATCTTCATCCAATTTCCTTTGTCATCCATTACAGGAACAGCTGGTGTCTTTGAGAAATCCTGTGGATCATAATTTGCCACCTGATCTCCTTGTCCCGACAGCTTTTGTGTGAAATAGCCATATTTATAAAGGAATCCTACAGCATTCATCCTCACATTCATATCACTGGCCTCCTTAAGGTAGTCACCTGCCAAAATACCGAGACCTCCTGAATATATCTTCAAAGAGGTATCCAGACCATACTCCATACAGAAATATGAAATGCCAGGACCCTTTGCCTCAGCTTTCTTTGACATGTACTGTACAAACTCTGTATAAACCTCGTCCAGTCTGCCCAAGAACGCCTTGTCCTTCTCAAGTTGGTTATATCTATTGAGATCTATCATATCCAACATGGCGATAGGGTTTCCGTTTGCCAATGTCCACAACTCAGGGTCTGCCATCTGGAACAACTCTATTGCACTTTGATTCCAACACCACCACAGATTCTTTGACAATTCCTCCAAATTCTTCAGTCTTTCCGGAAGTTTCTTATTAATCAGCATGTTACGCCATGTAGGATTATTCACCCTATACTTGCTGTAACTATGAATCGCCTCTTCCTTGTTCTCCGGAAATGCTCCATTTCCTGCTAACTCTCTTTCCAATGATTTCATATAAATTTGTTAGTATAATTTAGTTTGTGCAGCTACCATTATCACTTAATAAAGAGGGCAACCCAAACTCCAATTTGGGTCTACCCTCTCTTATTTATCAGGTAGCACCTGTATATCAGGCTTTTATATATTAATTACTTCGATGCCTTTTTTGCCTTGCCTGCTGATTTTACAGCGCTTTTCTCAACTCTCAGTTTGAAATCGCTCAGAGCATTCATATAATTGATGAATGCCTCATACGGTGTATCATAAGGGTTGAAATATTTGTGTACAGCTCCATCAGAGAAGAATTTTGTACACATGTAGTAGAAGTGGTCACTCTCCTGCAATTTTCTGAAATCAGAGATCAATGATGCATCTTTTGTTGCCATCACAGCCTTCTCCAACTCATACAATTTGTGGAAAGCCTCATTCTGCAGCTCATTGCCGATCCATGCACTTGTATCCCTCTCCTCGTCTGCCCATGAAATTGCAAAAGGCACATGTAGAGGAGCTACAGGCTGATGCTGCTGAGCAACCTCAGACGGAGTACGGAACTTAAAGTTTGTGTTTGCCAACACAGAGCCTGGCAATGCTCTCATGAATTCAAAAATTCCGGTAGACTGTCTCTGGTGCTCACCAAATGTCTCATAATCCATAAAAAGGTTTATCACCTCGTCATTTTTGCCGGCCTCATTGAGCCATTGCGCATATTTCTCGCTTGTAAGCGGCCAGTTAGGGTTGCTTCTGTCTGAGAAGCGGAATGCAATATCATCACTCAAATTGAAATTCTTCAACAGCAGTTTCAATTTAGGATTAATGGCATTTGTATAAACATAGTTAGGACTCTTCCAGCCCAAAATATGTTTTGCACCCTCTGTAAGCATCACATTGTAACCCATATCTGCTACAGCTGCTCCAATCTCATCAGAGTAGATCAACTCTATGTTTCTGAAAGCTTTAGGAGTCACTCCAAAATGTTTTTTAATTGCTGCAGCATGCTCTTTCACCTGAGCTTTGAACTCTTTTGCAGAGATGAGTGATGCAAGGCTGTGTGAATATGTCTCAGCAAGGAATTCAACACATTTTGTATCAGCAAGTCTCTTGAAACTCTCAAGAACCTCCGGTGCATACTTCTCAAATTGCTCCAAGGCCACACCCGAAATCGAATAGGCAACTTTGAACTGGCCCTGATATTTATTTATCAACTCCAGAATTATTGCATTCATCGGAAGATAACATCTGTCTGCAACTCTTCTGAGGATTGTTCTGTTTGCAAAATCATCAAAATATTGGGAATCATTTCCAATATCAAAAAAACGGTATAATCTTAACCTATCCG
This sequence comes from Bacteroidales bacterium, assembly GCA_017935505.1. Taxonomy (GTDB): domain Bacteria; phylum Bacteroidota; class Bacteroidia; order Bacteroidales; family UBA932; genus Egerieousia. The sequence goes on along the minus strand of JAGBHM010000014.1, from coordinate 89,550 downwards.
GCTGATGTACCTGGAAATAAAAACATAATGACTTGTCCATATCTTTTATCTATTTTTTATCTGCTTAAAATTACTCTCCTGCTATTGCCATTGAGTATACATCCTTAATTTTCAGAGCGGCATTTTCCCACTTGAGTTCATTCACCTCATCCATACCGCATCTCATGCTCATCTGCGAAAGTGCAGGATAAGCCAACAAACCATACATTGCATCAGCCATTGCATCTATATCCCAGAAATCAACTTTTATGGCATATTTGAGAACCTCAGCCACACCAGACTGTTTTGAGATAATTGTAGGTACATTGGATTTCATGGCCTCCAATGGAGAGATACCGAACGGTTCAGACACCGATGGCATTACATATACATCTGAGTATGCAAACATCTTCTTCACATCTGCACCTCTGAGGAATCCTGTGAAATGGAACCTGTCGGCAATTCCAAGTTTTGCCACACGCCTTATCGAACGGTTCATCAGGTCACCGTTTCCTGCCATTACGAAACGTGCTTTAGGGTATCGTTTCAACACCTTTGCAGCAGCCTCTATAAAATATTCAGGACCCTTCTGGAATGTAATACGGCCAAGGAAAGTGACAATCTTGTCATCTACGCCACGCTGAACGTCAACTTGTTTGAACTCATTGAAATCCACAGCATTATGAACGGTAATCACTTTACTTGGATCTATGCCGTATTTATTTATTACAATATTTCTTGTAAGGTTACTTACTGTTATCACCTTATCTGCCGCCAACATACCCATTCTCTCAATTTCATATACACGGGTATCAATGTTATCGGCACTACCCCTATCAAATGATGTTGCATGCACATGTATTACAAGAGGTTTTCCCGAAACCCGTTTTGCAGCGATACCGGCAGCATAAGTCAGCCAGTCATGGGCATGAATCACATCAAATGTATTTTCCGAAGCGATAGTGGCTGCTACCATTGCGTAGCTGGCAACCTCCTCCATGAGGTTTGCGCCATATTTGCCTGAGAATTTGTACTTGCTTCCGTATTTTACCTTAAACTGCTCAAACTCCGATTTTTCCATCTTGGAACCGGCATACTCTGTATAGAGTTGAGGATCTATGTAAGGTACCAGATTTGACGACACCTTCAAGAAATCAACTTTATTTAGAAATGTCTGCATGTCGCTCCATGTCTGAGTAAAAGGTACATCACTTGCATTTACGATCTTTACAGCCGACTGATCCTCATCACCCGATGCAGAAGGCATAACAAACAGAATGTCAACATCATGTTTTGCCAGTCCTTTTGTCAGACCATGACAAGCGGTTCCCAATCCTCCGGCAATATGAGGAGGAAACTCCCACCCGAACATTAAAACTCTCATCGCTTATTTCTTTATTTTATTCAACAAATATTTTCCTCTTATTACCTCTGCCACACTCACTGACGAAGATATGCAACCATGAGGCTTGTGAGAAGGATTACCATCATAAAGTTCAGCAATAGAGCCTATACCATGAACATTGATATCTTCCTCAAATGCATTGAACATATCTTTTGCCTTCTTCACTGAGCTCTTGCCCAACAGTTTCACTACAGACTCCACATACGGACCCAAAAGCCAAGGGAATGCGCATCCGTTATGGTGTGCATGGTCTCTTGTAACCTGGTCTCCCTCATATACACCTTTATATATAGGGTTCTTAGGAGAGAGTGTCCTTATACCTCTCACAGTAAGAAGCTCTTTCTGCACAGCCTTGAGCAGCTCCATCTTGATGACGTCATCTATAGGCGAGTACTGTACAGCAGCTGCTATCAGCTGGTTAGGGCGCATGAAGATATTCTTGCCGTTTTCATTGTAGTAATCTGCAAGATGGCCACGCTCCTCCACCCAGAAATAGTTGGTATAGTTAACCTTGATACTGTTTATAATACGGTCCCATTTTTTCCTCAATGTGCCTTTTCCATACTTCTCATCCATCTCCACAGCAAAGCAGAGGGCATTGTACCATAATGCATTTGTCTCCACCTGATATCCATGACGCTCAGTTACAGGAACTCCGTTGCTGTATACATTCATCCACGAGAGGGCAACTCCCGGTTTCTGACACCACAAAAGGCCATTTTCATGCAACACCACCTCACTTCTCTCACCGTTTGTATATGTATCAAGAAGTGCCGACAGATCTTTTCCATACTTCTTCCATACATACTCAGGTTTTGCACCATACTCTATGTATTGCTGGAGTGTTCTGAAAAGCCACAATGGAAGATCAGGCTCATTGCCCGACTTGAAGAGTCTGTCCCTCTTGTCTGTAAGCAGATTCTCCAAAACAGCCTCAAAGTGTTTTGTATCACCGTCGTTATAGAGAGTAAGGCCAGGAATTGCAATGAGCGAGTATCTCAAATCCTCATAATCCCATGTATATCCGGCACATACGCTATATTTATTATTCTGTTTCAGCACACACTGCTGGCCAGCAAGTTTGAGGCAGTCCTCATAACTGTTTCTCGAATTGTCTTCCCTTTTTGCAACCTCATCCGCAAACCTTTTCTTGAGGCTGCGAGGTTTTATCTCAGAAGTTGATGCCGACAATATTATGCTCTCACCTTTTTTGATAGGAACTTCAAAATAGCCAGGAACAAACAAGTCCTCCTTATCCGCGAATCCTCTGCGGCTCTCCTCCTTATAGGTTATATCCTTGTACCAGTCCGGATTTGCAACCCACTCGCCACCCTTGTTCAACTGCAGATATAGTGTAGGGAAACCTTCATACATCTTGAATGCAACACCATTGTTTGCCTCAACATATTTTGTATTGGCATCAGTGTTTGCATATGTAAGCGCATGTATATTTCTGAATGCCAAAAATGGCTTTATACGGAGTGTTGTCTCAGAGTGAGCATCAAGCAATGTATACTTCACAAGCACCTCCTCTGTCTCCCTTACAAACATTATGGTTTTGCTGAAAATCATGCCTCCAACCCTATAGGTAACAGTTGAAGCATAATCCATTTCAAAATCTATAATGTATTTATGGCCCCTCGGTTCATACACTTTTCCATATGAACTGATTCCCAAATTAAACACCTGTCCGTGCTGCACTAACGATTCATGAAGAGTTGAGAGCAGAATATGCCTTTCATTTCCGAAATTTTCAATTGGAACAACAAGCAGTCCGTGATATTTGCGGGTATTGCAACCTACAATTGTAGTATTGATATATCCACCGGCTCTGTTTGTCAAAAGAATCTCTCTCTCCAAAGAATATTCAAGGTTTACAAGCTCCTCTTTATTAAATTCCAAATAAGCCATTATACTATATATTTTTTTGATGGTGCAAAGATAATCTATTTTTATAAATAATACTATTTTAAATGTTTGAGAACAAATGCACTCCTCGACGGAAGATAGAGTGACAACTTGTTTCCAGCCTCAGAATATATGGTGAAATGGGCCGTTTTTCTGCTGTTGCGCTCAAATCCGTTGAACTCCTTCCAGTCTGTATCGAGCACTACCTTATATTTGCCCGGATCTGCATCTACAAGGTAGCTGTCATATGAATTTGTCGGGCTGAAATTGAAGACAAAGAGGTAACCGTTGCGTTTGAGCACCAAAATCTGCTTCTGCTCATCATTATATACCGACACAGGCTCCTTTGAGAGAATCTTCTTTTTCTTGAAGAGTCCAATCATCTCCTTTTCAAACTTCATCAGGCAGCCATATCTGAGGAACGGACTTTCGCTCAAAGACCACTGCCTTCTCGCATATTGGTAAGACCAATCATTTCCTTCCCTCGGAAAATCTATCCACTCCGGATGTCCGAACTCATTGCCCATAAAGGTGAGATATCCATTGCCGGAAGTTGCTATGGTGAGCAGCCTTATCATTTTGTGCAGAGCTATGCCCCTATCCACTATAATATTCTGGGAACCGAGATTCATCGAAGTGTACATCTCTTTGTCCATCAGACGGAATATGATGGTCTTGTCACCCACCATAGCCTGATCATGACACTCTGCGTAACTGATGGTCTTTTCGTCTGCTCTCTTGTTGGTCAGTTCATACCACATATTGCAGACATTCCAATTCTCGTCACTCACCTCCTTGATCCATTTTATCCAATGGTCTGCAACACCCATACTCATGCGGTAGTCAAACCCTGTACCGTACTCCTTTACAGGGGCAGCCAATCCAGGCATACCGCTCATATCTTCGGCAATTGTAAAGGCTGTTGGCTTTATCTCCTTCACAAGCATATTGGCAAGTCCTAAATAAGTGAGGGCATCTACATCGGTATTTCCACTGAAATAATCATCATACGATGTAAAACATTTTCCAAGGCCATGATCCCAGTAGAGCATGCTTGTTATACCGTCGAACCTAAATCCGTCGAGATTATACTCCTCCATCCAGAATTTACAGTTGCTCAAAAGGAACTGCAGGGTTTCATCCCTTCCATAATTGAAGCAGCGGGTTCCCCACGCCGGATGCTCACCTGCCTCTCCCTCATGAAAATATGGGAACCCTCCAGACCCATCTATATTACTGAGTCCCTCCAGTTCATTCTTCACAGCGTGCGAATGCACTATATCCATAATCACGGCAATGCCATACGAATGGGCTGTATCCACCAGCTCCTTAAAATCCTCAGGTGTCCCGAAACGGGAGCTCAGAGCAAAGAAATTGGAGACCTGATATCCGAAGGAACCATAATACGGATGCTCCTGAAGAGCCATTATCTGCAGCGTATTATAGCCCATATCAGCCACATGCGGCAATACATTCTGTGTAAAATTCCTGAACGAGGCAACAGCCAGCTCCTCCCCTGCCATACCTATATGGGTCTCATAGATGAGCGGATTCTCCACCTTCTTCGCAAATTTATGTTTCCACTCATATGGTTTCTCCGGAGCCCATACCTGTGCAGCAAACAGATATGTCTTTTTGTCCTGGACACATCTTGTTGCATATGCCGGCAGACGCTCGCCCTCTCCGCCATTCCATTTCACATACCATTTGAACAGATCGCCATGTTTCACACTTTCCAATGAAACTTTAAGTTCCCAATTACCTCCGCCAATATGCTTCATGGCATATTCGGGACAGCATTTCCATCCATTGAAATCGCCTATGACAAATATTTCAACAGCATTGGGAGCATACTCCCTGAAAGCCCAGCATCCATCCTCTTTATGTACTCCATAATAAAGGTGGTTATTAATGGAATCTGTAAGTCTCTTGCCATATCCGGCAATTTCATTCCTTTTTATCACGAGACGGGCATATCTGTCGGTTATCTGCTTTTTGAAAGGCTCCAGATATGCATCATTATCAAAAATCATATGTATGGTAATTTAAACTATTTGTCCAACAATGAGGAAAACTCCTCTTCATATCCTGCAAGTTCGCCCCTGCAGAATGATATCAGTTCATTCGCCCTTGTAATCAGCCCCTTGACATTCTCAATTCTGAGCTCCGGAGCCTCCATTTGCGCCACAATCTTCTCCAGTTCGGCAACTGCCTCCTGATAACTTATCTTTTCCATATGCTGTATCTCATTTTTTCACTTTTAAAACCGACAGCTCCACTTCCCCATCTTTCATAAGCAGCTTCACAACATCTCCAGATGCCATTGCAGATGCCGAAGAAATACGGTTGCCGCCCCCATCAACAACAATTGCAAAGCCTTTGTTCAGAATCTGCATAGGGTCATGGGCCTGCACTTTATATTCAATCATTTTCAAGCGGTTATACTCATCATATATCACCCGCCTCACAGAATTCTCCAGTCTGTCGAAACATCTCTGGAGAGCATTGAGATTATTGTTTATGCAGTGCATCAGTGCTGCCGATGCCCTTCTGTAGAGGGATTCTATCCTCTCCGCCTGCTGCAGATGCAGATCAATAAGATAACCGGCAACCGCGGTAGGAGTTTTGAAATATGCATAGGCCACCATATCCGCAACATGGAAATCATGGTCATGGCCTATACCGGTAAGCACCGGAAGCGGAAACTGGGCGATATTCAAGGCAAGTTCATAATCGTCAAAACAAGCAAGTTCCAGAGCTCCACCTCCTCCCCTTATCAGCACCACCGCATCATAATGCTCACCACAGGAGAGTTTCTCCATAACATTATCCAAAGCAGCAATTATTCCGGCCGGAGCATCCACACCCTGCATCGGAGCCGAAAAGAGTTCTGCTTCAAATCCGAAACCATACTCATTTTTCTGCAAATGTTTCCTGAAATCCCTATATCCGGCTGCCGTCTCCGAAGAGATCACCGCAATCCTTTTAGGCAACAACGGCATCTCCACAGAGGAGTTCAAGCCGAACATCCCCTCCTGTTGCAGTTGTCTTATCACCCTCTGCCTGTTCATCTCCAACTCTCCGACCGTATACGAAGGGTCTATATCCAGGACATTGAGAGAGAGTCCATAAATTACAGAATACTGCACCTGCACCTTCAACAGAACATGCATTCCTGCCGAAAGGGGGGCACCGGCTGTCGATTCAAAGAACGGTATGAGCATGGCTGCACTTCTGCTCCATATCATGGCCCTCGCCTTGGCAGCAAGCACCCTCTCCTTCTCATTGTAATCTGCCAGTTCAAGATACCAGTGGCCGCTCGCGTTCCCCTTTATCTCGCTGATTTCCGCAGTAACCCAGACAGACCCCTGCGACAAATGGTCTACAGCCCTTTTTACCTTTTCCTGCAATTCATATAGAGATATCTTCTCTTCCATGCTCCATTTATCCAGTCAAATATTTTATAAAAGTACTAATTTTTTTATTTATTTATAACCTTTTTTAGATATTTCGGGTTGGCTTTAGTATATTTGTAATAAATTTATATACGATGAGGATAACCAAAGCAGTCTTTGCTGGAAGCAGCCAGAAATTGGAGGAGAGGCCCAAAGCCAAATTGCCGGAATTTGCATTCATCGGCAGATCCAATGTTGGCAAATCTTCTCTAATAAACACATTGTGCAGCAACGACAAACTGGCAAAAACATCAGCCACACCCGGCAAAACTCTGCTTATAAACCACTTCCTTATAAATGGTTCATGGTATCTTGTCGACCTCCCTGGATATGGTTATGCTAAAATTTCCCAGAAAGGCAGGGAGAACCTCACCAAGATGATAAACGGCTATATAAGCAACTCCCAGGAGCTTGCACTGCTGTTTGTGCTTCTTGATTCGAGACATCCTATCCAGAAGATAGACCTTGAGTTCCTGATGGCTCTAGGTGAGGCACAGGTGCCGTTTTCGATCATATTTACAAAAGGTGACAAATTGGGCAAAAACTCCCTTGCCGCGCAAGTTGAAGCCAATAAAAAGACTCTGCTCCAATATTGGGAGGAACTTCCTCCGATATTTGTCACATCTTCCGAAACCGGATTCGGAAAAGAGGATCTCCTGGAGTACATAGAGTCGGTACTTGGAATTATTAAAGAGAATAAAAATATATATTGACAAACACTTAATCATAAAACACACTATGGATCACACTCACACTATCAAAGTATTCTCGTGCCGTGGCTCGAGACATATTGCCGACAGAATTGCTCAGGCATTGAAACTGGAGTTGGGCAAATCTGAAGTTACCGTTTTCAGCGACGGTGAATTCCAGCCAGCATTCAACGAGAGCGTCAGAGGAGCTACTGTATTTATCGTACAGTCAACTTATCCACCTGTAGAAAATCTTTTTGAGCTTCTTCTCATGATTGATGCTGCAAAGAGAGCTTCTGCATACAAGGTTATTGCTGTGATGCCTTACTTCGGATGGGCGAGACAAGACAGAAAAGACCGTCCAAGAGTATCTATCGGAGCAAAAATGGTTGCAAACATGTTGGGAGCTGCAGGTTGCGACAGAGTAATGACTGTAGACCTCCACGCAGACCAGATTCAGGGATTCTTCGATTTTCCAGTGGACCACATATATGCAAGCACAATATTCCTTCCATACTTGAGAAGTCTGAATATCGAGAACCTTTCAATTGCTGCGCCTGATATGGGTGGTGCAAAGAGAGCAAACGCATACTCACGCATTTTGAGTTGTCCGCTTATCGTATGCCACAAATCAAGAGAGAGAGCCAATGTTGTAGGTTCAATGACCGCAATCGGTGATGTAGAGGGAAGAAATGTTGTAATTGTGGATGATATGGTTGATACTGCCGGTACACTTTGCAAAGCTGCAAACATGCTTATGGAGAAGGGTGCATTGAGCGTAAGGGCTATCGCTACTCACGCTGTGCTTTCAGGTGCTGCTTACGAGAATATCGCAAATTCACAATTGGCGGAGCTTATCGTAACCGACACTATTCCATTACGTCCTGCAGAGGGTGCTGACACTTCAAAAATCAAAGTTATTTCAATTGCAGAACTGATAGGAGACGTTATTGATAAAGTATACAACTACAAATCAATCACTCCTACATTTGTATTCTAAAAATAAGGCATGTTATCTAATGATCTCCGGATAGACATGGTCCACGATGCCCTCGTTTGCGGCATCAGGGATTTTTTCTCCTCAAGAGGCGTTTCGGATGCCGTCATAGGGCTCTCCGGAGGTCTGGATTCTGCCGTAGTGGCCACTCTTGCCTCACAAGCTCTTGGCAAGAGTCATGTACATGCCATACTGATGCCGAGCGAGTTTTCAACACTTCACTCAATTCAGGATGCCGTTGACTTGGCCGACAGTCTTGATATCGGATACAATATAATTCCGATAAGCACCATTTATAAAAAATTCATAAAGGAACTCCAGCCGATATTCGGGCCATACAACAAATGGAATGTTGCAGAAGAGCATCTGCAGGCCCGTATAAGATGTTCCATCCTTATGGCATATGCGAACAAATTCAGCGCATTGCTGTTGAATACAACAAACAAAAGCGAACTGTTTGTGGGTTACGGCACACTCTATGGCGACCTTGCCGGAGCTGTTATGGTTCTTGCAGACCTTTATAAGAGTGAGGTTTATGAATTGGCAGGATATATCAATATGGAAAAGGAGATAATTCCCGGCTCCATATTGGTAAAGGCCCCTTCTGATGAATTGAGGAGAGACCAGAAGGATACCGACACCCTGCCGGAACATACAACTCTCGACCGCATAATTTTTGCACTGAACGAACAGGGAAAATCGTGCGAAGAGGTTGTCAACGACGGTTTTGACAGAAATGATGTTGAAAATGTACTTGCATTGTACAACAAATCGGCCTCAAAACTGTACCAGATCCCACAAATACTCAACGTCAGCAGCAAACCTCTTGCCCACAAGAGCAAGTGGCTGCTATGATAAGCCAAACCATTGTCCAGACAAATTGAGCCATGAAACTGCTTCTAGTCGCCATAATTATAATAGGCCTGTGCGTATTCCTGCTTTGCTTCAACATCATATTCAAAAAAGACGGCAAGTTTCCAGAAACTGAGATTGAACATAACAAGGAGATGCGCAAAAGGGGAATCCAATGTGCCAAAATGGAGGAGAAAAAACTCTGGGGAAAGAAAAAAAGCAGCAGGAGCCACAATGCAGCAGAATGCAGCAGCGATTGTGGAAGTTGCAGTGCCGGCTGTGAGTAAACTCCTTGCAGTTTGGTTTCTTTGTTGTATCTTTGCAGCCTGTTTAATTGATTAATTATGGGAATAGTAGCAATAGTAGGCCGCCCGAATGTGGGCAAATCCACCCTTTTCAACCGGTTGGTGGGAATGAGACAGGCAATCGTAGATGAAACTGCCGGCGTAACACGTGACAGACACTATGGCAAGGCAGAGTGGTGCGGCAAAGAGTTTTCTGTTGTCGATACAGGCGGTTATACCAGCAACTCGGATGACGTTTTTGAAGGTGAGATCAGAGACCAGGTTGCATTGGCCATTGAGGAGGCCGATGTAATTCTCTTTTTGTGTGAAGTGGAGACAGGCATTACCGATTACGATGCCGAAATTGCCGGATTCTTGAGAAAATGCAAGAAACCTGTCATCCTTGCCGTAAATAAGGTTGATACAGGTGATAAGATGTATGGAACCTATGAATTCAACTCCCTCGGCTTGGGTGAACCTTTCAGCATTGCAGCTGTAAACGGAGGAGGAACAGGAGACTTGCTTGACAAAATATGCTCACTTTTGCCGGAAGATGACCCGCAGCAGGAAGAAGAGAAAGAGCTTCCTTACATAACAATTGTGGGTAAACCAAATGTGGGCAAAAGCTCAATGACCAACGCCCTGTTGGGAGAAAAGAGGAACATTGTCACTCCAGTTGCCGGAACAACAAGAGACTCCATCTCCACATATTATAATAAGTATGGCTATGAGTTCATGCTTGTAGACACTGCCGGATTGAGGAAAAAGAATAAAGTTACCGAAGATCTTGAGTTCTACTCTGTAATGAGAGCTGTCAGATCCATAGAGAACTCAGATGTATGTATCCTCATGCTTGATGCCCAAAATGGTGTTGAGGCTCAGGATATGGCAATTTTCAACCTTATTGTCAGGAACAAGAAAGGATGTGTAATTGTGGTTAACAAGTGGGATGCCATAGAGAAGGACAGTAATACCATGAAACAGTACAAAGAGGCTATCCTCAAACGTATTGCACCATTTAATGATGTTCCTATCATATTTACCTCCGTACTGAACAAACAGAGGATATTTGATGTTCTCAAAGCTGCAAATGAAGTATATGAGAACTACTCTCGCAAGATACCTACATCACAACTGAATGAGGTTATGCTTGAGGAGATTGAAAATTATCCGCCACCAGCAATAAAGGGCAAGTATATAAAGATCAAATATGTTACACAGCTGCCAAGCAAGAGTCCGTCATTTGCATTCTTCTGCAACTTGCCGCAGTATGTGAAAGACCCTTACAAGAGATATCTTGAGAACAGATTGAGAGAGCATTTCAATTTCAACGGATGTCCTGTGCAGATATATCTGAGACAGAAATAAGCATTATGCTTTGTAATATACAGGCAGACTGAATGAGAAGTCTGCACCACCAAGTTCCGAGCGGCTGTAACTTATTGTTCCGCCGCTCTGTTCTATTATATTGCGGCTGATGGCAAGTCCAAGGCCTGTACCACTGCTCTTTGTAGTGAAGTTCGGTTTGAAGAGTTTTGCCACATCCTCATCTTTCACACCCGGTCCATTATCTTCGATTGAGACGGTATAACTGCCGTTCTGTCTGGTCAATGATATTCTCACATATCCCCTACCTACAGATTCAAGGGCCTGTACAGCATTGGAAAGCAGATTTACAATAACCCTTATTATCTGGCCTTTACGGGCAAAAACAAGAGCCTCTTCACTATCATAGTTGAACAATATCTTTATATTGTCCCTTGTATCGAACAGTATCTTCTGCTCCGTAATTATATTGTAGAGATTGAGAATGCTATTCTCCTCGTAGTAAAATTTTGCAAAACTTGAAAACTCAGATGCTGTATTCGACAGAATATCAATCTGCTCAAGAATAGAGCCGGCAACCTCTTCAAACTTCTCCTCCCATCCGTCAACACCTCGCTGTTTCAATCTTATAAGATGCTGTATGCTCAAGCGCATAGGGGTGAGCGGATTTTTGATTTCATGGGCTATCTGACGCGCCATTTCGCTCCACGCCTGCTCCCTCTCTGTCTGCGCCAGCCGCTTTGTACTCTCCTCCAGATCATCCACCATTTTGTTATATGCCCCCACAAGCACACCGAGTTCATCATCATTCCGGTAGTTGATATGCTCTGCATGGCCTGAGATATCGATAAGCTGCATCTTGCGGCTAATCTCAGCCAATGGTCTTGCCAAAGAGTTTGATATTATGGTTCCACCAAGAATGGCCGCCAACAGCAACAATATATATATATTTATTATGGAGGCAACTATCGAGGAGACCTCACTCATTCCGGCACTGCGGGTAAAATATGGAATATTCACAATGGCAATTAGTTTACCCTCTGCATTCATTATTGGAGCATAGAGTGAATGATATGAGAGTTCCGCGATATTCTCTTTGTTTACAACCTGCTTCTTGTTCTCTACCAGCAACTTCTTGTATGCCTGATGATTCATGCGCGAAGAGAGCAGATATCTCTCAAACAGTTCGGGCTGGGTTGAACGGATGAGTCTTCCATGCGGATCATACAAGTTTATATCCACTTGTGTTGTATTTGCCACACGGTCCATAGTCTGAAACATGTCAGGAGTGTTGAGGTCGTTGTATTGTGCTATATATTTGCAGAAATCCGACAATGTTGTCTGCACAGTCTGCAGTTTCTCCTCCATCTGCATACGGTTTGCCTCATTGTAATAGCTTATACTGAACCATATACAACCCAGGCCCATACAGAGCAGCGACACCACCAGAGAGAAGGTCAGCAGATAGTTCACCTTCCTCCTGAACGAATGCTTTGGAAGCCTCATGCTCAAAGCCCTCTTGTTCACACGCCTCATCCTCAGGAAGATGAAGAACATAGCAGAAAAGAAGAGCGCCAAGTATGAGAAGGAGATGAAATATATGAATATATCCCTCTTCGGACGGCTTATCACTATTATATTATCTGAAGGGAACTTGTTTATAAAATGCAGGTGCTTGTCCTTTACACTTGTTGTAAAGTTGTCGGAATATTGTGAAGCATCAATTGTGATAGGATAATTGTAATTGCCCCTATAGAGCACCATACGCTCACCTATATATTTTGCATATGAGTATGTGCCCGGCATGTTGAAGTTATCAGCCTGCTTATAGTCAAACAGCAGGGCCGGATAACCTATCACATCCTTCATGAACCTCGAATTGATCTCTATATAAAGGGAGATAGCTCCGTTCGGACCATAATATGATATCATTCCAAGATAACTTACCCTTCCATTATAATTGTTCAGGAAAAAGAATATATACCTGTCTGAAAGCGGTGAGCCGTTCCTTACAACTTCATTCTGGAAATAGGAGTTGCAGTCCACTATCCTCTGGCCGTCGTTATGAAGAAGGCTTTCATTGGGTCTGCAGATGGTAAGGCTTATCTCATATTTCTGGTTTACACCCTGTAGATACGACTCTATCAACCTGTTATACAAGAGAGTACGCACATCCGCCCCCTGTTGCTGGACATTGAGGATATTTTTAAGTACCGGATCTGCCACCAGCTTGCCCTCAATAGATCTCAATTGCAGCTCCAAACCCAGATCCCTCTCCACCGAGAGACGGTTTGTCCACATCCTGCACCTTGCCTCTTCCTTCTTGTATCCGAGATAACTTATTGCAACCAAAGTATAGGCAGATATTATAAATATGTATACCAGAAGATACTTTGTGCGCAGAAAAGATATCCTGCCGGAGAGTGAGGTCATCATGAGTGCCACCTGAAGCAGAAGAAGAAATGCAATAAAGAGCAGGCCGTACGAAACATAACACAAAATGGAGTAGATATCAAGCTCCTCAATCCTGTAGATTTCCAATGTTATGTTTGAGTTGTTTATCAGCGATTGGAATGTCTCATGTATATATACTCCGGCAATAACAGGCAAAATGACCAGAACAGCTGTGAAGATATATTTCAATGCAACAGGAAGCTCCCTCTTCAATTTTGCAATCTGCTTCCTCATGATATATACGGCAAGTACAAAGAGAAAGACATAGAGATTGTTCAGCAGCAAATTTCCCAATGATGAGAATATGCCGCTATCGGCATACAGATTTGGAGAGAAAAGGGGCACATCAAGGCGCATGCTGTTTCCTATAGGAAAGGCAAGGAGCCTTAACACAGTTATACCGAAAATGAAGATGCCGAATGCAAGGAAACTCTTTTTCCCGAGGAAATATGAGTACAGGGCTGCCAATGCAAAGAGCAGTGAAAACCATTGCAGAGTTGTACTGCGCTCTGTCCGCAATGAAGATGGATTATCCACCACAGAGAAGAGCACACCACCATCTTTTCCGGTAACCACACGTCCTTCATCAAAATTCACAGGAGAAAGATAGAGCTTTCTGTCGGTTCCCAACCTTGGATTGATTTTACTTACAAGCACCTCATTATCCGACAGATACTCCGTTTTTACCAACAGACCTGCTATTATCTTCACCCCATCATTCATATACACCTTCACAACATACCATGCAGAACCCAGATTCACATACTGCTCACGCTCAGTAAGGTATGCCAACGGTGTATTGAAAAGGCTGCGGCTGTTCATATAGTGGAGCCTATACCACAAAGGTATCACATCCACCTCATCATTATTTATCGGAAACTGGTTTATCCAAGACTGTATGGTATCCGCATTATACTTGTAGATTACCATGTCCTCCGGGAAGCCCTCGATATCAAGGCGCTCCTCCACAGGCACCTCAAAGGCCTCCTGCACATACTCTTCGAGTATCTGCTGCCTCTGGCGTATCTTTTTCTCTATTTTTGAGGCCTCTTTCTCAATGGAATATCTCTCCACCGGGGCAAGGAATGAGACAACAAAGAGCAATATTGCAATGGCACAAGCAATAAGAGTACGGTATTTCTTTAAAATGCCATACGCCATTTGGGCAAGGGCCCGTGTCTTGTGCAGTATATCCAATATCCTCATTTTACCCTCAACGGTGGTGATAAGGTTCCCCCTTAATTATTGTAAATGCCCTGTAAAGCTGCTCCAGAAAGATTACCCTTATAATCTGGTGGGAAAATGTCATCTTTGAAAGCGACAGCATTCCGTTTGCCCTCTTGTAGACCTGTGAGGAGAAACCATATGCCCCACCAATTACAAAAACAATATCCTTTCCTCCATACACAATCTTCTTCTCCAAATGGCGTGCCCAATCTTCAGATGTGTACAAATTTCCACGTTCATCCAGCAATATCACCTCATCAGAAGGCTTTATATTTTTAAGTATGAGCTCTCCCTCCTTCTCCTTTATCTGCCCCTGGCTCATAGCTGAGACTCCCTTGAGTTCCGGAATTTCAATTTTAGAATAATTTACATAAAATGAAAGCCTCTTCTCATAAAGCGATATTCCCTCATTGATATAGGGGAATGCAGTCTTGCCTACTAACAATAATGTTATCTTCACTTCTTCAGTAAATTAAAAATGAGTATCTTTGCCAGAGTTCAGGCACTATTGCAAAAATAGCAATAAAACAGTAATATGGCTTGATTTTTGTAAAAAATTGAGCATATCGGCTTCAAAAAAAGAATGAATTTAATAAGGATATCATGAGAATCGCTACAATATTGGTTTCATTTGTGCTACTGGCATTTACAGGATTGAGAGCACAACAGACACAGGATGTTTTCGTTCCGATAGGCAAATACATCCAACAAGGGGATTCAGAGAGTCTGTCGGCGTGGTTTGCCAACAATCTTGAACTTGACATATTGGGTAAAACCAATGATTGCAGTAAAGTACAGGCAACACAAATAATGAAGGACTTTTTTGTAACATATACCCCAAAAAGCTTCACAATCATACATAAAAGCGGAAAGGCCCCTATGAAATACGCCATAGGCAACCTCAACGCCGGAGGCGAAACTTTCAGGGTTACGCTATTTGTAAAGACACAAAAAGAGAGCGGAAATCAGATACAGCAGTTAAGAATAGAGAGGGAATAGCAGTTCCCTCTCTTTTTTATTCCTGCAAGTTTGGGTTATTTGAATTTTATTACAACCTTTGTAACGGCATGCAGGATAACGATTTCAAAAAAATATACAAGCAGAACTTCAATAAGATAATGTTCTACGCATATTACTACCTCAACAACTGGTATGAGGCAGAGAATGTTGCGCAGGAGACTTTTGTCGTGCTGTGGAACAATCGCAACAAATTGGATAAAAAAGCGGAAATTCTCCCATATCTTACAGTAATAGCACGTAATCTGTGTGTAAATGTGCTCCGCAAGAGAAACTGTATGCTAAAATACAGGAAGACCAGCATTCACAACTCAGACTCTCTATATATGAACGCATTGCATGATTATACAGCGACCTCTGTGTATATGAATGAAATCAATGGCATCTTGGACAAGGCCCTGATGGAAATGCCTGAAAAAATAAAAAGAACATTCCTGCAGTGCAGAATAGAAGGACTTAAATATGAAGAGATTGCAGTTGCCGAACACATCTCTGTCAAAACCGTTGAATATAGAATCAGTACTGCCCTCAAAATTCTACGGAAATACTTCAAGGATTATATTGGTTGTATAATTGTTGTATCAATAGCACTTTTATTATGGACAAAAATCTGATAATAAAATATATCAACAAAACGGCATCTCAAGAGGAGATTCAGAAGGTGCTTGAATGGGCCAGCATCAGCAAGGAGAACGAGACTCTCCTTGTAGAGATGATGAACAGATGGGTCGCAGACCATATGCCGCATACCGAAGCTGACGATACAAAATATGATGAATTCCGCCACTATCTGAATGGATACAATTCTTCAGCAGCCCAAAACCGCAGATCGGGCAGATTGAGCTCTTATGCATGGATATCGGCAGCTGCTATAATAGTATTGCTTGTTGCATGGAATATATTTCTCATGCAAAGAATGGGGAATCAGGCAAATATCAAACTTGCTGAGCAGAATATGATTGAATCTGTCCCTGCCAATCACATCAGGACCATCTATACCGAAAAGGGGGTTAAGGCCAAAATCATGCTCCCCGACAGTTCTTCGGTATGGCTCAATTCTGATACAAAAATTGAATATCCTGAATTTTTCAACACACAGACAAGAGAGGTAAGACTTTCAGGAGAGGCCTATTTCGAAGTAAAGGCAGACTCCCTTCATCCTATGATAATCACTACAGGCAAGGGATTCAAGGTAAAGGTTACAGGAACCGCCTTCAACATAAAGGCATATGAAGATGATGAAACAGCCAAAACCACACTCTACTCCGGTTCAATAAGCCTTCTCTATAGAGGCAACAGAAACAAGTTGATAGAGAAGACTTTGCAGCCTTATCAAAGTGTAGATTTGTCCGACAAAAAAATAAGCATCAACAACAATGCTACAGAAGAGCAGATGGAGAATGCATCCATATGGAAAGTGGGCAAAATACATTTTGAATCCACTCCTATAAGCGAAGTTATAAAGATACTTAACAGGTGGCATGGCACACAATTCACAGTAACAGATCAGGATATACTCAAATATAGGATAACCGCAAATTTTGAGAATGAATCCATTGTACAGATTCTGGAACTCATAAAAATGACAACATTCATAGACTATTCTATCTCCGGTAAAAATATTACACTGACAAAAAGATAGTCACTCCCATAGATTTTTCATTTTATATTAGGGTAAAAGTCCTTTAAAACGAACTATACTGGTAAACCTAAAGGACTTTTTCTTATGAAAAAACATTTTGTAAACTTATGTACTAAAACGGCAATTTTTTTGCTAGTTTTTGGATTGTGCACCTCTGTCGTTTGGGCACAGAACATTAAAATCCAGTACAAAAACACACCTATCACATCAATACTCAAAGATGTGCAGAAACAGTCGGGATATAATTTTGTATATTCTAATCTGTTGGACGGAATTGACAATAAAGTTACCGTATCCCATGAAGGCAATGCTTCCGAGATTACCGTATTGCTTGACAAGCTGTTCAAAGGTACGAGTATCATCTATGAAATAAAAGGCAAACAGATTGCGCTGCTGAGCAGCGAACTGAAGGAAGGCAGCAATTCCAAACAATCCGGAGCGATATCCGGCAAAATTACCGTAAAAGGTTCTATAAAAGATGAAAATGGAGAAACGATTCCAGGTGTTGCTGTAAAAAACAGTAATACAGGAGTTATCGTAGTATCTGACCTTGATGGAAATTATTCAATTATGGCTTCTGAAGGCGACAATCTGCATTTCTCTTCTGTCGGAATGAAAGAGTATGTTACAACTGTCGGCAAAAGCTCAGTTATGGATGTACAGATGGAGACAGATCTGATTACTCTTGAGAATGTGGTGGTTACCGGTTATCAGGATATTCAGAAAGAGAAGGTTACAGGATCTATTGCAACCGTTTCGTCAAAGAAAATAGAAGAGAGATATACTCCCAATATTTTAAATAATCTTGAGGGTCGTGTTGCCGGTCTTACAACTTACGGTGGAAAGACTACAATTCGTGGAACAAGTTCACTATATGCAGAAACCAATCCATTGCTTGTTGTTGATGGACTTCCTATAGAGGGTAAAATTGAAGATCTGAACCCGTATGACATTGAGAGTATAAATGTATTGAAAGATGCGGCTGCAACTGCTATTTATGGAGCACGTGCCTCAAACGGTATTATTGTTATAACTACAAAAAATGCCAAAAAAGAGGGTAAGATTGATATTGACTTTTCTGCGAACTTCACAACATGGGAGAAAAGGAATGTTGATTATGCCGACAATTTCTATATGAATGCGGCCCAACAGGTTAAAGTTGAATCGGCATATTATGACTACTACTATTTGAATAATGAGGGAGAAATTGCAGACCCTATCGGCTCTACCGAAACAACTCTTGTCACTGGCCGTGCATCACTTTCTCCTATACAGATGGCATATTACAATTTAGCCAAAGGAAATATTTCAAAAGGCGATGTTGATGCATTGCTGGCCAAGTTGAGTAGAAACAATTATGCAAAAGAGTATGCTGATGCCATATATAAAAGGCAGTTCCTGCAACAATACAATCTGGCATTACGCAGCCGTTCCAACAAATTCCAGAGCAACCTTACACTTAACTACAAACATGACAACAGCGGTATTATCAACGCAGAAAACAGTCAGTTGAACATATCCTACAAGGGTGTTTATGATATAGCAAAATGGTTAACAGCATCGTTTACCATCAATGGTATCTATGGTAAAGTTAAAGAGGCAGGCTACGATTATAATTCTGCTCACAGAAACATATGGGGAAGAGCTGCATACGATACAATGTACAATGAGGACGGCACCTATAAAATGTTTTATCCAGGAACCTCAGGATATGAAGAATGGTGGGAGAATCCAGAGAATGCCGAAGGTCTGTATCATATGGGAACAATATACAGAGACGAGTTCTATAACAACACAGTGGAGACAAAACGCCAGCATATGCGTTACCATGGAGACCTGCAGTTCAAGATTATCAAAGGACTCACAGCAAATGCCCAATTCATATATGAAGACGACAGACAGTCACAAGACTGGCATGCCAATGAGAAAAGCTCTGTAGCGAGACAGATCAGAAATGCATACACTATCAAAGATGCTAATGGTGTTGTCTCTTATATGACCCCTCGCACAGGTGGAATGCTGAGATCTACAACAACCCATGGAGCATCCTATACAGCCAGAGGCCAGGTAAATTACGCAAACACCTTTGGCAAGCACTCCATAGCAGCCATTGCCGGTCTCGAGTTCCGCGAAACAAAATCGAATGGAAGAAAGGCCCTAATACTTGGTTATGATGAGCAATTACAGAACAGCGCAACCCATACCGTAGATTTTGGAGCATTATCACAACTGCACAGTTCGCCTTGGTATATGCAGGGACAATATCTCGCAAACCAATATGTCTTCCAGCCTTACTTGGAGGATGGAATGGGCATTGTTGTAGAGCAATTCCACAGATTTGCCTCTGGTTATGCAAATCTCACCTATACATTCGACGACAGATACAATATATTCGGTTCGTTCCGTAAAGATTATGCCGATGTATACGGCCTCAATGCAAAATTCCGTGGCAGGCCACTATGGTCTGTAGGAGCAGCGTGGAATATCAACAACGAGGAGTTCATGAAGGGTGTAGAGTGGGTAGATTTTCTCAAACTGCGTGTGAGCTATGGTATTACAGGTAACATTTACCAAGGTGCCACATCTTACATGACAGCAACATCTACAGGAATGAACCAATATACCAACCAGCCTTTTGGCGACATTGTATCTCCTGCAAACCCTAATTTGAAATGGGAACAGAGCCGTACCACTGATATAGGTATCGATTTCGGCTTCTTGAACAACAGGTTCAGGGGTTCCATCGACTGGTACAACAAAGTTGCAAAAGATGTATTCTCAAATAAATCGCTGGAACCGTCTACAGGTTTTACATCAATGTTTGTGAATATGGCAAGCATGGTGAACAAAGGTGTTGAGCTACAACTCACAGCCGATTGGTTCAGAGAGAAAAAAGCAGGAGGATTCAATTGGAGCACAAGCTTTACATTCTCACACAACAAGAATGAGGTAACAAATGTTGAAAATCCTGCATCAAGGGCATACGAACTGACAAGGAATCCTTATATGGTAGGATATCCGTCAAGTGCAATGTGGAGCTACAGATTTGCAGGCATCAGCGACAAAGAGGGCGAAGAGGGACAGACACTATGGTATGGCGACAACGATGCAATAAAGCATCACGTGCAGTCAAACAGCATTGATGTGCTGGAATATTCAGGACAAGCAGATCCGGTTACAGTAATGGGTATGGACAACAGATTCGAGTTCAAAGGGTTCAGTGTAAGTGTTCTTATGGCATACTATGGAGGTCATAAGATGAGGGCATTGGTTCAGGATGAAGCAATGGGTATGCCAAGCAAGGCTATTGCTAGCTACTTTATAAATGCATGGACACCTGAGAATCCTACAGATGTTCCTGGCATCGGCCGCTACAGTTCAACTTCAACTGCTGAAGAGCCACGCTTATCAAACATATCAGTACACGATGCAGATTTCTTGAAGATCAGAAATATTGTCATTGGATATGAACTTCCTCAAAGATGGCTAAACGCTATCGGGATTAACCGTGCCTCAATAAAATTCCAGATAGACAATCCCAAGGCTTTATGGGTAAAGAACGATATAGGAGTTGATCCTGAAACATTGGGACTACGTAACCCTGCATCGTATATTTTTGGAATAAACATTAACCTATAAAATTGGAGAATATGAAAAAAGTTATATACAGTTTATTATTTGCTTGTGCTGTAATGCTTTCATCTTGCGAAGCATATACAGATATACAACCAAAAGGAATGAACTTGCTCTCAACAACCAACGAATTGGAGATGCTGCTCAATGCAGAGATAATGATAACAAGTTCCGATATGAGAGAGGTTGCGGCTGATGTCATTTATGGTGCCGATAATATTCCTACTTTATTGAGCAACCCTGCCATGACAAGACATAAAATACTTGTATCACTTGATGACTCACAAATGGATCTTTTGGGAGAGTTGACTGCAAGTGACGGTGATTATACCAGCTGGTACCGTTGTATAGGCCGCATTGCCAACCCTGTACTTCTGCAAGTAGATGCGGCAGAAGGTCCTGAAAGTGTAAAAAAACAACTCAAGGCAGAAGCACTTACAATAAGGGCATACTTCCATTGGCTACTTGTAAATAAATTTGCAAAAGCATACAACCCTGCAACTGCAGCAACAGATCCGGGTATACCATATATTAAGGAGGATTGGGACCTCACAGTTCCAAGTGAGAAACTCTCAGTACAAAAAGTGTACGAAAATATTATACAGGATATTAATGATGCTATCTCTCTCAATGCACTTCCATCTGTAAATATCAACCTGATGAGAATGAACAAGGCTGCAGCCTATGCAGTAAAGGCATTGGCACTAATGTCCATGCAAGATTACACTCAAGCAGCCAGTGCTGCAAAAGAGGCTTTGGCTGAGAATGGAAATATCTTGAACTACAACACCAGTACCACAATGATGCAGGGTGTTATAATGGGAGGAAGATATCCTGTCATTTTCAGACAAGAATTGAAATGTCCTGAGGATTATTTCTACATCTACGACAAAGAGATTCAGTATGCCATGACACCTGAGACTATTGCATTCTTCGAGCCCGGCCATGCATGTGCCAGCAAAATTGCGAACTTCAATCTGATGTTTGACAACATAATGGATTATGGTGCTATCATGCTTGGTCTGCCAGGTTATAAAATAACTTACGATATGACCTCAGGATGGAACCAGTCGGGACTAAAATCTACTCATATGTACCTTATTCTTGCAGAGTGTGCAATTCACGAGGGCGAATATGACACAGCTATGGAATATCTCGACCAATTAAGAGTAAATAGAATTGATCCTGCACAATATGCTCCACTAAAAGGCACTGTTTCAACAGAGGAGGATGCAATATTGTATCTTAAGAAAACCTCTCATGGAGAGTGTTTATTCTCTATCTACAATTTTATCCAGAAAAAACGCTGGAACGAACTGGACAACTTCAAACAGAGCTGGCATAGGGACATTTTTGGGACTCCTTATTCAATTGAACCAGGCTCGCCACTATGGATATTCCCATTCCCTATGAATGCAGTGAGCCTCAACCCTAATCTTCTTCCGCACAATTACAAAGCAGCAAAATAGCTTTATGGCAGATAGTAAAAATGGGGATGGCCTTTCCGGCCATCCCCGTTTCTATTTATATTATCCACATCTTCAACCCACCGAAGGTGTTGCATAGGCCATTACATCTTCCTTTGAAATCACATCGCCTCCAAGGATAAGGAGCCTCTCGGTCACATTGCGCAGCTCTCTGATATTTCCGGTCCAGGCATGCTTCTGAAGCAACTGCATTGCATCATCACTTATCTTTCGCAAAGGCATACCGGTCTCCTCGCATATGAGACGTATAAAATGGTTGACCAGCAACGGAATGTCATCTTTTCTCTCAGCCAAAGGCGGAACGTGTATTATAATTACACTCAAGCGGTGATACAAGTCTTCCCTAAAATTACCTTTCTGAATCTCCTCCTGAAGATTCTTGTTTGTCGCTGCCACCACCCTCACTTTCACTGAGATATCCTTATCACTTCCCACTCTTGTAAGTTTATTCTCCTGCAGTACCCTCAACACCTTTGCCTGGGCAGCAAGGCTCATGTCTCCAATCTCATCCAGAAAGAGTGTACCGCCGTCGGCCTGTTCAAATTTACCCTTATGCTGTTTTATTGCTGAGGTAAATGCGCCTTTTTCGTGTCCGAACAGCTCACTCTCAATCAACTCACTTGGTATTGCAGCACAGTTCACCTCTATAAATGGCATTGTATTTCTATTGCTCTTTTCGTGCAACCATCTTGCAACCAATTCCTTACCGGTACCGTTTGAGCCTGTTATCAAAACACGAGCATCTGTTGCGGCAACTCTGTCGATCATCTCCTTTATCTTTACAATAGGGGCAGATTCTCCAACAATTTCAGGAATACCGGCAACCTTTTTCTTCAGCACCTTTGTCTCCTTTATCAGGGTAGTTTTATCTGTAGCATTCTTCAATGTAATCAGAATACGGTTGAGATCCAGCGGTTTCTGGATAAAATCAAAAGCCCCTTTCTTTATACACTCAACTGCCGTATCTATGGATCCATGGCCCGAAATCATCACAACAGATGAGTCCACCCCATTTTCAACGAGTTTCTCAAGTACCTCCACTCCATCCATGCCCGGCATTTTTATATCACAGAAGATTACATCAAAATTCCCGGCCAGAGCCATCTCCAGTCCCTCTTTTCCATCGGCTGCCAAAGATATTTCATGCCCCTCAAACTCAAGGATCTCCTTCAATGTATTTCTGATGCTTCTCTCATCATCTATAATCAGAACTTTCATTTTACCCTGTTTTTATATTATCCTAAATATTTCCATTCAACCATTTTTCATACAGCTCAGCCATTCCACCCTCTTTTAATGAGTAATCCGACTGATATATTATTCTGTAAGGTATGCGTCGGAGTATCATTTGTGTAAATACCGATGCCAGAACAATATAATCAACCCTTATAGGTGACATTCCCGGCATCGCCAGCCTCTGCTCAGGAGTTGAGGCGAGCAGCATATTGTGCAACTCCAACAAATCCGCTGAAGGAAGAATCATGCTTGGAACTTTTGGAGCATCACATCCGAACATCAAATCTTTAAATGTATCAAAAGAGCCCGAAGAGCCTACAAATACCGATGGCCTGTATTTTTCAATTTCACGCCACAACGGCTCCATAACCTCCGTACAATACTCCTCAAACTCACGGATAACCTCTGCTCCTATCGGCTCCTTATACTGGAATTTCTCCCTCATTCTGGCCATACCTATAGGAAAACTTCTCTTCCACAAAATCTGCTTCCCATCCGAAATTATGAGTTCATTGCTTCCGCCGCCTATATCGAGCATAAGCATTGTCTCACCATTGCATGCCATCTCCTTATGAAGCTGATGTGGAAGACTTTTCATTATTCCCTTAAAAATCAGCTCTGCCTCCCTCTCTCCTGGAATCACCTCTATCTCAACACCGAACTTGCTGTACATATATTTGACAAAATCCGTACCATTTTGGGCATCCCTTACTGCGGATGTAGCATATGGCACTATCTTGTCGGCACCTCCTGCCTTTTCAATCTCTGCAAGTATTCTTTCCATTGCCAAAGAGGCCGTTTCAAAGGCCCCTTCGGAGATATTGCCACTGGCCAGCCCACCAGCTCCAAGTTTGGCCGCACACTTGAACTCCTTGATATATTCGCACCCTTTTTCCGAAAAGGCAGCCAAGAGCATATTGAATACATTTGTTCCCAAATCCAATACCGCAAGTTTCATAAATCTCCTCCCTCTCAAAAGTCTATATCGAATTTCTCTTTAAGAATTCCTCCAAGCCATGCACATTGCTCCTCCATTGTCATATAGCTATTGTCGAGCAATATTGCATCTTCTGCCTTTGCCAAAGGGGCTGTCTCCCTGTGCTCATCTATATAATCCCTCTCCTCAAGATTTTTAAGAACCTCCTCAAAGGTCTCTTTTGCCCCCTTTGCCTGCAGCTCCTTAAATCTGCGTTCAGCCCTCACATTAATTGCGGCTGTCATAAAGAGTTTCAGCTCTGCATTGGGAAAAACAGCTGTACCGATATCACGGCCATCCATCACCACACCCTTCTTCTCGCCAAGCCTATGCAGTATGCCATCCACATATTCACGCACAAAAGGCAGAGCAGAGACATGGCTCACTTTATTTGAGACCTCCATACTGCGGATATGTTTCTCGACATTGGCATCATTCAGATAGGTTTCGGATTTTCCGCCTTCACCAGTCTGCTTGAATGTCACACTTACATTATTGATTGTCTTTCTCAACCAATCCTCCTTTATTCTGCATTTGTTGTCTATAAAACCGCAATTATGTGCAAAATAGGTTATAGCCCTGTAAAGTGCGCCGGTATCTACATATATATATCCGAGTCTGCTTGCAATCAATTTTGCAAAACTGCTTTTGCCTGTAGATGAGTAGCCATCTATCGCTATTATTATTCTGTTGTTTTCCATAGGGGCAAAAGTACAAAAAAGTTATCTTTGCAGGAAATTAATGTAAGCCGGGAATTTTTTATGAACCTCAATGTGGAAATAGATACCCAGTCGGGTTTTTGCAATGGAGTAATAAGAGCCATAAATACTGCAGAGAAAAATCTGGGTGACAACGGGTTGTATTCACTCGGTGCCATTGTGCACAATAGTGAGGAGCTGGGAAGGCTCAACTCCATAGGTCTAAAAGTAATTGACATAGAGCAGATGAAGGGGATGAGGGACACCACTGTACTCATCCGTGCCCATGGAGAACCGCCACAAACATATGAAATTGCCTGGCAGAACAATATAAAACTGATTGACTGCACATGCCCTGTAGTATTGAAACTGCAGGAAAAAATAAGAGACACATATTCTGAAATCCGACAGAATCATAATGGGCCATGCGGTCAAATTGTAATTTTTGGAAAAGAGGGGCATGCCGAAGTCAATGGCCTGGTGGGGCAGGTCAATGGAGATGCTGTTATTGTTGATGTGATACATACCGAGAATGGAGTATCATTCAAGGGAATAGAAAAGATAGACTGCCTGCGCCCGGTATACATATTCTCCCAAACCACAAAAGATCCGAAAGAGTATGTGACAATATGTGGTAAGATACGCTCAAACATCTCTCAAGCTCACAATTGCACACTGGAGGAGGCCGACAGATACATAAAGATCCACAACACCATCTGCAGGCAGGTGGCCCAGCGCCATGAGAATCTGGTTGAATTTGCCCGCAAGCACTCCGTAATAATATTTGTGAGCGGCAAAGAGAGCTCCAACGGAAAGGTACTTTATGATCTGTGCAAATCTGTAAACAAAAATTCCTACCACATCCAGAATACCGGTCAGATTGAGTTGTGGTGGCTTAAGGAGAATGATTCTGTAGGCATATGCGGAGCAACCTCAACCCCAAAATGGCAGTTGGAAAATGTGGCCGAATATCTTAAAAATCTTTAGAACAGCCTATATCTTTTCTTTAAAACCTTATTTTTATTATCTTTGCGCACTCAAATAGAGATATATAGAAACATCCAAGCATAACATTATAACAATATCATATGGCAACTACAGCAGATTTTAAAAACGGTTTATACTTCAGCTACAACGGTAAACCTTGTAAACTTATTTATTTCCAACACGTTAAACCAGGAAAAGGTCCTGCTTTCGTGAAGACCAAATTCAAAAACCTTGAGAACGGAAAGACTTTGGACAACACTTTCTCTGCAGGTGAGAAGATTGATCTCATCACAGTTGAGAGAAGACCTTACCAATTCCTGTACAAAGATGAGGATGGTTACAATTTCATGCATTCTGAGACTTTCGACCAGATTCACCTCGACACAGATTTCGTTGAAAACGCAGACCTTATGAAAGAGGGCCAGTCTGTTGAGATGATGTTCCTTGCAGACGAAGAGAGATGCCTCACTTGCGAGCTTCCACAGTTTGTAGAGCTTGAGGTAACCTATACCGAGCCTGCAGTTAAAGGTGATACAGCATCTACAAATGCACAGAAAGAGGCAACTTTGGAGACTGGTGCCATCATCATGGTTCCTCTGTTCATCCAACAGGGAGAGAAAATCAGAGTTAAAACAGAAGACCGTTCATACGGCGAGCGTGTTAAATAAGCTGCATGAAAAAGTTTTTGACTACCATAATATTGTCCATATCTGTATTGTACGGATGTGGACAATTTTCTAATGAGGCTGTCTTCAGTTCAGAGAATATCGACAGACTCATTGATGAGGGACAATACAAGGCCGCAGAGGAGGTCATCAAGATCAAGATCGCTACCGGTTCACTAAGCAAGGAGGAGATATACGACCTCAATTTCAAAATTGACAGAATGAACCGTATACGTAAAGACTTCAGCAATACAGATTCCACTGTCATTGCATATATAAAGGAGCGCTATCCGGAGGTTACACCGGAAGAGCTTGCAAAATGGGAGGCCGAGGGCGCCCTGGAATGCAAAATGATTGACGGTGAAAAGAGATATTTCTGGAATGCCGGACGCAATCTATTCAGAATAAGCAAAGAGGCTCAATCAAAACAGAAGGGCATACAGGGAAGACAGTCTGATGAGCTCGATATTTTCCTTGGAGAATATCTTCCGAAGGTGACAAAAGCGGCCGGTGCCGGTTACAACAAGGAGGGAAAGGCTGTAATGCCTGTAACTATGAAGCTCCGTTATACCATTACAGTGCCTGCAGGTGAGGTTCCTGAGGGTGAAATGATAAGAGTGTGGATGCCTTATCCGAGAAATAATGAGAAGCACACCAATATCAAACTTCTCTCGACAACCCAGCCTGAGTATATAATCTCACCTGAAAGCTATGTGCACAAAAGTATCTACATGGAAAAGCCTGCACATAAAGACAGTGCTGCTGTGTTCGGCTATGAGCTGAGCTATACATCTTATAACAAGTGGTTTAAGTTCGATCCGCTGAAAGATATTAAGCCTTACGATAAAGAGAGCGAGCTCTACAAGAAATATACATCTGAGCGCGAAACTCATGTGATATTTACTGAGGATATCAAACGTATTACCGACAGCATTGTTGGAAATGAGCAGAACCCATACCTGAAGAGTGTGAAAATTTTCGATTATATAGGGAAAAACTATCCATGGGCCAGTGCAAGAGAGTACTCTACCATCGAAAACATTCCGCAGTATGTAATTGACAACAAACATGGAGACTGTGGCCAGGTTGGTCTGCTTTTCATAACAATGGCCCGTTACGCAGGCATCCCTGCAAAATGGCAGAGCGGATGGATGCTCCACCCTGGAGATGTAAACCTTCACGACTGGGCTGAAGCCTATTATGAGGGCATCGGTTGGGTACCTGTAGACCAGTCTTTCGGACATGTATATGATCAGGCATACATGAAAGATGCTGCAAATGAAGAGGAAGGAAGAAAGGCTGCAGAGGCCAATGATGATGTATACCATTTCTATACCCGCGGTCTAGATGCTTACAGATATATTGTAAACGATGACTATTCGGGAGATTTCTTCCCTGCAAAGATACATCCTCGCAGCGAGACTGTCGATTTCCAGAGAGGTGAGGTTGAGTGGAAAGGTGAGAACCTCTATTTCGGCCGATGGAAATATAAAATGGAAGTTCTTGAATACAAATATTAATTGAAATGAAGGATCTGCAACACAAATATATCGATGCATTCTCATCAGGCCAGGACCCGGTATTGGAGTGGTTGGAGCGCCAGACCAATCTGCGCACAAACCATAGCAGAATGTTATGTGGAGCTGTTGTAGGAAAACTTCTTGAATTCATAAGCGGTATGATAGCCCCCAAATGTATCCTTGAATTGGGGGCTTTTACCGGTTACTCTTCGATCTGCCTCGCAAGAGGCCTCAGGGAGGATGGCCATCTCCACTCCATTGAGATAAATGATGAACTTGAAGACCTTATTCTTGAGGCTCATGAAAAAGCGGGCCTTCAAGATAAGATAACTCTTCATATAGGAGATGCAAAAGAGGTGATCAGCACCCTCAACAAGCAGTTCGACCTTGTCTTCATTGATGCCAACAAACGTGAATATTGCCAATATTACGAACTGGTCTTCGATTATGTAAGGCCTGGAGGATATATTTTGGCCGACAATGTGCTATGGGATGGAAAAGTCTTCACCACACCGCTTCCAAATGATGCCCAGACCCAGGGCATATACAAATTCAACGAGTTGGTAAAAAAAGATCCGCGCGTTGAGAATGTGATAATTCCCCTACGCGACGGATTGAATCTTATACGCAAAAAGATGTAATATCTGCGGAGTCTCTGCTACTCCCCTTCCCTTTTGTGCAGCACTGCCTTGCGCAACTCAAAGTTCTGTCCCAGGTATTTCTTTCTTACCTCAGGATTGTTTGCCAACATCTCAGCTGTACCGCTTTCAAGGATTGTACCCTCATAGAGCAGATATGCCCTGTCGGTAATGGCAAGTGTTTCATGCACATTATGGTCGGTAATGATAATACCTATATTCTTGGTTTTCAATTTGGCTATGATGTGCTGGATATCCTCCACGGCAATCGGATCCACACCCGCAAACGGTTCGTCCAGCAATATGAATTTGGGATCGATAGCCAATGCCCTAGCTATCTCACAGCGCCTTCTCTCACCGCCTGAAAGCTGTATACCGTAGCTTTTGCGCACCTTCTGCAGTCCAAACTCCTGTATGAGACTCTCGAGCTTCTCCATCCTCTCCTCCTTAGGCTTTCCAAGAACCTCCATCACAGACATTATATTATCTTCAACCGACATTTTTCTGAATACAGATGCCTCCTGCGCAAGATATCCGAGCCCCCTTTGTGCCCTTTTGTACATAGGCAAATCTGTTATCTCTTCGTCATCAAGAAATATTCTTCCGCTGTTCGGTTTGATCAGGCCTGTAATCATATAGAAACTTGTGGTTTTTCCGGCGCCATTAGGACCAAGCAGACCCACAATCTCACCCTGATCCACCTCAATTGAGACTCCTTTTACCACAGTACGCATTCCATATTTCTTTACCAGATCGGTACAATACAACTTCATATCAAAACAATTTAAATTCCACTCTTTTTATCGCTGCAATCCTATTTGATATCCAGATCAAGTTCTTTATGCAACTCTCTCAACTCCGGGTTGTTCTTAAGCAAAAACTCTGCCTTTTCATGAGGCATATAGAGTTTTTTCTCCTGTTCAACCACCTCTTTCACCTTTACTAAAAGCTTCAAATTTCTGTTATCCAACTCATCCTGAAGGAATTTTGTGAGGCTAAGGATGGAGTTCTTCTCAATCCACACCTTCTGGGCACTGTTACTTACATTAAATATTATTGTAACATTATCATCTTCCAATACAGGCTCAGACTGCTTGATTGCAGTTCCCAGCCTAGGATAAGCAGTCTGGCTGTCACCCATCCTCTTCCATGCCTCCAGAAGTGCCTCCTTTGTAATGCTCTTGTCCTCCTTCACAGCATTGCTTTCAACTACAGAGACAGTTGTTGCAGCCTGTGCCTTCTGCATTATGCCTTTGATTGAGAATCCGCCCGATACAGCCGGCGCAACCACCTCATTTTTAGCCTCATGGCGCACTGTCTCAGCAACCTGCTGCTGGGCCTGACCCTGAGATTGCTGTTGCGGTTGTACCTGTTGTTGAGGTTGAGGTTTGCCGAATTGCGAAAGTCTTATGAGGAGGAATTCTACAAGAAGCCTCTGGTTGTTGCTCGCCCTATAGTCTGCCTCACACTTTACAGTTGCAGCCAAGGAGTCATAAAGGAATTTGAAAGAGCACCTTTCACACTGCACCTTATATTTATCCACAAGCGTAGGAGCCATTTCAAGCAATTTGAGTGTGGAGCTGTCCTTGCATACCAGCAGATTCCTCAGATGCCTGCTCAATCCACCTATAAAATAGAGGGCATTGAAGCCTTTGGAAAGCACCTCATCAAACAGCAGCAGCGCTTTTGCGAAATTGCCGCCCAATGAACACTCTATAAGATTGAAATAATAGTCATAATCCAGGACATTCAGATTCTTTATCACCGCACTGTACTCTACCTGAGTACCACAGAATGCCACGGTCTGGTCAAACAGGGTCAGAGCATCACGCATTGCTCCGTCGGCCTTCTGGGCTATTACATGCAGGGAATCTGTATCTATCGAAATACCCTCTTTAACAGCAATTTCCGACAGATTCTTCACTATATCCTCTATGGAAATCCTGTTGAAATCATATGTCTGGCAACGCGACAGAATGGTAGGCAATATCTTATGCTTTTCGGTTGTTGCCAATATGAATATGGCATGAGCAGGCGGCTCCTCCAATGTCTTCAGGAAGGCATTGAAAGCGGCAGAAGAGAGCATGTGCACCTCATCAATGATGTAGACGCTGTATTTTCCTATCTGTGGCGGGATTCTCACTTTTTCCGTAAGAAGGCGGATATCATCAACAGAGTTGTTTGATGCCGCATCCAGCTCATGGATACAATAAGAGCGTCCCTCCGCAAAGGATCTGCACGATTCGCACTCTCCGCAAGGTTCAAGATCTTCCGAAGGGTTCAGACAGTTTATAGTCTTTGCAAAAATACGTGCGGTACTGGTTTTTCCCACACCTCTTGGGCCACAAAAAAGGTAGGCATGTGCCAACTGGTCCCTCTTGATTGAGTTCTTGAGGGTTGTAGCTATGCTCTCCTGTCCTACAAGTGCCAAAAAATTGTTTGGCCTGTACTTGCGCGCCGATACGATAAATTTTTCCATATACCCACAAAAATAAGAAATATTTCTAATTTTGTAGATGAAATAAAACAATATAATATGAAAAGATCAGGAGTAAAATTTATAGTATTGGCATTGGCAGCGCTTTTTACTGCGACATTCGCTTTTGCCCAGCCAAAAATATTTTCAAAGAAGGAAAACCTCAAGGATATTGGAGAGAAGACCCTGATGGTTGTAATTGAGAACAACTCCTTCCTCAATCTGTCGCTTAAAGATGCCGTAACCAAGTGTTGGGACCTGAGCAAGGTAGAATTCTGCAGCACAGATGATTTCAATAAATTCAAGACAGACACCTCCTACTATTTCCTTGTCAAGGTCGACGGCCAGTTCAAAAAGGAGGATGATCCAGGAATAGAATTTCTCTCGCTGCTCAAGGGAGGCCCTGATGCAATTATGGGAGTAGAGAAGATGTATGATGTGCTTTCGCTGCCACTGCAGCCGGTTGATGATGGAAGCGGCTATATCATTCCTTTCCTCGAAACATACATCAAAATCATCAAATCACATGTAAAGAGAGTGCAGGAGAGCAAAGTTGCAGCTACTATCGGAATAAGCTGGTATTCAAACAGACTCTCAAAAATAGGGAAAAGCAATATACTCATAAATGAGGCGGATCTTTCTGAATTTACTACCGCTGAGTTTGTGAATGCACAGCTCCAGGAGAATGGAAAGGTGGTTGATGAAGATGTCATTTGCGAAGCTGTGGAGAAATCATTGCCTAAAATTCTGGTTTCAATATCAATAGCACCGGATGAGCCGAAGAAAAACAGCTCATATTGCTACAAAATGCTCGTGGGTGCCGAGGATGGTGAACTCTACTATTACCGCAAGCAGAAGGTAACTGCAAAGGCTCCTAAAGGCTTCTTGCCTGAGGATATCAAAAAGATTGCCATTCCATTCATATTCTGATATCCATGAAGATAAGATCAGCTTGCAAACGGGTAGTTTCACCCGTGGCTTATTGTGCGCTCAGCATCAAGGCAGGAACGAGAGACGAGGCTCCGGAGTACAATGGTTTGGCACATCTGACCGAGCATATGCTTTTCAAAGGTACAGAAAAGAGAAGCTCCCGAAGTATAAACAATGTACTGGAAAAAGAGGGTGGAGAGCTTAATGCATATACTACGAAGGAGGAGATTGTCCTCTGCTCCACCGTTCTGAATGAAGATTTGCCAAAGGCTGTGGATCTGCTTGCAGAACTTGCTTTCACCTCCACATTTCCCCAAAAGGAGCTGGAGAAGGAGTTGGATGTGATTTATGATGAAATCATCTCTTACAAAGACTCTCCGGCCGAATCCATCTACGACCATTTTGAGACACTTCTCTTTAAAGGTCACCCTCTGGAGAAGGCCATTCTTGGCACAAAAAGAAGCCTCAAGCATGTAACCAGTTCTGTATTGAAAGATTTTCTAAGCCAAAATTTCACCCCCGACAATATGTTTTTTACAGTTGTGGGAAATATTGGGGAGGAAAAGTTCAGGCATCTTGTAGAGAAGAGCACCAACAAGTATTTCAAAGATCCGTCAGGAGAGGTTGTAAAGGCTGAAATATGCCATGAAGTTGAGAAGGACATGGATATGGAGAGGGAAAATCTGGAGCTTGAAAAGGGAAAATATCTGGCTGTACAGGGAGAGAGGTTCACCACAGAATTATCCAAGAGGAACCATCAGGCACACTGCATAATAGGCTGTACTGCTTATTCATACTATAGCGGCTGGAAGAGGATTGCCTTGGCCCTGCTCACCAATATACTTGGAGGTCCGGCATCCGGTTCAAGACTCAACATGGTACTTAGAGAAAAGCATGCACTCGTATACAATATAGAGGCCACATACACTCCTTACTCCGACACCGGAATATTTTCGATATACTTCGGATGCGACAAATCACTGGTATCGAAATGTATGGAGCTCACCTATAGGGAATTGGAAAAGATTGTGGAGACTCCACTTTCCGAAAGGGAGCTGAAGAATGCAAAAAAACAGTTCCTCGGCCAGCTGTTCATCTCTCAAGACAATGCAGAGGCCCAATCTCTCGCAATGGGAAAATCCCTTATGGTATACGACAAGATCTATCCGTTCGGACAAACTAGAAAGCAGATAGAAGATATTACAGCGGAACAGCTTCAGGAGGTTGCAAAAGAGATTCTTGCCAAGGAGCGGCTCTCTGAACTGATCTACAGATAGCTGTTAAAGCAGCTCCATTACAGCTTTGACATATCTCAAGGAGGCAAGACTATCCATCTCACTCCTTGCAGCTGCACATCTGGCTTTGAAGGCCTCCATATTTTCTTTGCTCACCGGCTCCACAGAGGGGCTCTCCATTTTTAGAGGATCGATAGGTGTACCGTTCTTCCAAACACGGTAATCGAGATGAGGGCCTGTCGAGGCACCTGTGCTTCCAACATAGCCGATAACCTGTCCCTGCCTTACACGGTCTCCCTTTTTGAGACCCTTTGCATATCTGCTCAAATGCAGGTAGGCCGTTGTATAGACAGAATTATGCCTTATTTTTACGGTGTTGCCTCCACCGCCTCCCCAGCCTTTGCTTATAACCACGCCATCGCCGACAGACATCACCGGAGTTCCGGTTGGTGCAGCATAGTCAACACCGGTATGCGGTCTGTAAACCTTGTATACCGGATGTTTTCTGCGGTATGTGAATCTCGAACTTATCCTTTTGAACTGCAGAGGCGCCTTAAGGAAGGCCTTCCTGAGACTTTCTCCCTCCTCATTCCAATATACATTGCTTTTGTCGCCATCCTGGAACATAATTGAGGTATATGGTTTGCCATTGTGCACAAACTCACAATAATATACATTATTAATGTCTATAAACTCCCCATTATGAGAGAGTTCATCATAGACTACACGAAACGAATCACCCTTCTGCAATGCAAAGAAATCTATCGTCCAGGCATATATGTCAGATAATTTCAGGGCCAATATGGGAGAGGCGCCCGCCTCCGAAACATCATTCCATAAGGAGGTATTTACAACAACTTCTGCATATTTTTTCTCCGCAACAATCTCCTTCTCCACCACCTTTGCATATATCGAATCTTTAAGGCTGAATACCACATGAGAGAGAGCATCCCGCTCGTAAATAAAATAGGCAGCATCAGATTTGGCTGAAAGCGAATCTTTTTCATAAAAGAACTCATATCCGTTGCCCACCTTTATCGTACGTATATCAAATATATCTTTGCTGCAACTTATAATATCCTGCAACCTATTATTGCTCACTCCGGCGGCATACATGAGCTCACCAAAAAAATCACCGCTCTTTATACTTCCCTGCTCCACAATATAGTCCTGCACAGGTATCCCATATTTGAGTTCGACACTATTTTTATCGGCAACATCAACATTATCAATACTCTCCTGCTTGCATGAAACGAGCATGACAAGTATCAGAAACGGAAACAATACAAATCTCGAAAAAATATCAAAAACAGACATAGCATCAATCAGTTTTACCATCTGCTGCCAAAGTTAACACTATAAATTCAGATGTTGATAAAATTGTGGAAAATTTTGTAATAAAATGTAAATTTTTGTAAAAAGTTTACTTAATTTTGCATCATCCCGTAAAGCATTGGATAGAAATGATCAAATTCATTGGAGAACATACAGTTAAGGTAGACGACAAAGGCAGGATGATATTCCCGGCCCAGTTCAAGTCGCTCTTTGATCCGGAGACACAGCTGCGCTTTGTGATCAAAAAGGACCTGTATGCAGACTGTCTCCAGATGTTCACCTACCAGGAGTGGGAAAGAGAGTCGGAAGAGGTAAAGTCGAGACTCAATTTTTTCAATGAAGAGCATGCCCTTTTCTGGAGAGACTATATGAGAAACCGCGCCATAGTGGAGCCCGACGGAAAACTTGGCCGTATCTCCATACCAAAAAATCTTCTTCTGAGCATAGGAATCGACAGGGAAAAAGGTGTAAAGGAGGTTGTATTTGCGGGAAATGACCATAAGATTGAAATATGGGCAAAAGAGAACTATGAAGCATCCATGATGCCTCAATCTGATTTTGTATCACTTGCGAAGAAGATTTTAGGATAATGGAACAGGTCTATCATACACCTGTATTGCTCCACGAGAGCATTACAGCTCTTGATATCAAGGAGAACGGCGTATATGTGGATGCCACATTCGGAGGAGGAGGACACAGCCGTGAAATACTGCGCAGATTGGGGCCCGAAGGGACCCTTATCTCGTTTGACAGGGATACCGATGCCATAAAAAATGCACCCGACGACAACCGTCTGATTCTGGTCCACAACAATTTCAGATTTGTGGAAAACTTTGTCCATTACAACGGATTCAGACATGTGGACGGCATATTGGCCGACCTTGGAGTATCATCCCATCAGTTCGACAGCGGAGAGCGCGGATTCTCATTCAGATTCGATGCTCCTCTTGATATGAGGATGAACCAACTCGCAAAAAAGAATGCTGCTGATATAATCAACGGATACGAGCAGGATGAACTTGCGAGAATATTCAAGATTTATGGCGAGATAGACAAACCACGCAAAGCGGCGGAGCTTGTCTGTTCGGCAAGAAGCAGAAAACCGATAGAGACAACTGGAGAATTGAGCAAGGCTGTGGCCAAAATGTATAATACCAACACGGAACACAAGTTTCTTGCAAAGCTCTATCAGGCCTTGAGAATTGAGGTAAATATGGAGATGCAGGCCCTGGAGGAGTTCCTCAAGGGAGCCCTCTCGGTTTTGGCACCGGGAGGAATACTGTCGGTGATAACATACCATTCACTTGAAGACAGAATGGTAAAGAACTTTATGAAGACAGGAAATGTGGCGGGAGATGTGAACAAGGATTTTTATGGTAAAATTGATACCCCTTTTGAAATAATAACCAGAAAACCGATAGTTCCATCAGAGGAGGAGATAAGCCGGAATACACGCAGCAGGAGCGCAAAATTGAGGGTTGCTGCAAAAATTTAAGACAACACAGATATGGCCTGCAGGGCAGGTAGACCAAGATGGCACAACAAAAAAAAGGTAACAATACAGGATTCAACTTTACATCCGACATCTTTGGCGGTCAATTTCTCTCACGCATGAGGATGACAGGCCAATGGATGTTCATTCTGTATCTGTTCATACTTGTGATCATCTACATAAGCATAAATCTGGGAGTAGCAAGAACCCAGCTAACCCAGAGAAGGAACCAGAGGGAGTTGAAAAACCTCAAGGCCGACTATACAAGCAAAACTGCAAAATTGCAGTATTCGAGCAAGCAGGGTGAGATTGAGATAAAGTTGAAGGAGCTCGGATCGAATGTCCAGAAACCGGACAAACCGGCAAGGCTGGTAGCACTACCTGAATGATAATTAATTGTACAATAGATCCATATATACACGCAAACCGAAATGGACGGAATATTCAAAAGAATTGCATTGATCTACAAGATCTTTATTCTGATAGCGCTCTGCGTTATCGGAAAGATCGTCTATATGCAGTTCATAAGTCCAACCAAGGTGAGTGATGTTGATATTGCGTACAGAAACGAAACAATAGAGGCCAACAGAGGTGATATCCTCTCTTGCGACGGACGCCCCTTGGCCACCTCCGTTCCATATTATCAGGTAAGGATGGATTGCACCGTCTCCAACAAGGACACTTTCGAAAAACATATCGACGGACTCAGCAAAAAACTGTCGGAATTCTTCAAGAACAAGAGCGCTGCTGCCTATAAAAAGGAGCTGGTAAAGGCAAGGGCTGCCGGAAAGAGATATGTAAAACTCGGCAACAGACTTGTTGACTATGCAGAATTGGCTGAGATAAAGAAATTCCCGATACTCAAACTCGGTTCCAACCGTGGCGGCATCATCACAGAGCAGAAATACCGCAGGAACAATCCTTATGGAAGATTGGCTTACAGAACAATCGGTTTTATAAATACAGTTGGAGTAGGTGTGGGCATAGAGGGCAGCTGTGACTATTATCTTAAAGGAACCCCTGGCCACCAGGTGGTACAGAGAATGCTCGGAGGCGAGTGGATTCCAGTAAATGGAGCAGAGAGTGTACAACCGAAAGATGGATACGACATCCAGACAACAATAAATATCGATATACAGGAGGTTGCTGAGAAAGCACTGAAGGAGCAGCTTATGAACTCAGCAAACAATATCGAAGGTGCAACTGCTCTCGTGATGGAGGTTGAAACAGGCGCTGTAAGGGCAATTGCAAACATGAAACGCAACGGCAAAGGTGGGTTTGACGAGAGCTACAACTATGCTATCGGAGATGCGACAGAGCCAGGCTCTGTATTCAAACTTGTTACCCTTGTCTCATTGCTTGAAGATGGCCGCGTAACATTGGAGACTCCGGTCGATGCAGGAAACGGAGCCTGGAAACATGGCGGACACACCTATACCGACACCCACCCTATTGGTCTTGTAACTGTTCAGAGGGCATTTGAGCAATCGTCGAATGTTGCATTTGCAAAGCTGGCCGTTGAGCATTATGGAAACAATGAATCTGCATATGCCGACAGAGTGCAGAGCATGAAGATAGGCGAAAGGTTCAATCTCGACATCCAGGGAGAGGCCCGCGCCGTAATATACACTCCTTCTGATGAGCATATGTGGTCAAAGACAACATTGTCTTCCATGGCCATAGGATATGCAGCACTGGTTACCCCATTGCATACACTTACTTTCTATAACGCGATAGCCAACAACGGCAAGATGCTAAAACCGTATTTCATAGACAACTATCAGCGTAACGGTGTAATAGAGAAAAAATTTGAACCTCAGGAGATAAGCGGTGCCATCTGTTCAAAAAATACAGCAAAGCTTGCCCAGAAGGCACTCAGAGGGGTGGTTGAGAATGGAACCGGAAGGATTTATGTAAAATCAAAATATTTTCCGATCTCCGGCAAGACAGGTACATCCCGTATTGCATTTGGTGGAAAACAGGGATATGAGAAGAACGGATACAGAAGGTATCAGGCTTCATTCTGCGGATTCTTTCCGTCGGACAATCCAAAATATTCTGCAATTGTAGTTCTCTATTCAGGCCCGACAAGAGGCAACTTCTATGGTGCAACCCAAGCTGGTCCTGTATTCAAGAAAATTGCTGAGTATATATATACCACCTCCCCAGATTGGGAGAAGACTTTGGATGGAAAAGATGGTGAGAGCAAGGATGTACCGGTCATATCAACAGGAAGGACAAAGATGCAGCAGACCATCATGGCTGAACTCAATATCAAGGGTGGTGAGAATGCAAACAAATTTGCACCGCAGGGGTGGATGGAGTTCAGGAGAGACTCAACAAAAGTTATTGCCCAAAAATATCCCGTAGTGACAGATTCACTTGTAAGTGTTGTAAATATGGGTCTGAAAGATGCAATATATCTACTTGAAAACCAAGGATATAAAGTAAAATTCAGCGGTCATGGCAGAGTTGTGAAACAGACCCCTGAGGCTGGAAGCAAAGTGGCGGCAAAATCGGTTATTAATCTTCAACTGGCAGAAAATGAAACTAATTGACATCATAGATGGAATTGGAGCAGTTGCCCATACAGGCAATCTCCAGTGTGAAATAAGTACAATATGCACAGACTCCCGCAAATGTACTGCAGGAAGCCTCTTCATTGCTGTCAAAGGTGCGGAGAACGACGGACATAAATATATCGGTGCAGCAATCTCGAAAGGAGCTTGTGCAGTAATCTGCTCAGCAATTCCCGAAGAGTTCAAGGGAGGTGATACCATCTTTATCACAGCCGATGATGACAGAAGGGCTGCAGCTCTGGCTGCCCGCAATTTTTATGGAAATCCGTCGGGATGCCTGAACCTTGTCGGAGTGACAGGCACAAATGGCAAGACTTCGATAGCAACACTGCTCTACAGGCTCTTCACCAAATTGGGCTATTGCTGCGGATTGCTTTCAACTATAGCAAACTATGTGGGAGAGAAGAGATATGAGACTGAAAATACAACTCCTGGCCCGGTAGAGCTCAATGAGCTGCTGCACAAGATGACACAGGCTGGTTGCGAATATTGTTTTATGGAGGTGAGCTCACATGCAATAGACCAGCAGCGTATCGAAGGACTTGAATACAGGGGAGGCATATTTACAAACCTCACACATGACCATCTCGACTATCACAAAACTTTTGCAAATTACCTGAGCTGCAAGAAGAGATTCTTCGACAATCTCCCTTCATCTGCCTTTGCACTTGTGAATGCAGATGACAGGAATGGAATGGTGATGGTGCAGAATACAAAAGCCGGAATATACAGATATGCCTGTCGCAGCAATGCTGATTTCAAGACAAAAATAATAGAGAGAAGCATTGAAGGAATGTTGCTCAAAATAAATTCAAAGGAGGTATGGTGCAGATTTATAGGAGATTATAACGCTGCAAACCTCACTGCTGTATATGCTGCAGCAACCCTTCTTGGCGCTGATGAGGATGAGACTATCAGAATTATGAGCGAACTGACCTCAGTTGCCGGAAGACTTGAGTATTTCAAGGGCATGAACAATGTGATAGCGGCTGTTGATTATGCCCATACACCTGATGCCCTTGAGAATGTCCTCAAGACATTGATTGATCTCAAACCTGAGGGAGGAGTTACATGTGTGTTCGGATGCGGAGGCAACCGCGACAAGACAAAACGTCCTGAGATGGGTGCCATTGCCGGAAAATATGCCGAAAGGGTAATTGTAACTTCCGATAATCCGAGAAATGAGGATCCTTATGAGATAATCAAGGATATAAAATCGGGAATGGATTTGAAGATGAAGGCCAAATCTCTCTTCATCTCAGACAGGGAAGAGGCAATAAGAACTGCAATCCTTACAGCAAATCCGGGCAGCATAATACTTGTTGCTGGAAAAGGACATGAAGATTATCAAATTATAAACGGCGTAAAACACCACTTTGATGACAAGGAGATTATTTTGGAGACATTCGCCGGACAAACAGAACAATAGACATGATATACCATTTATTTGAATATATGCAGCAGGCGGGAATCGACTTCCCCGGATTGGGTCTGATGAAATATATAACCTTCAGAGCCCTTCTTGCCACTATGACATCTCTTCTGATTGCGCTCTATCTCGGGCCGAAGATTATACGCAAGCTCCAGAAAAAACAGATTGGAGAGGAGATTCGTGATTTGGGTCTCGAAGGCCAGATGCAGAAAAAGGGTACCCCTACAATGGGTGGTACAATTATCCTGTTTTCTATACTCATCCCCGCCATCCTATTTGGAAATATCACCAATGTATATGTTATATTACTCATAATCACAACAATCTGGCTTGGAGTCATAGGTTTTCTCGATGACAGTATCAAGGTTTTCAAGAAAAACAAGGATGGTCTCAAAGGAAAATACAAGATTATAGGACAAGTCTCTTTGGGTTTGCTTGTAGGAGCCGTACTCTGCTTCAGTGACCAGGTTACAGTGAGGGAGAAGGCATCTCCAGGTACAGGAATTATTGTAGAGACTGCCCAGGACCACACAATAGCATATTTCAAGGATATCAAGAGCACCCAGACAACAATTCCTTTTGTAAAGGACAACCAGTTTGATTATGCATGGCTCTCCCCTTTCAAAGGAAAGGCTGATGAGATTGCAGGCTGGATCATATATATATTGGTTATAATATTCATTATCACTGCTGTATCAAACGGAACCAACCTTACAGACGGTATGGATGGCCTTGCAACCGGCACATCCGCTCTGATAGGAACCACTATCGCGGTTCTTGCCTATCTGTCGGGTAACTCAATATATGCATCATACCTCGACACCATGTATATACCAAATAGCGGAGAGGTTGTAATCTTCATGGCTGCATTTGTAGGTGCCCTGATAGGTTTCTTGTGGTACAACACCTACCCTGCCCAGGTATTTATGGGCGATACAGGCAGCCTCGCCCTCGGCGGAATAATAGCTGTAGCAGCCATCATCATCAGAAAAGAGTTGCTGATACCTGTACTTTGCGGAATTTTCTTTGTGGAGAGCCTCTCTGTAATTATCCAGAGATTCTACTTCAAATATACCAAGAAAAAATATGGAGAAGGCAGAAGGGTCTTCAAGATGAGCCCGCTGCATCACCACTTCCAGAAAGAGGGCATTCCTGCACTTATACAGAGTCCGAAAAATGCCATTCCTGAGGCCAAGATAGTTGTCAGGTTCTGGATTATAACAATATTATTATGTGCCCTGACTGTAATAACTTTAAAGATAAGATAGCCATGCAGAGAATTGTTGTACTTGGAGGAGGAGAGAGCGGTGCGGGATCCGCTGTACTTGCCAAAGTTAAAGGTTTTGATGTCTTCTTGAGCGACAATGGTCTGATCAAGGAAGAGTTCAAGAACCTTCTGCAGAAATACTCCATCCCTTATGAGGAGGGTGGACATACCCCGGAACATATACTGAATGCTGACGAGGTTGTAAAGAGTCCTGGAATTCCGGAGAATGTTCCTCTTATCCAGCAGATAAGGGCCAAAGGGATTCCTGTAATTTCAGAAATTGAATTTGCAGGCAGATATGACAAGGCTAAAAAGATCTGCATCACCGGCAGCAACGGAAAGACCACAACCACATCCCTGATTTACTTCATGCTCAAGAATGCGGGGCTGAATGTGGGACTGGCCGGAAATATCGGACAGAGCTACGCTTATCAGGTGGCAACTGAGAATTACGACTATTATGTATTGGAACTCAGCAGTTTCCAGCTCGATGGAATGTATGATTTCAAAGCTGATATTGCAATATTGATGAATATCACTCCAGACCATCTCGACCGCTATGATTTCAAGATGCAGAACTACATAAATTCAAAATTCAGAATTACCCGCAATATGAATGAGGAGGATTGCTTTGTATTCTGCGCAGATGATCCGATTACTGTAACAGAGCTTGAGAAGATTGTTCTGAAGGCTCAGATGTTGCCATTCAGCCAGGAGAAGGAGGTTAAAGAGGGTGCTTGTGTAAAGGATGACAAAATGCACATTTCTTACAGAAGTGATGAATATACAATGTATTTGAGAGAGCTGGCACTCGAAGGCAAACATAATTTGTATAACTCCATGGCCGCAGCAATTGCAGCAAAGGCTGTAAATATAAATAATGACCTGATACGTCACAGCCTGATGAACTTCAACGGAGTTGAGCACAGGATGGAGAAGGTACTCAAGATAAAGAATGTGCTCTACATCAATGATTCCAAAGCAACCAATGTCAACTCTTCGTGGTATGCACTGGAGAGCATGAAGACTCCGGTTGTATGGATTGCAGGAGGAAAGGACAAAGGCAATGATTATGAGCCTCTCTACGATCTTGTAAAGGATAAAGTGCATACGCTCATCTGTATGGGTCTGCACAATGAGAAACTGCATGAGTGCTTTGGCGACAAAGTGGATAATATGGTTGACGCACTCTCTGCAAAAGAGGCTGTGGAACTTGCCTACAAATATGCAAAACCTGGAGATACAGTACTGCTCTCTCCGGCATGTGCAAGTTTCGACCTCTTCAAGAGTTATGAAGACAGAGGACGTCAGTTTAAAGCGGCAGTAAGGGAACTTTAATTATAGAGAAGTAAAAATGGGGATGAATATAGATACACACGAGCCTATCATTAACAGGCTGCATGGCGACAAGGTTATCTGGATAGTAGTTTTTCTGCTCTCCCTGATATCCATTGCCCTCATCTATTCATCCAGCAGTTCGCTCGCATTCAAAGAGGGTGTTACCAATTTCTCATTTCTGATGAACCAGTGCCAGTTTGTACTATTGGGCCTGGTGGCACTCTACATCTGCTACAAGATTCCATTGGGAGTATACCGTTATTTCACATTTATAATATTTGCTGTGAGTCTGGTATTCCTCATGCTTACGCCAATTATAGGAAAGGAGATAAATGGTGCCAAGAGATGGATTGAATTGGGACCGATCTCATTCCAGCCTGCCGAATTTATCAAGATTACCCTTGTGCTCTACCTGGCAAGAGCCCTTGAGATGTGGAAAATGTCGACATTCAAGGAGTTCTTTACAAAAATTATAATACCCATAGGTGTAGTATGTGTGCTCATAATGATGAGTAGTGTATCTACAGCCCTGATTATAGGAGCTCTGAGTTTTGTAATTCTCTTTATAGCCGGAATCAAATGGTCATATTTGCTGAAGGCTGTGGGGATAGGTGCCGGAACGCTTACTGTTATAATATTGCTGAACATGGCATTGGTAGGTCTGTTTGATGTAGATCTCTTCCCACGTTTCAGTACAGCACTAAGCCGTCTGGAAAAATATTTTGTAAAGACTGAACTGGCGGAGGGCATGAGTGCTGAAGAGAAACAGAAGAAGGCCGATGAAACCTTCCAGGCCGATATGGCAAAGATTGCGATCTCCTCTGCCAACATTTTGGGAA
The DNA here is from genome assembly GCA_017935505.1 of Bacteroidales bacterium. Lineage (GTDB taxonomy): Bacteria > Bacteroidota > Bacteroidia > Bacteroidales > UBA932 > Egerieousia. The sequence goes on along the minus strand of JAGBHM010000014.1, from coordinate 45,552 downwards.
AAGGCCCCGGAAAAAGCACACAGCGCTATGTATTGCCGCATCCATATTCAGACTTCATCTATACAATTATAATAGAGGAGTATGGCCTTTTGGGAGGGGTATTTGTGCTTATGCTCTATTTGTGGCTCTTCTACCGGTGCATAATACTGGTGAGGAACTGCACAAAAACATTTACTGCCATCTCCGTGGGAGGTCTGGGACTGATGATCAGCACACAGGCAGGACTGCATATACTTGTGAACGTAGGTATCCTTCCAGTTACTGGGCATACTTTGCCGCTGATCAGTCTGGGTGGAACCTCCTTTATAATATTCAGCTGCGCTTTTGGCATAATATTGTCTGTAAGCCGTACTATAGACATTGATGCTGCCAAACAGGAGGAGGAGCGCATACGTCTGAAGGAGTTGCAGGAGCAGAAAGAGAGGGAGAAGAGAGAGAGGGAGCTATTGGAAGCTGAAAAGAGTGAAGATGCACAGCAACAAACAGATGAAGAGCCGGTATTCCACGATATAATAGATGAGCAGACAGGTGAGTTCAAATAGTAGAATTGTAGAAAAGAGATAATATTGCAACATATGGAAAAACTAAGGGTCATAATAAGCGGAGGAGGAACAGGAGGTCATATATTTCCTGCCATATCCATTGCCAATGCCATAAAGGAGGCAGTAGCGGAGGCCGAAATTCTTTTTGTAGGAGCAACCGGAAGAATGGAGATGGAGAGGGTGCCTGCTGCCGGATACAAGATAATAGGCATTCCGGCCAGAGGTTTGAAGAGGCCGTTGTATAGTCTCTCAAATATCAAAGTTGCATTTGATTATCTCAAGTGCCGCTCTATGGCAAAAAAGATAATAAAGGAGTTCAAGCCTGATGTTGTTGTTGGAGTTGGTGGTTATGCGAGTGCTGCAATTGTAAATGTTGCCTCAAGAAGCGGCATCCCTACACTATTGCAGGAGCAGAACTCATTTGCAGGCCTTGTAAACAGGAGGAACGGAAAGTATGCCGACAAAATCTGTGTGGCTTATGAAGGCATGGAGAGATTCTTCCCTAAAGAGAAGATTATCCTAACAGGAAACCCTATCCGCAAGGACATCGGAGAGGCAACAGAGGCCCTAAAGAAGGAGGGTTATGAATATTATAACCTCAACCCAAGCAAGAAGACAGTATTTGTTGTTGGTGGAAGCCTTGGTTGCCGCACACTCAATGAGTGCATGAAGAAGGAGCTGTCGGCAGATGGTCTGTTTGGCAAAGAGGGGTATCAGGTGATATGGCAATGTGGAAAATACTATAAGGAAGAGATTGACAAATTCATGGAGGGAGTAGAGAATGAAAATATCTTTTATTCAGACTTCATAAAGAGGATGGATCTCGCATATGCAGTTGCAGATGTTGTTGTCAGCCGTGCCGGTGCCGGAACAATTTCAGAACTGTGTGCCGCTGCAAAATGTACAATATTTGTACCGTCGCCTGTTGTTGCAGAGGACCATCAGACACACAATGCCATGGCGCTTGTAAACAAGGATGCCGCCATGATGGTGAAAGATGCCTTGGCCATAGATGAACTTATGCCGGCCGTAAGAGAGCTGATATCAGATCCTGAAAAGATATCACGGTTTGAGAAGAACATTGCAGCATTAGCAAAAAAAGATGCTGCAGCTGTTATAGCACAGCAATGTATTGCACTGAGTAAACGCAGATAATATGAAGAATGTATATTTTATAGGAATAGGCGGTATAGGAATGAGTGCCATTGCCCGTTATTATAACCATGCAGGCTATAATGTGAGCGGATATGACAAGACCCCTTCCAAAATTACTGCAGCCCTCAAAGAGGAGGGGATTTCTGTACACTATACAGATGACATCTCTTTTGTCCCTGAAGATGTGAATGAGACTCTTGTAATATATACACCTGCCATACCAAAAGATATGGGAGAACTTGTATATGTCATGGAGAAGGGCTACAGAACTGTAAAGAGATCTCTTGCATTGGGAGAGATAGCCTCAACCCAGCAATGTCTTGCAATTGCAGGAACACATGGAAAAACAACAACAAGCACACTGCTTGCACATATATACACCCATTCCGGAGAGGGATGTTCAGCTTTTCTGGGTGGAATTTCAAAAAATTACCACACAAACCTGCTGTTGAGCAACAACAAGGTAATTGTGGCGGAAGCTGATGAATTTGACCGTTCGTTCTTGCAACTCTACCCAGAGATTGCAGTAATAACCTCCACCGATGCAGACCATCTCGATATTTATGGAGATACTGATACCATCCGGGCTGCATTTGCAGAGTTTGCCGGTCAGATAAAACCGTCGGGTTACCTGATTATGAAAAAAGGGATTTCTCTGGCTCTTGAAGATGTGAAAGCCAAAGTCTTTACATACTCATTTACAGAGAGTGCCGATTTCTACCCTTCAGAGGTTGAAATTCTGCAGGGAGGATATTTCAAGTTCAACCTGAATTATCCACAGTTCAAAATAGCCGGCAGCAATGAAACAGTGGCTGCAGGAACCATAGAGGGCTGCCTGATGGGTGTCCCAGGATGGATCAATGCGGAGAATGCAGTTGCAGCAGCCGCTTCGGCACTTCTGGGCGGTATCTCACCAGAGAAGATAAGGGAGGCTCTTGCCGCATTTTCTGGCGTAGAGAGGAGAATGGATATACATGTGAACAGACCTGAATGTGCATATATTGATGATTATGCTCACCATCCGAAAGAGCTCTCATCTGCAATCGGATCAATCAGGAACATCTTCCCTGGAAGAAAGGTATGTGCCATTTTCCAACCTCATCTCTATACTCGCACACGCGATTTTGCCAACGATTTTGCGCAAAGTCTCAGCATGCTCGACCAGCTGATTCTTCTGGAAATATATCCGGCGAGGGAGTTGCCTATTGAGGGGGTTACATCAAAGATTATCTTTGACAATGTAACAATCAGTGACAAGATTATGATTAAGAAGGAGAATCTCATGGAATATCTTGAAAACAAGAAAGATATCGATATACTTGTCACTTTTGGAGCAGGAGATATAGACCGTCTTATTGTTCCGATAAAGGAGATGCTTGAAAAAAGAATGAATATAAAAGGATAACTGATTATGCTTAAAAAGGTTCTCGCATATATAGGATGGAGCCTTCTGGTGGTTGCACTGGGAGCATACTTCTTCTTTGCTGCAAAATTAAGGAGAGAGGCAAAAGAGAAGGAGGTTTGCCGCAGCATAACCGTTACATTGCTCGACAGTGCCCAGAACAGATTTGTAAGCAAAAATGAGGTTGTCGACATTATTGAAGATTTTATAGGGGAACCTATCGGGAAAAAGATAGAGGAGATCAATCTTGCCAATATCGAATTGCTGTTGAACAAGAGAAGTGCCATCAAAGAGTCTCAGGCAAGCATTTCACGGAATGGTGTATTGGCGATAGATATTACCCAACGGAAACCTCTTTTAAGAATACATACACAAAATGGCGGATTTTATGTAGATGAAACAGGTTATATATTTCCACTGGTGGAGAGTTTCTCTTCATATGTTCCGATAGTTACAGGACATATTCCGCTCGATATAGATCCAAGCCACAGAGGAAATGTAGAGGATGGTGCAGGTTCATGGATAGAACAGCTTGTGGAATTCGGCCGTTTCCTCAACAGAAACCAGTTCTGGAATGCAATGATAGAGCAGATATATGTGGAGAAGAATGGAGACATTATACTCTCTCCCAAAGTGGGCGACATGGAGATAATCATTGGACAGATGAACAATCTGGAGGACAAATTCTCAAGACTGCTCGCATTTTACAAGAACATTGCCCCAAGCCAGGGGTGGAACAAATACTCAACAGTCAATCTCAAATACAAGGATCAGATTGTCTGCAAACTGAATAAAAAAAATAAAGCAAAAACCATATAATTATGAGACACCTGATAGCAGCCATCGATTTAGGAACTACAAAAGTAGTTTGCGCAGTGGGAGAAAAGACTCCTGCCGGCATAAAGATAATAGCCCATAGCCAAGCCCCTTCGAAAGGAGTATTGAGGGGAGAAGTTATCAATATACAGCATGTTTTGGATTCAATGCTTCCTGTTGTAAATGAAGTTGAAAATGCAATAGGACACAAAATAAATGAAGTATTTGTGGGCATTGCCGGACAGAATATCCGCTGTGCTACAAATGCCAGCCAGACAACACGCAGGCAACCCGAAGAGCTGATTACTCAGGAGGAGATTGATACCATCACATCAGATATGTACGGCACATTTGTGCAAAATGGCGAGAAGGTGCTGCATGTAATCCCACAATCATACAACATTGATGATTTCATGGGAATTACAGAGCCCGTTGGAATGATTGGCCAGCAAATCAATGCAAACTTCAAGCTCTTTATAGGCAAAAGCAACTCTGCACAGTTCAGCAACAATGTAATAAGCCGTGCAGGACTCAAGCTCCGCGAGCTGGTTCTCGAGCCATTGGCATCGGCAAAGGCTGTCCTCTCAGAAGATGAGTGTGAGGTAGGTGTTGCAATGCTCGATATTGGAGGCGGCACTTCAGATTTGCTTATTATTCAGGACAATATAATCCGACATGCTGCTGTTATTCCATTTGGAGGAAATTCGGTAACTGAAGATATACGTATGGGCTGCGGTATCTCTTCAAAGCATGCCGAGCAGCTGAAAGTACAATATGGTTCTTGCTTCAGTGCCTCTGCACCTAAAAATACGATTGTAATCCCCGGTATCGGCGGAAGGGAGAGCAGAGAGATCTCATTTAAGGTTTTGGCCAACATTATTGAGGCCAGGATGGCAGAAATTTTTGAAGCCGTTGATTTTGAAATAGAGAAATCGGGCTATAAAAATCTTCTTCAGGCAGGTCTGGTAATTACAGGCGGCAGCGCCCAGATGCTCAATATCTGCCAGCTTGCCAGCACCGTAACAGGCCTTGAGGCACGCGTTGCATATCCGGATGAGAGCATTGTTTCAGACTCGATAAGTGAAGTATACTCTCCTGCCCAAGCTACAGCTGTGGGACTTGTTCTGAAAGGATTTGAAAAAATGGCCAGAGAAAAGACAGTGTACAATACTGCAACTCCTATAAAATATGATATCTTTGCAGACAGCCAGCAAGAAGAGGAGCTGGAAACTGTTGAAGTTGCAGAGAATGAGAAAAAGGAGAAGGAGAGTGAGAAGGTACAGAAGGTATCATTCTGGGAGAGGCTCAAAGGTTCTCTGAACACAGACAAAATGTTTAATCCCGACAATCAGGCATAATAATGGATATATCATTCAATGACAATATAATACCAATCCCAGAAGATTGGAAGGCCAGCAAATCGATAATAAAAGTTATTGGTGTTGGCGGTGGTGGATGTAATGCCGTAACAGAGATGTTCAGGCAGAAGATCCATGATGTGGAGTTCCTTATCTGCAATACAGACAAACAGTCTCTGGAGATAAGTGAAGTGCCTGAAAAGATAAAATTGGGCAATAAAGGACTTGGTGCCGGATGTAACCCCGAAAACGGAAGAAGGGCGGCAACCGAGAGCCTCGACAAAATAAAGAAGGCCCTCTCCGACTCGTCTGAGATGGTATTCATCACAGCAGGAATGGGAGGCGGTACTGGAACCGGTGCTGCCCCTGTAATTGCACAAGTAGCAAAAGAACTTGGTAAACTTACTGTAGGCATCGTTACACTTCCTTTCAGAGACGAGGGCAAGGAGTTTGTGAAGAGAGCTATTATCGGTATCAGGGAGTTGAAAAAGCATGTCGACAGCTTGCTGATAATTGACAACCAGAAGTTGTACCAGGTATTTGGAGACCTCAATATATATGATGCATTCCCAAAAGCCGATGAGGTATTGAGCAATGCTGTAAAGAGTATTGCTGAGATAATTACCCGCCCGGGATTCATCAATGTGGACTTTGCCGATGTAAAGATGGTTATGAAAAACAGCGGTATGGCCATTATGGGTACTGGTACCGCATCCGGTCCCGACAGAGCCTCCAAAGCCGTGGAGATGGCATTTGAGTCACCGCTGCTGAACGACTGCGACCTCAATACCGCAAAAGGCGTTCTTGTAAATATCACTTCGAGCAAAAAGCAGGGTCCTACCATGTCGGAACTTGCCCAGATAATGGAATATGTGAACAACTTTACAGGCAATGCCTCAGCCTTCAAGCGTGGTGTGGTTATTGACGAGAATATGGGCGACAAGATAAGCGTTACAGTGGTTGCAACCGGATTCAACGTAAGCAATCTGCCGCAGATTGGCCTCGAAGATGATGATGACAACAAGAGAATTGTCTTGGGAAACAGTGGCATATATGGAAGTGACGACATCCCTGCATCAACAAACCGCATTGTTATTGATTCTATTCCGGAGGAGGATAACCAATACCAAAGACCGCAGACAAGAGAGATCAGAACTGCTGTGCGTGAAGAGTTTGCTGCCACCTCAAATGAGGCGGTTCCTCAAGAGGTTGCTCCGGATGGAGGACATATCAATGCTCCTCAACCTTACATAAGAAGAAGCGGAAAACCTGCCCTCATACTTGAGGCCGGAGATGATATCTCAAAACTTGAAAACCAGCCTGCATATCTGAGACGCAACCAGAAATTGCAGGAGGAGCTCATCCAGCCCCAACAGGAGAGCGGAGAGATGAAAATTGAGCAGATAAATGGAGGCCACCATCTTAGCAGTGACAACAGCTATCTGCACCAGACACAAGATTAACGGACGGCACATTAAATATAATATCATGAGCGAAAGAAAAAGACGTGTAAGATTTGCACCCAGCCCCACAGGACCGCTCCATATGGGCGGAGTAAGGACAGCCCTGTACAACTATTTGTATGCAAAACAGGCTGGCGGTGACTTTATTCTGAGAATAGAAGATACCGACTCCCAGAGATTTGTTCCGGGAGTTGAAAAATATATAATAGAGTCATTGAAATGGTGTGGCATCTATCCTGATGAAGGAGTTGATGCACAAGGCAATGTTGTAGACACCCCTTCTGAAAGGCACCCCCATGCCCCATACAGGCAGTCCCAGAGGAAACCTATATACCGTGCCTATGCAGAGGAGCTTGTAAAGAACGGATATGCCTACTATGCTTTTGACTCAGCTCAGGAGCTTGACGCCAGAAGAAAAGAGGCAGAGGCCAACAAGAGCACATTCATATACAACTATCAGACCCGCAAGGAGCTCAGAAACTCACTTACACTTCCTCAGGAAGAGGTTAAGGAGTTGCTCGAGACAACCAATAACTGGACTATCCGTTTCAAGAATCCTGAAAACAGGATTGTAAAGATGGACGACCTTATCCGCGGCCACATTGAGATGAATACAAACACTTTGGATGACAAGGTGCTCTGGAAAGCAGCTGATGAGCTCCCTACATATCACCTTGCAAACATAGTTGATGACCACCTTATGGAGATTACTGAGGTGATCAGAGGCGAGGAGTGGCTCCCTTCTCTCCCACTTCACTACCTTCTTTATGAGGCATTCGGATGGCAGGATTCGCAACCACGCTTTGCACACCTGTCACTTCTTCTGAAACCCGACGGAAAGGGCAAATTGAGCAAACGCGACGGAGACCGTCTCGGATTCCCTGTATTCCCGCTGAAATGGGTAAATGCAGAGGGTGAAGTCTCAAGAGGCTACCGCGAGGATGGATATTATCCGGAGGCTTTTGTAAATATGCTTGCACTTCTCGGATGGAACCCTGGAACTGAGCAGGAGCTGTTCACATTGGATGAGCTCATAAACTCTTTCTCTCTCGACAGAGTTATAAAATCAGGAGCCAAATTCAATCCTGACAAAGCAAAATGGTTCAACCAGGAGTATTTGAGGAAACGTACTCCAGCCCAGCTCGCTGAAGAGTTTGCAGCAATCCTTGCAGAGAAAGTTCCAGGCAAAGAATTCTCTGCAGATTATGTGGAACAGCTCTGTGCCCTAATTAAAGAGCGTGCCCATTTTGTGGCAGATTTCTGGGATATATGCAGCTATTTCTTTGTAGCGCCGTCGGAGTATGCAGAAAAGGATGTCAACAAATTCTGCACTCCTGAAAATATTGAAAATATAAAGAAGGTATATGCTTTCATCGATAATCTTGAACTGAAAGATATCAATTCTGCAAATGGAGCTGCAGGCAAAGATGAGGCAGTACACCATATTGAGGAGGCTCTCACCGGCTATATAAAGGAGAATGAGTGGAAAATGGGAGCTGTAATGAACACACTGCGTCTCTTCTTTGTAGGCGAGGCAAAAGGCCTTGGAATTGCCGATATAATCTATTTTATAGGAAAAGAGGAGGCTTTGGCAAGAATCAGCAGGGCTCTGCAGAAACTTGGGCTCTAAAGGATTGCGGAGAGATTTTTGAGATATAAAAGATATCGCTGCCAAAATAAGAAGACCGGGTCAAAATGAGTTGATCCGGTCTTCTGTTTTATTGTGCTATAAATCTGTATACAATTTCACCAATCTGTTTTTCCGGGGCTTTTGAAGAGGCCCTGAACCTGCTTCTCTTTGCCGCATCAAGCGCGGCCCTTATCAGACATCCGTCGGATGAGGTTGACGAACCCTCTATAATCGAAGCCTCAACCACATACCCTTTCCTATTGACAACTATCTGCACATACATATCTCCGCCACCGTAGCATTTATATACAGGTACCGGTAATGACAAAGCTTTACGGCCATCCAAAGAGTATGATATAACCGATGGTCCCTTATATGCCTCAGCCTTCTTTTCAGACTCTTTTTTGTTTGGATCCGCCACATCATCACTTCCCTGCTCCATCATGGCCTGACGGCGCGACTCATCAAGTTTTCTCTGCAATTCCCTCGCCTCATCATATACTTGCGACGGATTTTTATGCCTGTCATCGCGAAGGTTGCGGCCGCTGCTGCTCCTGTCCACAGCCACATTCCTGTATGCCGAAGCAGATGTGAGTTTGCCGGAAAGCAGATCTTCAACCTCCTGCTGGGCCCTCACCTTTATCTCCTCCTCCTTAACCCGCTGCTCCATCGCTTCGAGACCTGTAAAGTCGAGCACAAAGGCAGTCTCCTCAGCCACAATGCTATGTATTGTGCTGGCCAGCAATATTATTATTACCAGAAGATGGAATACCACAGTTGAGTAGAAACCAATCTTACGCTCCTTGGTATTCAGAATCTCATCATTTATATATGATTTAAACCTCTTCAGCACGGCTGTTATTATGCTTTAATGCCTTCTCTATTATGGCAAGCAACATATCTATTGCCACCTGATTATGGCCGCCCTGAGGAATAATGATGTCGGCATAACGCTTTGTAGGCTCTATAAACTGGAGATGCATCGGTTTTACAGTGTATTCGTAACGGCGCAACACCTGATCCACATTTTTGCCCCGTTCAACAATGTCACGGGCTATCACACGTGAAAGGCGGTCATCGGCATCAGCATCCACAAATACCTTTATATCCATCATCTCCCTGAGCTTCTCGCAAGTGAAGACAAGGATGCCCTCTATAATGATTATATGGGCTGGATTTACCTTCACAGTCTCTGTCTTGGACCTTTCGCAAGTAACATAAGAGTAAACCGGCTGGTCGACCGGTTTACCCTCTTTAAGGTCATTAAGATGTTCTATAAGATATTCAAAATCTATCGAATCAGGATGATCGAAGTTCTGTACGGCCTTCTGTTCAGCCGTAAGATGTGCACAATCCTTATAATAGGCATCCTGCGGTATTACCACAAAATCCTCGGCTTTAAGCAAACCTTTCAATTTCTGCACTACGGTTGTCTTTCCAGAGCCGGTTCCACCAGCAATACCTATTATAAGCATATCTTGTTACTATTTATATTTTCGGTCAATTCCAATTCCTAAAAATCTGCAGATTTAGGTGTACGAGGGAATGGAATCACATCACGGATGTTTGCCATTCCTGTCACAAAGAGCAGCAGACGCTCAAATCCGAGGCCGAAACCACTGTGAGGTGCTGTTCCGAAACGACGGGTATCGAGATACCACCACAAATTGCGGGTATCCATATTGAGCTCGGCAATTCTTGCCGCAAGTTTCTCAAGGCTCGCCTCTCTCTCAGAACCTCCGATAATCTCGCCAATCTTAGGGAAGAGCACATCCATTGCACGGACAGTCTTGCCATCTTCATTCTGTTTCATGTAGAAGGCCTTGATATCTTTAGGGTAGTCTGTAAGGATAACAGGTTTCTTGAAATGTTTCTCAACCAGATATCTCTCATGCTCACTCTGAAGATCTATGCCCCAGCCCACAGGATACTCAAATTTCTGGCCGCTCTCTTCAAGGATTTTGACACCCTCTGTATAAGTAAGACGCACAAACTCTGTATCAATTACGCTCTGCAGACGTGCGATGAGCTCCTTGTCAAACATATCATTAAGGAACTTGAGGTCATCCATACAGTTGTCGAGAGCATATTTCACAAGATATTTGATGAAATCCTCAGCAAGGTCCATATTGTCTGTGATGTCATTGAATGCAACCTCAGGCTCTACCATCCAGAACTCTGCCAAGTGGCGTGGAGTGTTTGAATTTTCGGCGCGGAATGTAGGGCCGAATGTGTAGATGTTTCCAAGTGCCATTGCACCAAGCTCACCTTCCAACTGACCGCTCACTGTGAGTGAGGTCTGTCTTCCAAAGAAATCTTGAGTAAAATCAACTCCACCCTCCTCATTCTTAGGAACATTGTTCAAATCCATTGTTGTTACCTGGAACATCGCACCCGCACCCTCGCAGTCAGAAGCTGTGATAAGCGGTGTATGAAGATAGAAGAATCCTTTTGAGTTGAAGTAGTTATGAATTGCATATGCCATTGCATGCCTGATTCTCAAAACACATCCGAATGTATTTGTACGAGGTCTCAAATGGGCAATCTCACGCAGGAACTCCATACTGTGTCCCTTTTTCTGCAAAGGATAGACCTCTGGATCGGCCTTGCCATAAACCTCAATCTCTTTAGCTTGTATCTCAACGCTCTGGCCTTTGCCCAAAGACTCAACCAAAGTACCTTTTACGGCAATACATGCGCCGGTTGTTATATCTTTCAATAATTCTTCTGAGAAATTATTGGTATCACAAACTACTTGTATATTATTTACTGAAGAACCGTCATTCAATGCTATAAAAGCAACATTCTTATTTCCTCTTTTTGTTCTTACCCAACCTTTAGCCAAGACTTCATTTCCTGGAGCCTCTTTCAGTAAATGGGATACCATTTGTCTTTTGATCTCGCTCATAGTTTATATATCTAAAATTATTGATTCGCAGCTTGCAAAATTACAAAGAAGAGTATTATTTAACAACTCTGCAACTGTTTATTTTACATATTTGCGTATAGCATTGCTCCAGATGGCATAACCCTCTTTTTTAAGATGCAGTCCATCCGGGCTTATTTCAGGATTCATGCTCTCTGTTCCCTCCTCAAGAAAGAGCGGATGCAGGTTGATGAATTTGATTTTATGCCTCTTTGCAACTCTCTCCAGCTCTGCATTTATCAGAGCCACCATATATGTTTTGCCGTCGAGTTTCCTGTATCTTTTGAAGCTCTCATTGAATGGAAGCATACTCTGCAGATAGAGTTTGGTTTTGGGACACTCCTCCTTTATTTTGCATAATACTTTTTCGATGCGTGCAACAATAGTATCCACAGAGAGATTATGGCTTACATCATTCGCTCCGCAGAGGAAGAAAAGCTTGTATGGTTTGCCGGGAATAATCTGGTCGAGTCTGTCATAAATGCCCTCTGCGGTATCCCCCACAATGCCTCTGTTGCGTATTGCACCACCTTTTTTGCCAAGTTTGGCTTGGGTTTTAGGGAAATAGGTGCTCCAGTCTCCACCTTCGGTAAGGCTGTCGCCCAACAACACAATATCACCTTCAGTTATGGGAGCCTCCTGTTCAAACTCCGCATAACGTTTATAATAGTGATCTGAATATTTCTTCTCCTGGGCATATACAGATGTTGCCACAATTGCACTCAAAATAAATAACAAGATCTTTTTCATCATCTTCTATCAATTATATCACCAAATCAATACCATAATATTTTCGATGGAGCACTCTCGTTCCAGCAGCGGTCAACCACTGTAACAAAATATTTGCATCCTGCACCGTGAGAAGGATTCTCCTCAATTACATTGTACTCACATTTGTCGGTAATTTTCTTTATATATGCAGGATTGCCCATATTCTTCTTATTTGCATCAACACCGTCTGGGAAGCAGTAAACTACATAGAAGAGAGCCTGTTGCATCGGATCTGCCGCATCTTTGGCAACCTGGCTCCATCTCATCACACGTCCATCCTTGGCAATGTCGGCAACTGCGGCAGGAGCATTTGAATCAATCCATTTGTATGCAGGTACAAGCGCATGGTATTTCTGGTGACGTACCATAAGGCTGTCGGAAATATTGAATGAATTCCTCATTATCGACCATCCTGGCCACCATACATTTCCATGGACATTCGGAAGAGTCCTTACCAATTCCATCTTCCTTGCCATCTGGGTGGTCTGAGGATTCTCCAGATCAGGCTCCTTGAATGTTGATATGCTCTGCCCTATATAGAGATGCCCCTTTGCTGTATTATTGTTCCACCATTTGATAAGAGTCTCATAATCTGCTCTTTCATGGCCTATTTTCCAATACAGCTGCGGAACATTATAATCGATATATCCCTTTTCTACCCAAAGAGGGACATCTGCAAACAACTGTTCATAATTCGACAAACCGTTTGTTTCGCTTCCACTACCATCAGGGGTATCCTTCTTGTTCCTGTGTATGCCGAACGGGCTTATACCAAATCTCACCCAAGGCTTGATTGACTTTATTGCCTGATTCAACTCTTTGATGAGCAGAGTTACATTATATCTGCGCCAGTCTCCCTTCATCTGTTCGCCTGTAAATCCGTGCTCCGCACCATACTTCTCATAGGCAGCCTGATCATCAAACTCCTCTCCCTCAATAGGATATGGATAGAAATAGTCATCAAAATGGATGGCATCAATATCATAACGCGAAACTATATCTGATATAACCTTTACAGTATGCGCCCTTGATGCAGGTTCACAAGGATTAAAATAGAGCTGCTTGCCATGTTTTACAAAAATTTCAGGGTTCTTGAAATAAAGATGGTCGGCACACAATGTGTCGCTCTCCTCCAATGTAACCCTGTAAGGATTGCACCATGCATGAAGCTCCATGCCTCTTTTGTGGCTCTCCTCAATCATAAATTGGAGAGGATCCCAAAATGGTTCCGGAGCCTTTCCCTGCACACCGGTAAGATATCGGCTCCAAGGCTCTATATCAGATTTATAAAATGCATCTGCAGTTGGCCTTACCTGGAAAATCACAGCATTACAACCGGTCATCTGGAGAGAATCCAGAGCATGCAGAAACCACTGCTGTATCTGCTGCATATCCATAGTTGCTATAGTCTTGTTGCCAACTACATGAAGCCACGCCCCACGAAACTCATATTTTGTAAGTTCGCCAGTCTGTTTGCATCCTGCACAATTGACAGAGAGTACAAACAGTGTGAAAATTATTGTAAACAGCTTGAATCTCTTCATATTCTTTATTTGAATTTTACACTACCATTCAATACCCATTGCCGATATTATTCTCTTTGGAATATCGGTATTGTCTGCTCTTCCGGCAAAACGGCTGCTGCCTGCGCCTATCGCAAAAACAGGAATTGCACCACCTGTGTGCGAACTTGTGGTCCAACCGATTTTTGCAGCCTTTGAGAGGGAATCAGCAGGATACTGCTGCATATAGTTCTCCACACTCTTTTCTGAATCAGTTTTTGCCGACAAAGCCTTCTCTGGAACCAATGACAAATCAAATGTATATCCCTTTGTGCGACCCAATGTAACGCCGCCAGTTTCATGGTCAGCAGTGACAACTATCAGGGTCTCATCCGGATGTTTCAGATAAAATTCATATGCAACCTGGATAGCTTCGTCAAAATCAATTGTTTCATGAATTGTATTTGTGATATCATTTGCATGGGCAGCCCAGTCAATTTGTCCACCTTCTGCCATTATGAAGAATCCTTTGTCATTATCCAGAAACTCTATTGCCTCGGCCACAACATCCGCAAGGCTGAGATCGTCTTCCCCTCTCAATAATGCATATGGAAGCACCTCTGCAGCCCTCTCCTTGTTCTGGAAATAGATTATTTTCTCTGCGCTCTCTTTTTTGGCCTCATACTCCTCTTTGCCAAAAGCCACTTCATAACCATTCTCAGCAACTATTTCATAAATAGGTTTTCTGTCATCCTCTTTCTTCAAGCCCTGGAATCCGCCACCTCCGAAGAACTCGAAACCACTCTCAGGGAGCTGGGCAGCTATGGCGTAATAGTCGCTGCGGGCAGCTGAGTTTGCATAAAATGCTCCTGGGGTTGCATGGTCAATTGTTACTGAGGTCATGATGCCCACCTTATAGCCGGCATCGTGTATTTTATAAGCTATGCTCTCCAGCTCTGTTGTATCTGGAGCCACACCCAACATTCCGTTATTTGTCTTGAATCCCGTAGACAAGGCTGTACCGGCTGCAGAAGAGCAGGTAATCATATTGCTTGCAGAATATGATGTTGCCATACCCATTACCGGGAATTGGGTAAAACATAACGGTTCACTTCCTATCTTGCCATCTTTGGCTGCATTATAAGCCTCAGCAAGTGCAATATGGGAGAATCCCATACCGTCTCCAATAAAATAGAAAACATACTTGGCTTTTTTCTCTGAAGTTCTGCAACATGATGAAAATACAAATAGGGTTGCCAACAATAGCGGCAAAATCCTTGGTCTCATTCTTTCCATAATATCATTAATATTAATTGTACTCTATAAAACGGGGCATAAAGATACAAAAAAAGAGGTAACCTTTTACAGGCTACCTCTATTTTGAGATCATATGCTGATTTGCTTTGGCTATTTGCTTGCCTGGCTCGCAGCATACATAATTTTAAGGGCAGAACAACGTCTCAACTCCTGCTTAACATCGGTAATGATACCCATACGTACATTCTCGTCAGCTTTGATAACAACTGTCATGAATGTTCTGTCAGCCTCGCTCAGATTTTCACGCTCTGCAGCTACGAAGTCTCTGATGTCATCAGTTGTTTTGAATGAGTCATTCAACTGAATACGGGCATCTGTACCATACTCCGCCTGTTTTGAAAGAACAGGAGAACCAATATTGATATAAGACGCAAGGTCTTTCCTTTCCAATTTAGCTATCTCTGATGCTTGTGGAAGTTTTACTGTTACAAGCGCAGTCTCTTCTCTCAACTGTGTTGTTGCCATAAAGAAGAACAGCAACATAAATACGATATCAGGAAGAGATGTGGTTGCCAATGGTGGAACCTCTTTTTTGCCACCTCTGTTAAATTTTGCCATATTCTATATCCTCCTAATTATCTACGTTTACCAATATCTTTAGGCTCGGCCTCTGAAATACTTTGCGGAATAGCTTCACGGATAATTTTCTGTTTGTCTTCATCCAACGCATTGTATTTCTTGCCATAATTCTTCACTGCAAAATCATCACGGATCTCATTGAATGCTTTTACCAGCTCATTCTGAACCTGGAGATAAGCATTGTAACTTGTTCCACGGTCATTCTGCAATGATACAACACCTTTAGAAACCGCGTACTGGCCAAATCCCTCAATCTCTTTCATCTCCTTCTCAGGAAGAGTCTCAAGATTCATAGGATTGGTAACGAACTCAACAATCTTGTCTTTAATCTCAGAAATCTCCATAATCTGACCTCCTGCGATAATTCTATCGTTAGAGTTGATCTTCACCTGGATGATATTTCTGCGGTTAACTTTAACATCCTCTTGCTGCTGATTTTCATCAGGCATAGGAGGAAGACGACGCTGAAGACCTTTATCGGAATTCATTGTTGTTGTAGTCAACCAGAAGATTAGTAGCAAGAAAGCGATATCGGCCGACGATGAGGCATTGATACCTTCTGCTTTTCTTTTTATTGCCATAATCTAAATTGTGTTATATCTGAATTCTTATTTATTTCTAAGGTTACTTATAACTGAGCCGAAGAGGATTGACAATACAGCAATCACAAACAACAGACCTGTTAGGATCAAACCGGCATCAGTGTATTTCCATGCAGATTCAGTTGCCTCAATTCTTGAACCCTCAACAGGATCACCTGTTGCAAACAAGTATGAAACAACGCAAAGAACTGCGATAAAACCTACTTTAACCAACATGCCTTTTTTGCCTTTACCGTTGCTAAAGAATAGAGGCATAAGAACTGCTCCTACCAATGCAATGCAAGAAAGGACAAGGGCCCAGTTGATTATAGTTGTTACCATGCCATCTGAATATCCTGAAGAGTAGAAAACTACTGCAAGGATAGCAGAAACTACAAGTAACAAAACTGATATATATTTTGTATATTTCATTTTATTTCAAATTATTTTTTAGCATATTTAACAACCATATCAACTAGAGAGATAGAAGCGTCTTCCATTGAAAGAACGATGCTGTCGATCTTAGAAACGATATAGTTATAGAAGAACTGAAGGATAATAGCTACGATCAAACCACCTACGGTTGTAATCAACGCAACTTTCATACCACCTGCTACAATGTTAGGAGAGATATCACCTGCAACCTCGATAGCGTCGAATGCTGCAATCATACCGAGCACTGTACCCAAGAATCCGAGTGAAGGAGCAGTTGTGATGAACAATTGGATCCAAGAAAGACCGCTCTCAAGCTGGCTCATCTGAACACCACCATAAGAAACAACTGATTTCTCAACTACGTCTACGCCCTCATCTGCACGGCTAAGACCTTGATAGAAAATGCTAGCAACAGGACCACGGGTATTGCGGCAAACCTCTTTAGCAGCCTCTACACCACCATTTTTAAGAGCGTCCTCAACTTTAGCCAACAATTTAGCGTTGTTGGTAGTAGCAAGGTTAAGATAAATGATTCTCTCGATAGAAAGAGCCAAACCGAAGATAAGACACAACAATACTGCGCCCATAAAGCCAGCACCACCCTCAATAAATTTAGCTTTTAGCTGTTGGTACACTGGAACATCTGATTGACCTGCTAGCAAATCAGCAGCAGCATCCTGAGCAAATGCATAATCAGCAGCAATAGCAACAAGGCCAAACACTGCCAAAGTCATGAAAACTTTTTTCATAAAATTTTGAGTAATTAAAATATTAAACAATGTATTTAAATAGTTATAGTATTTTATAGCTTCATAAAATATCGTGCAAGGTACGCAAAATATTTTAAATAAAGACATTATATTGATATTTCTCCTCGCAAGTTACGGCCCAAATACAGCTTAACATCCTCATTATCAGAAAAATGTCCCATTAAAAAAAATAATTTCAACAATGCGGCCTCGAATGTTGAATCATACCCGCTTACAACTCCCACCTTCTTTAGTGCAACCCCTGTTGCATAGGCATCCATATCCACGCTACCTGCCTGACATTGAGTAACATTCAGTATTATCAAGCCTTTGGATACAGCCCTTTTTATGGAGTCTACAAACCATTTGCTGGTGGGGGCATTGCCTGAACCGAATGTCTCTATGATCACAGCTCTGATACCAGGTGTATCCACTACCGCATCAACGATATTGCCGGTTATGCCTGGATATATCTTCAACACTGCAACTCCGGTATCAAGCTCTTTGTTGACAACCAGAGGTCTTCCCCAAACTTCCGGATATCGTATACATGATACATTGTACTTTATATGTATTCCCACCTCCGCCAGTACCGGATAGTTTGCAGAACGGAATGCCCTGAAATTTTCAGCATTGTATTTTGTAGTGCGGTTTCCCCTGTAGAGATAGCTTTCAAAATATATGCACACCTCAGGAACCATTGCATGCCCTTCGGCATTTTTTGCAGCAGCAATCTCTATTGAAGAGATGAGATTCTCCTTTCCATCTGTACGCAGCATACCTATAGGCAACTGGCTTCCGGTAAAGACCACCGGTTTCTCGAGATTCTCCAGCATAAAGCTCAGTGCAGAGGCTGAATATGACATCGTATCGGTACCATGCAACACCACAAATCCGTCATATTTGTCATAGTTTTTATGTATCAGCTCCGCCAGCTCCACCCAGAATTGGGGCACCACATCCGAAGAGTCAATGACCGGATCAAATGAATATGAATCAATCCTGCAGCCAAATTTCTTCAGTTCAGGAACCTCTTCCTCTATCTGGTCAAAATTGAACGGGACCAGGGCCAATGTATCCGGATCCTGTTTCATTCCAATTGTTCCTCCGGTATAAATCAGCAATATAGATCTGTTCTTCATAGTATCTCCATTATCTGTGTTAAAGTATCATCATTTTCCGATGCCAAACAGCACCATTGCATTTTCTGTTGTAATCTTTGCAACCTCCTCTATTGTACACCCCTTTATCTGGGCAATTTTTGCAGCAATCACCTCCAGATATGTGCTCTCATTCCTCTTTCCCCTGTAGGGCACAGGAGTGAGCCAAGGGGCATCAGTCTCAAGCAGCACATCTTCAAGAGGAATCTTCTCAAGTACTTTGGCAATACCTGCATTTTTATATGTCACAACTCCGCCTATACCAATCTTTATATCGCCATATTTCTTAAGTCTGCAATATGTTTCATAACTACCGGAAAAGGCATGAAAAACCCCCTTCACATCAGAGGCCCCCATTGAATCCAGCACCTCAAAGACCTCTTCAATTGCATCCCTTACATGAACAATTACAGGCAGTCCATATTCCTTTGCCCAAAGCAGTTGCTCTCTGAATGCAATTTTCTGCTCTTCCATAAATTCACGGCTCCAATAGCCGTCCAGGCCAATTTCACCCACAGCTACATAGGTGCCCTTTCCGGCCTCCAGCCTCTCTTTTACAAAATCCAGCTCCTCCTTCCAGTTAGCCCCGACAGATGTAGGGTGCAGCCCAATTGCCTCAAAAGCAAAGCCTCCGCATTTTTTTGCACACTCAGTCTGACGCTCATAATTCTCCCTGTCTATTGCAGGAAAAATGCAGTACCCCACTCCGGCATCCTTGATTCTCTGCAGTGTCTCCTCAAAATCACAATCAAATGCCTCATCATACAGATGTACATGAGTATCAATATATTTAAAAGTATCATTAACTTTCATAATATTCCATCAGCTTTTCAACTGTGGCCGGAAAGGGAGTATCTGCCCCATTTGTCACCAGATATAGAACCCTCCAGCTCCAGTTCCAACAAAACCTGTGCAAGCTCTCCTGCAGACAGACCTGTAGTGCGGCTCAGCGAGTCTGCATCCTGCACCGAATTATTCTTTAAAGATAGTAATATTTTCTCCTTTTTGTCACTGTCGAACAAAAATAAACTTTGATGCAAAGAGCTGGAAGGGCCCTCTTTTTTGGAAGAATTGATGGCCGCACTTATTGTTCCGCCAATGCATATTTGCGCCATATTTCTGGAAATTAAATAATTACAGCCGATAGAATTTGTATCATACAACCGTCCTGGTACCGCATAAACTTCCCTGTTATATGAATTTGCATATTCTGCCGTACGCATGGCCCCGCCCCTGAGGCGACTCTCCACCACAACAGTATATTCCGACATTCCGGCAATAATTCTGTTTCTTTTCAAGAAGTGCCATTTACGCACTCCGCATCCCGGAGGAAACTCTGTAATTATCCCACCATTCTCCACCATCTTCTTTGCAATCTCTCTGTGTGCTTCGGGATATATGGTATCTATTCCACATGGCAACACTCCTATTGTGGGCAGTTCATAATCAATGGCAGCCCTATGGGCACAAGCATCTATTCCATACGCCATTCCACTGACAATCAATGTATTATTAACTGCAAGTTCCTCAACAAGCCTATAACAGGTCTCTTTTCCATAAGATGAGGCCAGACGCGTTCCAACAATCGAAACCGGCATATGGGCATTGATTCCGGCACTTCCCATATAAAAGAGGAGCATAGGGGCATCCTCGCACTCCTTCAGTAATTTGGGATATTTATCATCATCATAGAAAAGCAGGGAAACCCCTTTGCTGTCGGCCCACATCATCTCCCGATAGGATTTTTCAAGCAAGCCTTCTGCTCTCAACCTCCCTGCCAACTCCATATTTCCGCCGAACAGCTCTATCAGATCACTCTCTTTCATCTCAAACAGATCCGACAGATTTTCAAAATTCTCAACCAATCTCCTGCCCAGATACGGCTTCATGTCAAATACCCGGGAGAGTGCATAAATATAAACATCTCTATCCATAGCTATAAATTAAAAAACCTGCCCAAATTAGATCTGGACAGGCTATTTAACCATATTATACGGATATTTCTACAATCGTATCATCAGATGATGAGCATTGCATCTCCATAAGTGCCAAAAGAGTATCCCTCTTTCAATGCCACTTTATATGCATTCATGACATTCTCGAATCCTCCGAAAGCGGCAACAGACATGAGCATTGTTGAAGATGGAAGATGGAAATTTGTTACAAGGGCATCAGGAATTGCAAAATCATAAGGAGGGAAGATGAACTTGTTTGTCCAGCCATTATATGGTTTCACCTCTTTTCTTGTTGTAACAGGGGTCTCCAATGCTCTCACAACAGTTATTCCGACAGCAAAAATTTTACCTCCTGCCGCCTTAGTTGAGTTGATTTTATCTGCAGTCTCTTCTGGAATATGCATCTGCTCAGAATCCATCTTATGTTTTGACAGATCCTCAACATCCACTGTTCTGAAGTGGCCCAAGCCCATATGAAGGGTCAGATATGTAGCATCAACTCCCTTGATTTCCATTCTTTTGAAGAGCTCCCTGCTGAAATGCAGACCGGCTGCAGGAGTTGCCACAGCACCCTCGTTCTTTGCAAATATTGTATGGAATCTCTCATGATCAATCTCCTCAGGCTTTGTGCGGATCCATTTTGGAACAGGAATATTTCCAACACTGAACAATGTATCCTTGAACTCTTCGTAAGAACCATCGTAGAGGAATCTCAAAGTACGGCCTCTTGATGTTGTGTTGTCAATAACCTCAGCAACAAGGGAATCATCCTCACCAAAATAGAGTTTGTTTCCAATTCTAATCTTCCTTGCAGGATCTACAAGAACATCCCAAAGGCGCTGTTCCTTATTGAGTTCTCTAAGCAGGAATACTTCAATATCTGCACCTGTTTTCTCCTTGTTTCCATTCAAACGTGCCGGAAAAACTTTGGTATCATTGAAAACAAACACATCTCCCTCATCTGTATAGTTGATGATATCTTTAAAGATCTTGTGCTCTATCTCACCGGTATCTTTATGAAGAACCATGAGTTTCGACTCATCCCTGTATCTTGCCGGATATTTTGCAACCTGCTCTATTGTAAGCGGAAAATTGAATTGTGATAATTTCATCTCTCTCTTGACATTAAATTGAAAAAAACGCTTATTATACGAAAAAAGCGAAAAGAAGTTTCACTTTTTTCGCTTTTTTACATTTTTTTATTCAGTACCTCTGTTATATCATCCATTGAAAGGGCCTCTGTCACCTTGAAATTTCCCGATTCACTTCTAATCAGTCCGGTCAGGTGGCCTCCACTGTCGAGTGCGGCTCCAATATCTCTTGCCAGCGACCGTATATATGTTCCTTTGCTGCATCTGACTCTGACCACAAGCTTCGGCAGTGAGAAATCCACTATTTCAAGAGAGTAGATATTGATTCTGGCAGGTTTCATCACCACCTCCTCACCGGCCCTTGCCATTTCATAGGCACGTGTGCCATTTATCAATTTAGCTGAAAAAACCGGTGGAATCTGATCCTGCTCGCCTGTCATGCCCTCCAGTACAGCCTCCACAGCCTCCTTTGTTATATGCTCATAAGGATAGAGAGCATCTATCTCTTTTTCAAGATCATATGATGGAGTTGTAGCGCCTAGTGTTATCTCCGCAATATACTCTTTCTGCTGGGCCTGCAGAGCCTCGGCCTGCTTTGTTGCCTTTCCTATGCATACAAGCAGCACCCCTGTTGCCAGAGGATCCAGAGTTCCGGCATGGCCAACCTTTATATTTTTCTTCCTGAAATGTTTCTGTGCCAAAAACTTAATCCGTCTTACAGCATCTGCAGATGTCCATTTCAGAGGTTTGTCCAACAGAATTACAATACCGTCGGGATAATCTTCTATGTTATGGGAGAGCTCAGGCAGAGCCCCTTTCTTGAGAACAATATAATCTCCGGCCATCTATTTGCAATCTATTTTTTCAACTCTTCTCTGATGTCTTCCACCCTCAAAGTCTGTTGAAAGGTATGTTTTCACAATCTCCACAGCCAACTCCTGAGGGATGAATCTTGCAGGAAGCGACAATACATTTGCATCATTGTGCTGTCTTGCCAATGCTGCCAGCTCAGTTGTCCAGCAAAGGGCAGCTCTCACTCCCTTATGCTTGTTTATAGTCATGCTGATTCCGTTTCCTGAACCGCAGATAGCTATACCACAACACAATTCACCATTTTCGATACCGGCTGCAAGAGGATGTGCAACATCCGGATAATCCATACTCTCAGTTGAATGGGTACCAAAATCTTTAACTTCATAACCCAATTCTGCCAGAACTG
Organism: Bacteroidales bacterium; assembly: GCA_017935505.1. Taxonomy (GTDB): domain Bacteria; phylum Bacteroidota; class Bacteroidia; order Bacteroidales; family UBA932; genus Egerieousia. The sequence continues at coordinate 22,901 of JAGBHM010000014.1, read as the reverse complement.
GTTTCAAAGCCTCTTTCAATTCATAGCCGGCATGGTCGGCTGCCATTCCAATTAGTTTGCTCATAATAATCCAAGTTTAAGTTTATTCTTTATTTTTTGGGGCTGTGATTGCCTGTATTACATTGTCCACTCTCAATATATAAGGATAGAATGCCTTGTCATCCAATACAGAATAACGTCAGAAAAGCCCTTTTATCTGAGTTACGATAAACTCCTTTGACCTCTCCCACTCACTGCCTTGCGGAACAACGCCATTCGCCTTTGCAAAATTGAGGAAGCCCTCTTCAAAATCGATGGTTGAGACAAGCTTCTCAAGCTCTCCAAAGTCCTTCACATTCCTCAGCTGCACCCTATACATATCTGCCAGTCTGATACTATACTTCACCTGCAGACTCTTTCTGTTTACTGCTATCAGGAAGTTTGTAACTCCTGCTGTATCCAAAGGTACAAACACATCCGGAATGATGCCACCTCCGCCATATACAGTCTTTCCGCCAGGTGTAACGAACTTAAGGGAATCATTGCGTTTTATACTGTCGGCTACCGTCATCTCACCATGATTGTAGCGTTCGAATATGTCATACTGATAATTCTCGGTATATGGTTTCTGGATACATCTGCCTGTTGGGGTGTAAAATCGTGCCACAGTAAGCCTGATACCGGATTTGTCAGTGAAATAGATAGGCTCCTGGACAAGCCCCTTGCCATACGAGCGACGGCCCACTATTGTAGCCCTGTCGTTATCCTGCATTGCACCTGCAAAGATTTCACTTGATGATGCAGAATTCTCATTTATAAGTACGTACAGGCCGACATCCTGCAAAGAACCGCGCCCGTCGGCAAAGAAATCCTCCCTTTTTCTGTGAAGGCCATCCATATATACAATAAGGTTGCCCTTTGCAAGGAACTCATTTGACAGCAGAAGCGCCTGGTCCAGATAACCTCCGGAGTTGTCCCTCAGGTCAAATATCATCGATTTTATGCCATTCTCCTTAAACATGCTAACCGCCTCCATAAATTCGGCATAACTTGTTCGGGCAAATTTTGAGAGTTTTATGTAACCAAGCGTATCATTGAGCATAAATGCCACATCAACACTGTTTACCGGAATCTTATCCCTTTTAATTGTAAACGGCACAAGTTCATCGAGATTATCCCTCTTCACCTCAACCTTCACAAGCGAACCTTTCGGTCCCTTGAGTCTCTTGACAATAGAGTCCTGATCCATTTTTACACCGGCAATATTCACTCCATCCACAGTTATAATCCTGTCACCCGACAGAATACCTGCCCTTTCAGAGGGGCCGCCAGGTATCACACTTATAATTACCACAGTATCATTCGGCACATTGAACTGCACACCAATTCCGCTAAAATTGCCTTCCAGCGACTCTTCAGCCACCGAAAGCTCTTCCGGTGGAAGATAGACCGAGTGCGGATCGAGATTCTGCATCACGGCAGGAAGTGTCTTCTCAATTATCTCCCTGTAATCTACGGTATCGACATAGTGCTTCTCTATCTGGTCCAGAACCAGCAGAAGCTTATCCCATTTATGATTGTCCACAGATATTGTCCTCCGCCCGGAATGGCTGCATACGCGCCAAAGCATAACTCCTATGAGAACCAATACCAATACAGGCAAACTCTTTCTCAACCTCTCCATACTCTTACAGTTTTTCAATATCCAATTTACAATTCAGAAGCAGTTATCTGCAACAACTCTATGCCGGCACGCTCCATAAGTTCAAGACCGTCGGTAATTCTGTAGGAATCACGATACACAACCCTTTTTATTCCAGATTGTATGATAAGTTTTGCACACTCCACGCACGGTGCCGCTGTAACATAGAGAGTAGCGCCATCGCTGCTGTTGTTTGATTTTGCCACTTTTGTAATGGCATTCGCCTCTGCATGCAGCACATAAGGTTTGGTTATTCCATTCTCATCTTCGCACACATTCTCAAATCCACATGGAGTACCATTATATCCATCTGATATTATCATCCTGTCCTTCACAATAAGGGCTCCCACCTTACGCCTCTGGCAATATGAATTCTCAGCCCATACTCCGGCCATGGTGAGGTAACTTTTGTCAAATTGCAGCTGTTTGTCCATAATGTACAGAATATCTGTTTATTGGTACATATAACGCTTGATACTCTTCTTAGGGGTCTTTTCAAACTCCTCAGGCATAATCCTTACAGATGCTATCTTTGAGTAGTTAGGCATATCAATATTCACGGCTGCAATATTCTCCTCCATTTTACACTGCAATGCAGCCTGGTCCATATTGTCCTTCTCTGCAAGGTCCATATCAGGATATACCAGAGCAACCAGCTTACCGCCATCATCAATTACAAGAGACTCTATAACATAAGGCATATTATTGATTGCGCTCTCTATCTCTTCAGGATATATGTTCTGGCCCGACGGACCCAATATCATGCTCTTGCATCTTCCCTTTATAAAGAGATAACCGTCTGAATCTATGATGCCCATATCGCCTGTCCTCATCCAGCCGTCGCTGGTGAATATCTCAGCTGTAGCCTCTTCATTCTTATAATATCCAAGCATTGTATTGGCGCCTTTCACCTGTATTTCACCAGGGATTCTGCCCGGATCTGCAGATGCAATCCTTATCTCCATTCTTGGAGCAGCCTTGCCGCAAGAGAAGAGTTTTGCCTCATTCCATGCTGCATATGATATAATCGGAGCACACTCTGTCATACCGTAACCTACAGTATAAGGGAAGCCTATTTTGTTAAAGAACTCATCGGCCTCCTTGTTGAAAGCTGCTCCACCAATGATAATTTCATAGAATCTTCCGCCGAATGTCTTTATAAGCTCATCTTTGATCTTATTCTGGATCTTCTGGTCTATCACAGGCAACTTGAGGAGCACCTTAATGCTTGTCTTGTTGAGAATAGGCTGCAGCTTCTGCTTGTATATCTTCTCAATAATAAGAGGAACCGATATAATTATGTCAGGCTTGATTGTGGCAAATGCCTCCATTATTATTTTAGGGCTCGGCACACGGGTAAGGAAGTGCACATGGGCTCCTACTGTCATCTCAAAGAGGAACTCGAACATCATGCCATACATATGGGCGGTTGGAAGCATCGAAACGATATTGGAGTTGTTTCTCACATTTGGAACTACCTCTTTTGCAAAGAGCACATTTGAGACAAGGGCTCTGTAAGGGATCATTACACCTTTGGAGAATCCTGATGTTCCAGAGGTATAGTTGATCATTGCCAGCTCATCCGGAGACTCCTCTTCGTGATATGAGATTGCCTCAGGGCCGAACTCCTTTGGATATTTCTTTCCGAACATCTCGTTAAGACGTTCACGTGTCTCCACAATCTGCTCTCTTGTAGCATGAAGCAGCGAGAAATCATCTATCATTATTATAGCCTCAAGACCAGGCATTTCGGTCTCAGACAATGTTTCCCAAACCATTTTTCCCACAAACAATATGCGGCTGTCCGAATGGTTTACAATATGATGGACATTGCCTGGCTTAAACTCATGCAGAATTGGAACAGGCACCGCTCCATAAGTGATGCTGGCAAGGAAAACCACACCCCAGTTGGCCTGGTTGCGTGAGCAGATAGAGATCTTGTCACCCTTCTTCACACCACATATCTTAAAGATGATGTGAAGCTTCTCGATTCTTCTTGCAACATCCCTGTAATGCAGGGTTATTCCTTTATAATCAGATAGTGCCGGAGAGTTCCAATTTTTCTTGAAGCTCTCTTCAAGCATTTTGTTCAATGAAATATTTTCTACCATAATTCTCTATTTAAAATCCTGTAACTCACACAAATGAGAATACAGTCCTTTTGCTTTTATCAATTCATCGTGACAGCCTCTCTCTATAATTTCACCCTTCTGGAGCACCACAATCTCATCTGCGTTCTGGATTGTAGAGAGTCTGTGCGCTATCACTATCGAGGTTCTGTTCTTCATCAAATTTGTAAGGGCATCCTGAACCATCCTCTCGCTCTCAGTATCCAAAGCTGAGGTTGCTTCATCGAGGATAAGAATAGGAGGATTCTTGAGCACAGCCCTCGCTATTGCAAGCCTCTGTCTCTGGCCTCCGGAGAGTTTTGCACCCCTGTCACCTATATTTGTATCATAACCATTCTCCATCTCAATGATGAAGTTGTGGGCATTCGCAACTTTTGCTGCATTTATAACCTGCTCTTTTGAGACATTTTCCATACCGAAGGTGATATTGTTGTAGACAGTATCATTGAAAAGTATGGCCTCCTGGGTCACAATTCCCATCTGGGCAATCAGACTCTCCAGCTTATAGTCCTTTATATTTGTGCCGTCTACCAGTATTTCGCCGTCGGAAACATCATAAAAGCGCGGAAGCAAGTCTGCCATAGTTGATTTTCCTCCTCCAGAAGGTCCTACAATGGCAACAGTCTTGCCTTTAGGTATTCTCAAATTTATATTCTTGAGCACCGGCTCGCTTCCATATGCAAAATTCACATTCTTAAACTCGATAGCCTCTCTGAACTCCTTGATTTCAACTGCATCCTCCTTATCCACAACAGGATTTTCGATATCAAGTATTGCAAACAGACGGTTGCCGGATACTATACCTTTCTGGATATTCGCATAGGCTGTTGATATCGCTTTGGCAGGTTCCAGCACCCTCCAGTAGAAACTTATATATACTACAAACTCCGGAATGCCCATGCCCAGTTCTCCATGGAGCTGAAGCCATCCGCCATAAAAGAGGACTCCTGAAGCTACAGATATTCCAAGAAACTCAGATAGAGGCGATGCCACATCATACCTGTAGGACATTGCACGTGTACTCTGCCTGTGCTGTTCATTCAGGCTGTCGAAATTTTCATTTACATATTTTGTGGCATTGAAAGCCTTGATTATCCTTATACCAGAGATAGCCTCCTCAAAGTTGCTCACAATTCTGGCCATCAGTATCTGGGTTGTAGAGGCCTTCCTCTTGAGTGAGCGGCTGATTTTGCCTATGACTATGGCCGAGAACGGCAATGTGAGCAGTGTCACAAGGGTAAGTCTTGGTGACATATAAAAGAGTCCTGCAAGGAATCCGATCATGAGAATAGGCTCCCTGAAGAGGATATGGATACTGTTTGCAACACCGTTCTGAACCTCGGTAACATCATTGGAGATGCAGGAGAGGATTTCGCCTTTTTTCTGCTCATTGAAATAACCCACATTGAGTCCCGATATCTTTTTGAAAAGGTCTCTTCTGATATTTTGCATAATGAATGTACGCATATTCACAAGTACCCTGTAAGAGAGATATCGTGTAAGGTTAGAGAGGAAGGATGTAAGTATTATGATACCGCAGACAAACATCAACGCCTTCAAGACTCCGCTTGCTGTCATGATGCTGGTAAGATAATACCTGAAAAGATTCTGGAAATACTCGGCATTGAATGCAAACTCCGGCATTACAGAGAGTTGCTCAATATCCGAAGGCTCAAAAAGTACTGTAAGCAGCGGTCCTAACAGAGCATAATTGACCACTCCAAAAATCACAGACAATATCGAAAGCACCAGAAATCCCGGCCAAAACTGGCTGAACGGACGTGCATATGACAATAATCTTTTAAATGAATTCATATAAATGTATATTACTATTTTTCCTCCTCAAAATCAACATATTCGCCCATGCTATCCTCTATAACTTTCTCCCTCTCCTCCACAGTTGTAACGGTAACTTTTCCCTCCTGCTCCTTGCTGCGTCTCACCTGATCCTCACTGCCACTCCTTTCAAATGGAGCCCCATAAAAGCCACCGGCAAATCCGCCGCCATCCTTCATCTTCTTTTTCAAATACCATGTAAGCAGCACCGGAAAAAGGCGTTTGACCAGCCATCCGAATACTACAAATATAAATAGTACTGTAAGTATAAATTCCATAAAACTATTCCTTTCTGCTCTTTCCGCTCGACAGGTCGAGTATAAAATTCTTGCCATCAGCCCCTGCCACACGGATCTCATCACCTTTTACAACAGTAATGCCACTATCAGGTGAAATTATCCTCTTTTTTTCCTTTATAATAATCTCTTTTCCCGACATATTGTATATTCTCAAACGGCTAACTGTCTTCAAAAATAGATAATTTTTCCCATTTATCTCCTTAAGCAAAGGTAATTCTTTAACAAACTCAGGCGCCTTGATCCTCACTCCTCCAGCCGGATTCTCCCTTGTGAGTCTGTATATCGCAACCGAATTATCCTCATTCAGGACCATGAATGAATACTCTTTATTGTTGCCAGGATCCAAAACTGCAGGGCCCAGCACCACATTGTCGGGCAAAGTTACGGGGAATCCCCTCACCATCCTTCCAAGACGGTCGAGCAGATAGAGTTTGTTCTGCGATGCAAAGAGCATCTGCAATTTTCCATTCTTATAGAAGTCTACCTGCTCAACATAACCGCACAATGGGGTATCGAACGGTATTGTCCAGAGGCCTTTACGCTTTCCGTCGAGCATCCTCAATTTCAGATTCGGAGCCTGCTCAAGGTAGCATTTGCCACCCTTCACAAAGTCAACAAGTTCAAAAGGACCCTTCTCCACAACAATTGTACTGTCCACATATACCGTAGCCGCAGCCTCCTCTCTAGGTTTCGGCATAGGAAGTACCTCCAACGAGGTGGCATAGAGATCTATTTCAGCAAGAGTACCGCGTTCTCCATTTGAGAGGTTCATTGCCAGATATTCAAAATTGTTGTGGTCGAGGCTTCTTCCGGCAGCTTTCATATAGTATGGCTTCAGAATCTTCGCCACACTGTCACACCCCTCCTTAATATTTGCCACAACTTTTACAACACCCTTTTTGTCGAGGAAACCCTTTAAAGGGGTCTGGCCGAGATACTGCTCCAGATCAAAATAGGTAACACTTCCTGAAGCAAAATCCGATACAATATCTTTTGGCCCGATAACTGTCCAGCCCTCCATTTTGCAGAAACTCTCCTCATTGCAGTGGTCGAACATCTCCCCGAAAATTGCACCGATATACCCTTTGTACTGATATGGCAGTACCTCTATCTTCTTGTTCCTGTCAATGACTCCGGAAACCATCTCAGAAATTCCAAAAGAGCTCTTCTCCCTTACAAAAGTGAGCCATTCATATCTCTCGCCAAACTTGCAGTATGCAGATACCAGCTCTTCAATTGCCAATGAATCAGTATATTTCTCCGGAGCTGCAACTCCCTTTATCTCAACCATTTTCTTTTTATACTCATACCCAGACAACTTTTTGTGCACCTCCATAAAGAGTTTTCCGGCCTCCTTGTATCCTGACATATCCGAGAAGATCACGCTGGTTGCAAATATAGTCTCTGCCGGAAGGATATAGCCCATGCTGCTTTTGGCAGGCTGCTGCCCAAGAAATGCTGTAGACTGATACTTCTCCTCATTCCAGTTTGCAATGACGCCATCCATAAAAAGGTGGCCGCCGTCGGCATCTATACCGAAACAGCTCCATGATGCAAACCTCATCACAAAATCCGAATATTTGAGGAATTTACGTGATATGACTCCAGAAAAGAATTTTCCAATCTGATGATGGTTTATATAAAGACTCTTCTTTCTGCAGTTCTCCTCATAAAGTTTTCTGAATTCGGCATTGTCAAATATTGAAGTGCCATTGTCGAGATGCCTTATTGAACTTTCGAGCACATATGTGGAGGTACTCATCAGAAGGATGTTTCCATACCTGGCAAGAGCAAGAGAATCATTATAAGTATATATCCAGGTGGAGTTGTACCTCTTCTTGCGGCCGTCGAGAAATGGGAAAAGCTGCTTCAGATCCTTATCCTCAGCCTCCATTGAGGAGATATCTGCCGCACTGAAAAACGAAACCTCATTTTTGGATGAATAATGGAGTGAATATATCACAGGAATCTCCTCTGCACCATCCATAGAAGCCATTCTCTGCTGCATCAGAGCCAATGCATTTGCCTTATCTACAAATCCAAAGGAAAACGAGGAGGTATCTCCAACTATTGTATTGATACCCTCCAGCTCCTTTATATCAAGAAGGAGTACCGCATCACTGGGTACAGCCTTGCATAGATTGACATTACTGTAATACTCTTCATCTGCCCCACTGCCTGCACCCGAAAAGAGCTTTATAAAAAATATGGCAATTGCAACTACCAGAACAACAGCACAGGATGCGCCATAAACCAATAGTTTTCTATTACTGTTCATCAACAAATATTTTTCTCAAACTACAAAGATAAGAAAACAAGACAAGCAAACAAAAAAGAGGCAGACCAAATACCTGGTCTGCCTCCCGTTCTCTTTTGCGGACAAAGCCTAGAACGGCAAATCCCCCTCATCATCACCATCAGCTCCGGCACCTATGAACGGATCTGCAGCCAAATCAGCGGCAGCTCCCTGTACACCGGCATTTTGGGCAGCACTCTCCCTCTGGATTCTCCAGGCCCTGACATCTGTATACCAGCGTCCGTTGAACTCACGAGACTCTATATTTACCGATATTGTCAGGTTTTCACCGATATTATAGCCCGACAACTCTGCAACCTTGTCTTCTCCCCATACATTCATACAGATCTTACGGGGATAGGTTTCAATTGTCTCCACTATAAAATCCTGCTTGCACCATGCACCTCTGGCACTGTTTCCATTCTGCACCTGCAGCTTGCCTACAAGCCTACACTTTATATCAATTGCCATACTTTACCAGATTATTTCTCCTCAGTCTCAGCAGAAGCTGCCTTGTAAACCTTTATAAGTTCAACATCAAATACCAATGTTGAATAACCAGGCAAGTTAGGTCCCATAGCGCGAGGGCCATAACCCAACTCATAAGGTATCCACAGTTTGATCTTTCCGCCTTCACCTACAAGTTGCATACCCTCTGTCCAGCCTTTGATTACTGCATTCAAAGGGAATTTTACAGACTCACCTCTCTCTACTGATGAATCAAATACAGTTCCATCAAGCAAAGTTCCGGTATAGTGAACCTCAACAGTATCCTCAGGAGATGCCATAATCTCGTTGTTGCCAGGCACCTCTATTTTATACTGCAAACCGCTCTCGGTAGTATTCACGCCATCTTTTGTGCCATTCTCTGCCAAGAATTTTGCCTGCTCTTCCTCTTTCATCTTACCAATGGCAACCTGAGCTTTAATCATATAGGCATTAATTACCTGGCCAACCATTTCTTCACTGATCTTAAGCTCTTTACCGTCAAGCAAATCATGCATGGCCTTGTTAATCTGAGAAAAATTGAGATTCTCCATATTCGACTGCTTCAACATACCGCCGAAAGATACACCAACTGCATAACTTACCGAATCAATCTGGCTCTGTGTAATGCCAGGCAATTTTTTTGAAGAACCATTACTGCATGAAGCCAACAATGCTGCTCCCAAAACGCAAACTGTTAAAAATTTCAATGTTTTCATAATATAATTGATTAAATTAATTCCAAAACTATCTCTTCTTGCGGCAGGTCAGGGAGACTGCCAACAAACCCAATATTGCAGCTATAGAAGATGTGCCTAGAATTGCAGCTTTTCCTATATTCACAAGATTTTGGTCGTCAAATGCAAGAGAATCTATGAAAATTGACATTGTAAATCCTATTCCGGCAATCATACCCAATGCAAACACCTGTTTCCAATTGGTTCCCGACGGTAACTCTGCAAATTTCAGTTTCACAGAGATCAGGCTGAAGAGGAATATTCCTATAGGCTTGCCCAAAAACAATCCGAGGAATATACCTATAGCCACAGGCGGAATTGAATCCTGCATGAGACCACCCGACAACTCAACACCAGAGTTGGCCAGCGCAAATATCGGCATAATTGCAAATGTAACCCAAGGATGCAGGGCCGACTCAAATTTGTGCATCAGCGGATTGATCTCCTCAATATGGTTGTCCATCTGATGGATTATATGCTGCTGATGAGGATTAGCAAGCACTTCTATTTCACTGTTGCTCACATCTTTAAACTTCTGAAGCAGATATTTCATCCTAACGGAGAACCTCACCTCATTGATTAGGGTTTTCGAAGGTATTGTAAGGGCAAGTATAACACCTGCAATTGTTGCATGTATACCAGACTGTAGAATAAGCCACCACAGAACAACTCCAGGGACAATATAGAAGAGCAGCCCCCTCACTTTGTTTCTGTTGAGCAGATAGAGGAATCCTGCTACAAGAGCCGCGTAGAGCAACATGTCGAAATGCAGTGCATGTGTAGGGTAAAATATTGCCAGTACTATTATTGCTCCCAAATCATCAACGATAGCCAGTGCTGTAAGGAAGACTTTAAGTCCCACAGGCACCCTATTGCCCAAAAGCGACAATATTCCTATGGCAAATGCTATATCTGTTGCCATTGGAATTCCCCAACCGTTTGCAGAAGGGGTACCTCCATTGAACAATGAATAGATCAAGGCTGGAACAATCATTCCACCAACCGCTGCAAATATAGGCAGAGCAGCATGTTTGAATGATGAAAGTTCTCCAACCAGCATCTCCCTCTTAATTTCGAGGCCAACAACAAAGAAGAATATTGCCATCAGACCATCATTGATCCAATGCTCAATCTTCATATTCAGCGAAAAACTGCCTATTGAGATTCCTGCATCCTGCTTCCATATATCATGCAAGAAATTGAGTTCAGGCACATTGGCACATACCAGAGATATTATAGCACAAATCAGCAACAATATGCCGCCGATTGATTCATTATGCAAGAACCTGTTGAAGAAGTTCCTGGCTTCAAGAGTCATGGTGACTCTACCCTTTTGAAGCTTTCCCATTTTATATTATGTATTTTATTTGTCAGTCTGCAAATATAAACAAAGTTTGAATAATAATCGCGCTCCAACATTGGCATCCCATTCATTATTTTCACCAGGAGCCACTTCACACAGATCAAACCCTATCAAATTTTTTCCGGATCTTCTCAGTTTTGAAAAAAGATAAGAGACTTTTCCATAGGAGAGGCCGCCTGGGACAGGAGTTCCTGTATTCGGACACAATTTCGGGTCCAGGCCGTCGATATCAAAGCTTATATACACATTTTCAGGGAGTGTGGAGATTATCCTGTCACAAATATTGTCCCAGCAGGAGCCCGTAAACTCGAGTGAATCCAATTCTGCAGCGGTAAATGCCTGCACCCTCCCATCCTCCTTCATAATACGGTGCTCAGCTTCACAAAAATCCCTTACAGCAACCTGGCATATTCCGGTAACCTGTGGAATTTTATCAAGCACGTTGTACATTATCGAAGCATGTGAATATTCGAAGCGCTCATAGGCCTTGCGCAGATCGGCATGCGCATCTATATGCAATATTCCAAAAGTGCTGTATTTTTCAGCAAGTGCCCTGATATATCCGAACGGGACACTGTGCTCCCCACCAACAAGAGCAATCTTCTTGCCCTTCGAAAGCAGATCTGAGGTAATGCCATAAACATATCCGTTCATCACCTCTGAGGCGGCATTTACCTCAGCTGCTTTGTCACTCGTCTGCTCTTGAGGTATACCACGCTCCAATGCCCCAATGACCTCCTCAGCCACTTTACGGGTTTTCTCATTAAGTCTGCAGATGTTATGGTCTATGGGAAATGTGGCTATCTTCACACTCCATGCCTTCTCCACTTCCGGATCGAACAGCTCAATCTGCGGCGATGCATCAATTATTGCCCTGGGTCCGCCGGATGTTCCGGACATATACGAAGTTGTCACATCCCAGGGAACAGAAACCACTACAATATCGCTCTCCTCCAGAGTATATGGCAGACCAAAATAATTGCCGTTGGACACCCCTGCACCGTTAGGATCAAATCTATTCATCAAATCAGAAACGAAATATTTTTTTCTCAAAATTCCACAAAAATTTTGGAAAGAATAAACTAATCGGTAACTTAGTAGCACAAAGATATGAATTTTATCCACACCATCCATTATTGTTGATCATGAATATAACTTCAGAAATCCTGCACCAGAAACTTAAAGAATTTTTCGGTTTCAGTTCATTTAAAGGGGAACAAGAGGCTATCATAAAATATCTGATAGAGGGTAACAGCGCATTTGTACTGATGCCTACAGGAGGTGGAAAATCATTGTGTTACCAACTGCCGGCACTGCTTATGGAGGGTACTGCCATTGTCATCTCCCCGCTGATTGCACTTATGAAGAACCAGGTGGATGCAATCAGGGGATTTGTAGACAATAAGGAGGGTGTTGCCCATTTCCTGAACTCTTCACTCAACAAGACACAGCTGCAGGAGGTGAAGGACAATCTTTTGTCGGGAGTTACAAAACTGCTCTATGTTGCACCTGAATCCCTCACAAAAGAGGAGAATATACAGTTACTGCAAAAAATAAAGATCTCATTCTATGCAGTGGATGAGGCGCACTGTATCTCAGAGTGGGGTCATGATTTCAGGCCTGAGTACAGGAAGATACATCCTATAGTGGAGGAGATAGGCAAGGCTCCGATTATAGCCCTTACAGCCACCGCAACACCAAAGGTACAGCAGGATATCCAGAAAAATCTTGGAATGTCCGATGCAAGAGTTTTCAAATCTTCGTTCAATAGGGAGAATCTCTATTATGAGATAAGGCCTAAAGTAAATACAGAACGTGAAATCATAAAATTCATAAAGAACAATCCTGGCAAATCGGGAATCATATATTGTTTGAGCAGGAAGAAGGTTGAAGAGTTGTCGGAACTGCTCAATGTAAACGGAATCAAATCACTGCCATACCATGCAGGTCTCGATTCCGCCACACGTGCCTCAAATCAGGACAAGTTCCTGATGGAAGAGGTTGATGTAATTGTGGCCACCATTGCCTTTGGTATGGGTATCGACAAGCCTGATGTGAGATTTGTCATACATTATAATATACCAAAAAGCCTGGAGGGTTATTACCAGGAGACAGGACGTGCCGGCAGGGATGGCGGAGAGGGACAATGTATAGCATTCTACAGCTACAAGGATATCCAGAAACTCGAAAAGTTCATGCAGAACAAGCCGCTTGCCGAGCAGGAAATTGGCAAACAGCTCATAAACGACACCATAGCATACGCCGAATCAAATGTATGCCGCAGGAAATCACTTCTGAACTACTTTGGAGAGATTTACCCTGCCGATAAGTGCGGCAATTGCGACAACTGCCTCCACCCTAAAAAGACATTTGAAGGCAAAGAGTATATCAGCACTGTAATAGAGCTTATTACAAGCATGAAGGAGAACTTCAAGGCAGACCATCTGGCAAATATTCTTGGAGGCGTAAGCAACTCATTGATAAAATCGTATAATCACCACACTCACGAACTGTTCGGTATAAATAAGGATAAGGATTCCAAATTCTGGCTTGCTGTGATAAGGCAAGGGCTCATTCTCCAGCTGCTGAACAAGGATATCGAGAAATACGGACTTATCTCTGTTACCGAAAAAGGTCTTGAATTCTACAAAGAGCCTTATTCTGTAATGCTTACTGAAGATAGGGAGTTTGCTGATACAGATGATGACGATGAGGTTGTAACTGTAGGTGCTCCAAAACATCAGAGTGGTGCCGGTGATGAGGTTCTGCTTAAGATGTTGAAAGATGTACGCCACTCTCTCTCCAAAAAGTTAAAGTTGCCGCCATTTGTCATCTTCTCAGACCCTTCGTTGGAGGATATGTCAACAATGTATCCAATAAGCATTGATGAACTGAAAAATTGCCAGGGTGTGGGAGAAGGTAAAGCCAGAAAGTTCGGTAAGGAGTTTATCCAGCTCATCGCAAAATATGTGGAAGAGAATGAGATAATCAGGCCAACAGAATTTGTAGTAAAATCTGTTGCAAACAAATCTTTGAACAAGGTCTATATCATTCAAAATATCGACAGGCGAATGCCTCTTGATGAAATTGCCGATGCCAAGAATATGGAGCTTGACCAGCTCTACGACGAACTCGAAGCGATTGTAAGCTCCGGAACAAGAATAAATATAGACTACTACATCAGGCAGGTCGTTGATGAGGACAAAGTGGACGATATCTACGACTATTTCAAAGAAGAGGCGATGTCTGACTCTGTAAATGAGGCACTTAAAGCTTTGGGGCCAGACTACACAGAGGAGGAGGTACGCCTTATCAGAATCAAGTTCATGTCGGAATTGGGCAACTGATGCCACTGAGTTCCGCGTGCAGATATAAAAAATCCGGTACAGACCATAATGGAATTTGTACCGGATTTTATATTGTCATCCACTCGATATCCTTGTCGCGGCCCCAGTAAGTAAGCTGTTTTTTGGCATATCTGCGGGAGTTCCGTTTTATAAGTTCCACCGCCTTCTCCAATGAGATCTCACCATTCAAATGGTCAAAAATCTCCTTGTAGCCCACAGTCCTCAGCGCCGGCATCTGCTCAAATTGTTTGAGACTCTTTACCTCATCAAGCAGTCCGTTGTCCATCATAATGTCAACCCGACGGTTTATGCGGTCATACAGCTCCTCTCGGTCACGCATAATTCCTATTTTACGTATGGAGAACGGCCGCTCCTTCTTCTGGTTTTTGCGCCAGTCAGAGAATTTGCGTCCGGTCTGCATTGTCACCTCAACAGCCCGTACAACACGCTGTCGGTTGCACAGATCAATATTTTCGTATGATTGGGGATCTATTTTTTTCAGAGTTTCAGCCAGTTCTGCCAAACCCTCCGCTGTTTCTGCCTGCCGGCTGAGGCGCTCTCTCAAATCCTGGTCTGCCGGTGGAAAGTCATCAAGGCCATTACAGAGTGCATCAATATAGAGGCCCGATCCGCCCGCCATCACCAGCCGTTTATGCGTTTTGAACAGTTCACCAAGAAGCTCCAATGCCTCAATCTCATACCGTCCGGCGGTATAATAATCGGTTACAGAGTGTGAAAATATGAAATAGTGCTTCACACGCTCCAGCTGCTGGGGCGAAGGAGGGGCTGTGCCAATCTTCATCTCCTTGAAGATCTGCCTCGAATCGCATGATATCACGGGAGATTCGTATTCCAGAGCCAGATCTATGGCATAATCGGTCTTGCCTACGCCTGTCGGCCCGAGAATTATTGTGAGTTCCGGCTTCTCCATAACAGAACACCCTTATTGTCAGATTAGATATACTCCTCTCCCTCAGGAAGTTCATCCTCTTCAACCGAGCTGTCGTCGCCTCCGTCGTCAACCGGTTCTATAAACTGGTCAAAATCATCGTAGCCCTTTGCGAACTGGTCCGGATTACGTCCTTTTTCTGCCACCAATCTCGGATAAGAGGCTCTAGGAGACTCAACAGCCTCTCCGTCGAAAAGAAGTTTTATACATCTGTCCTTATGAAGATCAAATACATACAACAGTCCATTCTCCTTTTTGGCGATCAGATCCTCAATGCAGACCTCATCCATAGAGCCATCTCCCATATCAAAAAGGCCATACTCACTCCTTACCTTATCTGAAGCGTCCAAACCTCTGAACAGGACCATCTGATCTGGAGAGAATCCCATGTCATTGAGCAGATATTCATGCAAATCATAGAGTGAAGTACCTCCCTTTATCTCATACTCTCTCATAAAAACCTTACTTCCCGGAATAGAAGCCTTATATCTGTAAACTGCCATATGCTTATAATTAAATATTCAAAATAAAACCAATATCAAAGATACTACATTTTTTTTCTGGAGCATTCCAAAAACATATTGCAAATTTACAAAAAAGGGAGTACTTTTACAATCTGATATGGAGAACAAGAGCACACCCGTTTCAGATTGCTACAAGAGCATTTCATCGCTTTCAACCGGCATTTTCAAGGATAATGGAAGCAAGTTTCTCGCATTTGCATATCCTGTCTCTTCAGAAGAACAGATCAAGCCTATAATTCAACAACTTAAGAAAGAATATTTCGATGCAAGGCACCACTGCTACGCATACCGCATAGGTCATACCGGTGCCATATGGAGAATGAATGATGATGGAGAACCCTCATCCACAGCCGGCCGCCCTATATACGGACAGCTGCTTTCTGCCGGGCTGAGCGATATTCTGGTTGTGGTTGTAAGATATTTCGGCGGCATAAAATTGGGAGTTCCAGGACTCATAAGGGCCTACAAGAGTTCAACTGCCGATGCACTGGCAAATGCAACAATTGTAGAGAAGATTGCCACAGAACCATTCAGGATCATCTTTGACTACCAGCAGATGAATGCAATAATGAAGAGGCTGAAGGATATGTCGCTTACCCCTTCGGAACAGCAGTTCGACCTGAGCTGCTCCCTGAAAGTGGATGTGAGACTCAATTCAATAGAGAAATTTCTGGAGGCTTTCGACAAGGTGGAGGGGTGCAGAATAGAGAGGGTTGCTCCGCTGCAGGAAGAGGAGTACTCCACAGATTCAGAATAATATATACCGACAATACTAAAAGAGAAGCATATGCCAAAGAGTTTAATTTCAATTCATGACTTCACTAAAGATGAGATTCTGCACATCCTTGATGTTGCAAAAGAGTTTGAAGCCAACAAGACACAGCCAATTCTACGTGACAAAGTTGTTGCGACTCTCTTTTTTGAGCCGTCAACCAGGACAAGACTCAGTTTTGAAACTGCGGCAAACCGCCTTGGAGCCAGAGTAATAGGATTTTCCGATGCCGGCAATACAAGTGTAAGCAAAGGTGAAACACTTAAGGACACCATCAAGATGGTATCAAATTATGTCGACATCATAGTGATGCGCCACCCGCTGGAGGGTAGTGCCAGATACGCATCTGAAGTTGCCTCTGTTCCGGTGATAAATGCAGGTGACGGTGCAAACCAGCACCCATCGCAGACTCTGTTGGATTTGTATACCATCAAGCAGACCCAGGGGCGTCTCGACAATATCGACATAAATATGGTTGGAGACCTCAAGTATGGTAGAACTGTCCACTCGCTCCTTCAGGCCATGTCCCACTTCTCTCCAAAATTCACATTTACAGCCCCGGATGAACTGAAGATGCCACAAGAGTACAAGGATTTTCTGACCTCTAAAGGGATTCCTTACCAGGAAACCACAGAACTAACTGAGGGCCTGAACAATACAGATATCCTCTACATGACCCGTGTACAGCAGGAGCGCTTTACCGACATTATGGAATATGAGAAGGTGAAGAACTGCTACAGCCTTATTGCAAGCATGCTTGCAGGAGCCAGGGAGAATATGAAGATTCTCCATCCGCTTCCTCGTGTAAATGAGATAAGCCAGGATGTTGACGAGACAAAACATGCATATTATTTCAAACAGGCGGAAAACGGAATGTATGTGAGAATGGCAATCATTGCCTATCTTTTGGGTTACAAATAGTTAAAACGGACAATAATGGAAAACAACATAAAAAAACTGAAAGTAAGTGCTATTGAGAACGGCACTGTATTGGACCACATACCGTCACAACAGCTTTTCAAAGTGATAAACATTCTCGACCTTACAAATTGTCCCAACCAGGTGACATTCGGTTCAAATCTCGACAGCAAGCTACTGGGCAAAAAGGCCATAATAAAAGTTTCCGACAGATATTTTGCCGATGATGAGATCAACAAGATTGCGCTTGTGGCACCTCAGGCCAAAATAAATATAATCAAGAACTTTGAAGTGGTTGAGAAACGTGTAATCTCTGTTCCTGCCGAGATCTCCGGAATTGCAAAATGTTCCAATCCGAAATGCATCACCAACCATCAGCCTGTACAGACCAGATTCGCCACAGTGGTTGAAAACGGCCATTTGAAACTCCACTGCCACTTCTGTGAAAAGATGACAGACTCAGACAAACTGATAATTTTGGCAAAAAATTAAAATCTTTTACAAGATTTGACTGATGTGGTTATAATTTATAATAAATTTCATATCTTTGACTGATTTATACGTTGATTGATCCAATTTCAAATAAAAAATAATAAAATATATATGAAAAAAGTACACAATTTTAATGCAGGCCCATGCGTATTGCCAAAACAGGCGATAGAGTCGGCCATTGAAGCTATCCGTGATTTTGACAACACAGGTATCGGTATTCTTGAGATTTCTCACCGTACTCCAGGTTGGGAGAGAATAATGGCAGAAACCGAGCAGCTTTGGAGAGAGTTGCTTGACATTCCTGAGGATTATGCAGTTATGTTCCTCGGTGGTGGTGCTTCAACCCAATTCTTTGAAGTTCCTGCAAACCTTCTTAAAAAGAAAGCTGCATACCTTCAGACCGGTGTTTGGGCTAAAAAGGCTATCAAAGAGGCTAAATTCTACGGTGAGGTAGAGGTTGTTGCTTCTTCTGAGGACAAGACCTACTCTTACATTCCAAAAGGATATACTATCCCTACAGATGCAGATTACTTCCACATTACTACCAACAACACTATCTACGGTACTGAGATTAAAGAGGATATCGACAGCCCTGTTACATTGGTTGCAGATATGTCTTCAGACATCATGAGCCGTCCGGTTGACGTAAGAAAATATGGTATGATCTATGGTGGTGCACAGAAAAATGTGGGCCCTGCAGGTGTAACTTTCGTTATCGTACGCAGAGACCTCCTTGGCAAAGTTGACCGTCCTATCCAGACTATGGTTGACTATCGTACACACTACACAGATGAGGCTAAAAACAGATCAATGTTCAATACTCCACCTGTATTCCCTATCTTCGTTATGCACGAGACTTTGAAATGGGTTAAAGAGATGGGTGGTGTTGCTGCAATGCACAAATTGAACACTGAAAAAGCAAATCTTCTTTATGGCGAGATTGACAGAAACTCTCTGTTCGTAGGTACAGCTGCAAAAGAGGACCGCTCAATAATGAACGTATGTTTTGTTATGGCTCCTGGTAAAGAGGCTCTTCAGGATGAGTTCATGGCATTTGCAAAAGAGAGAGGCATGATCGGTATCAAAGGTCACCGTTCAGTAGGCGGTTTCAGAGCTTCTATCTACAATGCTTGTCCAATTGAGAGCGTTCAGGCTTTGGTTGAGTGCATGCAGGAGTTTGAGAAACTTCATAAATAGTAAACTCATTGGCTCAAATATGTCTCTCCGGCAAAAGGGGTTCATATTTGGGCCAAATTGTATATTTTGTAAAACACTTAAAATCGAAAAATAATAATGAAAGTTTTAGTAGCAACCGAAAAGCCATTCTCAAAAGTGGCTGTTGACGGTATCAGAAAAATAGTTGAAGCTGCAGGCTATGAGTTTGCAACTCTGGAAAAATACACCTCTGCAGATGAGTTTCTTGCAGCCGTTGCTGATGTAGATGCACTTATCGTACGCTCAGACAAAGTTACAAGAGAGGTAGTTGAAGCTGCCAAAAATCTTAAGATAGTTGTAAGGGCAGGTGCAGGTTTTGACAACCTTGACCTTGCTGCATGTACTGAAAAAGGTATCGTTGCAATGAACACTCCAGGCCAGAACTCAAATGCAGTTGCAGAGCTTGCTATCTGCTTCATGATCTACATGAGCAGAAACCAGTTGACTCCTGGTACAGGTTCTGAGCTCAAAGGCAAGACTTTGGGTATCCAGGCTTATGGTAATGTAGGAAGACTTGTAGCAAGCCACGCAAGAGGTTTCGGTATGAACATCATGGCTTTCGATCCATTTGTACCTGCAGAGGCAATGGAGAAAGAGGGTGTGATTGTTGCAAAATCATTGGAAGACCTTTATGAGAACTCTCACTTTGTATCTCTACACATCCCTGCAACAGAGCAGACCAAGAACTCTATCGGATATAACCTGCTTTCAAGAATGCCTAAAGGCGGCTGTCTTGTAAATACTGCAAGAAAAGAGGTTGTAAATGAGGAGGAACTCATCAAAGTTCTAAGGGAGAGAGAAGACCTTAAATATATCACAGATGTTGCAACTGCAAATCATGCTGCCATTGCAGAGGAGTTTGGCAAACGTGTATACGGAACTCCTAAAAAAATGGGTGCAGAGACAGCTGAAGCCAATGTGAATGCAGGTCTTGCTGCTGCAAACCAGATTGTAGACTTCTTCACTACCGGCAACAAAAAATTCCAGGTAAACAAATAGAAATAGAAACTAGTAAATAACCACAATACAATTTAAAGATTATGGTAAAAGTAAAACCTTTTGCAGCGATACGTCCGCCTAAAGCAATTGCAGCAGAAGTGGCTTCACGCCCTTATGATGTGTTGAACTCTGTTGAGGCAAAAGCTGAAGCAGGTGAGAAATCTCTTCTTCATATTATCAAACCTGAAATTGATTTCGACCCTATAGCCGACGAGCACGGACAGGCAGCTTATGACAAAGCAGTGGAGAACTTCAAACTCTGGCAAGAGAAAGGATGGCTTGTTCAAGATTCAAAAGAGAATTACTATGTTTATGCACAGACAATGGATGGCAGAACTCAATATGGCCTTGTAGTTTGTGCAAATGTAGAGGATTACATGACTGGCAAGATTAAAAAACATGAGCTTACCAGAAAAGATAAAGAGGAAGACCGTATGATCCATGTAAGGAATCAGAATGCCAACCTCGAGCCTGTATTCTTTGCTTATCCCGACAACGCACAGATCAATGAGATAGTTGAGCGCACCATCAAAACCAAGGAGATTGAGTATGACTATATCGCTCCTGTAGATGGTTTCGGCCACAAATTCTGGGTAATCGACAATGAGGAGGATATTGCTGCAATCACCAATATTTTTGCAACAATCCCTGCTTTCTATGTTGCCGACGGACACCACAGAACTGCAGCTGCCGCACTTGTTGGTGAGGAGAAAAAACGTAACAACCCTAACCATACCGGCGAAGAGGAGTACAACTACTTCATGGCTGTAGTATTCCCTGAGAGCCACTTGAAGATTATCGACTACAACCGTGTTGTAAAAGATCTCAACGGAATGACTGCAGAGCAGTTCATCGAGAAATTGAGCGAGGATTTTGTTGTAGAGAAGAAAGGTACTGAGATCTACACACCTTCAGGACTTCACAACTTCTCAATGTATATTGGTGGTGAGTGGTACTCATTGCAAGCAAAAGAGGGTACTTATGATGATGCTGACCCTATCGGTGTTCTTGATGTTACAGTATGCTCAAATCTTATTTTCGATAAACTATTAGATATCAAAGATTTGAGAACTTCAAAGAGAATCGACTTCGTTGGTGGTATCCGCGGCCTTGGAGAGCTTAAAAAACGTGTTGACTCAGGTGAGATGGTTGCAGCATTTGCACTGTACCCTGTATCAATGAAACAGTTGATTGACATTGCCGACACTGGAAACATCATGCCTCCTAAAACAACTTGGTTTGAGCCTAAACTGCAGAGCGGTCTGGCAATCCACAAACTTGAGAAATAAGTTGTTCCAAATAACAAAAATAAGCCCCGGACTCCTGATGGATTTCCGGGGCTTTCATTTTATTATGCAATATCCATTAGAATACAATCAGCAGCTCCAAAGAGAGTTTGTTCTCGTTATGGTACTGTGATGTGAAAATAGGAGACATATCTTTTGAATTGTTGAAATAATGCTCGTAGTTAACTCTGAACAGAGAGGTGAATGTATCTGAATTCAGTACAAAATTCACACCTGCGGTAGCCCTGTTGCAGCCCAAACCTCTGTCGAGGAGGTCATATCCGGCGCCATCCCATCTAAAACAAGGCTCTATACGTTTGAAAGCCTGAGACTGTACCGGAATTTTGAACAATCCCTGTACATATGCTATAGACAATGATTTGTATGGCTCAGCGGCTGAGTAGAGCTCATCCCCCATCTCATCTGCATTAATATCATTGAACTTGTTCATATACTCTGCCTCAAATTTGAAATCTGAATTCTCGTATCTCAAATCAGCACCCCAGATGTAGTAATTTTCAAGTTCATCAGCCTTTGACCTCAAGAATTTAACCGAAGTACGCCATCCTTTCATGGATCCGAACAACAGACGTCCAGAATAAGCAAGAGTACCTGTCCATACAGGATTGTTGATACCATCACCATTATACACACCGGCCTCTACAGCTATCGGGAATCCCTTCTGTTTGATAGTATAGTTTGCAGTAAGTCCGATATCTCTGGAAGAGAAGATATATTTTCCAATAAAAGGTCTGTTTGCAAAATCAATCGAATTAGGACTTGTTGTATAAGAGTTGAATATAGGTAGTCCGCCCTGTCCAAAAGTCAATTTGAGCCCTTTTACCGGCTTTATAGTGGCATATAGATCCAGAACTCTCAATTTTCCATTATCTGAAAAATCTACCATGAATTTATAGGATATCTGCTTGCTCAAATCACCCTGAACTCCAACCCTCGAATTTCTTAAAGCAAATCTTGAATCACCACTCTCTGTACCCAATTCATACCTTCCTTTAAAGATAAGGATAGGTTTGAGGACTGTAAGCTGCTCAACTGTAGAATCCTCTGCAACTTTAGAACGGACAAGTCCCTTCTTGGATATTTTATAACTTACACTTTCCTGTGCCGACAGTTGAAGAGAGGCCACAGCAACCATTACAACTGCCAAAAGTAATTTTAATGCTTTCATTGAAATAATTTTTAAAACCGTCGCAAATATACGATATATCATAAGATTATAAAAAAAGAGCACTCAGTTACCTGAATGCTCTCACAAAGTTGGCGGCTACCTACTTTCCCACTTGGTATAGCAGTATCATCGGCACTAATGGGCTTAACTTCTCTGTTCGGTATGGTAAGAGGTGGATCCCCATCGTTATAACCACCATTATTTTCTGATCAGTGTGTATACAGCATATACACCCCGTATTCTATATTAATGAGAGAGAAACACTTCGGTGTTGGTTTCCCAACTTGACCTCCTATTAATTTATAGAAGATCTGATTCGCGTTAAGCTTTCGGGCTATTAGTACTGCTCGGCTTTGACATTACTGCCTTTACACCTGCAGCCT
>JAGBHM010000013.1 GCA_017935505.1 Bacteroidales bacterium | reverse complement strand
CACTCTGGATGCTCCAGCAAACGCAAACTTGGTGTTTACACTGATGGGTATGAAAAATGCCGTAGTAGCTGTAAACAACCGTTCAACCATTGATGTAGTTATGGAAGAGGACGCTGTTCTTTTGGACGACGTTGTTGTAACAGCAATGGGTATCAAAAAAGATAGAAAAGCTTTGGGATACTCTGTTACAGAGATGAAAGCAGATGAGTTGTTGAAAAACAAACAGACCAACGTTGTAAACTCATTGGCAGGTAAGATTGCCGGTGTAAATGTAACACAAGGTTCAGGTGCTGCAGGAGCAGGTTCAGCTATCATCATCCGTGGTGGTAACTCAGCTTCTGAGAGCAGCTCAAACCAGCCTTTGTTCGTAGTTGACGGTATCGTTTATGATAACTCATCTACCAACGGTGGTAACTCAGGTACTGACGGTGTGACTCAATCTGCTACTACTTTCTCAAACCGTGTAATGGATATCAACCCAGAGGATATCGAGAGCATGTCAGTATTGAAAGGTGCTGCTGCTGCCGCTCTTTATGGTTCACGTGCTGCTGATGGTGTTGTATTGATCACAACCAAAAAAGGTTCTGAGGGCGCTGTAAAAGTTAATGTATCTTCAAAATATACTTACGCATACGCTGCTTCAGTTCCTGAAATCCAGGATGTTTATGGTAGAGGTAGCTACAATGAGGCAGGTTTGTTGGTAACAGAGAATGTAACATCTTCATGGGGTGAGAAGAATACTGGTGCTACTTATGATAACGTTAAGGATTTCTTCCAGGGTGCTTCTACATGGGACAACAGCTTCAGCATATCAGGTGGTCACAAGAACGGTAACTTCTATTTGTCAGCTTCTCGTTACGACCAAGACGGTGTTATCCCAGGTACTGGTTATAACAAAACTACTTTCCGTTTCAATGGTGAGCAGAAATATGGTAAATTTACTGCAAGTGCCAATGTTTCTTACTCAGTTGCAAATACTGACAAGACCCTTACTTCATCAGGTCTCTATTCAGGTGGTGGTAACGGTACTATGACTGCTCTTTACGGATGGTCAAGAAGTGAGAACATGAGCAAATGGATCAACGAGGATGGTACCAAATATTTGATGTTCCCTAATACAGCTCTTGAGGATCAGGTTGAGAACCCTTACTGGATTATCAACAAGAACAAGATGACTGATAAGAACGAGCGTATCACTGGTGCTTTAAACGTGAGCTATGAGTTCACTGATTGGTTGAATATCTCTGCGAGACTAGGTCTTGACTCTTACAACAATGATGCTTACACATACATTGCTCCAGGTGGTAACGTATCAGAGGAGTATCAGGAAGGTCGTTTGAGTAAATCAAAAGTTAAATACAACTATTTGAACACCAACGTAATGATAAACTTCCACAAAACTTGGGGAGATTTTGATGTTGCTGCGTTGGTAGGTCATGCTTCTGAGATGACAGACCGCACTTCTAATACTATGTGGGGTTGGCAGTTCCAAGTTCCTGGTACTATTTCTTTTGACAATATTATTGAGCAGAACAGAAAATTCACCGATGGCATCAGCCAAAAACGTCTAGTTGGTGTATATGGTGAGGTTAGAGCATCTTGGAAAAATATGATCTACTTGACAGTAACCGGACGTAATGACTGGACTTCAACTCTTCCTGTTGACAACAGATCATACTTCTATCCATCAGTTTCTGGTTCATTTGTATTTACAGAAGTTCTTCCTAAGAATGATGTATTGTCATTCGGTAAGATCCGTGCTTCTTGGGCTGAGGTAGGTAAAGATGCCTCTCCTTATGTAACCAATACTTATATGTGGGGTGCAGAAGTTATTAATGGAGGCTTTGTAGGTATCGGTAACGAGTGGTCTGCAGGTCACACATTCTTGAAACCTGAGAAACAGAGAGCTTGGGAAATTGGTGCTGAGTTGAAATTCTTTAACGGCAGATTGGGTGTTGACTACACTTATTATAAGTCAGAGACTTCAAACCAGATTGTTGCTCCTCGTTTGACTCAATCAACTGGTTATATTTTCTTCGCAATGAACTCAGGTTCAGTTAAGAATGAGGGTATGGAGTTGATGATTACAGGTACTCCTATTGAGAGGAAGAACTTTACTTGGGAAATGACATTGAACATGGCTGGTAACCGTGGTACTCTTGGTGATTTCGTAGAGGGTATCTCTTACTTCTATGTAACTGACGCTCAAATTGGTGGTGTTAAAGCTGCTTCAATTCCTAACGGTGGATACTTCCTTGGTTTGACTGGTAACAAATTCCAAACAGATGAAGAGACTGGTAAATTCTTGGTTAACCCTCAAACAGGTTTGTATAAACCAGAAGCTAGTGATGCTAACATTGTAGGTAACCGTGAGCCTAAATTCACTGGTGGTTTTACCAATACTTTGACTTGGAAAGACCTTACATTGTCATTCTTGTTGGATTTCCGTGTAGGTGGTGCTGTATATAACGGTACTCAATATTACTTGACTACAAGAGGTCAATCAATGAGAACTTTGGAGCGTGAGCAGGTAACTGTATCAGGTATTAATGCTGATACTGGCGAACCATTTAACCAAACTTACAAGAGAGGTGAGACTTATGTAGTAGGTGGTGTAAACAAATCAGGTGAGTCAATGATTGAGGCATACTGGAGCAACCATGGTCAGCATGCATACAACTTCTTGACAGATGTTAACTGGTTGAAACTACGTGCAATCAACCTATCTTATGACTTCAGAAACCTTATCAAAGGACAAAATGTATTGAAAGGCTTAACAGCTACATTCTCAGCTAACAACCTGTTTACTTGGACTAACTACGAGGGTGGTATGGATCCAGAGGTTGCAGCTGTTGGTACAACTGGTGGATCAGGTTCTGTTGGTATTGATTACTGCGGTGTTCCTGTTCAGAGAACATTTGCCTTTGGTCTAAACTTAACATTCTAAAAATTTAAAAGATTACAGAAATGAAAAAATTACTATACTCAATTTTATCACTAATCTTGATTTTTGGAGCTACCTCTTGTGAAAACTGGTTGGACGTTAATACAAACCCTAACAAACCTAATAATCAGAGTGCTACCGTAGAAATCAGATTGCCTTGGATACAGTATTTTTACATGTATGCATGGGGCTCTGCAAGCGTTAGAACAAGCGCAGCAGCACAGATAATTACTTCATACTCTTACACAGACCATATTGGTAGATTGGCTAACTGGAACCCTTCTCAGGATGCCAACATTACCCCTTACCAGAACTGGTTCATTGGTGCAGCAAACAACATTCCTGATATTATCAAAAAAGCACAAGAGACTGGTGCTACTCACTATGAGGCAGCAGCCCTTGTTGTAAAATCTATGGGTTATATCATGATGGTTGACTTGTTCAGTGAGATTCCTTATTTTAATGCTATTGGTCCGGACTTCTCTCCTTCATTTGATACTGGTGATGTAGTTTATGAAGCATGTCTTGCTGATATTGACAAGGCTATTGAGCTATTCTCACAACCACAACAAGAGGGTGCAACTCCGCTGTCAGCAGGTGATACCTGGAATGGTGGTGATGTAAATAAATGGATTAAACTTTGCTACGGTTTGAAAGCTCGTTGGTTGGGTACTCTTTCTAAGACTGATCAATACGATCCACAAGCAGTCCTTGATGCTATTGCAAAAGGTCCTCAATCAAATGCTGATAATACAAAAATGACTCACTACAACGTTGAGAGCGCTGGCACAAGCTTCCTTTCTGGTGACGCTTATGGTCCTAACGTAGTTTGGGATACAGCATCATGGGGTAGAAACCAAAAACTTAACAGATGGTATATCAACCTTCTTACAAACTTTAAAGGCACAGGTGTTAGAGACCCTAGAGCCTCTAAACTTATCCCTTCTGCAATGTGGAACGTTCAATTGAACGAAGATGCTTCTGCAATCAAGAGCTTTGAGTGGAGAGAGGATGCTGGTGTTAATGTACAAGGTATTGATGAGGGTTGGATTATTAACAGATACGAGAGCGAATCTATCCAAAGAGAGTATACTCCGGCTCTAGCAGATGTTACCAAAAAATATCCTAATGATGCTATTTTGGATTACTATGAGTCTGTTGATGCATTTGTAAACAATGTTAAAAAATTGTACAATGAGCAAGCTGCTACTATCACAAAAGGAGCGGATACTGTATCTATCACATACCACGCAGGTACAATGTATGTAAACGACAATAACCCTGTGTATGTTGAGGATATCAAATACGTAATGTATCGTGCTGATGGTTTGTTCGAAACTCAAGGTCTTTCAAAATCAGATATGAACTGCTACTACTCAAAAGCATCTTCAACAACAAGAGCATTGGGTTATGTACAGGGTACAGGTGGTTTCTACACAAGACCTGATTCAGATTCAGATATCTTGACTTACTCTGAGATGTGTTTCTTGAAGGCTGAGGTATTGTTCCGTCAGAACAAGAAATCTGATGCTCTTGCTGCTTACAAAGAGGGTATCAAATCTCACTTTGACCGTATGAATATCAAGCTTGCTTCATGGGAAGGCAGCGGTAGCTGCACAACTGCAAGAGGTTTTGATGTTTCATTCGCATACGCTCCAATGTCTCAAGAGGATATCAACGCTTATATGTCAAGTGCTGCTGTAGCTCAGACTGCTGAGGCTCTTACAATGTCTGATATCATGATGCAGAAACTTATCGCTATGGGTTACAACTTCCAGAACTGGAATGATGTTCGCAGATTTAACTTCAACGCTGGTAATATTGAGAACTTTGGTGTTGTTTATGACTTCAAAGCTCCTTACTACAGAACTAAAGATGTATCTGAGTTCGACACTGATCCTCAATCAGACAGATTCTACCAAAGAAGAATGATGCAGTCATATCTTGAGACTGACTACAATACTGTAGAGGCTGACAAGACTGTTAAAGAACTTTATGGCCAGTATGGTGTTGAGGGTTGTATGGATTATAAGATTTACTCTATCCCTGTATGGTGGGACTGGACTAAATAATTATAGCATATAGTCTTAAAACAATTAAGGGCTTCCACTATGGAGGCCCTTTTTATATTGTAAATACCTGTCTTGATCAATTTTTATCAATTCCCAAGCGGGCTTGAAATTATATAAGTCCTTCTATAAACTCCTGCTCTTTGAGCTGCGGTACAATTGTCACTTCTATTGGAATGTAGAAGAGTCTTGAAATTACATTTTCATCAAGCCCCTTTGAAGAGAGGAGCCGTTTGCTGTCTTTTTCAGTTGTGAAGATTGCAGCTGTAGGATTCTTCTTTGCCCAGGTATTGATATGCTTTATGTCCGATTTTGAGAAGTTCTTGTGGTCTGCAAATTTTATCGAGTCGAGAACTTTATATTTTGCCACAAGGTTGTTTCGGAACTCCAAATCATTTGCAATGCCGGTAAAGAAGATTGCACTTTTTGAATATATGTAGCGGCTGTCGGCCTTATCATGAAAAACAGGCAGCGGCTCACCATATTTTATAACAGAGAAATAGAGTCTCTGTGCGTCAGAAAGGGCAAGATTTTTTCGCCACATCGCCTCCTCCTGCTTCACAGCCTCCGCCGTGCGCTCCTGATCCATAATACCGTCTAAATATATTGCTACAGGCGATTTTGAGATTACAACACTGTTGGCCCTCTTTATCTGACCCGGCAGATCACGTAATGAGCCTATAGGAAGCAGATTATCTCCAAATATAGGTTTGTTGTAATTTACCAGAACAATAGAATGGGAAGGTTTTACCTTGCGGTGCTGGAAACCGTCATCGAGGATTATCACCTGAGGCCTTGTGCCATCCTCCAAGCCACCCTTTTTACCTTCTGGCAGTGCAAGAAGCTTTTCAATACCCTCTCTGCGGCTTTTGCATACTGCAACTGTGAGATTTGGGAATTTCTGTTTTATCTGAAGAGGTTCATCGCCAACCTCCCTGAAACTGTCTGTTATTCTGGCTATTCTGAATCCCTTGCTCTCCCTTTTATATCCTCTAGACAACACTGCAATATTGTATTTCTCACCCAGGAGCCTTATCAGCATTTCGGTATGGGGAGTTTTGCCTGTACCACCTACAGTGATGTTGCCCACACAAATCACAGGCACAGGCCAACTGGTGCTCTTCTTTATATTTTTGTCGTACAGAAAGTGCCTTACCTTTAAAGCCATATAATAAGGGAAAAGCACAGTTTTACTAAGTATACCCAACATAATCAGCTATTTATAATTATTCTCCACATTCTCTAAAGTTTTCTCTTATAAACTCCAGAAGCTCCAATATTTTCTCCGGTTCATTGGTTGTAACCAATTTGAGCCTTGTCTCCTTGAAATTTGGAATTGCCTTGAAGTAATTCGACAGATGGCGCCTCATCTCAAGGACTCCCACCCGGTCTCCCTTCACTGCCACCGATTTGCAGAAATGCTTCTTTGCAAGATCAACCTTCTCATCCAATGTGAGTGGCTGCATAGGTTCATTATATTTCAGAAAATGCTTTATCTCCTTGAATATCCATGGACGTCCATAAGTTGCCCTTCCAATCATTACACCATCAACACCATACCTTTCAAAGGCAGCCTTTGCGCTGGGGCCGTCTGTAATGTCACCATTACCTATTATAGGTATGTGCATACGCGGATTCTCCTTTATTTTTCCTATTAAGCTCCAGTCGGCCTCCCCTTTATACATCTGGCAACGGGTCCTTCCATGTACTGTAAGGGCTGCTATACCCACATCCTGTAGCCTTTCTGCAAGCTCTACAATGATTTTTGAATTTTCATCCCAGCCAAGACGGGTCTTGACCGTTACCGGCAATTTTACCGCCTCAACCACCGATTTGGTAATTTCCACCATTTTATCGGGGAAGCGCATCATTCCGCTTCCGGCCCCTCTGCCTGCTATTTTATTTACCGGACAGCCAAAATTTATATCAATTATATCAGGGCCGGCCCCTCCGGCTATTCTGGAGGCCTCCTCTGCCATTTTTGCAGCCTCTACCATTGCCTCAGGAATATGTCCGTATATCTGTATTCCTATAGGTTTCTCATAGTCGTATGTGACCAGTTTGGCCAGAGACTTGCGTGCATCCCTTATAAGTCCGTCGGATGATACAAATTCTGTATACATCATATCTGCCCCAAACTCTTTGCATATATATCTGAATGATGCATCGGTAACATCCTCCATCGGTGCCAGGAAAAGTGGCTTTTCGCCCAAATCTATATTGCCTATCTTCATAAAATACTCCAACTGTCGGGACAAAATATCCCAATTTTCTACAAAAATAACAGCAATTTTCCATTTGAGCCAATTCGGGAATTTTTTTTGCAGCAAAGGAGCCGAATTTACTACCTTTGGCGGTATTGTATTAAAATATGGAGATATGGAAGAGCGAAAAATAAAGAGATTGGCACTCCTTACCTCAGGAGGAGACTCTCCAGGAATGAATGCGGCAATAAGGGCCGTTGTCAGGAGTGCTATATATAAAGGTATAGAGGTTGTTGGTGTAAGAAGAGGATATCGGGGATTGTTGGAGAAACAGTTTATGGGGATGCAGTCACATTCTGTATCCAAAATCATATCAACCGGAGGCACAATGCTCAAATCGAGCAGATGTCCTGAGTTCAAGGAGAAGGCGGCAAGGGCTGAGGCAGTGGAGAATATGCGGGAGGCCGGTATTGATGCTCTTGTTGTTATAGGCGGTGACGGCTCATTCCGCGGGGCGAATCTTCTGCATGAAGAGTTCGGATTCCCGGTTGTGGGCATACCGGGAACTATCGACAATGATATTTACGGTACCGATTTTACAATAGGGTTCGATACCGCAGTGAATACTGCTGTAGAGGCGATAGACAAGATAAGGGATACTGCAGATTCTCACAATCTGGTCTTTTTTGTTGAGGTTATGGGAAGAGATGCCGGTTTTATAGGCCTCTATACGGCAATAAGCACCGGAGCTGAGGCTACACTAATTCCTGAGGTGCATACAGATGTTGATGATTTATGCAATTATCTGGTAAGCGAGCGTAGAAAAAACAAGACATCGGGAATAATCATTGTTGCCGAAGGCGAGGATCTGGGCAGTGCGGAAGAGGTTGCCAAAAAAGTGAAGGCGAAGCTGCCCGACTATGAGACACGAGTAACAACGTTGGGACATATCCAGCGTGGAGGTTCTCCTACATGCAGCGACAGGGTTCTTGCCAGCATTTTAGGCAATCGTGCCGTTGAAGCGCTGCTCGATGGACAAAGTGGTATAATGGTTGGTCAGATCAATGGAGAAATTGTCTATACACCGTTTGCTGAAGCCTGTGCCAAACACAACCAAATAAACAAATTATGGTATGAAATAGCTCATATTTTGGCACTTTAAAAAAAATGACTATCTTTGCACCCCCTTATAGTGAGGGAAATCGCAACAAAATTAAGTATTAATCTAAAAATCAACACAGTGGATTATCAAAGTTACAAGACAGTGTCAGCCAATGCACAATCCGTAAACAAGGAGTGGGTTGTTATTGACGCTACTGATCTAGTATTAGGACGCCTTGCTTCAAGAGTATCACTTATTCTTAGAGGCAAGAACAAAGTTAACTACACTCCACACGTAGATTGCGGTGATAATGTAATTATCCTTAACGCAAACAAAGTACGTTTGACTGGTAAAAAGTTAACTGACAAAGTGTATGTTAGACATACAGGGTATCCCGGCGGACAGCGTTTCGCAACTCCAAAAGAGTTGTTGGTACGCAAACCTCTAGCCGTAGTTGAGGAAGCTGTAAGAGGAATGCTTCCTAAGAATAAATTAGGTGCAAAATTGTTCCGTAATTTGTATGTATACGAAGGTTCGGAGCATCCGCACGAAGCACAGAAACCAAGAACAATCAAATTAAACGAAATTTAAACAGAGCATGGAAGTAATCAACGCCCTTGGAAGACGTAAATCAGCAGTTGCTCGCGTTTATGTGAACACAGGTAAAGGTAATATTACAATCAATGGTAGAGACCTTGCAGTATATTTTGCAGATCCTTCTCTCCAGTTTATTGTAAAACAACCTCTTGAAGTTACCGGAACATTGGCTAATTTTGATATCAAAGCTAATCTCGACGGTGGCGGAATCAAAGGTCAGGCAGAGGCATTGCGTTTGGCAATCTCTCGCGCTCTATGTGAAATTGATAAAGAGGCTTACCGCTCTACATTGAAATCAGCAGGCTTCCTAACTCGCGATGCTCGCGAAGTTGAGAGAAAGAAACCTGGACAACCTGGTGCACGTAGACGCTTCCAATTCAGTAAACGTTAGTATTATAGCTGATTTTATCGCACAGTTGGGATATAAAATTGAAAGATTTTTGCAATTTTTCTGCAAGACTACTTTTAATTGTCCCGCTGCGGAAAATCACTGAGACTGGCAAAGCCATTACTCAGGATTGATAAAAAGAGAAATTTTAAAGTTTAAAAAAAAGAAAAATGCCTAGAACAAATTTCCAAGAATTACTTGATGCAGGTTCTCATTTTGGCCACTTGAAAAGAAAGTGGAATCCTAAAATGGCTCCATATATCTTCATGGAGAAGAATGGTATCCACATCATTGACCTGCACAAGACTGTTGTCAAAATAGATGACGCTGCAAATATGATGAAACAGCTTGCAAGAGCTGGCAGAAAAATTCTGTTTGTAGCAACCAAAAAACAGGCAAAAGAGATCGTTGCCGAGAAGGCCAAATCAGTAAACATGCCATATGTTACAGAGAGATGGCCAGGTGGAATGCTTACTAACTTCCCTACTATCCGTAAGGCAGTTAAGAAGATGAACACCATTGATAAAATGATTGCAGACGGTACATTTGAGACTCTTGCAAAACGTGAGAAACTTCAAATCACCCGTCAAAGAGCAAAATTGGAGAAGAACTTGGGTTCAATTGCAGACCTTAACCGTTTGCCATCTGCTTTGTTCGTTGTAGACGTACAGAAAGAGATGAATGCAGTTAAAGAGGCTAACCGTCTTAACATACCGGTAATCGCTATGGTTGATACTTGTTGCGATCCTACCCCTATTGATTATGTTATTCCTGCAAATGATGATGCCGCTAAATCTATCTCAGTGATCATGGGTGCTCTTTGCCAAGCTATTTCAGAGGGTTTGGAAGAGAGAAGAGTAGAGAAGGAGAAAGAGAAAGAGGAGAAAAATGAGGCTGCAGAGAATAAGGAGAACGATGCACCGGTAGGTAAGAAATTGCGTGCACGCAAATCTGCCCAGACTGCAGAAGAGAAAGAGAATATTAACGAATAATAAAGTTTCGGTTATGGAAATTAAAGCTTCAGATGTTGCAAAACTACGCCAGATGACCGGAGCCGGTATGATGGATTGCAAAAAAGCCCTTGTAGAGGCTGACGGCGATTTCACCAGAGCTCAGGAGATCATCAGAGAGAAAGGTAAACTTGTTGCAGCAAAACGTTCAGACAGAGAGACTACAGAGGGTAAAGTTGTAGCTCTTGTAAACGCAGACAATACTAAAGCTATCCTTACAGCTCTTGGTTGCGAGACTGACTTCGTTGCTAAGAACGCAGAGTTCCAGGAGTTGGCAAACAACATTGCCAAAGCTGCTCTTGAGAGCTTCCCTGCAGACCTTGCAGGTTTGATGGCTTGCTCATTCAACGGCCAGACTGTAGAGGATGCAATTACTCAACAAACAGGTAAGAGTGGTGAGAAACATGCAGTACCATTCTACGCTAGCATTGAGGCTCCATACATCGCTTCTTATATGCACGTAATTAACGGTAAACTTGCTGCCATTGTTGGTTTCAACAAAGAGGTTTCAGCAGAGGTTGGTAAAGGAATCGCTATGCAGGTTGCTTCTATGAACCCTGTTGCCCTTGATGCTGAGTCTGTTCCACAAGAGGTTATCAACAATGAGCTTACAGTTGCCATTGAGAAGACCAAAGAGGAGCTTGTTCTTAAAGCAGTAGAGGCTGCTCTTAAGAAAGCAGGCATCAACCCTTCTCATGTAGACAGCGAGGATCATATCGAGTCTAACATGGCTAAAGGTTGGATTTCTGAGGAAGATGCTGCTAAGGCACGCGAGATCAAAGCTACAGTTTCTGCTGAGAAAACTGCAGGTCTTGCTGCTGAGGAGGCTAAAATCCAGAACATCGCTAAAGGTAGACTTGGTAAATTCTTCAAGGAGAACACTCTTCTTGAGCAAGCATACCAGATGGGTGATGGCAAACAATCTGTAAAAGATTTCTTGGCTTCAGTAGATAAAGATGTTAA
Source organism: Bacteroidales bacterium (assembly GCA_017935505.1). Classification (GTDB taxonomy): domain Bacteria; phylum Bacteroidota; class Bacteroidia; order Bacteroidales; family UBA932; genus Egerieousia. Next base: position 80,316 of record JAGBHM010000013.1, on the reverse strand, counting down.
AGTAGTAGCATTCAAGAGATTCTCTTTGAACGACTAATTACGATAAGATTATAATCATTGATTATATATAAAAGGTGATTCACAATGTGGATCACCTTTTTTCATTTTCTCTTATCACATTACCTAAACTAACAGGGGGAAGAGATTACCGGACGTATCAGGGAGGAGAAGATACAACAAAAAAACCACCCAATTTCTTGAGTGGTTTCTGCTCCTGAACTAGGACTTGAACCTAGGACCCTCTGATTAACAGTCAGATGCTCTAACCAACTGAGCTATTCAGGAATTTATGTTTGCTAACCGTTGTTTTGCTTAGCGGGTACAAAAGTAGAACTTTTTTTTATATCATCCAAATTTTTTTCTCTTTTTCTGCAAAAAAATTAAAAAATCTGCTTATATCCTATTTCCAGTAGTCAACAACTACCCTACTCTCCCTTATTTTCTTGCAAAACGAGCTTACCTCCACATGAGCCGGATGGATTTTATAGGCAGCAAGATCTTCTTCACTGTCGAAATGGCTGATAAGTACAGCATCATAGCTCATCTGTGTATGTTTGAAATCTATACCAACCTCTGCATACTTGAGTTGGGGAACAACACCTTGCAAAGCCTCAAGCTTTGCTTTCATAATCTCTGCATTGGTCTGTTTGTCGGCACCCTCTGCAAAGTCCTTGAATTTCCACATTACAATATGTACAAGCATAATACAAAACACGCCGCGGTTAGTGCGGCGCATTATGTACAAATATAGTAAAGATTATCTTAATCTGCTAATCCAGCATCTGTGTCCTGAATTTTACCACTTTTTTGGCCGGTATTGTTATCATCTTCTTGGTGTTGAGGCTCATTGTCCTACGAGGTTTTCTCTCCTTTATCATAAAAGAGCCGAATCCTCTCAAAAAGACATCCTCCCCATTTTTAAGGGAGCCAGCCATTATACCCAATACCGTATTAAGATATTCATTACTCTCAGCCAATGTCATACCAGTTTTATAAGAAAGTGCCTTTACCATCTGTTTCTTGTTCATATCTGCGATATTTTACTGTTTTATGAAATAACAAATCTGTCGGAGCATTGTTTAATGCTATAAAAAGGAAGAGATATATGGAGAAATTATTGGGAATGGTTAAAAACTGGCTTGTAGAGCTAGGCTTTGGAGAACATATCACAACAGAGGCAGAAATATTCATAAAATGCGGCATTGTACTGCTCATCTCCACAATTTTATGGATAGTATTGAGAATTATGCTGGCATTCATAAAAGACAAGCTGCTTGTTCACCTCAAATTCAGCCAGAGGGGCAAATTATATATAATTACCATTTTTAAAAGAATTATCAGCATCATTGCCCTGGTTTTCTTGCTACAGATGCTTCCAGAGGCATTTGATGAAAAGAGCAAAGCACTCTCGTGGTGTCTTAAAATAGATGTAATTGCCATAATAATCTGCTCCATCGCAATTACTGACAATATTCTTAAAATATGCTACGACATAATAAGCAAGAAGAACAGATACAAGCAGAAGCCCATCAAAGGCTTTTTGCAGATACTTCAGATTGGAATATACTTCATAGGGGTCATTCTGGTTGTTGCAGCAATTATTGAAAAATCGCCATTGGGCCTGCTGACCGGATTGGGTGCATTTGCAGCGGTTCTCTCATTTATATTCAAAGATACTATCCTGGGCTTTGTTGCCGGCATACAACTCTCTTACAATGATATGGTAAGGCCGGGAGATTGGATTGTAATAGACAATACCCTTGCAAATGGAGTTGTCACAGATATCAGCCTGATTACTGTAAAAATTCAGAATTTCGACAATACTATTATAAATGTGCCCACCTACTCCCTCATAAATACGCCATTCCAGAACTGGAGGGGAATGGATGAGTCGGGAGGAAGGAGAATTACACTCAATTTCAATATAGATATGAACAGCGTGAGGTATTGCGACAGCCTGGAGTTGGAAAAACTCAGCCAATATGTAATAATGCCCGCCTCAAAAGAGAAAGAGCAGATAACAAACCTGCAATTATACAGGATGTATCTGCTCAAAATGATCCTTGAGAATCCCCAAATAAATAAAGAACTGATGGTAATGATAAGATACCTGCAACCCGGGCCTCAAGGAATCCCGGTACAGATATATTGTTTTTCAAAGAACAAGAGCTGGGTCACTTATGAAGGGATACAGGCTGCCATACTCGAACAGGCCATAGCATCAGCATCCATATTCGGCATAAAGATGTTCCAGATCGGCTACCCTGCACCTTAAACCCTACGACTCCTTCTCTATAAAATATTTCTGGGCCTTCAGCAGATTTCTCAACTGCAGAACCATGATTTTGTTCTCTGTGAGTATATTCAGATAGAGCACACTGCAGCGGGTGGTGTTCTTATTCTGGCTGTCACGTCCTATCTGTTTCTTTATAGCCACGGCAAAATCTTCAAAAATTGAGTCGCGCAGAGCCATAACATCATTCAGATTGGAGAAATCATTTGTAGAGAGCATACTCTCAACCCTTACAAATACTTCATTCATACGGGCATTGACAACTTTCAGATCTTCGACCTGTTCTAATGAAAGGCCTTCATGGTTATTGTCGATATGCTCAAATGTATATTTGCATATATGCAGCATAGATTTGGTAACTTCATTCAAATAATCCACAACCTGCACATAATAGTGGGCAGTTTCTATATTGTTCTCCTTAAGCATCTCCAGTGTTGAAACCACATTATATTTACGGGCACTTGCCATTTCATGCATATCCCTGGCTTTCGACAACATATTTTTAAGCAGTTTTCTGTCTTCCTTGAATATACCCTCCAGGGTTGAGTTGTATATATCCACAATATTTGATGTAGCTGCTGTAACATCATTCACACACCTCTCTACAACCGATACCTGTTGGGCATTTTCAGCTTCAAGCTCCTCTTCTTTCTTCTTCTTGCCCCTCAAACTGTTATGTACAAGCATCCATCCGCAACCAATCACAAGTAGTATAACTGCATATACTCCGCCCCACATAAGCAACATTGCAACCAAGAATGATATTACAAATGCCACAAATGCTGTAAAGAACCAACCCAATATCACAGTCATCACACCGGTAATCCTATATACGGCACTTTCACGGCCCCATGCCTTATCTGCCAAGGAACTACCCATTGCAACCATGAATGTAACGTAAGTTGTGGAGAGAGGTAATTTCAATGATGTTGCCAATGATATCAGCAGTGATGCAACAGTAAGGTTCACTGTAGCCCTTATCAAGTCAAATGCTGCTCCATCTTTCTCTGTTACAGCAACATCCTTAGTAAAGCGGCTCTCTATAAAATTCTTCACGCTATCGGGAGTTACCTTTTCAAACCATTTGTTCATATTTATGGCCTGACGGACTATTGCCCTCGATACTGGAGTTGAATCAAAATTCTCATTTCCAGAATCCTGTTTTGCAAGATTCACCTCTGTTTCTGTAACTTTTCTGGCCTTTTTGGAGAACCACAATGTTATTGACATAACCAGGCCTGAGGCCATAAGTATGTAGAGATTAGCATGTACAGGCTTTGTAAGGTCTCCCATCAACATTGCAGTATCGCCTGTTGCTGAGGCTATCTTATATGAATCAAAACCAGCCATGAAGACACCTATAAAATTCACAAGGTCATTTCCGGCAAAAGCCAAAGCAAGTGCAAATGTTCCAGAAAGTACTGTTATTCTCAAAATATTTACTTTCAACAGAGCCAAAAGCAGCATAACCAGAGTCCAGAAGACAAATGCTACCGTTACACAGAGCAGGATATTCTCATTAATATAAGACATCATCTCCAACGGCATAACCGGAGCATTTTTCAGACCTTTAAACAGAGCAAAATAGGTTACTGCGGTGAGAGCGATACCACACCATACAGCCCCTATCCCTTTCATTTTGTTCTGGAAATTATATGAAAATATTATACGGGTGATGTACATTATCACTGTTCCGCACACGAATGCAATAACTACAGATGTCAAAATTCCAGAAATTATACCCAGAGCCTTCCCCGAGTTGATATATTCGGGCAAATTTGCTATAGTTGCAGTATCTGAAGCAGATATGCTGAACAATGCAACACACACCGCTGCTCCCAAAAGTTCAAAGACCAGAGAGACCGTTGTGGAGGTTGGCAAACCCAATGTATTGAACACATCAAGTAAAATCACATCTGTAAGCATCACTGCAAGAAAAAGCATCATGATTTCACTGAACGAGAACATGCCAGGATGAAAAATACCTTTTCTGGCAACCTCCATCATACCGCTTGATGTGAGTACACCAACCATGATTCCGGCAGTGGCTACCCACATTATCACCCTTCTTGAAGCTGCTTTTGATCCGACGGCTGAATTAAGGAAGTTCACAGCATCATTGGCCACACCAACTACCAAGTCTGATACAGCCAACACTAATAAAATAATTACAATCGCCAAATAAACTGATTCCACGTTAAAATAGTTTTTAAAATTTCTATCGCAAATAAAAGAAACTATAATTACATGGCAATTAATAAAATGTTACAATAATGTTTAGCCTAAAGAAACAGGAGGCCTCCGTATAAAACGGAAACCTCCTGCCCCTATAAACACAACCAATAATATTAGCTGAATTTTTACTGTTTTGGATTCATCACAATCTTTACCATATTACCCTGCTTGATCATCTTCTTAAGCAGTTTCTGGATATTTTTTGATGTAACGCATTTTTCCACTGTCTCAACATACTCCGAATTGATATCCTTGTCCAATCCGTAATAGTTGTAGATGACACTCATCCAGTAGCCGTTGCTTATCTGTCTCTCAGGGAATGACTTGAGGAAGCTCTCTTTTGCCTTTGACACATACTCCTGGGCAACTCCATTTTTAACAATATCAGCCAAACCGTCTTTAGCAATTGATATCAGTTTTTCTGCTTTTGCCGGATCGGTATCAAAATTGATCATCAGAGAGAATTCATCCCTTGGTCTGTCAGACAATGAAGCAGAGACTCCTACTCCATAAGTACCGCCTTCATCCTCCCTTATAGTCTTGGTATAAGTCATATCCAATACATATTTGAGGGCAGACATCACAATGCTGTTCTCGATAGAATACTTCATATCACCACTGTAAACAAGAGCTACAGTTGCTTTTGGAGCCTCCATTGCCACCTCAAAGACATTCTCAACCTCTCCCTCAACTATAGAGACATTGTGGTCTTTCCACATTGCGCCATTCTCTGTCTTCACAGGAAGTGAACCGATATATTTCTCCAGCAAAGGCTTGATCTCATCAATATTCACATTACCTACAATATATACTTTTGTTTTTGCTGCATCAGAGAACAACTGGTTATAAATCTTTGCATAATCAGCTACACTTGCCTTCTCAAGCAACTCAGCGCTGATATTAGGGATACGCGGAGACTCTCCATATAAAGTCTTTGTAACTTCATTCTGAAAGATGAAGCTCGGCTGATTTATCACATTAGGCAACATAGCCTTCAACTGGTTCATACCTACAGAAATCTCACTCTCATCAAAACGAGGCTGTGTATAACACATATATACAAGCTGCAACATTGTTTCAAAATCTCTAGGTGAACAAGTACCGTTTACGCCATGCTCCAATCCTCCAATATAGGCAGATGCACCTGCAGCCTTTCCGGTAAGCATTTTACGAAGTTTTGTCGCAGAAAACTCTCCCAAACCAGAATAAGACTGGATAATAGAGGCAATATTGCCCTCCAATGACGGCATCAAAGAGTCATCAATGATTGATTTTCCACCAAGAGCAACTGTCTTCAATGAAACCTCATCTTTCTTGAAGTCGGTAGGTTTTACATAAATTTCAATACCATTGCCCAAAACAAGTTTGGTAGTACCGAATTTGCCCTTCTCTTCCAGTTTCACTTCAGAACCTGTCAAAGTTGAAGCATCCATAAGCTGAACTGTAACATCGTCGCCCTCCAAAGGTTTGATATCCTCTGCTTTCGCAGCAGCAATTGCATCAAGCAGATCCTCCTTTGCTGGTGTAGCAAGGCCCTCTTTCTCAGGGGCATTGAATATCACTACCATATTATGCTCTGTCAGGAGCTGTGACATCATCTGGTTAAGCATTGGCAATTGTATAGCACCGCCTTCGAGATAACCTTTTATCATCTGATAATTGTAATCTGGAGTTGTATAAGGATGTCCCTCAAGGAAGTGGCTGATATATGATTGTACAAACTGTCCGTTCTGCATTGAAGCGGCATTTGCAGCAGCTCTCTCATAGCCTCTCAGCAGATTGGTCTTTGCCCTGTCGAACTCACTCTGGGTAAAACCGAATCTGCGTGCTCTTTCAAGTTCAACAAACATTGCCTTAAGAGCTTTCACAGCCTCACCATCTTTAGACTGCACATTACCATAGAATGCCTCCAATGTTGAGCAAAGTTTGCCAAAACCGGCACCTGCGCCAAAGAAAGGTGCATCAGGTTTTGATGAGATATCACTGAACCTCTCGCTGAACATTCTTGAAATCATATTCTTGTAAAGGTTCATAATAACAGCCATACCAAGGCCTCTATACTCTTTAGGAAGCGGCTGGCTCTTGAAATATACCTCAGCACTTGTAGATGTATTCTCTTTATCTGTGAAGATTGAAACGATAGGCTCCTTGTTGTCCGGAATCAGGATAACATCCTTTGCCTTAGGGTTTTCAGCTTTTGGTAACTGACCAAACAGGTTTTTGATTTTGTTCTCCACACTCTTCACATCCACATCACCTACAACAATTATTGCCTGCATGTCTGGACGATACCAGGTTTTGTAGAAGTTTACAAGCTCTTCAGGTTTGAATGTCTTAAGGTTCTCCTCACTGCCAATGATGCTGCAGGTTGCATATTTTGTACCATTGAAAAGCGCCTCACATGCTGCTGTTCTGGCTCTCCATTGTGCAGTATTGCGGGTTCTCTTCTCTTCGAGGATAACGCCTCTCTCATTTTCAATTTCCTGAGGATCATTGGTAACAAATGCCGACCAGTCATGCAATATAAGTAGTGAGCTGTCGATAATGCCCTCCCTGATTACAGGAATATTGTTCAGCATGTATGAGGTCATCTCAACACTGGTTGCTGCATTCACATTCTCACCGAACTTTGCACCTATGCTCTCCATATAGGAGATGATACCTTTGCCAGGGAAATTTTTTGTTCCATTAAAGCACATGTGCTCAAAAAAGTGTGCAAGACCGTCCTGTGCAGGAGTCTCCTGAATGGCACCAACATTTGTAACAATGTAAAAATCGGCTCTTTGAGCTGGTTTTTCATTATGTTTGATATAATATGTTAGGCCATTATCCAATTTTCCATAAACCACAGATGAATCCAATTCCAATTGGGCCTGTGGTGAAACCATTTGTGCAAATGCCATTACAGACAATAACACAAAGGCCAACATAAAAGTAAAACTCTTCTTTATCATATAAATGTACGTTTATTGTATTTCAACATCATTATCTTTATCCTCGGGCACATACTCCAGAAGATCACCCGGCTGGCACTCCAGAATCTCGCACAACTGCTGCAGCGTTGAAAAACGCACAGCCTTTGCCTTGCCTGTCTTCAAGATGGAGAGATTGGCCTGGGTAATGTCCATCTTCTCAGACAATTCACCCAGAGAAATCTTCCGTCGGGCCATCATAACATCTAATCTTACCACTATTCCCATACCTAAAAACATTAAATGGTAAGACTCTGCTCCTCCCTGATATTGTAACCTATTTTAAATACCTCAGATATCATTATGGTTACAAAAGCAAGAACAATCCTTGTATAATCCAGTGTGTCTGCAAATACTATATCAATATCATATCCCGACAGTATTGTCTCCCCAATTTCTGATTGTATCCACACAAAAGCCATATTCACAAGAGACTGTGCCAACAATATCATTCCCAGCACACGCATTGTCCTTATCACCTTAAGGTCAAATACCTCCCTCCTCTTCAATGCCGAATTGATACAGATGAACAGCTTGGCAATAAATACGAAAACCACTGCAGAAAGAATCAGGACAAGAAATGCCAACAACCCTTGCACCACCGAAAGGGCAATAATCTCGCCTTTATTATCGGAATCACCTGAGGCCATAACCGTATAGGTAGAAGGTATTATCTCCACCAAAGAGCTCTTGTCTCCACTCTTCAATACTGTAGAATAAGCCGCTTTAAGAGAATCCGAATCAATCCTGATATTGGCACCAGCCCAGACTACAGGCAACGTGTCATTCTCCTCAACACTCTCACTTACATTACTATAGGCAGTTTCAAAGCCTTCAACAAAAGCATCTGCAACATGAGAGATTTTAAGCCCAACCGAAAGGACCATCACTACAACAATGGCAACATACCATCCATATAATACCTTAAAATTCATCCGGTACAATTTTTAAATCTCTGCAATTTATCGCAAAAGTATAAATATTTATCGAAAAACGATAAATTTATTACTATTTTCATGCCAAGATTATGGCACACTTATTGAAATTTACAATTTAACGTCATTTTTATAACCGTAATAATATTTATTATGAAAAAGATTGCATTTATAGCCATTCTATTGGTTGCGATGGTAGCTGTCAATACCGGATTCGCACAAAACAATGAGAGCCAGAACTACATAGAGGTATCGGCCCGTGCAGAAAAACAGATAACCCCTGATATTATATATATAGGTATCACTTTGCGCGAGCAGGACAGCAAATTGAAGAACAGCCTGGAGGTAAAGGAGAGGGAGATGATAAAAGCACTCGAAAAGCTCAATCTGGATGTTGCAAAAAACCTCACGGTAAAAGATATGGACAGTAACCTGAGGCAATATTTCTTACGCAAAGACAACATTCTGGCTACAAAATCATATATTCTCAAGGTGAAGACCGCCGATGAGGCTGCGGCAGTTTTTGATGCACTCAACAATATCCAGATTTCTGATGTAACGCTCAACAGGACTGCGATATCACCTGAATTGGAGAAACAAGTCAAAGATGAGCTGCTGGTTTCTGCTGCAAAAAAGACAAAAGAGAATGCCCAGATTCTGGCGGAGGCTGTGGGCAGCAAGGCCGGCAAGGCTCTCTACATACATAACTACTACAACTTTTCACAGCCAGTAACTGCAAACTACACACTGAAAAGTGCAAAAAGAACCCTCACTGCCGATGCTGCGGTTGAAGAGAGCCTTCCTACCCTCGAGATCAGCAAAAGTTCAATTTCGGTAAATGTAACCTGCCGCTTTGAGATTCTACCATAATTATATACATTTGTGCCACAACATCAATGGCACAACTATGTCAGATACAACATATTTTAAAGATACCAAACCCCACTACAAACTTCTCGACAGCTTGCGTGGGGTTGCTGCATTAATGGTTATATGGTACCATATATTTGAAGGATATGCCTTCGCCGGAGCTCTCAACGGAGCAACCGACGGCAGCATAACCACCTTCAACCACGGATATCTTGCTGTAGATTTCTTCTTCATGTTGTCGGGATTTGTAATAAGTTATGCCTACGACAACAGATGGAGTTCAATGGGAATCCTGCAATTCTTCAAAAGACGTCTGGTAAGGCTTCACCCGATGCTTATAATGGGAGCAATTATTGGAGCCGCTGCATTCTTTGTCGGAGGATGCACCAACTGGGCCGGTGAAAATATAGCGCCACGCTTTCTCTTTATGGCTCTGATTCTTGCCATCTTTTTCATTCCTGCATATGGAGGAGCCCCTTACGATGTTCGTGGTAACGGAGAGATGTTCTCTCTCAATGGTCCCAGCTGGTCTCTCTTTTTCGAATATATAGGAAACATTCTCTACGCTATCTTCATCAGACGCCTCTCCACCAGATGGCTGAAGCTATTTACTGCGATTCTGGGAATAAGCTTTATAATCTTTGCCACAACAAATGCCTCAGGATATGGCAACATAGGCGTAGGATGGACTCTTGATACAACAAATTTCTTTGGAGGCTTGCTCAGGATGCTCTTTCCTTTCACACTGGGAATGCTGCTACAGCGCACCCAGGCAATCAAATATTTAAAAAAACCGCTTCCGCAGAGAGCAACATTCTGGATATGTACCATTGCCCTCTTTGCAATCTTCTCTGTTCCATTTCTGGGTGCCGACAGCCACTTCTCACTGAATGGAGTGTACGAGGTACTCTGTGTAATGCTCTTCTTCCCAGCCATTGTAACGGCAGCTGCCGCCAGTAATGACGGCGATACCGGAAAATTGCTCGGAGAGATCTCATACCCCATATACATTATCCATTACCCGATAATGTACTTGTTTTATGAGTGGCTGATTGACAATAAGTTATACACATTGCAGCAGACATGGCCAATGGTTGTCGCCGTATTCGGAGCCAGTCTGTTCATTGCATACCTCTGTTTGAAATTATATGATATCCCGGTAAGGAGATGGCTTGGTGCAAAGCTATAGAGGATTTTACTGTCTCTTCTCCAAAGAGGCAGGCTTCTCCCTTGTAAAAAACTCGTTTTTTGTAAAAATACCTTTGCGGGCTGTGATGTAAAGGGTGTCTCCCGAGACCCTTGCTGTTCCTTTTGCAGTAATATCCAACTTCGGATCATATATCCACGGGCAGTTGAATTTTCCGGAAGCATTGTCATATACCACACCCTTCATAACCTGCTTCCCCACAAGGTTGCTGTAGGGAGCCTCCGCCCAGACAAGTTGAGCCGAGAAAGTTCCGTCTGGAGCGGATGTTATCTCTATTTTCGAATCTTTTTTCTGGGTAAGCCAGACTCCCTCAATAGATTCATCGGCCCCTTCATAAAAGCAGGCGAGTCCCAATATAAAAAATAATAGTGCCTTCATTGTTCTGATCTTTTTGCACATATGAAAACAGCACCATCCTATTTTAGTTCAGCCGGAGCGAAAATAAAAAAAGCTGCCTGAAACCAGACAGCTTTTCAAGTATATGTAATCTGAATTACTCAGCTACAACCTCAATTTTAATTGTTGCTTTGATATCTTTGTAGCATTTAACTACTGCATCGTAAAGGCCAACTTCCTGAAGTTTCTCCTCACCAACGATAGTGATGTTTCTTCTGTCCATCTCAAAGCCTTTAGCTGCAAGAGCCTCAGCAACCTGGATATTGTTAACTGAACCGAAGATTTTGCCAGTAGCGCTAACTTTAGTGGCAACAGTTACCTGTACGCCCTCCAATTTAGCTGCAAGTGCCTCAGCATCAGCTCTCAATTTAGCCTCTTTATGAGCTCTTTGTCTCAAGTTCTCAGCGTGAACTTTTTTTGCAGAAGGAGTTGCCATGATAGCAAAACCCTGAGGAATAAGGTAGTTGGTAGCGTAACCGTTCTTTACAACTACTACATCATCTTTATGTCCCAAATGAGGAACGTCCTGTTTCAAAATAATTTCCATACTATCTCTCCTCCTTATTTCAATAAATCTGTTACATATGGTAGCAATGCAAGGTGTCTTGCTCTCTTAACAGCCTGAGACACTTTTTTCTGGAATTTCAAAGAAGTTCCGGTCAAACGGCGAGGAAGAATTTTACCCTGCTCGTTAAGGAATCTCTTCAAGAACTCAGCATCCTTGTAATCTACATATTTGATACCTGCTTTTTTAAAGCGGCAATATTTTTTCTTTTTAACCTCTACTGTAGGAGGGTTAAGGTAACGGATTTCGTTATTTACTTGATTTGCCATGATAATACCTCCTTAATTATTTTTGTTCTGCTTGATTAGCTCTTCTTTTCTCTGCATAAGCAACAGCATGCTTATCCATAGCAAAAGTCAAAAATCTGATAATTCTCTCATCACGTCTGTACTGAATCTCCAAAGTTTTGATGAACTCAGGATTTGCTTTGAATTCAATAAGGTGATAAAAACCTGTAGTTTTTTTCTGGATAGGGTAAGCGAGTTTTCTCAAACCCCAATCTTGCTCATATACAACTTCACCACCATTATCTTTGATGAGATCGAGATATTTGGCTACCGCTTCCTTCATCTGGGTCTCAGACAAAACGGGAGTTGCAATGAAAACGGTTTCGTACTGTTTTAACATTTCTCGTAATTTGTTAAAAGTGATTAATAAATATAATTGTCCTAAAAAGGGGCTGCAAAGATATACATTTTTTTCTAAATACCAAACAATTAGTATTTAAGATGAACTCACTGTACAAAAACAGGGCAGCACCTGACGGCCTGCCCTGTTTTTGCTTAAATACGATGATTAATAATTATTTTACTCAAATTTTTATGTTGCAAAGATAGGACCTCATTTCATAAATCAAGAATTTACAGCCCTTTAAATGCTTGCAAGTCCATTTTTTAAATAATTAAAAATCAATATATTATAGCCATTGATTTATTTCACTTTCTTGCTTTAAATATAACTACCTGATAATCAATACATTATACGCAAACGTATCTTCTCCGTTTATATATCACTGATTATCAGATTATTATCTCAAATTTACCTGAAATTCATCTCTGGTTCCTGCTCGAGCAGCGGAGCTATTTTTCTTTTCAGACGACTCTTGCGCACATATATATTTTGTGGAGTATCGTTGAGTATGACACTTATCTCCTGAGGAGAAAAACCGGCATAGATCAGATTCAACAATTTTATATTCTCCTCCGTAATCGACGGATAGTTGGCACGTATCTTCTCCATTGCACCATTATTCTTGGCATTTACAACATTCTCGATAACCTCAAACATATCCTTCCCGAATGATTGGAGTGAAAGCAGCTGTTCAACCTTTTTCTGCAGTTTCTTGGAATATCCGAACTCATAATAGGTACCGGCAAGCTCCCTTATCTCCGCAAAACGGTTTTCGAGAAGCTCCTTCAGACGCTTCTCCTTCTCCTTCTGCACATCAAGTTCACCCAAAAGTGTGTTTTTGGAGAGCTCCGCCTCATGTGCTGCTGCCAGATACTCCTCTATCTGACCATTCTTCTCGCGTATCTTCTTGCGCCATGCAATGACAGCCCATACCAGTCCCAAAAGGAGTATGGCCAGAAGCAATGAGTATATTGCAAATAGATATCTGTTCTGTCTCTTTATTGCAGCATTTTCTATAGTAAGCTGTTTGTTGTAGTACAACTGCTCCATCTCCCTTATAGAGTTGTTCTTTTCCTGCTCCATTATGCCGGATATCACATTTTCATACAACTCTTTATATTCCAGGGCCTTTTTATAATCTCCCTCCTTTCTGGCAATTGCAGAGATCAGCGATGCAAAATTGGCCTGCTCCACTGGAGAATATCCATCATACATAACTTCACACATCTGCGCATACCTCTTTGCCTCCTTCAAATTTCCACAATCCAGATAGAGCTCCGACAACAACATATAATTATCTTCAGGCACAATACCATTATTATATTTTGCATATATGTCAGCAAGTTGGGCCAGTATCAGATCTGAAGGCTCTCCCATTAAATGCCCTATACTTGCCACAGAAGCAGTATAATCAACAATTTCCCGCTCCTTTCCACCGGCAAGTGCCATCTCCAGAGCACTTCCATAGGCCTCAAGCGCATCTTCGTAACGCTGCAGTCCCTTATAGCCCTCCGCAACTTTAGCCAAAGTATACATCAGCTGCTCACCATCGCCACCATACTCCTTATAATATTCTGCAGCCTTCTGATACATTTTGAGAGCCGAAGCCGAGTTGAGCAGATCTTTATGAATATCACCTTTATACAGATACAGCCTGGCCAGCATTTCATTGTATCCGCTCTCCTGAATTCTGCTGTAAGCCCCTTCTGCCTGCACATACTGCTCCATAGCCTGATAGTGGCTTCCGGCCATACTGTATAATCTTCCCAGATAGAAATGCGACAAGAATCTTTTAGTATCATCACCATTCCGCTCAAAATAGGCCACCGCCTCCTCCATGTCAGACTCGCCTATGAGATTTATGGAATTTCTCTCAAGAATCCTCTCGTACAGCAATATGAATTCTGCCTTCTGCCTTGCCGAAACTATCTCATTTATCGGAATGGAACCGATTACAGAGAGGGCACTGTCGGGTTGGGCATATAGTAAAGATTCCGCTTTTTCCAATAATTTATCTGTTTTGTCATTATCGGAACATGATGTAAAAAGCATCACAACAGCGATTATCAAGAAAAAGGGCATTTTTTGCAACATATGAATATATTTATTCGAACAAAGTTACACAACTTTCCTAAATTTGCAGTCGATTTTAAAATTAATGAAAATCTATATCAAATTAATATCTTCATCATATGGGCTTGGCTACTAAAGAGAAACTGTTTTCAAAAGATTTTTTCACAACTTACGCATGGCTTGCAGGCGGATGCTTCATATTTGCACTCGGAAACGTATTGTTTGCTGAGCCTTATGGATTTGCACCAGGAGGAACTTATGGATTGTCAATTGTATTCCACCATTTGTTCGGCTGGAGAACAGAGGTATCTGCACTCTGTATGGATATTCCCCTACTGATAATAGGTTTCATTTTTCTCGGCGGAAAGTTTGGCGTAAAGACCGTTGTCTGCACCTTCATGATACCGGTATTCATGGGGCTCGTCCACAGATTCTATGGATTCAATGCCCTGCTTGAGCCTGAAATAACTGAGCGGGCACTTCTGCAGGAACAGCTGCTCTCAGCCCTCTTCGGAGGTATAGTATATGGAATCGGTTTGGGAATGATCTTCAAATCGAGGGCCACTTCGGGAGGCAGCGACATAATCTCTATGATTCTGCACAAATATACCCACATCTCACTGGGCACACTTGTAATAATTGTAGACTGCACCATCACACTCACCACAGTATTGGCATTTGGAGACTGGAGACTGCCTATGTACTCATGGATTCTGATTTTTGTAGAGGGCAAGGTGATTGACCTGGTGGTAGAGGGCGCAAACGCACACAAGACCCTTATGATAATCTCTGATGAGACAGAAAAGATCAAGGAGTTTATTCTGCATGAAATCAACAGGGGGGCTACAATCATCAATGCGGAAGGAGGATATAATGGCAATTCCCGACAGATAATCTACACAATTCTTACCCGCCGTGAGGCCACAATCCTGCGCTACCGCATTAAAGACATTGATTCTAAAGCCTTTATCAATATTATCGATTCAAAAGAGATAATAGGCAACGGCTTCAAAGCAATTGAAGAGTAAGCAGACAGGCAAACTCTCCTCAACCTATTTGAACATCAGAGCAAAGGCGCCATTCGGCGAATAATTCTCTGTGCTGTATATTTTTTTGCCCTCAGCGTCGGTCTCCCATGTACCATAGACCATCTCTTTTCCTGAGTGGCCTGCGCCTTTGACTTCAACTATATTCCAGTTGAATTCCCAGCCCTTTTCCTCGGCCAACTTCTTTGCATGCTCATAAAATTTGAGGCCTCGGTCATACCTGAATTTACCTTGTGCAAGAGCAGCCTCATCTGTAGGCACATAGCTGCCGGAAGTTGCAGTATCATTTGTTCCAAGGTGAATTGTAAGGTCTCGGGAGAGGAATGATTTCATGTGGGACTCATCTGCCATTGGAGTATTCTTTACAGCATATGGCCAGCCGTAAACTGTTCCCGATTCTGCAACAAGTCCGTCGGTGTAGAGAAATGTCCAGTTACCTGAATTGGCTGCAATTGCCTTACCTACACGAGCCTGTGGCATAGAGAGCAGGAATCTGTGGACAAACTGTCCTCCTGCCGAATGGCCGAACATATCATATGTCTGTACTTTGCTTCCGGTCTCTTTCAAAAAGAGGTCAAAAATCTCCTCCACGGAATTGTATGTCCAATTCTCCTTTTCAGCCAGCTCTGCTCCCAGCCTCTCTGTCATCACTCCTCCAAATTGATATCCGTTCTCCTGATAATAAGGTTTCCTATATTCCGGGGCGATGATTATAAATCCCTCTTTCTCTGCAAAATACTTCCAGTTTTCAAGTCCTGGAGCCGAAGTGCGCTGCGCGCCGTGCATTGAAAAGAGCACTCTCATCTTTTTTATATTTCCCTTTGTCGGGATATAATAGTAGACAGTTATAGGCTTATCTGCCAATGGGGCATACGATGTAAAGGTAAATTCGCCATCCCCACGGTGCCAGTTGCCGCCAAGTTCTCCTGAAGAGGATGATCCACACGATGCAAACAGCAGTGCAAAAACTGCCAAAAGAGAGAGTAGTATTCTACGTGTCATAACTCAATGTTTAAGATAGATTATTATATATAGTACACAATTTATAACGCGATACCCCTCCAAAAGGAGAATATTTTTTCACAATGAATCTAAAAAACAAAATCCCGGAGCACTTTCCAGTGCTTCCGGGATTCTGTTTACAAATCCGCTTAACGGATTATTCTTCAACGGCCAATTATTTTTTAGGAGCCTCTTTCAATACCTCTTTAACAAACTCCCACCATTTTCCTACAGACTCGATATTTACTCTTTCATCTGGAGAGTGAGGAGAGAAGATTGTAGGGCCGCAAGATACCATATCCCAGTTTGGATAAGTACCGCCAAGGATACCGCACTCAAGACCTGCATGGATTGCCATTACAGCTGGCTGTTTGCCGTAAAGTTTCTCATAAACAGCCTTCATCTCCCTCAAGATAGGAGAAGCCATATTTGGAGCCCAACCTGAATAACCACCGGCAAATGACACCTCAGCGCCTGCCAACTCAAATGCTGCACGCATTCTCACAGCCAAGTCATCTTTTGCAGTATCAACAGAGCTTCTCATCAAAGAGTGTACTTTAATTGTACCATCCTCAGATTTTACAATAGCCATATTGTTTGAAGTCTCCACAAGACCAGGCATTGCATTGCTCATTCTCTCAACTCCATTAGGACATACATACAGAGCACGGCAAAGGGCAACTGCAACATCCTGGCATATTGCCTCACCTGCAACTGCAGCATCCTCAAGATATACATTGGCATCTTTGTCGGTAGCGGCATACTCAACTTTAACCTCTGCACAAACTTTTGCAACAACAGCCTCAGCCTCAGCTACTTTATCTGCAGGAATTGCGATAACAGCCTCAGCCTCACGAGGAATTGCATTACGCATATTTCCACCCTCTACGCTGATAAGTTTTGCGCCAAGATCTTTAACAAGAGGAAGGAGTGCTCTCACCATTACTTTATTTGCATTTGCACGATAAAGTATGATATCCATTCCTGAGTGACCGCCTACAAGGCCTTTTACATTAAGTTTTTTACCTACATAACCTGCAGGAACAGCCTCTGTTGTATAGTTAAATACAGCAGAACAGTCGAGACCACCGGCACAGCCTACATAAAGCTCACCTTCAGTCTCAGAATCGAGGTTGATGAGGATATCACCATTCAGAACACCTGGTTTAAGTGCACGTGCACCTGTCATACCGGTCTCCTCATCGATGGTGATAAGAACCTCTATAGGGCCATGAACAAGCTCTTTCGACTCAAGGACAGCCATTGCAACTGCACAACCCAAACCATTGTCGGCACCAAGTGTAGTACCTGTTGCATAAACCATATCATCAACGATTCTAGGTTTGATAGGATCTTTCTTGAAATCATGCTCCACATCATTGTTCTTTTGAGGAACCATATCCACATGTGCCTGAAGGATAATGCCCATTCTGTCCTCCATACCTGGAGTGGCAGGTTTGCGGATAATCACATTTCCTATCTCATCCTGGAACGACTCAAGTCCGAGATTTTTACCAAAATCACAAATATATTTCGCTGCCTCGCTCTCAAATTTGGAAGGGCGCGGAATTTTTGTAAGCTCATAAAAATTTTTCCACACAATCTGCGGATTCAATTCTGCAATTGTACTCATTGTCTTCTATGTTTTAAGTGTTTTTGAATATTTGTCTATTAATTTATTTTATCGCAATATCAATAGGGAACGACAATGTCTCTCCCAATTGATAAACAGGTATTCTCGACTGCAACAGCAATTTCTGTCCATCCATAATTTTTGCTGTAACAGTTGCCGGTCTGCGGTAATATATGCGGCCCTTTGCAGATACGGCACTCTCAGATGCCACTGTTGAAGTGTTCTCCTTATGCAGCTCCAATACAATAGGACGGCCTCCCATATTTGATGCCGGAACCAGTCCTTGGGTGTCAGAGATACGGAATGCTATATACATCTGTCCTGAATTGTCTGCCGAAGGCACTACATCAAACACAACAGTCTGGCAATCCTTCACGCTCTTTCCGATAAATAGTGTAAGGTACTCCTCCTCCAGCCTTGTAATCTCAGCTATAGCAGCCCCCATTGCCTCACCGCTGTAAGTTGCATCTGTATTGCCTGTTATTATATCCATTCTCTTTTCACGAAGTGCAAAAATCAATGAAGCAGTCTCTTCAGCCTTCTTCTCCAAACTCTTCTCAACAACCTGGGTCTGCTGTACAGGAACTCTCTCAAGGCCCTCTGCAGTTCTTACTGTTTTATAAAGTGTTGTTGTCCTGTTGTCGAGGTTTGATGTTGCTCCTGCTGCAAACTGGTCGGTCCCAGCAACAGAAGGGAAGCGCCATTGTGCCGGCTTGCCGGTATAGCTGTCTGATGTAATAATCAGTCCTTGCGAACAGAAGTTCAGAAAGTTTGCAGAGGCATTTTTGGATGTTCCCAAATTCACAGCCACCCTTACAGAAGGGTCTGCCTCAATATAGGGATTCATTACAATAGATTTTATTGTATATGTATTTCCGCTCTCTGTACGCGCATCAATTCCAAGATATTTCTGGGCATATCTCGCATAGGGGCCGGCTACAAATGATTCATGCTCCGCAGTAACAGCCAGACTTATGGTAGTAGATGGCAGAGAGTAGATTATAGCTCCGGCTGGAGCAGGCTCCGAAGAGTTAAGTATCTGGGCATTTGCATTAAATCCAAAAAGCAATGCAACTGCCAATATAAGAGGTTTTACTATTTTCATATCGTTAATTTTATATGTCCAAATAACAAAGATAATATTTTATCCGACATTTCCACATAATTCATTGCACACCTCAACATCATGCTCTGTAAAACCACGTTTCCAACGTTTATGGCTCCACAGCCAGTTATACTTGTCTTTGCGGATGCCCTCCTCCAGCAATCTTGCATAGGCTAGCGTGATCTCACCCTTCTGCATTGCTGCGGAGTTTTCGGAAATTAGGGAGAATACCATTTTGTAGCGTCTCCTTTCAATCCTTATCATGTCAAGATATATTACAGGCATATTCATTTTTCGGGCCACAGCTTCTGCTCCGTCGAAGAAAAATGTATTCTGATTCAAAAATTTCAGAGGAACTCCTCCCATACGGGGGTATTGGTCGGCAATAAATATATATGTATGGCTACCTTTACTTTTGGCCACATGCCTCAAAAATTGTTTTGAGCCCACAATATATCCATTGTTGTCGAATTTCCTGTATATCTCCATCCTCATCTTCTCAAAGAGAAAATTGGAAATTTTACTCTTGGCAATCCTGTATGTCACTGTAATCGGATGATTTGCAAAACTATCCTTGCTTCTCTTTTCACTCTCTCCACAAATAGCCCCCACCAGCTCCCAGTTGCCACGGTGTCCGGTCAGCACAACTGTTTTGCCATGCTCTGCAACCATACGGTCGAGCAGCTCCACCCCTTCAACTTCAACTATCCGACAAACCTGCTTTGCTGTTGCCGAAACCTGCCAGATACTCTCAACCATTATATCACACATATATTTGTAATATTCCTTCTCAATTTTACGCAACTCATTGTAACTCAGCTCAGGGAAGCTTCTAGCCAAATTAGCTGTAACTACAGATTTCCTATAGGAGAATACTCTCCTGAGCAGCCATGCCATAATGTCGGACAAGAAATAATAGAATCCCAACGGCAGCAATGAAACCGCATATAAAAGAAACCAAACCAGATATGAAACTATTTTTACCATTTTAGACAAACTGTTCTTTACAAAGATATTTATTTTTTTGCAAACTCCGTCTTTTTTATATCTTTGTAAAATGTGTTAAAACTGCATAATCCAATTATAAAATTAATATTAATCATAAAAAAAATTAAACTATGTTTAAAAACCATCCTAAAGGGTTGCTTGCAGCGGCTCTAAGTAATATGGGAGAGCGTTTCGGATATTATATCATGAATGCCGTTCTCGTTCTCTTCCTCTGTTCTAAATTTGGTTTGAGCGAGGGTGTGAGTGGTACTATCTACTCTTGTTTCTATGCCGGCATCTATATTCTTGCTCTTGTTGGAGGTCTTATCGCAGACCGTACCCAGAATTATAAAGGTACCATCAAGACAGGTCTTGTAATTATGGCAACAGGATACATCATCCTCTCAATTCCTATCCTTGCAACTGCAGGAAACACCACTTGGCTGCTTGCACTTACTTGCTTGGCTTTGTTCCTTATCGCTTTCGGTAACGGTCTTTTCAAAGGTAACCTTCAGGCTATTGTTGGTCAGATGTATGACGATTTTGAGGCTGAGGCTGCAAAGAAAGGTCCTGAGGCTCTTAAAGCTGCAAAAGACAAACGTGATGCAGGTTTCCAGATTTTCTATGTATTCATCAATGTTGGTGGTCTTATCGCTCCTTTCGTAGCTCCTGTATTGCGTCAGTGGTGGTTGGGTACCAACGGTATGGTATACAATGCACAACTTCCTGCACTTTGCCATGAGTACATCAATGCTGCCGCTACAATGGCTCCTGAGGCTCTTGCAAACCTACAGCAGCTTATAGTTGCAGCTGGTGGTCAAGTTGCTGATTTGGCTGCTTCTTGCCAACAGTATCTGCAGATCTTCAATGAGGGTATCCACTACTCATTCATCGCTTCAGTTGCAGCAATGGTAATTTCATTGGTTATCTTCTTCTTCTCACAGAAGATGTTCCCTACTCCTGCAAAGAAAGTTGCAGCAAAGAGCGTAGAGTACACAGCAGAGGAGAAAGCAGCAATGGCAAAAGAGATCAAACAGAGAATGTATGCATTGTTTGCAGTGCTTGGTATCGTAATCTTCTTCTGGTTCTCATTCCACCAGAACGGTATGTCACTTTCATTCTTTGCGCGTGACTTCGTTGATTCATCCGCAGTTGCTCCAGAGATCTGGCAAGCTATCAACCCATTCTTCGTGATCACCCTTACTCCTATTATCATGGCAATTTTTGCAGCTCTTGCAAAGAGAGGAAGAGCAATCTCAACTCCTCGCAAAATTGCTATCGGTATGTTGATCGCAGGTTTGGCATTCTTGTTCCTTGCAATATTCTCAATGATGAAAGGCTATCCTTCAGCAGATGCTTATAAAGCTCTTCCTATCGCAGAGCAGATGGCAAACAAAGCTCACTGGTGGGTACTTATCGTAACTTACTTCTTCCTTACAGTTGCTGAGTTGTTCATCTCTCCTCTTGGATTGTCATTCGTTTCAAAGGTTGCTCCTAAGAACCTTCTTGGTCTTTGCCAGGGATTGTGGCTTACTGCTACTGCTCTTGGTAACCTTCTTCTTTGGATCGGCCCACTTATGTACAACGCTTGGCCTATCTGGCAGTGCTGGACAGTATTCCTCGTAGTATGTCTTGTATCTATGGGTGTTATGCTCGGCATGGTAAAATGGTTGGAAAAAGTTACTGCTTAATCCAAAACAGACAAAATATATATGGAGGCGACTGCAATTGTGGTCGCCTTCTCTTTATACAAATTACAACATTATGAGAGCTGCAGTAGTAATACTCAACTGGAATGGAGCTTCGTTCCTAAAGAAATATCTCCCTATACTTATAGAGTGCACTCCGGAAGATATCGGCACCATCTATGTTGCCGACAACGGTTCTACTGACGGTTCTGTCGAGATGTTGAAATCAGAATATCCCGATGTAAAACTGATTGAATTCGACAAGAACTACGGTTTTACAGGTGGATATAACAGGGCTCTGGCCCAAATTGACACTGAATTCTACGTACTGATAAATTCAGACATCCGCGTGAGCATGGGGTGGCTCAACTCTATAATAGACTTTATGGACAACAGCCCTGAATGCGGAATATGCATGCCAAAAATACTCTCCGAAGCACGCCATCAGGAGATTATGCACAATACCTCCGGCAATGCCGGCTTAAATGAACAGTTTGAATATGCAGGTGCCTGTGGAGGATTCATAGACCGTTTCGGATATCCATTCTGTAGGGGTCGTATACTCTCAAATGTAGAGGATGACTGTGGCCAATACGATAATCCTATGGAGATTTTCTGGGCATCAGGAGCCTGCATGATCGTACGCAGCCATATATACAAACAACTTGGAGGCCTCGACGAGAGCTTTTTTGCCCATATGGAAGAGATTGACTTCTGCTGGAGGGCAAAACTTATGGGCCACCATTCATGGGTTGTTCCCAAAAGTATTGTGTATCATGTAGGCGGTGGCACACTGCCAAACAATTCTCCCCGCAAGCTCTATCTGAATTACCGTAATAATCTGCTGATGCTGTACAAGAATCTTCCATACAGAAAAGATGACAAGAGATCAGTTATCAGAAAAAACACCACAATCTTCATAAGGATGTGCATAGATATGCTCAGTGCCTTTGCCTACCTGTTGCAGGGCAAATTTTCATTCTTCAAGGCAGTTCTGACAGCCCATCGGGATTTTTGCAAAATGAAGAAAACTACCTCCAAATCAAACCGCTGCATCAGCTATACCAATTCATATATGAGGTACCTTTGCGGAGTCTACAACAGAAGCATTATCCTACGCTTCTTTACAGGGTGCAAGAAGTTCAGCAGCCTATAAAAAAAGCACCACAGAAATAACTTCTGCGGTGCCTGTACAATCTCGTTCAACTATAGGGCTACTCCTCATCAATAGTCCAGGTAAAATACCTCATACCCATAGCTTCTGATTTAGAATCCAACTCTTTAAGCCTTCTCTTGAATTCTGGAACAAGTCTGTCCTCTGCCATAATGAGCAGTGTGGAGTTCAAAGTAGGCCAGGCGTGGTCGCCAAGGTGAGGCTCACCTTTGAATGAGCCCCTTCCCATAGTAACATCCCAATAAGTATAGCCTCTCAATCCACAAAGGCTCATAATCTCAAGAATCTCTTCGTGGTAGGCTTGATTATATGATAAAAATATTGCTTTCATTACATCAATTCATTAAAGGCTGCCTATTTTGCAGCATAAAGTTTAGCCAATTTTTTACGGTTCTTCTTAATTCCGAATCCTGCAAATACTGCATACAGAGTAGGTACTATAACCAATGTAATCAATGTAGATACCGACAGACCCCATGCAACAGTCATACCCATACTTCTCCACATCTCAGAACCTGTACCTGTTCCGATAGCCATAGGAACCATACCCAATACAGTGGTAAGAGTTGTCATCAGTACCGGTCTCAGACGGGACTTACCGGCTGTAACCACAGACTGCAATATACCCATTCCCCTCTCACGGCAGAGGATAGTGTAGTCGATAAGCACAATACCATTCTTCACCACAATACCAAGCAACATCAGCAGGCCGACCATCGCCATAATACCCATTGGAGTTCCGGTAAATACCAATCCCATCAATACACCAACTATCGCAAATGGAATTGAGAACATAATTACAAACGGATAGGTCAACGACTCAAACTGTGCAGCCATCACAATGAATACAAGGATAACAACAAGTACCATCAATGTAATCAAGTCTGCAAAAGATTCCTGCTGCTCTTCATATGTACCACCAAGGTCCCAGGTAATACCGGTTGGTATATCTATCGCCTCCATCTCTTTATTTACAATGGCAACCATATCTGAGAGAGCCATACCCTCAGGACATACTGCTGTCACTTTCACCATCCTCTCACGGTCTTTACGCTCAATTGTAGGAGGAGTCAGAATCTCTTTTACCTCACCCAAGTCACGTATTCTGATACCTTGTCCTTGAGGGTTGTAAATCAGAATATTCTCAATATCCTCAATCGACTGGCGGTACTCAGGGGCATATCTTACTGTAATATCATACTCCTCACCATCCTCTCTATAATAAGAGGCCAAAGCACCATTGATTCTGTTTCTCAGATACTGTGCAGCTGTAGAGGTATTCAATCCGTTGATAGATAGTTTCTCTCTATCGAAATCAACTTGATACTCAGGAGAATACTCTTCTCTACTTGTAATAACCTCATCAATCTTCTCATATGATTTGAGTCTGTTGGTTATCTCTTGGGCAACTTTATCTGTCGCAGCAAAATCATATCCGTAAATTTCGATCTCCGCAGATGCCTGACCTGACATACCACCTTGCTGTCCACCGGCATTCACCTGGAATGTTCTGATTATAGGATAGTTGGCAAGATCCTTACGCATAAGGTCACAAATCTGCAACAGACCTCTCTCACGCTCCTCCATATCGGTCAAAGCGATATTGAATGATATGATGTGGGTACCGTTACCCTGCATAGAGGCAAATACGTTGTCTGAATCTGCCATACCCTCGGTAACGTTACATCTTGTAATCTCCGGATACTCCTTCATGAACTTCTCAGCAAGTTCAAGGGCAAGATCCCTTGTAATCTCCTGACGTGTACCTATAGGCAACTGTATCTTTATTGAGATACGTCCGTTATCCTGTGCAGGGAAGAACTCTGTCTTCATCATCGGACCAAGGAGAAGGATTGTACCAAAGAATACTCCAAGACCGAGCATGATTACAGTTTTTCTATGGTGAACAGCCCACCCTAAAAGTTTTCCATAACCTCTGTCAAGAGCATCCAGAGCTTTATTTATAGGAGTAAAGAACATTCTCTGGAATCTGCCCACATAAGGATTGAGTTTCAACAGCTGTGAACAGAGCATAGGGATAAGAGTAAGAGCACCTACAGTAGAGACAATCATAATGATACTTACAATCCAGCCCAACTGACGGAACATCACACCACTCAAACCTGTAACCATGGTCATAGGCATGAACACAGCCAACATTGTGAGTGTAGATGCAATTACTGAAATTGCCACCTCATTGGTTGCATGCACCGCAGCCTGCTTAGGACGGCTACCTCTCTCAATATGGGTTGTAATGTTCTCCAATACCACAATGGCATCATCCACAACCATACCGATAGCAATTGAGAGGGATGACAATGAAATGATATTCAAAGTACTTCCGGTAGCAAACAGGTAGATCAAAGAGCCCAACAGTGATATAGGGATGGTAAGCATAATGATAAATGTAGCTCTCCATCGGCCCAAGAAGCTGTAAACCACAAATATTACCAACAAGAAGGTGATGATGATGGTCTCCAACAATGAATTGATTGTTCTCTTGATATTGTCTGAAGTATCCACAATAATTCCCAGCTCGATATCAGAAGGCAATGTCTTCTGAATCTCAGGAAGTTTCTCCATCACTTTCTTCGAAATTGCCACAGAGTTGGCTCCAGCCTGTTTCTGGATAACGATCATACCACCCTTCTTCAAGTTACTGTATGTCTCCTGAGATCTCTCCTCCAGGCCATCCTCAACACGGGCAACATCCCTAAGATAAACAACCTGACCATTATAATTGCCTACAACAAGATTCAAAAGTTCAGAGGCATCCTCAAACTCTTTCTGCACGCGCAAAGCATATGTATGTGAACCTACATCAATATTACCACCAGGGATATTTCTGTTCTCTGCACCAATAATTCCCGAAATGGCCTCAATTGAGAGATTATATGCCTCCAGTTTGTGAGGGTCGCAATAAACCTTGATCTCACGTTTTGCAGAACCGGTCACAGAAACGGCACCAACTCCGCTGATACGGGCAAGAGGGTTAGCCACCTGGTCGTCAAGAATCTTGTAAAGACCGCTGGTACTCTCCGCTGCAGTTACAGAGAGCATCATGATTGGAATATCATCTGTACCGAATTTGAAGATGATAGGGTTGTTCACCTCATCAGGCAGAGCCTGCTTTACCATATCAAGTTTGTCGCGCACATCATTGGTTGCAACATCTATATCTATTCCATACTCAAACTCGAGAGTGATGATTGAAATATTCTCCTTGGATTGTGATGATATATGTTTCAAGTCTGAAACACTGTTCAATGAGTTCTCCAAGGGTTTGGTTACGTTATTCTCTATATCTGAAGCACTTGCGCCCTCATACGCAGTCATGACCATGATTGCGTTTGTATCTATCTCAGGTAGCAAGTCTATTGGAATTCTTGTTAGAGAAAAAATACCGAATATAGCCACAGCCACAAAGATCAGGGCTGTAGTAATCGGTTTTTTTACTGCTGATTGATATATACTCATCTTTAACTTCTTTTTAATTCATTTACTCGATAACCTCTACAGCAGCACCGTTTACAAGTCTGCTATGACCCTCTACAACAACCTTGTCACCAGAGCTAAGGCCGCTTACAATCTCATACTCTGTATCAAACCTTCTGCCCAACTCAACTTTTTTAAACACCACTTTTCCATCCTCCACTACATATACAAATCTGTCGCCTGAGCCACTGAGTTTTACAACGGCCATATCAGGAACAACCACATGCTCTGCAGTACCGTATGCAAATGTTACCCTTGCAAACATACCCGGACGGATCTTCTCATTTCCATTCTGAATCTTTATCTCAACTGGGAATGTTCTGCTCTGAGGGTTGATTGTTGGATAAACCAATGAAACAACACCTTTGAAAACCTCATCGCCATATACATCCAGCTTAACATCTACAGGCATGCCCTTCTTGATGCTTGTGAAGAGTTTCTCAGAAGCATTCACCATAAGTTTAACCGGACGGATCTCCTCAACAACAAACAGAGGTGCTGCCATTGCATACATATCACCTTTATCATAATTTCTTGCAGTAACAATACCATTAATAGGGCTTACAAGAAGTGTATTCTCCAACAAGTTCTTGTAGTTTGATGAAGAGATGCTGTATGCCAGCTTGCGGGCATCCCATACACTCTTTGAAACACCACCAACTTTGTAAAGGTTGTCGGTTCTCTCAAACTCCAAAGAGTCGTTCTGCATCTGCAATCTTGCCTGAGTCATGTTGATATCCTCCATCTTGGCAAGTTTCTGGCCTTTGCTTACTCTGTCGCCTACCTCTACATATATATTTGAGATACGCAATGCCATTTTAGGAGAGATCTTATTCACTGCATTTGCCTCTACAGTTGCAGTAAATGACTCAATCTGCTCAACCTCTCTGTTGAAGCACTGTTTCACTTTAACTTGTACAGCAGCCTCTTTCTCCATTACAGGCTCGGAAGCAACATCGGTTTTGGCACCATCTTTACAAGCAACGGCAGATACAACTACAGCCGAAGCGAGCAACACCTTAAAAAGTTTCATTTTTCTCATATCGTATAATTTTTTATTCTTTCAGATTATCTATTTTCATTTACACCGTTACCTGTAACACCCAATATTTTGTCGAGTGAAGATTTTGCCACAAGATAATTGTAGACAGATTGGTTCAGATTCAACTGCGACTGCAATAGTGCGAGCTGTGAATCCTGAAGTTCAAGCAGGGTTCCGCTTCCAACCTCATACCTCTTCTGAGCAATGTTATAACCGGTCTCTGCACCTTCCATTCCAGCCTCTGCTGCCTCAAATTGTTTCAGGCATGTTTCCATTGAGCTCAAAGCCTGACGTACTGCAACCTCCAGCTCTCTTGCCGCATTCTCTTTCTGCAACTGCAACTGCTCACGCTGAACTCTTGTTTGTCTTACGGAATTATATCTCTGTCCGCCTGAGAAGATAGGAATTGCAAGTGAAACGGCAGCTGTAGAGTATGGATTCCATTTATACTGGCTGAATTTCATATTATCCTCCATTGCAATCCACTGGTAACCCATCGAGAAATTCAAGGAAGGATAATATTTTGCAATCTGCAATTTATAATTCTTGTGCAGCATCTCATCCTGCAACTCCAACTGTTTCAAAGTTGAGTTGTTCTCAAGTGAGACCTCCGAATTCACAATGACATTCTTCATCTGGTCTGCGTAATCAGCAAGAGAGCCTTTGCATGCAATATTCATGTTCAGGTCTACGCCAAGCAGCGCCTTTAGCTTCCAAAGACACAACTCCACATTATTTTTGGCATCGTACATTGCAGGTTTTGCATTCTGCAAAGCAACATCAGCCCTGATCAAATCATATTTTGCAACACTTCCGTTATCATATTTCTCTTTCACATCGTTATAATCGGCAAGTGTATTTTCGTAATTCTGCTGATATACATTATATGAATCACTTGCAAGCAATACAGTATAGAATGTCTGCTGAACCTGATCTATAAGATCCTGACGCGATGCTCTTGCCTTCTCAACGGCCAATTCAACATCCAATACTGTAATCTGGAGACTTTTCCAGAGAGGAACCGATATTAGCGGCATACCCAATGAAAAACCTGTACTCCATGTATGGTTTTTTCCTATCTCAAAAGATTGGTCACCCATAACCATAACCTGTTTTTTGATTGCACCCTGATAGTTTGTAGAGAAATCAATCTGAGGGAAGAGCGATGCATAAGTACCCTTCTTTGCATATCCGGTCTTCTCAATCTCCATATCGGCAACCTTTACTGTAAGATTATCACTCAGGGCAATCTCCAGTGCCTCTTCAAGTGTCAACTTCAATGTGTCCTGCGCATGTACTGGAACAGATAGCGCAAACAATGACACAACAGCCACAATAGTTTTTAATACTTGTTTTTTCATTATATTTTATTTTTTGATATTATCTTAATATTCTTTCAATATATTCCTCATTAACAGTCTCTTCTATCATTTTCAAGCCTTTGTCGGTACAAATTCCCCTCAAAATTATCATCAGGCTGTAAAAACATATCTGCACCGGAGTATATTTCTCGCCATTATCCTTTGACATAGCCAGCACCTGCGACTCAAACAATCTGCCCACTATGGAAAAATCTGCATCCTCCCTGAAATATCCTCTTTTTTTTCCCTCTTCTATCCTCTTTCGGCCGGCATCAAGCAACATGCTCTTTACCGATTCACAATACCGCTCTATAGAAGGAAACAAAGCAATCTCTTCATATAACAGCGGTGTTACCGAATTGAAGAACTTGAACAGATATACCGTGTTGTCAATTATAGAACACAGCACATTGTCGTTCTTTTGTGAAAAGACTGATATGTCTTCAATAATTTTGCCAATTTTATACTTTAAGGAAGATAAGAGCAGTTTTTCTTTATTTTCAAACAGATCATATATCGTTTTCTTTGAAATGTGCATACGTGCAGCAATGGAATCAACACTTGCATGCCTTATTCCACGCACCGCAATTTCATTAAAAGTACACTCCAATATATGTCTGCTTTTCATAATATAACTGTCAACTGCAAATTAATGCAAATACGGCTGCAAATTTGACATAATAATCAGAAAACTCTTTTGGTTTAAAAAGTACAGCTTTGGTCCAAAACTATACAATATATATATAATAACTACTTTTCTGGAACTTTTAGCTTACTTTTATATTCCACAACGGTATAGGTGGCTTGATAATTGCATTAGCCGATAGTCCATAAAGAATACATTGATGAATAACCACAGTTTCTCCATATCAGAGTTTGCCATAGCAACAGGCGGACATTACCTCGACAATGATATAATGATTGCCAAGATTGATCAGGCTAACAATTATCTCTTGAACAGCATCATAGAGGATATGCTGCTGTCGAGGATCAGAGAGGATATATCCATAGCCCTGTTTGTCCACACAGGGGAGGCTGTCGCCACATTAGACTACCGCACCTATACCGCCAAGGATAACGCCATACTAAATATTCCACCCTTCAGAATACTAACACAGTGCCATGTAGATAACAATTTCAGCGGCTATTTGCTCATATTTTCAAAAGATCTGATTGAGGAGACAGCCTTTAACCGTAAGCCTCCTGTATCAATTACACAGCTCATCAGTGTTGACAAATCTCCATGCCGCAACTTCTCCAAAGCAGAGAATGATGTGCTCAAGACCTGTCTGGACCGCATTTACTACTATTTGAAGCACAAGGAGCACCGGCTTAGAAAAGAGCTTATCATAAACACCTTCTACACATTTATTCTTGAAGTGGCAAATATTGTTTTTGATGAAACCAAAGAGAAGGCACCGGCTGAAAAGTCCATAAAGAAGATATATATCCGGAAATTTATCGAGCTCCTTGTAAAACATGCAGACAAAGAGCATAATCCCGCGTTCTATGCCGACAAGCTCTGCATAAGTGTGCAGTATCTGTCGATTATCCTCAAGGAGGTGTCGGGCCGTACTGCAAATACATGGATAGCCAGCTATATCGTAACCAGGGCAAAAACAATGCTCCGCAAGCCTGACATGACAATACAGCAGATAACCGAGGCCCTCAATTTTTCGGACCAGTCGTCATTCGGAAAATTCTTCAAGAAACATGTGGGCTCATCCCCTAAAAAATATAGGGAGAACCACATTACATATTAGAAAACAGATCTTAGCGTCTTTTACGGCAATCCGCCAGTTCTTCCTCTATTTTCTCTTTGGAATAGTGTGAAAAGCTACGGGAGATATTGTTGCGTGGAGCTTTTTTACCGTTATCCATCTCCTGAAGATTTTTAAGTGCCAGTTCATAATACTCCTCTGCCAGATTCCACAAATTCTCTGCACCTCCAAACCCTGTAGAATCGTTTGCGGAAGCTCTTCTTGCCATCATCTCATATATTTGGGCAGCATCATAGGCACTGCTGCAATCACCCAACTTCGCCCCCTTCTCAAACCATATCCTTGCCTTGTCTATATCTACAGCTTTTATCGGGCCTGTTGCGTTGTAGTACCAGCAGCCCAATGAATTGCAGGCATCCGAATATCCCTTGTTTGCAAGACTCTCCATCAATTCAAAGTTATCATTGTGTAAGGCCTCCCAATAGAGTTTACTGTCTTTAGGTTCTGCAACAAAAATAGAATAGAGCAGTCCTAGGACAACAACTGCAACAGCCGGAAGAATCAGGGCAAGTTTCAATATCTTCGAACTTTTTCCCCCACTTTTTTCGATCTTGACAACCTTCTTCACCTCTTGCTTCTCCGCTTTCTTCTCCTTTTGCTTTTCCTCTTCAGTTTTCTGTCTCCTTTTTTTTGCAATATCTTCATCAAATGTTGTAGATTCATCATCGACATTTGATACTGAAGTTCCAGCAATTTTCGGCAAAGCCTCCATAAACTCCCTCACCGATTTGTAGCGCTCCTTTACCAGTGGAGCCATAGCTTTTTTGATGGCTGCAATCAGTTCCTCGCCTATACCTCTACTTTTCAGTTCCTGCTCAGGGAATTCCCCATTCAATATTACAGACGAAACCTCGGGCCTCACACCTGTAAGCATTTTATAGAGAGTTGCACCAAGAGCATACACATCCATAGTTACAGGAAAACCTTTGCCATCCTGATAGTTTGCCTGTTCAACCGGTGCATATCCAGGAGTGCCGCCACCTATGGTTGTGCTTGATTCAGGAGCTCCATCTTCTGTATACTGTTTGGACAAACCGAAATCTATCAGAACTGCCTCCCCTTTTTTGCGCAGCATGACATTTGAGGGCTTCATATCAAGATGAAGCATCTTGTTGTCGTGCATATATTGCAGAGCATCTCCAATCTGCATAATATACTCAAGACTCTCCTTCTGAGACAATCCGCAGCCCTGCTGTATGAGAGAATCAAGAGAGCCGGCCTCACAATACTCCATAGCATAATAATAGGTATTGTTTGCCTCAAACCACTCCAATACCTTAACAATATTAGGGTGTTTCAAGCTGCCCAAATTCTCTGCCTCACGCGCAAATTTGCCTTTGTAATACTCATACAGGCCACCTTTGGTACTACATGTTACAGTTGAGCCATCTCTTCCGTTCAGCTCTTTCATGAAGAACTCCTTTATGGCAACTTGTATTGTGGAATTTATCTTTCCAAGCGGGCCCGACACCTCAATATCGGCAGAGGCCAAATATGTGACACCAAAAGAGCCCTGTCCAAGAATCTTCTCTATTTTATAACTGTATACACGACCATTTAAAATTGTGCCTTCCTGTAAAGTATCCTGAATATTCATTTCAAATATCATTTAATCTGCAATCTGCCTTCCAATTTCAATTTTCGGCAGACCTTTTCCAGAATTGTGCCTGTAAATTATATATCCGCTTATTGCCAGCAATATAACCGACAGAATCAGCAACAGATTTGTTACCGACAGTTGATGACGGCGGGGAGCTTTGGCTTCTGTCTTTCCGGATGCAGTTGCAGCAGCAGCCCTCTCCACTTTTTCTGGAGATGCTACAGAGATTTGTTTCAATTCTGCAACAGAAGGCAGCACTTCCGTTACATGTACCAATATAGCCGAATGATTGTCGCGGTTATGCTCTGTAACCTTTTCGAGCATCTCAACCTTCTTTTTGGCGTTGCCGGCCTTGTCTGAGAAGATATATTCAATATTCTCATCCTCCAGCTGTTCAAGGATACCGTCGGAACACATCATAAAATAGTCACCGGGCCTTATATCTTCTATATTGTGGATATCAGCTTTGGAACGCCTCTCCATATTTGGCTGCATAGCCCTGGTAATCACATTCTTTTGTGTTGAATATTTTGCCTCTTCAGGGGTAAGTTCACCCACCTTTATCAAATCATTTACAAGTGAGTGGTCTTCTGTCTGAAAAAGTATTCTGGTCTCTTCCGCTGTTTTGCCCGGACGGATATGGTATACTCGGCTGTCGCCGATATGGGCAATAAGAGTGCCGCCTGCATGGAATTTCAAGAATGTGAGTGTAGTGCCCATTTTTTTGCCTGCGCCATCATCTTTGGTATCCAAGACATTATATGTTTCACTGAGCACTGTCTCAAAATCTGCTGCGGTAAACGGCCCTTCAGCATCAGGAGAGTGTCTGAAAACAGAGTCGCTCATGGCACTGCAGACAGTCTGGCTTGCAACCTCTCCGGATGAGTGGCCACCCATTCCGTCACAAAGAATAAAGAGACGGTCTGTTGCCGAAACTTTGCCATATTCAGGAAAAATCGAATCCTCCTGATTGCTTCTCTGGCCCAATTGCCAGATATTGTATGCCTCCAATCTGTATTTCATAACAGAAAATTTTGTCTTTAAAGTGAAGTCTCTTCACTATCGGGAATCTCAAATTTTATCGAAGCATCCGGAAGCTCCAGTATATCACCATCTTTCAAAATAATGCAATCACCATACTCCAGACGCTCCTTATTTATAAAGGTGTCATTAACCTTCTCTTTGTACAACGAGGCATAATGGACAGTGCCCTTTCCTGGCACATTCTTCACCTCAATTACCAGATGCTCACGGCTCATACGGTTGCTTGTTATTACAGGAATCTGGATATTTGCCGAAGAGACCGACGCTTTCCTTCCTATAATATTCACGCCAGGCTTTAAATCAAACGGCACAGAAACGCTCTGGACCTTCAACCTGCCTGCCGAACAATTCTGCATGCCTTTAGCCTTTGTATTACCCCCTTTGTCCATTCCAGGATACTCGGTATGTTCTTTCTGAGCATTGCCCGATACCTGTTTATATAGTTTGAACGGTGAGCTCTCTTTACATACAGGACATGTGAGATTCTTGCTTTCACTTCCGGGCTGCATCTTTACGGCCAGCACTGCGCCACAGCATGGGCATTTTATTTTAATTACACTGTTTTCCATTTTAACTATATTATTTCCAGCTTATTACTGGCATATCATCCGAAAATTTTCCCCACATTACTGGATGTTGTTTTTTTTGCGACATCCTCACAACATTATCATATACATAACGGAAAATCTCCTTTGCCGTAATTATTCTGTCATTATTGAAATCGGCTCTGCCTCCAAGTCCTTTCTGAAGATATGTGGTGAACAGTCCATTCTTCATGTATGGCATCTCCAAAGAGGTTTCATTGCTTCTGGATGAGAGGAAGAGCATTACATTTGTCTTCTCATAAGAACGGCTATGCTCCTGCTCCGATGCGGTCTCATTTGTGCGTATCTTGCCAGAAAAACATGCGTCCGCAAAGATCATTTTATTATGCGATTTGCTCTCCGACATACATCTTCTCACCTCTTCATAACTGAGATCTTCATCATATGCACAGAAACTGCCGGGGACTCCATGCCCGCTGAAGTACAATACAACAACATCATCCTTGCCCGCTTTTGGAAATATCTTCTCCATAGCCTCAATAATATTTGCTCTTGTTGCATTTGTATCGAGCAGCTCCATAAACTTAACATCTGCATTTTGGCCATAGAGCCATGTAACCAACTGAGCATCTTTTGCAGGGAGTCCGAGATCATTCACCTTTCCGGGATAGTCCGATATGCCAACCGATACCAGAAAGACCTTGGCATTGGCAAAAAACGGCAGCATTACACATATGGCCACAAGCAGCAACACTCTTTTAAACTGCATCATAATTATTCTAGTTTTCACTTATATAATCACCTCCATTATCTGCATACAGATCCGATGCCTCCTCAAAATCGCTCACTTTCAAATCCATGTTGGAAACATTTGTCATTTCATTTATTTCATTTTCTGAGATAGTTCCATCACCATTGCTATCCGACACCATGAAATCAAATTTATCGTCATTACCATCCACATCCACCAATACTACCATATTGTTGTCAACAATAAGTCCGGCAGCGTTTCCTCCAGTTTCTTCAACATGCGTTACACCAAGTATTACAACATCTTCTGCCTCCTGCTCTTCACGAATCGGCTCATCTGTCAAATCACTGACTTTCAAATCCAGATCCGAGATATCCGCGCTTTCATCATCTGAAAAATGACCATCACCATTAAAATCTGCAGCTGCTACATCAAATTTACCATCCCCATCATAATCGACAAGTAGATAATCCTCGCCATCTATCTTTACATGTGCACCGTTTCCGCCAATATCATTAAAATGCCAAACATCAACCACTTCAACATCCCCCTCCTCTCCATTTTGATTTTCAGCAATATTATTTCCTGAAGCCTGATTATTTGAGGTGTGGTTGTCTGATGTTTGAGACTCAGATGCCTGAGATTCTGCAGTTCTAGTTCCAGCGGCCTGACCGCCATTGCTCTGCGATGTCGCATCATTTGCCACAGTCTCATTTGCAGCAGAATTTTCTGCAGCAGTCTCATTATTTTCTGATGCGCCGCTGCCACCCCAGCTGAAATGGTCATTATACTCAGCCTTCTCCTCGGCAGACATGCTGTTCCACTCCTCAGCTGTGAATGTAGAGTAGACATTTCCTCTCCACTCGAAACATCCTCCGCTACCAACTTCGGCACGGGCAGCACTGAAAGCTTGTGAGAATGACATATCATCAGTAACTCCGGATGCAATATCCACATCTCCGTCGGACCATGCAGGCTGCTCTTCTGATACTGTTTCTTCTTCTACCGCCTCATTCTCTTCTCCGGCAAACGCTTTTGTTGTTGCAAAAGATGATATGCTGCCCAACAATATGCCCATACCCATTCCAGAGGCTGCCTTTTTCCATAGAGGCTCCTTCCCTGAGTTCTCTTTTTCCGAATTTTCCTTTTCTGCAGATTTGTTCTCTACATTTTCTTTTTCAGGCTGTACATTAACCTGTGATTCTTCGTATTGTGTTTTCTCGCTGTAAGCAGTTTCCTCGTTTTTCATATCTGTAAGTTTTAATTGTTAAGCAATATAATCTTCTACATTGGCATCATTTACATAATCCTCTTCATTATTGCAGGCCAATGTATCATTTGTATTTACTGCGACAGGATCCACCTGGAACGCATCCATCCGGATCTCTCCGTTATCCAGGCTTATCATCTCCCCTTCATCAATCCTCTCATTTCCGTTTTCGTCCACTATCAATACATCTGCAATACCATCTATATCTCCATCAACAAGCATTGCCATTTCGTTATCCATCTGCAAAACAGCCACATCCATCTGTTCCCCTGCTTCATTTTCAATAATGCCCCTGCCTACCACAACTATTTCACTCTCCTCTTCTGTAACTTCTTCATGCAGCACAGCATTATGAACCTGTCCATCACCTCTTGCCTGCTCCGACTGCCCATTTTGCACACTCTGCTCCGGTCTTGATGTCTCCTGTTGCTGCCCTGAAGTGTTGGACTGCTCTGAAACTTGAGAATGCTCTACAGTCTCAGATTCTCTTGCAGGCTGAGGCTTCTCCACTGGTCCTGCATCTTCTGATTGAGAAGTCTGGGATGATTGCGGACTCTGCACAGTTTGTGATCTTTGTGTCTGCTGTGATGTTTGTGCGGCTTGCGCTGTGGGGCCGGCATTACGGTTATATTGCGGCTGAGAAGCAGACACCTGATGCTCTATATGCTCAGAGGCCTCTGCCGGCTCAGGCTCATCTGTCAATTCCGGATGACCAGCTTCAGCTTTTTCAGGTTCATCTGCAGCCAGAATATTACCGGTCATAACACCAATAGTTGCACCAACCGAAGATCCGGCACTTGTTGCCAAATCAGATTTTATCTTAGATTTTGTCTCTTTTTTCATATCCTTAACGTTTTTCAGGTGTTATTCTTCTGCAAATGTATGCACCTCAATTCTCCGCTGCAAGCATTTCATCCCATTCTGTATGAAATGGCGGGATTAATACACAAAATGCAGAATTTACCTCATCAATGACAACGCCGACTTGCCGTTTTTACGGATGAACAGCACTGCAAACTGAAGCATATAGCAAAGAATTACAAGTATCCAAAATGGATAATTCCATTCCATATCTCCATTCACAATATCAACAAACAAACCACCAAATATAAAAATAATGGCTATAACTATACTCTCTTTGCAATTCCTCAATCCAAGATAAAGACTGTATATCAAACCTATAACCGATGGCCACAATGTATAATAAGAAAATGAAAAGCCACATAACACAGCTCCAAAAATGATGACACCAGTTGTAACATTTACTACCCAATGGCGTTGTTTTAGAACTGCCAATTCACTAAAGATGCTTACAGACTCACCCTCTTTCAACAGCTTGAAAGCAGACTTCCCATTCTTTTTGAAAATAAGCAGAACAACAAAAAATACTGCATAGGTAAAAAGCAATGCCATACCTGCAAGAAAAAGATCGTCAGAATGACCTGTACAATCATAATAGAATCCTAACGCACACATAGCCAGAGTTCCTATAAACAGCAAATACCAAGCATTCCTCTGATTTCTCCACATACGTATCACAGAATCCAGACAAAAAGTGGCACAAAGAATAGAAATAGCACCCCAATCAAAATCATCACCCCGTACACACAATGGCAAGACAAAAGACCAGAATACAATCCATAACATGTAGCAGATATATCCTAAATTCACAATCCAATGCCTGCGCTTGTATACCGGAAGTTCTTGAGAATCATCATCTTTAATCTCCTGTTTCTTCTTTTCATCAGTTATCTTCTTTTTATCAGAAACAGTATCGGTAAAAGATGTCTCTTCATCCTCTACATTGGGCTTTTTCTCTGTTTTTTTAGCCTTTGACTTCTGGTTCTTTTTCCCCTCTGCCTCGCCGAGCATCTGCAGGAACTCATCAATGCTCTGAGGACGTTTGCTGCGCGCCGGAGTCATTGCACTCACTATTGCATTACGGATCTTTCCCGAAATATTCGAAGGCATCGCAGGCAGTCCATCCTCCATCACATCATTGGCCTCCGGCGGCGTATTGCCGGTGAGAAGTTTATACAGAGTGGCTCCAAGTGAGTAAATGTCTGTTGCTGGAGAAAAGATACCAACTCCGCCCCTCTTGTACTGCTCCAGAGGCGCATAACCGTGACTTATACCCACAGGGGTTGTGCTGGTCTGATTGCCCTCATCGTCATACCGTTTTGAAAGGCCGAAATCAATCAGAACCGCATCATTGGTCTCATTGAGCAATATGTTTCCAGGTTTCACATCGAGATGATTGATCTTCTTCTCATGAATATATTCAAGAGCCCCTGCTATTTGCCGTATAAAATAGAGAGCCTCCTCTTCTCCCAATACTCCACGCATTTTAAGGTATTCAGAGAGAGAACCACCCTCCTGATATTCCATCACATAATATGCTGTGCCATTCTCTTCAAAAATATCATGGATTCTGATAATATTAGGATGGTTGAGACCGGCTATCAGCTGCGCCTCCTTTATAAACTTGAGTCGGAATCTGTCTACTGTATCCTTACTGCCTTGAGAACCGACAGATACATGTGAAGTTGCCGTATTGCGGTTGCAATACTCCTTCATAAAGAACTCCTTTATGGCCACCTTGCGGCCCAGGGCAACCTGCTCACCCAGATAGGTGATACCAAAACCTCCTTGGCCGAGCACCTTCTCTATACGGTATTTCCCGTTCTGAAGAAGTGAATTCTGCGTTAGTTGCATAATATCAAATTCTATTAATCACAAATCATCATTTTTCAATCCATCCGCCACCGCAATATGGACATTTTTTGTTCTGCCTCAACACTTTATAAGGCTGTTGCCCCACATAGTGCCTGCAATGCTCATGAGGACATACATAATTGTCGATCAATGCATCCTGGGCAGCCTTGCGCTCTTCGAGAGTTGTATCCTTTTCATTGTATATTTTAAAATATATCACAAACGATATTATTGATATCGGTGCAGTTACAAAAAGGGTACTGCTGCTCGAAACTGCTGCCAGAAGAGGTGCCACCAATCCCGAAACAGAACCTATGATCATTGGAAGCATCCTTCTGCGACCCTTCTCCTGCTGGCGTTGTGCTATGGCCTCATTTGTACTTTCATATTCACTCCACACTGCCTCCAGATGCTTTATCGACACAGGCGGCGGCGGAACAGAACTCACAAGCTTGAGCGCAGCATCCATTACTGCTGCCAGATCAATCTGGAACATATCTTTGCCCAGAGCCACACTGCTCTCCATTGTTATTTTCTTGGCAAGAATCTCAGAACCATTCACATATGTCATATTTTGAGGCTTGAGATTGGTGATTGTCATTGAGCCGTTGGCATCTGTCACAATCTTGCAATGGGCAATTTCCTCCGCAGGATTGCAGCGGCTTACCGAATTGGGTACGCTTCCTGCTGCACCGAGTGCTGCAACCTTATACTGCCCATTTAACTTCATTGCAATAAGAAGGCGTCCTTGAGAAGGCTCCTTGCCTATAAGAATCGTTTTCTCCTTTAATCTTTGCATATTTCAAATATTTACTCTTTTCCCGACGGTGCCAGATAGAGCTCCCTCAACCCCTTGAGAGCCTCTTTTGATATATCGAGCTGAAATGTAAAGCTGGCGCCGTCGCTCAAAACAAGATTCTGTCTCAACACATTTATCTGACAAACATATGCATGGTTGATGATATATTTCTTACCGACTCTCACAAATGTTCTGGCATTCTCCTTAAGGCTGTCAGTGAGAATCTGCTGCATATGGGCCAGATTCATGCAGACAACGCTTTTAAGTTTGTTTGCAAGCACAATATTGGTATAATTGCCGTCGGCCTCAAAATAGACAATCTTGCTGATATCCATTCTGAGGAACTCATCCCTTGTATTAAGGTGCAGATAAATGTTTTTCATGGTCTGCTATCTCCTTACAAACTCACCTACAGGGTCATTTATATTAAAGGTAAGAGATTGCGCTCTACCACCCTTCACAGTAAAAGTGAGATCAAATGTGCCGGAACCAGGCTGATAGAATTTGAACACATTTCCATTCTTGTGATCAAGTTGAGCATCTACCTTGCGCAAATTAAAGTAGAGGCTGCCATCCTTCTCATACACCTTTGCGGTACCAAATGGTTCGAGGGTGTAGTTGCCCACATAAGCTTTATTTGCCAAAGCTGCCACAGGAGTCTCTTCCGGTTTTTTCTCGTCTTTCTCCTCGCTGAACAGATCCTCCAGATAATCTGCAAGATACTCATCAAAATGGTGTGGAGCATTGCCTTTATAGAGCTCAATCAAATCACGTCCGATAGCAGATTGTGGGTCTGAAGAGCTTCCGTTATTTGTAAGAAATACGAAACCGAGGTTAAGCTCAGGATGAAGTCCCACGAGTGCTGTATAACCGTATGCAAGACCGGTGTGTCTGATATAGCGTCCCTGGAGGCCATACTCAACTGTCCAGCCTTGTGCATAGTTGGTCAGGCGTGTAGAGTCACTGCCTGTAATTGTCTGAGGATAGAAGAGCATATCGTGGTTCTCGCGTGAGATTATCTGTTTGCCATTGAAAGTTCCATGGTTGAGATGCATCTTCACCCAATTTGCCATATCCTCAACAGTTGAGATTACAAATCCTGCAGGTGCTACAGCTGAGAGCCATGCAAATGCATCATCCTTGTCTGTACGCGGTACAACCTCTATCTCATTTTTATCCTTAGCCTTTCTCATTCTGTAACCCTGAGCAAGATTCTCAGCGGTATAGAACGACACATTTCCGGTTGTACTGTTCTTCATCTCAAGCGGTGTAAAAATGCGCTCTGCAATTGCCTCATCCCAGCTTTTGCCTGTATATTTCTCAATAATTTTTGCAGAGATGGTATACATGCTGTTGTTGTAGGCATATTTTGTGCGGAAACTGTATGTAGGCTGCAATACAGAGTAGATTCTGTAGAGGTCGTCACGGTCATAACCCCAAGTTGGAAGATCATCCAGGGCATATGCATTGAAACCGCTGTGATGCGACATTATCTCCCTTACCTGGAAATTCTCGGTAACCCAAGGATCATACATCTTGAAATCGGGAAGATACTTTTTCACAGGAGCATCCCATTTGATTTCAGGATACTCATCCATAACATTTGCAAGCAAGCCCGAGGTAAATGCCTTTGATGTTGAAGCAATTACAAATTGGGTTTGAGGTGTTACAGGTACAGGTGCATTCAAAGAGTCGCCAAGACGGGCATTTCCGTAACCCTTCATAAATACAACCTCACCATCTTTTACAACGGCAACCGCCATTCCGGGAACTTTCCACTCATCTATAGCTCTTTGGCACAATGCATCAAATCCTGCCGGAATTGATTTGTTGTATTTAGGAGCATTGTCACAGGCAGACATAAGCACTGCCACAAATAATACCGACAATAATTTTGCCTGGCAAAATAATAGTTTTTTCATAGTCATATAGGTTATTAAATAGTTAAATCTTTTAGAGTGCTTCAAATATTCTCTCGAGTCTTATACCCCTCGAGCCCTTTATCAATATAGTCTTGTTCCTCAGAGGTTCTTTACTGAGATATTCCTTAAGAAGCTGCGAGTCAGCAAAAAGAGTCAGTGGCAGGGTAGATGCTTTGCCGGAGCTCTTCTGCGAAACAGCCTCAACAGCCCTACAAAACTCCCCACCCACAAGGAATGCTCTCTCCACGCCTGTATGCTGCAGATACTCAACAATATCACAATGCTCCTTCAAAGAATCATCACCCAATTCACGCATATCACCCAGAACAAGTACCTTATTCTGGAGATTCAGTGCAACAAAGTTTTCGAGCGAAGCCCTCATGCTTGTCGGGTTGGCATTATAGGCATCAATTATAAGGGTGTTATTCTCAGTCTTTGTCATCTGGGAGCGGTTGTTGGAAGGCACATAAGCCGCAATGGCAGCAACAGCATCCTCCGTTGCCACATCAAAATATGATGATATGCATAACGCTGCCAGGACATTGTCTGCATTATATTTTCCTATGAGATTTGTCCTCACCTCTATTCTTGCAGGCTCGCTTGTAAGGCAAGGATTAGGCATGACGAGTCTGAGAAACGGATTATCCGGTTCATTTTCAAGAATCTCCACACAATTGTTTTTCAGGCCATATGGCACTATATGCAGAGAATCATACTGCTGCGCCATCTCCATCAGATGCGGATTGTCCACATTCACAAATGCTATCTTCTTATGCCGTGCCAAATTATCGTAAAGCTCACCTTTTGTCTTTTTCACCC
Organism: Bacteroidales bacterium; assembly: GCA_017935505.1. Lineage (GTDB taxonomy): Bacteria > Bacteroidota > Bacteroidia > Bacteroidales > UBA932 > Egerieousia. The sequence goes on along the minus strand of JAGBHM010000013.1, from coordinate 38,361 downwards.
CTTCAAAAGAACCAAATCCCAGCAGATGGGCCTTTCCCACATTTGTTATAAGACCAAAACTTGGGCAGACAAGATTCACGAGTGTCTCTATCTCACCAGGAGCGCTTGCGCCCATCTCTATCACGGCAGCCTGAGTCTCTTCATTGATTCTCAATAATGTAAGCGGAACTCCTATATGGTTATTGAGATTGCCTGCGGTAGAGACCACATTATACTTCACAGAGAGTGTAGCTGCAATGAGCTCTTTTGTTGTAGTCTTGCCGTTTGTTCCGGTAAGTGCAATTACGGGGATCTTGTACCTCAATCTGTTATATTTCGACAACTGCTGCAATGCCTCAAGCACATTCTCTACAAGAACGAGCCTCTGTTGCAGATCCGGATTTGCCTCATATATGCCGGCATCGTCCACCACAGCATATGCCGCCCCTTTTCCAATTGCTGCACAAGCATAATTATTGCCGTCAAAATTCTCACCCTTCAAGGCAAAAAACATATCACCCTCTTTCACACTCCGGCTGTCGGTACATACCGAAGAGCCGCAGGCCTTGAATAATTCATATAAATCGGCTGTCTCTATATTTTTCATCTGACTTCTGTAAATTGCAGTTCTTTTTTATCGATATAATTAGGATATCTGAACTCAGGCATGCCAAGTCCCATTCCAGCTTTTATCTCCCTGTCCGGTGAGAGCCCAAGCATCTTCTCAAGCACACCCTTACGCTGCTTTATTGCAGTACATACAAATCCTGTATAAAGCTGGCTTATTCCGAGACTTTCGGCCATAAGTGAACCGTTTTCATAGGCAAGATTAGCATCTGCATCACCAAAGCGGGAGCTCTTTGGAGTATGTATAAAAATTACGCAAGTGGCTCCACGCAATATTCTGTCGTTGCCATTTGCATAATCGGCCTTCATCTTTTCAAATATTGGCACATATCTGTATACAGGCCCTACAATCCTCTTCAACAGAGGCTTCAACAGCGGATTCTCCAGTTTTTTAACCAGTGAGCCAAATACCTCTATAACAAATTTCTGGATCTCCCTCAACTTCTCAGGAGAGCTTACAACAACAAACTCAACATTCTGCATATTGCTTGCCGTAGGAGCCCTGTGTGCCGCCTCCAGAATCATATCGACATGCTCTTTGGCAACCGGCTCTTTTGAGAATGCCCTGTTGGTACGTCTGGCCTTGCACAGCAGCATCACCTGCTCCGATGAAGGCATATTTGAGTAATCGATCCGATGTATTTTTTCTGTAGGGAAAAGAGTATGGTCAACAGCTCCCACAGGGCAGGCTGCCGAACAATGTCCGCATGCTATACATTTCTGAAGATCAACTATTTTAACAGATTTATCCACACCATATCCAGCCATCTCAAATATGCCCGACGGACAAACCTTTACACATCTTCCGCATCTGATGCAATTTCCATTTACCGATATCGACAGATTCTCCTGCATAATTATCATTTTCTTCCTGTTGAACCAAATCCACCGTCGCCACGCTCTGTATCACCAAGCTCCTCAACCTCTTCCCACTCAATCTTCTCATACTTTGCAATCACCATCTGGGCAATACGCTCGCCCGGATTGATTACGAAAGGCTCTTTTGAGAGATTTACCAATATAACCTTGACCTCCCCTCTGTAATCTGCATCAACTGTTCCGGGGGCATTGGCCACCGTAACACCGAATTTTGCAGCAAGGCCGCTGCGTGGACGAATCTGAGCCTCATATCCTTCAGGCAATTCGATATAAATGCCGGTAGGGATCATAGCCCTTTCGAGAGAGGCTATTGTTACCGGTTCTGTAATATTTGCCTTCAGGTCCATTCCTGCGGAGAGCTCCGTAGCATATGCCGGCACCGGATATGCCGATTTGTTCACTATCTTAACCTTTGTTCCCATTTCGTTTATTTTAATGATTCGTTTTTACAATCTTTACATAGGCAAATGCCATATATGCTACCACAGCCACTGTTCCAACGCAGAGTCTGGCAATCAGAGCTCCAGTTCCCTCCCCAAGGGCAGATGCAGCAATAATTCTGTCGGCTCCGGAGATGAGGAAAAAGAGGGCAAGCCCCACAAAAAAGTAACTTCCTATCCTCTTCCAATTATATGGTATAGGATAATACCTGTTACCCAGCCACAAACTGTAACACAACATTGCCGCACCACTCGCCACATGAGCCCATACAGAGGCCCAATATGAGAAATGCGGCATAAGAAGTATATTTACCACAGCTGTTATTGCAAGTCCCAGCAATGTTATATTTATGGCAAATTTTGTATGGCCGCTCAATTTGTACCACATCGAAACATTGAAGAGCACACCCACTATCATGTAGGAGATAAGCATTGGAGGAACAGTATCAAGAGCTCCCCTGAAATTCTTACCCAATATCAGCCCAATAATGTCCATATAGGCCAGAATGCCCAAAAATATCAACATGCAGAATGCCACAAAATACTCCATCACCTTTGCGTAGAGCTCTTTTGAATCCTTCTCTTTCTCTCTTGCAAAGAAGAATGGCTCGGCTGCGTAACGGAACATCTGCACAAAAAGGTTCATTATTACAGCCAGTTTTACGGCAGCCTGATAAATACCCAAATCCGACCTCCAATCAACATTTTCAGGGGCGAAGAAGCGGAACAGTATTCTGTCGAGAGACTCATTTATAATACCTGGCAAACCTGCAATCATCAGCGGCAAAGAGTATATCAGCATCTGCTTGAGCAACTTTCTGTTGAGCGATATGCCCACTCTGAGCAAATCCGGTATAAAGAGCAGCATACATATTACGCAACTGAGGAATACGGCAAAAATTATATATGAGAAATCAGGCTTTGCCGGTATGAAGTCCAGCAGCAGAGTTTCCGGATGTGATGCCAGATATGAAGGCAGCACCAGGAACAACAGCAGATTGAACCCCAGCTCACTGATAATCTTTATGGTTTTGAAAATCGCAAATTTGAATGCCTTCTGCAAATAGCGCAGGCGGGCAAACAATATGGCCGTAATTGAATCAAAGGCAAGTATTCCTCCTGTATATATTATCATATTGGAATAGCCTTGATAGCCCATTACGTTGGAGATTGGTGTTGCAAAAAGAGCCATTGCACCAAAAAATACCATAGAGACGGTAATGGTTGTTGCAAGAGCTGTTGAGAAGGGCGATTCAGGGTTGAGCCCCAATGAAGCGCCACTCTCCTTTATCTGGTTCCTGATATTGTTGGCAAACCTGAAACATCCTGTCTCCAGGCCGAGCACAAGTATAACCTGCAGCACGGCGATATAGGACATAATTTCGGTATATGCACCATAACTCTCCGTTGTAAGCACCCTTGTATAGAGCGGGACAATCAGAAAGTTGATCATCCTGGCCAGAATAGTGCTCAATCCATAAATGGCGGTCTCACCCGCCAGCTTCTTTATTGCATTTGCCATCAGTTCAGAACTCCAGCGATCTCTTTTTAAACAACAGGAAGCCGATGTTCAATTGAGGATACCACTTTTGTCTGCTCTTTTCATAATAGGTTGCAGCAAATGAGACAGGACCTATAGGAGACTGCCATACAACTGCTGCATTTGCAAGGAATGCACCCCTTGGGAAAGCGTCGGAATACCGGTATCCGCCATCATCCAGCTTCTCAATATTCTCATAGGGTTGGAACCATGAGATATTTCCATGCAAAAATAGTGAATTTGCCAATAAAATCACAGGAGAAATTCCAACTCCAAGATAAGAGTTTGCCCTATATTTTTCCAATATTAAAGTATTGCTATGGGGAACAGGCCTGAATGCCGGCATATAGAGCATTGTAGAGATGTAATTGGCCATGCTGTTTCTGTTTGATATCGTGAGATCGGCCATATATCCTAAAGAAAACCTGCCTGATATTCTGAAATACGCATGTGAATATGCCTTGAGAATATATTTGTGGTGCATTTTGTCACCATATTTTTCCGACCAATCCTCAAATATGCCGCCTGGAGCAAATGATTCTGTAGCACAATTGTACCTGAACATCAGCATATCATGTCTGCCGGAGGTTGGATAGAGCGAATAATCAAGTGTATTGCGCACAATCCCGGCCATCGGACAAAAGAGAGTTATGGAGGTTTTGTCGGCAATATCGGTTGATATATAGTTGCCGTTCTGATAATATTTGTAGAACTGCACCCCTGCAACAGCCCCGAACTGCAGCAGCAGATTTCTCTCCATAGCCAACGGTACAACCAGATTTGCCCTGCCATAATATTCACTCTGTCTGATATTGTCCGGTAATCTGTCTGCAGCAAAGAGGTTCTGGTTCCCATTGTAGTAGTCAAACTGGTGGCCTGTAATCTCCAACGAGTAACAGGCCGGAGGCCAAATGCTTATATCGTGTCTCCAGAAAAGATAGCCACCCTTGTAGTACTTGCCCATATTAACTCCGGCACTGACTTTCCACGGATATCTCGACAAGTGAGAGTATGATGCCCCTATAAATCCTTGGTTAAGCGACGAGGAGGAGATATTTCCACCCACAGAGAGACTCCAGGCTGCAGATTTGCTGGCCCGTATTTTAAGTGTAAGGAGCGAATCCTTGCCAATTGTATAATAGGGATAGAATGTCTTGAAGCGTCCTGTTGACACAGCCTTGTAATATCCTTTTTTCAAATCATCATAACTGAACTGCTCCTGCGCATTCTTCACAACAAGAGCCTTCGCCAGCTCTTTGCCTGCCTTGTCGACATTACCGCAAATCTCAACCTCCGGAGAAAAGAGAAGTGCCCGCTGACCACCTCTGAATGCAATTCTCATCGAATCAACCTCCCCCGGAGTACGCTCCCTTTTCACCCTCTCCTTTATCTCCTCTATGTACAACAATGTATTCCTGTAGCCGCTCTCAACAATTTCATCAACTTTATGAAAGTCCATAACCCCGTATGGATATTTCCTCTCTATCACAATGCCCTTGTCGGAAGGAATTTCATAGTTTGTCTGAGACACAAGCATATTTGCCACATGCGTTGCTATATCATCCTCATCCATAGGATTATCTCCTGTTACACATTTTGATCCTATGATAAAGTCAGGGGCATACTCCTCCAACATTACGTCCCATGGGAAATTATTGTAGAACCCACCGTCGAAGAGTAATGTAGAATCAATTGTTATTGGCCTGAATATGAATGGGTAGGTCATGGAAGCCCTCACTGCCGACCCAAGATTGCCTTTTCTCATGACCAGCGGTTTCTTATTCTTCACATCTGCCGCTATGCAAAAAAATGGCACCATCAGATTGTCAAAATTATCGCCCGCTGCAACAGATGCAGGAGCAAACACCTCTATAAGAGCAAGATCCATAGGATAAGGCGAAACTATACTTGTGGGCAGATCTATTTTCAGCCCTGGCCTTTTCTGCAAATCAAAAGGGTTCGCCCTTCGGTAGTCCTCCTCTTTTTTTCTTGCAATTGCAAATGAGACCATCCCGGCATCGGGAGCATCTCTGTAAAAATATGTTGCAGAGGCACGCTCCGGCTCACCTTTGTACCATGCCGCAAATTCCCGGCTCTTGAACAGAGCCAGCATCTCATCGGGAGTGAGTCCTGCAGCATAGAGGCTCCCCACTATCGCTCCCATGGAGGTTCCGCAAATGTAATCTATCGGGATATTGTACTCTTCAAGAGCCTTTATAACCCCTACATGCGACAACCCTTTTGCACCGCCTCCACTAAGCACCAGTCCCACACTCTGCCCCATCATGGCTGAGCAGGAAAATATCAGCACAGCTACCGACAAATATATCTTGAGTCCCATAACATCATTATTTTATATCGATAAAAAAGAATTAATCATTAAATTTGCGATACCGCTACCGGAAACTAATTTTTAACAGATATCATTATGAAAAAAATTGCCTTGTTCGCATTGTGCGCCACTGTGCTTTTTGCTTGTAAGAACGGAAATTCCGACAAGCCGGCTGTAAAAGAAGAACAACCTAAAGAAGAAAATGTTGTAAAGATGAAATCAGAAGAACCAGTTTTTGAAATCAAAACCAATCTCGGTACAATCAAGGTGAAATTGTACAAAGAGACCCCTCTCCACAGAGACAATTTCTTTAAACTTGCAACCCAGAAATTTTATGATGGAATACAGTTCCACAGAGTTATCAACGGATTTATGATCCAGACAGGTGATCCTCTTTCAAAAGATCCGAATGCTGTTGCAAAATATGGCACAGGTGGTCCTGGCTACAATGTTCCTGCAGAGTTCCGTCCTGAACTCAAACACAAGAAAGGTGCATTGGCTGCTGCCCGCAAAGGAGATGCTGCAAATCCTAACAGGGAGTCATCCGGATCACAATTCTATATTGTACAGGATGAGAAGGCATGTGCCCAGTTGGACGGCGCATACACTGTATTTGGCGAGACTATCGAGGGTCTTGACATTATAGACAAGATTGCTTCAGTACCTACAGGTGCTGTCAAGAGAGATCTTCCAAACACTCCTGTTATAATTGAGAGTATAACTGAAATTGAGCCAGAAGCTCCTGTCGCACAACCGCAAGCAACAGAAAATGCCCAATAACAATTTATACAGGAATATAAAAGTTATCGCATTTGATGCCGATGATACACTTTGGCACAATGAGATAAATTTCCGCAACGCAGAGAGGGAGTTTGCACAGGCAATGCTCCCTTTTTGCAGTGAGGAGAGGGCTGTAGCACATCTGATGGAGGTGGAGGGGCGCAATATTCCGCTACTTGGCTACGGCACAAAAACATTCATCATAGCCCTTGTTGAAGCTGCAATTGAACTATGTGGGGGCAAAGCTCCAAATGAGCTCATAATAAAAGTTATGGAGATTGGCAAAAAGACTGTACAACCTCAAATGAAGCTCTATGAGCATGCTGAGCAGACCCTTGCATACTTCTACAAGACCCACAAGCTTGTGCTGGCCACAAAGGGCGATCTGAAAGACCAGCAGTATAAAATAGAGAGATCGGGACTTGCCGGATATTTCTCGCATATAGAGATAATGTCTGAGAAAGATGTTCCGGCCTACAGGACTTTGCTCAGCAAGTGTAATGTGGCTCCGGAAGAGTTCATAATGGTTGGTAACTCCTTCAAATCGGATATCAAACCGGTGCTGGAGATTGGGGCAAGTGCAGTGTATATCCCCTCTGAAATAATATGGACACACGAGGTTGTTGAAGAGTTCGACCATCCGAATCTGGTAAAATTGGATTCGATCAATCAGTTGCCGGAACTTTTCAATTATACCGGCATATAAGTCTAAAGATTTGTAAACTATTTAAAATCAAGATCATGACTAAAGTACTTGACCTCATAAAAAAGAGCAGAAGCTACCGTCGCTTTATCAGGAGACAACAATTTCAAGAGAGGAGCTGGTGCTCATGGTTGAGGCTGCCAGATTCTCTCCTGCCTCAAGAAATATACAGCCTTTGAAGTATATATTGGTAAATACTCCTGAAGAGTGTGCAGAGCTGTTTCCCACATTGGCTTGGGCCGGCTATCTCACAGAATGGCCAGGTCCGGAAGAGGGAGAGAGGCCGTCGGCATATATTATACAGCTGCTCGACAAAAATATCTCCAACACCCCATCGTGCGACCACGGCATAACTGCCCAGAGCATATTGTTGCAGGCTACTGAACTTGGATATGGAGGATGCATCATCGCCTCCATAAAGAGGGAGGCCCTCTCAAAAATCGTAAATCTTCCCGAAAATTTTGAGATTCTGCAGGTGATTGCCCTTGGAAAGCCAAAAGAGGTTGTTGTGGTAGATGATCTTGTAGATAATGAATATAAGTATTGGAGAGAGGAGAACGGCATCCACCACGTTCCAAAACGCAAATTGGATGAACTGATTTTAAAATAATCTCAAAAAAACAGAAAAATATCTAAAAATTTTATCCTCAGAAAAAAACTTTGGCACAGGCTTTGTAATATTTTAAGTCAAATAGTTTTTTCATAGGTTAGATTTAGGTTAAAAAAATATGGTTGTCTCTCCCAAGGCAACCTATTTTTTTTTATATTTGTATTATAATCATTACTGACCAAATGCAATATGAAAAAACTTCTCACTTTTCTTTGTGTTGCTTTGCTTGTCTCCATTTCTATCAAATCAAAAGCGCAACAGCTGGAAATACCAGTATCAGACAGTATCAAATATAATAGATCAACTCAATGGCCATCCCTATCCTTTGAACCGGCACTCAGCGGCAAAGTGGCCGGAGTTAGAATTGTAGGCAAATCCGGACAAACAGGTTCTGCATATGATATAAATATACGCAACACCATGTCGGTTACCAGCCAATCGAATAGAATACTATATATTATAGATGGCATTGCTGTAAATTCAGGAGATTTAGGTAGAAATATTAGCAATAACATTTTCAATTCATTGGCGCCAGCAGATATAGAGAGTGTTGTTGTCATTAAAGATGCAGCAGCTACAGCCCTTTACGGAGAAGCGGCCTCTAATGGAGCAGTAGTTATCACCACCAGACAAGGGTGCGGAAAAAAGATTAATGTACGCTTTAATACAAGCATAGGCTTTTCTCCTTCATTTGCCCATAAGAATTATGAAACCGTATCTGCTGATATGAATAAAGAGCTTATGTATGAACAGCACTATAACTCTTCAATCCAAAGTTACAGTTCTTATCTTCCAAAGGAGCTAGCTATAGAGAGGGCCCAACAATACGCTCAACGCCTCACAGATGAGTATATCCCCAAAACAGCACAACTGACCAATTGGGAGAATATACTTTACCGCACCCCTGTATATCAAGACTATAACTTGTCGATATATGGAAATATAAATGACAACACCAGATATTACCTTTCGGGAGCATATACCAAAGATCCGGGAAGAGTTTCCATTAATGATGCCGACAGGTACAGTACAAGATTCAATTTTGCACAAAAATTCCTTAAAATCTTTGAGTGGAATTCCAATATTTCTTATGCAAAAACCTCAAAAACCGGAATGAGTGATGAAAAGGACGCTGATAATCTTTTCTATATGGAAAGGGCTATCCTTTTGGACCAATGGCCGGCCTATAACTCCGATGGTTCTTTATATGATCGTCCTTATATCCCTAACCGTATGGCGTATAGCTACTACAACCCACTATACACAAACCAATTCAGGGATAATAATTCTGAAACAGAACACCTTAATATAAATGAATCACTTAAAGCCACCCTTTTCAATGAGCTTACTGTTGAGACCAGATTCGGGTACGAAGATCTCAAATACAATGAATATCTTGGCTATACAGCCCAATACCCTTCAGAAGATATTGCCGGCTGGAACTATAATACAGATACCAAAATATCACGCATCAGCTCATATAACTATATTGGCTGGAACAAACAAATAGCAAACAAACACAACATTTGGGCAAAAGGGGGATTTGAGTATGAAAAATACACTTACAGCCAAGTCATCCATGATGTTCTGTACGATGTTTCAAATAATCAGATAGGCTTATCTGAAAAAACCGGAAAAAGTAAGGATTCCAAAAACAGCGTTATTGCAAATGTCGGTTACAACTTCAACAATAAATACACCATACAGGCCAGTTTCCGCCATGAGGCTTTAAGAACCATCCTTGAAATCAGAAAAACAAATGGCATTTTTGCCGTATCAGGAGTCTGGAATATAGGCAACGAAGAGTTCCTGAGAGGAATTTCTTGGATATCCTCATTGGATTTTAAAGCATCATACAGCCACCTCAGCACAAACAGGAAAAGTACTGATGACAAAATATATATTATCGACAACAGATATTGCGGTTACAACAAAGCAGATATAGGTATTGATGGAAAACTTTTCAATAACAGAATGCACATTAATGCCAACTATTTTATTTCTGATTTGGATATGAATAATATCCCAATGCCAAATCTCAACAATATCACTGGCGAAATAGAAATCAACTATACCCCTTATACATTATCATACAAAGGTCTTGAACTATCTGTTGCTGGTGAAATTATATCAACCAAGGATTGGAACTGGACTTTGGGAATAAACCTTGCAAAAATAAACAGCAAGCTGAAAGCCGATACTGAACCCGATATGATATTTACTTCAGGGAAAGCCAGATACGTTCCAAAAACAGGAATTAGCCCAAACTCTTTTTATGGATATAAATTTGCCGGAGTTGATCCCGAAAACGGTTATTCATTATGGCATATGCAAGAAGATAACAATAGCAAACATTCCACAACTGATATAACAAAGGCCAGTCAACAGATAATAGGATGTGCAGACCCAAAAGCATACGGTGGATTCCAAAGTCAGTTATCCTGGAGAAATATTTCAATGGACCTCAACTTCATCTATTCGTTTGGGGGAGATGTATATGATTCACGAAAATCTCAGAGTAATGTAGAATATCCAAAATATAGTGCAGACATGCTTAATCGTTGGCAGCAACCGGGAGATATTACCAATATTCCAATGCTGGCATCTGCAAACTATCCTATCAACTCAAATTACTCAGATCTTTATGTTTATAAGAACAATTATATAAGACTGAAATCTTTAAATATTGCATATACCCTACCAGCTTCCATCTCAAAGAAAATGAAGATGGAGGAGCTGAAGTTGTCGTTCAGCGCTACAAATCTCCTTACATTCTCAAATAATAAGGATTTTGATCCTGAAGTGGCCTCTATCTATGGAAACATCGGATGGAGTCTGCCAATAAGCAGAACCTATATGCTGGGACTCAGCTTGACCTTCTGATTGGAAAGGGATCTGTAATAATCAGAATACGATAAGTCCGGATGGAATCTCCATCTGGATTTTTCTTTGCTCGGGATCGAACGCAATGATGAACTGTTCCTGGAATGGTATGAGTATTGGAGAGTTGTCATCTTCGGAATCAGAAAATGATGATCTTACCCCCTCCGCAGGCTCTATCTCTATACACGGATTGTTAGGATAATCATAATAATCAGTTACTCTGCCTATTTCAGTACCATTTTCATCAAACAGTACAAATCCCGACAGATAAGCTCCCATATCTTCCTGCGCAAGTTCCTCGAGAGCCTCCGAGGTTGCAGATGATGCCTCAATAAATATTTTTCTCTTTACAAGCTCCTCAGAATGAGCCAAGTCGTTTATATTATCGAATTTAATTACAGCTCCGGAGTTGCCCTTTGTAGAGAATTTTTCAATAAAAAAAGGAACCGGCAACTCATCAAAATAGATGAATACCGGTTCTTTTCTTTCCAAATCTTCCAACAAATCGTTAGTAAGTTTTACAACTACTTCACCATTTGTATTATAAGATTTTACAATATGTGCTACAGCTATAGGGTTCTCCAATTTTCCGCTATTTGCAGACAAACGGCCACCTCTTTCAGCTCCTGCACCCATTGTTGAATTAAGCTTCTGTGTTCTCAGCTGGAGTCTCCTCTGCGTTCTCAGCCTGAGCAGCAGCCTCTGCCTCTGCTTTTGCAGCAGCCTCAGCAGCAGCCTTAGCAGCCTCTTCCTCAGCTTTTTTCTTAGCCAATTCAGCAGCTCTGTCAGCATTTACTTTAGCCTCAACTTCCAAAGCAGCTTTCTTTGCAGCTCTTGCATTCTGCTCCAAAGTAGATTTCTTGTTGCTGATCTTAGCCTCTTTCTCAGCTACCCATGCATTGAATTTAGCATCAGCCTGCTCTTGAGTCAAAGCACCTTTAGCAACACCGCCAGCAAGATGTTTCTTCAAAAGGATACCTTTGTAAGAAAGGATTCTGCGGCAAGTATCAGTAGGTTGTGCACCTACGTTCAACCAGTAAAGAGCTCTGTCATCGTTCAAAACGATGCTTGCAGGGTTAGTGTTAGGGTTGTAAGTACCCAAAAGTTCAATAAAGCGACCATCACGTGGTGCTCTGGTGTCCGCAGCTACGATATGGAAGAATGCATAATTCTTTTTACCGTGGCGGGCCAAACGAATTTTAACAGCCATAACTGTGAGTTTAAAAATTAATAATTTTTTTAACTTCCTTATCTTCTCGAGAAAAGGTGCGCAAAGATATGGATATTCATTTTATTATGCAAATTAAAATCAGGCATATGCGAGGTTTTATGCCTTCCATCTGAAACCTTTTTTACCCAAAGCATAAACAATCCACATTGTAAAGAAGACAACAATTGCACCTCTCAACACTCCTACAGCCGGATATCCGGCCGGATATGCCGCCTGATAGAGCGCTATAAGTCCTGTCGCTTTCAGGAAAGGGACAACCAATGAGTCAAATGCAACATAACTCATCAAAGGATTTTTCCCTGCTCCGGAAAAGACCCTTACAATGAATGAACCTCCTAAATATCGGCACAGATAATCTGAGAACATGTAGAGATATACCGATATCCCAAACGTTATAAAACAATATGAGACTGTGCATGGAACCTTGAAGATACCGCCCTCCACCCCTATCATACCCAATCCGCACAAAAGCAATATACAGGCCATCCCAAACATAGCCTTATAATATATAAAGTGCTTATTTACAGCAATATATCCTATTACAGAAAAAACTATAGAAACCACTGCATTCCAACAATGCATCCCCATATAGAGCGCATAACACTGCCATGCACAAAAACAGAGCACCAGAGGGAAAAAGAGATGCCCGGCAACAGCCGTTCCGGTAGCCTCAGGAGCATCCGCATTACCAACCGCCCTTTCAGAGAGGATATCACCTATTAGAGTAGCGGGAAGGAGTATCAGCAGAAAATAGAAATACTCCATATTGAACCACCACCTCACATTTGGATTGGCATAAGTTATGGCAGGCCACTCCAGCTCTTTGGTAATACAGGTAAAGAGAAACAATATTATGAACACCACGCCTCTTGCCCGCAAATTTCTGCGTGTAAAATACCATATCAGCGACCCGAACAGATAGAGGAATGCCAACAGGAATATGATTATACCTCTTCTGTGAAAGTTCACAACCTCCCCGAACATGAAATGGCCAATTGCAATGATACACCCTGCAATCAGCAGTCCCAATACTCTAATCCACAAGCTCTTTCCTACCCTTTTCCCATATACTGAGCCCAACGCTACAAATCCAAAAATTGTGAATATCTGCGGCCAGAGGCCTTCTGCGGTGGAAAAATTCATCAACACATATAAATAGGAAAAGAGCCATAGCATCAAGAATCTGCCAAAGCAGCCCTTCACATACTCCATGGCTGATACCCCCTGCTCCATCTTTTTCTTCCCCGACAAGGGAATAGCAACGCCCATACAGAAAATAAATACGGGAAATACCAAATCAACCCACCCGATTCCAGATACTGTAACATCGAGATTGTGCAGCGGAGGAGGATTCTGTATGTGATACATCCATGCCGGCAGCACCCCATAAGGAACAATTGCGCTAAATATCATTCCAAAGATTGATATCCCGCGCAAAAAATCGAGTGACAGGCAACGGTTCTCCATAGACCTCTCTTATTCAATCCGCCTCATTCAGGAAAACTGCATGACAATCTCCCTTGCTTTAGCCACCTTCTCCTCCAGAAGCGCATCAGACTTGGCCTCTGCTATAAAACGGAGATAAGGTTCTGTATTTGAAGGACGTATATTGAACCACCAGTCTGGGAATTCAACTCTGTAGCCATCAAAATCCATCTGAGCAGTAGGAGTCTCCTGTGATATGAAGTACTCCCTTACAGCATCCATTGCCTCTTTTTTACGCTCTATTTTAAAATTTATCTCTCCAGAGTTCTTATACTTCTCAATTTTTGAGATTGCCTGGCTTATTGTCATTCCATTACGCTTCAGTTGAGCAGCTATATCCAGAATTATGAGTGAGGCCATAATACCGCTGTCTGAATAGAAGAACTCCTTAAAATAGTAGTGTCCGGCAAGCTCACCGCCAAACACGCCATCTATCTCCCTCAATTTATGTGCAGCAAAGGCCCGTCCCACCTTCCATGTATACATCTCGCCACCCATCGGAGAGAGATACTCCCCAACAGCCTTGGAGCTCCTTATATCCTGAATCACTCTTCCTTTCAATCCCCTGTTTTCCAGCCAGTAGTGTCCCATGAGGGCAATCATAAGATCAGGTGATATGAAGCGGGAGTTCTCATCAACAAACATAACCCTGTCGGCATCACCATCATATATTACACCTATATCACAACCCTTCTCTTTTACAAGTTTCTGCAGATCTACGATATTTTCGGCGACAAGAGGATTGGCCTCGTGATTTGGGAAAGTACCGTCGGGTTCATCAAATATATAATTTACATTGCCGCTACGGCCATCATTGAGGATATCCTTTATTATAATGGCTGCCATACCGTTTGATATGTCCATTCCTATATTGAGGTTGGAATAGTCTCCTTTGTATTTCTGCATGAAGGCAATATACTCCTGCCTGATGTCCATGAAGGTCACCTCACCCTTACGGCTGAGCGGTTTGCACTCCCTTCCCTCCTTTATCCACTTCTCGATGGTACCGAGTCCATTGTCGAAACCCACAGGCAATGCATTTGTGGTAGAGACTTTCATTCCATTGTACTCTTTAGGATTGTGCGATGCGGTAATCTGCACAGATGCGTCAAATCCATACTTTGCTGTAGCAAAATAGACCATAGGGGTTGTTGAGAGCCCCATATCCACCACATCAGCTCCGGCATCGGTAATTCCGGCCACAAGATACTCCCTTATCTCATCAGAGGAGAGACGCACATCCCTTCCTACAAGCACTCTGTCTGTATTGAGAAGTTGTGGGAGAAAATATCCCACCTTATATGCGGTATCCTTATTGAAATCCTTGTTGTAGATACCTCTTATGTCGTATGCATGAAAAGCTCCCATATTCTTGCTGTTTTATTTCTTCACTATTCTGTAGTGTGTACGCACCTTTCCTGCCGCAATATTGTTGAGTTTCGACTGTATCATCTTCTTGCGGATCTGGGAAACATGGTCTATGAACAGATGGCCATCGAGATGGTCCATCTCATGCTGCACCATACGGCAGGCAAAACCTGTAAAATCCTCCTCAACCTGCTCATACTTTTCATTGTAATATTTCACCCTTATGCTCTTTGGACGCACAACATCCGCATGGATATTCGGAACACTGAGACATCCTTCTGAATACTCTGCAGTCTCCTCACTCTCCCAAAGTGTTACCGGATTTATCATAACTCTCTTGAAACCCTCAAGTTCAGGCATATCCTCAGCAAGGTCAGCACCATCCACTATAAGCAGTCTCAAAGATTTTCCAACCTGGGGAGCTGCAATACCCACACCGTCAGACTCCCTCATTGTCTGGTACATGTTGTCTATCAGCTCAGGAAGGCCATCTGTATTGTTCAAATCAACTTCTGCCGCTTTTTCTCTCAATACGCCTGAGCCATAAATGTAAATAGGTAATATCATATTATATCTTTTTCAATTTGTAACTTCTATTTTTGTCTGTCGAGATAGGTCTGCAGAATTATGGCTGCACTCACCTTATCTACTGATCCCTTCTCCCGACGGTCTGACTTCTTCACTCCACCCGCAATCATCGCCTTCATTGCAATCTGCGAAGTGAACCTCTCATCCTCCAAAGTAACAGGAATATCCGGAAAATGTTTCTTGAGCCACTTGAGGAAGACTTCAACATCTTTCGCCGCCTCCGAAGGCTTGTTATTGAGATTCATCGGATACCCTACAACAAAACGCTCCACTTTCTCTTTTGAGGTATAATTTTTGAGATATTCAACTATCTTTGCAGACGGAACAGTTTCGAGGGCAGATGCAAAGATTCCGAGAGGGTCGCTCACAGCAACGCCAACTCTCTTTCTACCATAATCGATACCTATAATTCTGTCCATGTTGCAAAGTTAGCTTTTTAAATAATATGGCTGCAATAAAGAGAAAAAATAAAAATAAATTATCCAACAAATTCCGTATCTCCATATATAATGATACAACGCACGAAGTGCTCTTCTCATTCAGGGGCAACGGAATATTGTCAATACTTACTATTATATTTCTGATACTGCTTTTTGCACTCTCCATAACAGCCCTCATATCATTTACACCATTGCGCGAGTTTATTCCGGGATACCCTTCGGCAGAGAGCAGAAGAACTCTGATCCAAAACACAATCAAACTGGATTCGCTTCAGAATGAGGTAAATCTCTGGAGGCTCCAACTCACCAATATACAGAGGATTGTTACAGGAAAAGAGCCGGTAAGGGCCGACAGCATCTTAAGCCTTGCCCAATATAACGACTCTCTGGTTACAGCTTCGTCGGCATATGCAAAGGATGACTCCCTGCTCAGGAGCGAGGTTCTCAAGGAGGAGCAGTTCAATCTCTCAACACACAACGGAAAAATCGAACAGATTGAGGGTCTGCACTTCTTTCCACCTGTAAAGGGCATGATTACACAAGAGTACAACACTGCTGTCAACCATCCTTTTGTAGATATTGCAGCACCTGAAAATAGTGTGGTCTCTTCTGTCCTCGACGGTACAGTGATAGCTGCCGAATATAGTGAACTGAACGGCCACATAATACAGATCCAGCACGACAACAACCTGATTTCAATATATAAGCACAATGCCAAACTTCTTAAGAAAGTTGGAGACAAAGTCTCTGCAGGAAGCCCTATATCACTAGTCGGCAATACCGGCAGACAGAGCACCTCATCCCATCTTCACTTTGAACTGTGGCACAAGGGGGAACCCGTCAACCCTGCTGATTATATTAAATTCTGAAGCATATCTATATGAATAAGAGACATATCGCAATATTAGGCTCAACCGGTTCCATTGGCACACAGGCCCTGGATGTAATATCACAACATCCTGATCTGTTTGAAGTGGAGCTGCTTACCGCCAACAACAACAGCAGCTTGCTGATTGAGCAGGCCCTCAAGTTCAAGCCAAATGCAGTGGTAATATGCAACAAGGAGCTCTACAGCACTGTATTTGAAGCTCTTGACAAAGAGGATATAAAGGTTTTTGCAGGAATAGAATCGGCCAATGAACTTGTAAAGGGATCAAATATTGATATAGTGCTCGCAGCAATGGTGGGATTCAGCGGTCTTGAACCAACCATAAATGCGGTAAAGAGCGGCAAAGTCATTGCTCTGGCCAATAAGGAGACACTTGTTGCAGCAGGTTCAATCATAACAAAACTTGCAAAAGAGCACAACAGTCCCATCCTTCCTGTAGATTCAGAACACTCTGCAATATTCCAGTGCCTTCAGGGCGAGAGTGCGCAGATTGAAAAACTGCTTCTTACAGCTTCCGGAGGTCCTTTCCTGAATACCGATATACAGAGCATCATGAATGCGACACGTCATCAGGCACTCAAACATCCCAACTGGAGCATGGGAGCAAAGGTTACTATCGACTCTGCCAGCATGATGAACAAGGGCCTTGAGATGATTGAGGCCTCATGGCTCTTCAATATGGAGCCCGACAAAATAGAGATTGTCGTGCACCCGCAGTCAATTGTCCACTCATTGGTACAATTTACAGATGGATCACTGAAGGCGCAACTTGGAGCACCTGACATGCGAGTTCCGATACAGTATGCTCTCTCCTATCCTCACAGAATTGCACTGGATACAAAAAGGATCAGCCTGCCGGAGTTGGGACAGCTCACCTTCTCTGCACCGGACAGAAAAAAATTCCCGGCAATAGACCTTGCATATTCAGCACACAGGCAGGGAGGAAATATGGCATGCATCATGAACGGCGCCAATGAAGTTGCCGTAGCAGCCCTGCTGGAGGAGAAGATTCTCTTTGGAAAAATTCCGCATATCATAGAGAAGACCATGCAGAAATGCAGTTTCATAGCGGAGCCTTCCATAAGCGACATCTTTGAAACTGATGCCTGCGCCAAAGCCATCGCCAGGGAATTCATATAGCCATATACCGGGCATCAAAAGCCCATATGCAAGAAAGAGCCCCATTTTTCAATCGACACACTCCTGATTTTCAACACTTTGAAAGTAAAGACTGCAAGATTTAAAAATAGGAGCAGTCTATATTTTGAACTATATTTGCAAATTGTTATAGTGTATATATTCACAATGTACAAAACAAAACGATCATGATTATTCTTATAAAAATATTACAGGTAGTACTTGCCCTCAGCATTCTTGTTCTGGTCCACGAATTCGGGCACTTCATCTTTTCACGTCTGTTCAAGATAAGGGTTGAGAAATTTTACCTCTTCTTTGACCCATGGTTCAGTCTCTTCAAATACAAACCAAAAAACAGCGATACAGAATATGGTATCGGATGGCTTCCCCTTGGAGGCTACTGCAAGATATCAGGAATGATTGATGAGTCTATGGATAAGGAGGCAATGCAGCAGCAGCCTCAACCTTGGGAATTCCGTACCAAACCGGCATGGCAGAGACTGCTTGTGCTCTTTGGCGGCGTATTTTTCAACTTTGTTCTGGCCGTTGTAATATACACAGGCGTTCTTGCTGCCTGGGGAGAGGAGTATATCAAGAATGAGGATGTGACAACAGGTGTAAGGGTTGATGACCTTGCATACGAGATAGGTTTCAGAAACGGAGACCGCATCATCTCATTTGAGGATGTGGTTCCTCATAAATTCCAGGAACTGCAGGTTGAATTGATCCGCACACAGGCCAAATGGGCAAAAGTATTGCGTGGAGGGGATACTGTAACCGTAAATATCGACGAAAATTATATTCCTGCCATCTTGAAGAACAAGGGAATGTTCGACTATGGTATACCTTATATAATAGGCGCAATTCCAGATTCGTCAGTAAATGCTACATCCGGACTTGCTGCCGGAGACCGCATACTGGCACTTAACGGCACAAATACAGATTTCCTCTTCGATGCAATGGATTTTCTGTCGGAACATAAAGGAGACTCCCTTGTTGCAACTGTAGCCAGAGGCGAAGAGTTGCTGTTTATTCCGATTGTAACCGATACAACAGGCAAAATGCAGGTGATTCCAAATACCAAATTGTCGGATTTCTACAACATAACCAAAAAAGAGTATTCATTCTTTGCCGCAATTCCTGCAGGATTCAACAAGACAATCCAGACTGTTGCCAATTATTGGAAGGAGCTCAAACTCATCGTTTCTCCAAAGACAGAGGCATATAAATCGGTAGGAAGTTTCATAACCATCGGCTCAATCTTCCCTGGAACATGGAACTGGCAGATTTTCTGGAATCTCACCGCATTCCTCTCTGTTATGCTTGCTGTATTGAACATTCTCCCTATTCCTGCGTTGGATGGAGGACATATATTATTCACTCTATATGAAATGATTACAGGCAAAAAGCCTAGCGACAAATTCCTTGAGTATGCACAAACTGTGGGAATGCTGCTGTTGCTCGGCCTGATGATCCTGGCATTCGGTAATGATATTTTCAGATTATTCAATTAATTATTATACATCTATGAAAAGGTTGTTGTTTTTATATGTGGCCCTCTTGTCAATTCTCCTCTCAAGCTGCGGAGGTGAAGGTGTGCAGTTGAAACCATCTGTGAGCGGAAAAGCTGGAGAGATACTTATTGTAACCACCAAAGCCAATTGGGAGTCGGAGCCGGGTACTCTCCTGAGAGATATCCTTGCCGCAGATTATCCTCTGTTGCCTCAAAGGGAACCATCTTTCACCCTGATAAATATACCCGACAACGCATTTACCAACATATTCCAGATACACCGCAACATCATAATACTATCTGTGGATCCGCAGAAATATCCGGAGCCTAAATTCATGATCCAGGAGGATGTATGGTCTGCACCACAAACTGTCATAACCATGACTGCACCTGACGCTGCAAGCGCAACAAAATTGATTGAGCAGAAGAGAGAGACCATATTCAACACATTTGAGCAGAGCGAGAGAAACCGTGTAATCAGAAGTTCCAAGAGATATGAGGAAAAACCTCTGAGATCCCTTGTTGCCGACCAGTTCGGAGGTTCCCCATACTTTCCAAATGGATACTCCCTAAAAAAACGTACAGACGATTTCATCTGGATCTCATATGAGACAACCTATATAAACCAAGGACTTTTTGTCTACAAGATTCCCGTAAAAGACTCTACTACAATGACATTAGAGGGGCTTGTCTCAGCACGCAACGAGGTGCTTGAAAAGAATGTCCCAGGTATGCTTGAGGGCAGTTACATGACCACAAGCATTGTTAAGGAGAAAGAACCGCAGTTGAAATGGATCAAATACAAAGGAAGAGAATTTGGAGAGTTGAGAGGTCTGTGGGAGGTTCAGAACGACTATATGGGAGGGCCTTTTGTTCAACACGCCTTCTATGACAAAAGCGGTAAAAACATCATTGTTCTGGAGGGTTTTGTGTATGCACCAAGGTATGACAAAAGAAATTATCTCAGACAAGTTGAGTCTATAATATACTCTTTTGACTGGGCAGAGGATTTCAGCAGATAATGGCCTGCCACGGCGATTATCAACAATTTTTGACAAAAAAGTGTTAATATTTTTGCAGGAATAAAAAATATTTATACCTTTGCAGTCCCAAAACAGAAAGCCTGCTAACTCTGCAGGTGTTTAGGGTGGATTCGTCTAACGGTTAGGACTCAAGATTTTCATTCTTGCAATAGGGGTTCGATTCCCCTATCCACTACTAGAAATATTAAAAAAGTAAATAAAATGGCAAATCACGCATCAGCAGACAAGCGTACTCGCCAGAATGCGAAACGCAGACTGCACAATCGCTATTATGCAAAAACAACTCGTAATGCTGTTAGAGCATTGCGCAACACTACAGACAAAGCAGCAGCAGAGGCTCTAATGCCTAAAGTTTATGCAATGTTGGACAAATTGGCTAAAACCAATATCATCCACAAGAACAAAGCTGCAAACTTGAAAAGCGGTATCGCTGTTTACGTAAACAATTTGGCGTAAATTTACGTTTTTGCATCTAAGAAAATAAAAGACTCTCCAAATTTGGGGAGTCTTTTATTTTACACGATGGAGAAGAAAAAACTAACTATTCAGGAGTGGGAGGAGGAGGAGAGGCCGCGTGAAAAATTTCTCTCCAAAGGAGGAAGTGTATTGAGCAATGCAGAGCTGCTTGCAATACTTATCAGGACAGGCAATAGGGATGAGAATGCCATAGAGCTGTCGAGAAAAATATTATATGAAGCAGGCAACAGCCTTCAGGAATTGAAGAGGTTCTCCTTTTATGATTATAACAAGTTCAGAGGCGTGGGTATAGGAAAAGCCCTCCCGATTATGGCGGCATTTGAGCTGGCAACAAGGCTGGAGATGGAGAAGACTCCAGAAAAGACCACAATATACTCATCCCAACATGCTGCCCGTACAATGATTCCGTTGCTCAAGGATCTCTCCCATGAGGAGTGCTGGGTCATCTACCTCAACACAGCAAACAAACTCATTGCAAAAGAGAAGATTACCAGCGGAGGAACCAATAGCACGGTGGTAGATGTCAAAATCATAATAAAAAGGGCAATAGAGAAGCTGGCAGCCTCAATAATATTGATACACAACCACCCTTCGGGCAGCAGGCACCCAGGAGAGCACGATAGGTTGCAGACAAAACGGCTCAAGAAGGCCGCAGAATCCTGCGATCTTGAACTGCTCGACCATATAATCATTGCAGGTGAGGTATATTTCAGTTTCCTTGATGAGGGTCTACTGTAGCACAGCCTCCAAAAATATACGGTGCGTTGGCAATTATACCAAAAAATTATAACTTTGACATAATTATAAAAACGACTGCAATGAAAATTATAAACCTGAGTGAAAACAACAGCATTCTCAATCGGTTCATAGCTGAGATAAGGGACCAGAAAATCCAGAAAGACAGCATGCGCTTCAGGAGAAACCTTGAGCGTATAGGAGAGATCTTTGCGTATGAAATAAGCAAAACACTGGAATACACCGCCACTGATGTCACAACTCCTCTTGGTATTGCCCAATGCAATCTGCCGGAAAATGAGATTGTTGTCTCAACCATCCTCAGAGCTGGCCTTCCACTGCATGCTGGTATACTCAACTATTTTGACAGGGCACAGAATGCCTTTGTGGCAGCATACAGAAAATATGGAAAAGACAATAAATTCACCATACAATTTGAATATGCAAGCACTCCAAGCCTGCAGGACAAGCTGCTGATCATTGCAGATACAATGCTTGCTACAGGCTCTTCATTAGTTCTGGCCTATCAGAAACTATGCGAATCCGGTGAACCAAAACACACACATCTGGTATGTCCTATAGCAAGTGAACAAAGTTTGGGATACCTTTCAAAACACCTCCCACACAAAAAGGTAACACTATGGGTAGCTGCTGTAGATCAGGAGCTTACAAACAAATCCTATATAGTTCCGGGATTGGGAGATGCCGGAGATTTGGCATACGGAGACAAACTATAGTTCTTTCCTCAGACGGGCAATAGGGATATTAAGCTGCTCCCTATACTTGGCCACAGTTCGTCTGGCAACAATATAGCCCTTCTGTTGCAATACACCAACAAGCTCTTCATCTGTGAGGGGCTTGTTTTTATTCTCCTGATCGATACAATCTGAGAGAATCTTTTTGATCTCCCTGGTTGATACCTCTTCACCCTTATCGGTTACCATACCTTCAGAGAAGAAGTACTTCAATGGGAAGATTCCAAACGGGGTCTGGATATATTTGCAGTTGACCACTCTGGATATTGTTGAGATATCGAGTCCTGTTTTCTCCGCTATATTCTTGAGCACCATTGGCTTAAGCTTGGTTTCATCTCCATCCAGAAAATATTCGCGCTGAAAATCTATAATTGCATTCATAGTATTCTGCAATGTGTTCTGACGCTGTTTTATTGCCTCAATAAACCACTTTGCAGAGTCGAGCTTCTGTTTTACAAAACTTGCAGCCTCTTTTCCAGCCTTGTCCTGTGTATTGGCAGATTTCTCCAGAAGAGCGGCATAACGCTTGTTCACCTTCAGCTCAGGTACCGAAAATTTCGGCATCGACATTATAAGCTCCCCATCCTTCTCTTCCAAAAGAAAATCCGGCACAATCTGCTGCGCCTGCTCAACATATGAATCATCAATCTGCCCGCCAGGACGAGGATTCAACTTCACAATCTCATCAATGGCCTCCTTGAGCTCCTCCTGAGATATGCCCATCTTGGAGACTATCTTTGAATAGTGCTTCTTTGTAAATTCCTGAAAATAATCCTCCAGAATTGTAAGCGCCACCTCCTGTATCCGGCTCTTGTTCTTTGCCTCCATCTGAAGAATCAGACACTCCTGCAGATTTCTTGCACCAATTCCCACAGGCTCAAACTCCTGAATCATCTCGAGCACTTTTTCAAGCTCCTCTTCTGATGTTTCTATATTCAACCGGAATGAAATGTCATCTGAAAGGGCCTCCAGATCGCGTCTGAGATAGCCGTCATCATCAAGGCTGCCTATTACAAACATTGCAATGCTCCTTGTTCTCTCGTCTATATCGCGATATCCCAACTGCATCTGCAGACTCTGGTGAAAGCTCTCCCGCACAGAAAAAGTATTGTACTGAGGTTTCATATCCTTCCCCTGATTATTCACATACAATTTATATGAAGGGGTAGGATCATCTGTCGGGTACTCACTGAGTGACACATTTTTAGGAGTGCTCTCATCAGCCTCCTGCGCATCTGATACCTCATCAAGCACCGGATTCTCTTCCAGCTCTTTCTTTATCCTCTGCTCAAGCTCAAGCATAGGCAATTCAAGCAATTTGATTGTTTGAATTTGCAAAGGCGAAAGCTTTGTCTGCAATTTTTGTTGTAAACCCTGTTTTAACATATCTACAAAGATACAATTTTTATTTAACTTAGTGCCCCATAAACAAAAGCCTATGAATGATATTGTCGAGGGCCCGGTTACAATTGATGTACGGGAAGTTATTGCTTCTAAAAACAGATCTTTAGCAAAATACACACCAAAGTTTGTTATAAACTTTATAAAACGTCTTATCCATCAGGATGAGCTCAATGTATTCTTTGCAAAGACTCCTGGTCTCAAAGGAGATGATTTTGCCAAAGCTGCTCTCAACGAGCTGAATGTCAAAGGCAATATCTTATACACCAACAAAAGTTCAATAAAGGAGGAGGGCCGATATATTTTTGTATCAAACCACCCTCTTGGAGGCCTCGACGGGCTCATTCTCATCTCGGAGATAGGCAAATGCTTCAATAACAACATAAAATTTGTTGTAAATGACTTCCTAATGCATATAAAACCGCTTGAACCCATTTTTGTTCCGGTAAACAAGATTGGAAATATGAACAGGGGTAATCTGGAGAAATTTGAGCAGGCCTACAGCTCATCCAGCCAGATCCTCTATTTTCCGGCAGGCTTGTGTTCCAGACTCATAGGAGGCAAAGTATCCGATACCGAGTGGAAAAACAGTTTTATAAAACAGGCAATAAAGTATAATCGAGAAATAATTCCCGTATACTTCAGCGGTGAAAACTCCAAATTTTTCTACAGACTTGCCAAAGTGCGCAAATTCCTCAAAATAAAATTCAATATTGAGATGTGCATGCTGCCGGATGAAATGTTCAAGAAAAAAAATACTACCTTTGACGTTGTTATAGGAGAGCCTATTCCGGTGCAACAGCTTACAGGCGACAACATATCGGAGATCTGCCGTCGAATACGAGGCATGGCCTACTCCTTAAAGGATAAGCTCAGCAGATAGCCGACAGTGAGAATATTATATAATAAAACTACCTAAATGGAAGCAGTAATCCAACCCGTTGACAGGGACCTCATATTAAAGGAACTTACACCAGACAAATTTATCAGGGAGACACGCAAAGGCGGAAACTACCTCTTTGAAGTTACAGCAGCCGACTCCCCTATGACCATGCAGGAGATAGGACGTTTGAGGGAGATCTCCTTCAGGCTCGGTGGTGGCGGCACTGGAAAACATATTGATATCGACTCATTTGATACAGATCCGAAATCGCCATATAAACAACTTATCGTGTGGGACCCTAAAGATCAGGAGATTATTGGAGGATACCGATATATAAAATGCGGAGGTCTTGAGACCGAGAAGATGGCAACCGGTGAGCTGTTCAGCTTCTCAGAAGATTTTAAAAGAGATTATCTCCCTTTTACAATTGAGTTAGGCCGCTCATTTATACAGCCCAACTATCAGAGTACCAATTTAAAGAGAAAAAGTCTCTACTCCCTCGACAACCTTTGGGACGGTCTTGGGGCGCTTGTTGTAAAATACTCAAATGTAAAATACTTTTTTGGCAAAGTGACAATGTATCCTTCGTACAATCCAAGTGCAAGGAACATGCTGTTGCACTTCCTCCACAAATATTTCTTTGATCCAGAGAAACTTGTACAGCCCATTACACCTCTCGCATGCGACAAGGATAACCCATATTTTGCAGAGTTGTTCAAGGATCTTGATTATAAAGAGGGATACAAAATCCTCCAAAAAGAGCTGAAGAATTTTGGAGAACATATTCCGCCACTTATAAATTCATACATGAACCTCTCATCAAGCATGAAGATGTTTGGAACCGCTATAAACAGCGAATTCGGGCAGGTTGAAGAGAGCGGCATACTCGTGAACATACAGGATATCTATCCTGAGAAGATTGAGCGGTATGTGGGTCCGCTAAAATCCTGGGCCCAGAAGATGCGCATAAAGTGGTGGCACAAAAAATAGTGTCGCTACAGAGGATAGTCTATTACATCCTTTATTATAAATGCCTTTGGAAAGAAGGGCAGCACCTTCTCAAGCACCTTTGCAGCATCGGATTTTGTTCTGAAATCGCCCACAGCAACTTTAAAGTAAGGGTTTGTGTATGTTCTGTATACCGGATATTGCGGGAAACTCTCAGTAAAAGATTTCTCAACCTCTTCCGAGTTTGCCCTGGCAGACTGCTTGTTGTCGAAAAATATTCTGATACGGTATCCGTTCAGTCTCTTTTTTGCATTATTCTCAACATACTTCACAAAGGCCCTCTCCATTGATGCGCTCTGATTGATTTCAACATCCCCTCCATTTCTGTTTATAAGGGAGAATATTGTTGTGCCCAGCAATGTTGAATCTACGGCTGCCGGCATCTCCATAACCAGGGAATCTTGAGGTACAACTTGTCTTACAAGTCCCTCCTGTGCATGTGCCAAACTGCAGAATGACAACACAAACAACAAAATCAACACTCTATTCATCTTTTTCTTTTTATGTAATTGTACAGCTTTTTCAAAGGTACATTTTTAAATTCCTTCTTCTTTTTTATTGCACCGCTCTTAACCACAGCCTTTGCATCAACAGCAAACTCATCCCAATCCAAAGACTTGTAATTCAGCCCAATAGCCAAAGCAGACAGAGCATTTCTCAATGAAACGTCACACCTTATACCAACCTTGTTAACCCCTCTTGCAGGAATCTTCACCTCCTCTGTCACAACCACATCAGCAAAAGGCTCGCCACTCTTAAGGAGAAGCCCCTCGGCATCCCTCACTACAAAAGCACTTCTGGTAGGATTATCCACCTCCACCTCAAGCTCCACCTCATATTTTGTCATCGATACCATCTTCGCATCCTTTATTGAGACATCTCCGACATTGATGTTCTTGTAATTTGCACAGCTGCCAAAGAGGATAACAGAAGCTGTCAGCAACAATAAAAATCTCTTCATAATGTTCTTTTAAGAAAACAAAGGTAAAAAAAGTTATAAAAACCTTATATTTGTATGCAAATTATTTACCAAATGGAAAATAAATATAAATCAGTAAGACCTATAACCGACAACAATCTGCCACAAGTCTTCATAGAGACTTATGGTTGCCAGATGAATGTCAATGACAGCGAGGTGGTGCTTTCAGTGTTGCAACAAGCCGGATATGCCTTGTGCGACAGTCTGGAGAAAGCAGATGTGATTCTGGTAAACACCTGTTCCATCAGAGACAATGCAGAGCAGAGGATCTGGGGCAGGCTGGATGTCTTCCTCCAGGAGAAGAAGAGAAGAAAAAATGTGATTGTTGGTATTCTGGGCTGCATGGCTGAAAGGCTTAAGGCTGAATTGCTCCAGCATCCGGCGGTGGACATTGTTGCAGGGCCTGACTCATACAGAGATATAGCCAGACTTGTAAAAGCTTTGGATAGCGGTGAAAAACAGATAAATACAATACTCTCCCATGAAGAGACATATGCCGACATATCACCTGTAAGACTGGATAAGAATGGTGTATCGGCCTTCATCTCAATAATGAGAGGATGCAACAACATGTGCTCATACTGTGTTGTACCATATACCAGAGGTGCAGAGAGGAGCAGAGACCCACACAGTATTGTAAGAGAGGCACAGGAGCTGTTTGACAACGGCTATAAGGAGGTGACACTGCTGGGACAGAATGTAGATTCTTACAAATGGGTAAATCCCGATAATCCAACAGAGAGTGTCAATTTTGCCCAGTTGCTCGAACTTGTAGCGCTGATTGACCCTAAACTCAGAGTAAGGTTCTCAACATCACATCCAAAAGATATGGGCAATGGAGTACTCTACACCATGGCAATGTATCCAAACATCTGCAACCACATACACCTGCCTGTGCAATCGGGAAGTGATGCCATGTTGTTGAAGATGAACCGCAAATACACCCGCGAGAAATATATGGAGCGTGTTGCCAAAATCAGAGAGATTCTGCCGGATTGCGCAATCAGTACCGATATAATCGCAGGATTCTGCTCAGAGACCGAACAGGACCACCAGGATACTTTGAGCCTGATGAAGGAGGTTGGCTATGATTCTGCATTTATGTTCCAATACTCTCTCAGGCCAAATACAAAGGCTGCCCGCCATTTTGTGGATGATGTGCCGCTTGCAGAGAAGACACGCCGCCTTAATGAGATTATAGAACTACAGAATACGCTCTCTCTTGCCAGCAACCAGAAGACTCTCGGCAAAGTGTACCAGGTTCTTATTGAGGGCGTTTCAAAACGTTCAGATGAGCAGCTTGTGGGCCGTACTCCACAGAACAAGGCCTGTGTATTTGACGCAAAAGGCTATAAAATAGGAGATTATGTAAATGTAAAAATAATCTCATGCACAAGTGCAACCCTAATTGCAGAAATAGTTGAAGAGGCCACACCCGAAGGGGCTGCAAAGAAGATTGATTTCAACGACATCCGCAACGACCTTAAGGAGATAGGTAAAGATTTGAAAAACATTATAAATAAGGAAATAAACAATTTAATAGGTTCAAAAAATGACAAAGATTAATACTGTATACACAGGAAGTTTGAGAACAGAAGCTGTTCACGAACTGTCGGGGACCAAAATAATTACAGATGCCCCTCTTGACAATCATGGAAAAGGTGAGTCATTCTCTCCTACCGACCTGCTGGCAACAGCTCTCGGCAGCTGTATGCTCACAATCATGGGAATCTCTTCTGAAGCATACGGTTATAATATCGATGGAACAACCGTTGAGACAGAGAAGATTATGGGTACCAATCCAAGAAGGGTTGTAGAGGTGAAAATTACATTCAACTTCCCTAAAGACAGAGAGTTTACCCCTCAACAGAAAAGAGCCATTGAGGCTTCTGCAAGGACTTGCCCGGTTGCCAACAGTCTGCATCCGGATCTGAAAAAGACAATAGTATTCAATTACTAATTTTATTTTCATCTATAAATCAGGCCATTTATAATTTTTATTATATTTGTGCCTGATTTAGTTATTAACCAGTTTGAGTTCAGAAGAGAGGGAATCCGGTAAAGTCCGGAACAGTACCTGCTGCTGTAAAATTATCTGCAAGGCAAAGTTCTATTAGGCACGACCTTACAGTTGCCCGGCATCCATTCTTCAAAAAGCCTTTTAGGTGAATATGGAGGAGAAGGAGGGTGTGAAATTGAGTCAGAAAACCTGCTTCTGAGCAATACATTAAAGACTTTCAGGGAGAAAAGTTCATGATGACCGGTTTATCCGCAAATACTCTATTTGGGAGATTCCTCCTATTTGTACTGCTGAGTGCAATCTTTCCTTATCTGTCATATTCTCAAACAGAAACAGACACCTTAAACACCATTGTTGTAAACCAGGCAAGAAAAGAGAATGCCTCCAGAAATGCAAAATACAGCCCAGGAACCAAAATCAGGAAATTCGACAATATCCAGCAAGCAACTTCCAGCAGTTCCCTAAGCGACCTGCTGAAAAAGCATACCTCCATATATATAAAGGAGTATGGAAGAGGCATGAGCTCCTACCTCTCATTGAGGGGCACCTCATCTTCACATACATCAATAGAGTGGAACGGGCAGTCTCTCTCTGTTCCCACACTTGGCCAAACAGACCTGAGCCACATCCCTCTCTATTTTTTTGACAACATGACCATCCATATAGGAGGCAGCTCCGCATTGTACGGCAGCAGCAGCCTCAGTGGAAATATACAGTTAAAGACCTCCCCTACATACAATGAGGGAATTAGCGGAGATGTCACACTCAAATTTGGAAGTTTCACCACCCTATTTGGCGGAGGCACACTGAGATACGGAAAGAACAACTGGGAGAGCCGCACCAGCATCTACTGGTCTTACGCAAAAAACAATTACAAATTTTCAAACAATACAAAGACAGGATATCCACGCGAGAGGCTAAACAATGCTGAGTACCGCAACTGGGGGGCTCTGCAGGAACTTTTCCGCAAATTCAGGGACAACTCCCAACTGCAGATAAGCATAATGCATCTCGATTTCGATAAACAGATACAGCCGTCGGTATCAAATAATCATGTGGAGAAATCATTCCATTCAATCCTCGACCGAAACACCAAAGTCTCAGCAAGATATAATGGCAGTTGCGGCAAATGGCATTACAATTCGGGAGTCTCCTACAGCCACGACTACGAATTGTATGAAGAGGATATCATTGCTGCCGACCGCATCTTTGCAAATGCCGATGCAGAATACCGCACCTGTAATTTAAGCGTAAGGGGCGGAGCCTCACTTGAATTCATCAAACCGGATGTACATGCATATGCCAGCGGTACAAAAGAGTGGAGAGGAGAGATTTTCGCACTTGCCCTATGGCAACCGACAAACAGCCTCACAGTTGGAGGCGGAATCAGAGGTGCTTTTGTAACGGGCATGAATATACCGGTACAACCAGCCTTTGATATAAAGTACAGAGTAATAAATCCGATGAATGATACGAGAGTTGGAGCCGGATATGCAATACACGATCTTTCGCTGAGAGCCTCTGTGTCCAAAAGCGCAAAAGTTCCAACACTAAATGACCGGTATTGGGGCGGCGTAGCGGAGAATCTCAAAGCAGAATCCGGTACTACTTACGAATTTGGTGCAGATTATTCTGCGCTCTACAAAAGTTGGGAGTTCAAAGGATTTGCAACTGTTTATCTCTCTGATGTAAAAGACTGGATAAGATGGCTCCCGGCTGGCGAAGTCTGGAGGCCCAAGAATATTCCGAAAGTAGAATCAACCGGCCTCGAAACAGGTGTCACCGTTGTAAAAAAATGGATGGAGTGGAGAGCATCTGCCGACATTAACTATACATTTACAAAAGTTACAGTTAAAGAGTCGCTGATAAAGAACGACCCTTCAGTAGGTCACCAGATGGCCTACCAGCCAAAACATGCATTGTCGGCAAATGTGGAGGCATCGTATAAAAAATTCTCTACAGCCATCTCGTACCACTATATTGGAAAAAGAAGTACCACCGATATGTTTGATATAATGAAAGGGTACTCTCTGCTTGATCTGTCGGTAAAATATGATTTTATGCTATTTAAAGAATATTTAAGCATCACCGGAGAAATTAAAAATATATTAAATACCGATTATCAAAATATTATGTTTTATGCAATGCCTGGCATAAATTTTGGAATAGCAGTGCAATGGAAATTTTAATATATATTTGCAGCCCAATTTTAAAAAGGATATTTTAATTTTTAATTAATACATATGAAACAATTCAAATTCACACTACTGCTTATTGTAGCATTAACCACAATAATTTCAAGCTGCGACACAGTCTCAAATGTAAAGTATGTGCAGAGAAATAAAGTGCTTATCCTCAATGAAGGTAACTATAAATCTCAGGATGGAAGTGTATATGTTTATGATGAGGATACAAAAATGATGACTCCAAATGCTTTTGCAAAGGCCAACAACAATAAGAAACTTGGAGCAACCCTTATGAGCGGAACCTTCTCAAATTATGGTATCGGATATCTCCTCTGCTCAAATCCTGATAAAATTGAGGTTATCAATGTTCTTAACATGAAAACTCTCACAAACCCGATTGAAGCCAATCTTTCAAATACCAGAGAGATTGCACTTGGCGGAGAGTTCATCTTTGTAACCAATGCAGGAGAGACCCGTGTTGAGAATCCAGACGGATCTTACTCATATACTGAGTCTTATGTATCTGTTTACAACGCATCAAATAACAATCCGGTGGATACCATTCATGTAGGTACTGATGCACACGGTCTGCTCTATTTCGAACACGCCCTTTATGTAGGAACCAAAGAGGGTATTGTAAAATTGAGGAGAGACGGCAGCCGCTTCGTAACAGAGGAAGTATATCAAGATGAGGAGTATACAGGTGCTGTAAAACACTTGTGCTACTATAACAACCGCATCTATGCTTCAATCCCAGGCTACGGAGTAATCGAATACGATCCTTATGACGACAGAACCCGCAACCGCTTTGATATGGCTGACTGCCTCGATCCTTACACTGGATACATCACCATTGATTCAAAAGGAAGGCTCTACTCATATGCAACAGACTGGGATTCACAGACATCAGGCATATATGTACTCAGCCTTGCAACCGGAGAACTTGAAGAGATCCATAGCGGAGAGAACCTGTACAGTGTTGGCGTGAGCACATACTCAGGCAATCTGTTCACATCTGAGGCCAATGGTTTTGCAACCAATTCAACAATGGATATCATAGACCTCAAGACTGGTTATTCTGTCGGAAGCCAGACTACAGGCATAGGTACATTCAGATACCTCTTCTTCTCATATTTTGAGGAAGACACCACTACTGAAGAAAAATAATTGAAATATTTGAAGAAAATATTTTCACATTAATAAAAAATAACTATATTTGCGCTCTCAAAAGTTCTTAACAACCGTTAAGCAGCTCTTAGGAGCGCAAACTTTAGGCCCAGATGGCGGAATCGGTAGACGCGCTGGTCTCAAACACCAGTGGGGCGACCCGTGCCGGTTCGACCCCGGCTCTGGGTACTTGAAACGGAGTTTTAGAGAGATCTAAGACTCCGCTTTTATTTTTACCTCTACACTAATCATCTCTTCTCATCACCACTTTATTTTCCCAATTTTGGCATAAATGCGATTTATCATTAACTTTACCATACATTATTTTGTTATGAAGAGAGTTATAATGGTTATTGCGGCTCTTGTTATGGTTTTGACAGGCTGCACACAGAATAAAAAAGAGATGAATACATTGGTAGCCTATTTTTCGGCAACAGGAACAACAGAAGCCGTTGCCAAAGATCTTGCAGAGGTTGCAGGAGCCGATCTTTATAAAATCAACCCCGAAGTACCATATACTCAGGCAGACCTTGATTGGCGCGACAAGCAGTCGCGCAGCTCAGTTGAGATGAATGATCTCTCTTTCCGTCCTCCGTTTGTGAAGGATTTGAAGGATGCCGGAAAATATGATGTAATATATATTGGTTACCCTATATGGTGGTATACTGCTCCAACTATAATAAACTCATTTATTGAGGAGTATGGATTTGCCGGCAAAAAAGTCATAATGTTTGCCACTTCTGGAGGCAGCACTCCGGAAAAGGCCCTCAAGGATTTCAAGGCAGCATATCCTGAGATTGAATGGGTAGATGCAAAACTTTTTAACGGAGCCACAAAAGAGGATATCGGATTGTGGGTAAATGAAATCAAAGAGAGATAGAGATGTCAAATATATTTTATCAGAAAGTTGCTGAATGTTCCAGCGTGGGAGAGCTCAAAATCAAGGATGATGAGGCTTTTGCCGAGTATCTTAATGATCTTTTCGACAAGCCCAGGAATGAGGGGCGTCTGGAAGAGCTTCTGAAGTTGGGCCAGTTGTGTCTGGATGAGCAGAATGAAAGCATTGCCCTGGAAATTTATCAGCGGGCATACTATTCTCTCAATGTGCTTGAGTGCAGCAAGGAGCGTAAAATTGAGTATGCCCAAAGGGTATTGCACGGTTTATGCTATCTGAGTGACAGCAACTGTGAGTATATTTGGGAGGGCACCGGCGAGTTCATCCATGCATGTAGGGATTATATCAATAATTTGAGTCCTGGTACCATTAAATAATATATATATGTCAACAAAAAAAGAGGTTGCTTTAGTCCTCTCAAGTGGTGGTCCGAGAGGTTTTGCCTATATAGGAGCCATTGAGGAGTTGCTCGAAAGAGGCTACACAATTACATCTGTGGCCGGAACATCTATCGGCTCGCTCATTGGAGGAATTTATGCGGCAGGAAAGCTGCCTGAATTCAAGAAGTGGCTCTTTTCCCTTGACAAATGGAACCTCTTCTCTTTAATGGACCTTTCATTTGGCAAAAACCATTTTGTAAGGGGCGACCGCATAATTGAGGCAATCAACCAGATTGTTCCGGATGTAAATATTGAAGATCTGGAAATCCCGTACAAGGCGATAGCAACAGACCTGTACACCGGTGAGGAGATTATTTTTGACAAGGGCAAGCTACTTCCGGCCATCAGAGCCTCCATTTCAATTCCATCACTCTTCAGGCCGGTAAAGCATGATATGACCTCATTTATTGATGGAGCAATGACCAACTGCCTTCCTCTCAACCGCATAGACCGCAAAGAGGGAGATATTCTCGTAGCGTTTGATGTAAACCATATAGATATCAATGATATAAGGGAGAACCTCAAGAAAGAGAATGCCATTGAGTTGGCTGATGCAGCGTTTGAGGAGTGGAAGAGTAGCCAGATGAAAGAGATAATAGATGGAATGGGCAGCAACAGTTCCAACCAGAGCTTCATGAAGAGACTCAAGAGGGCTGGAATAAAGGGAGCAGCCCTTCTGAAGGAGGTAATGGCCCACAAGGAGAGCATGGATCTGGCTGAACAGGAGAATGACACCGACTTTGGAGAGACCTATTACAGCATTCTCGACAGATCTTTCAGTATCCTCTACCATACAGTTACCGAGCTCTCCATCCAGCTTAACCGCCCGGATATTCTGGTTAGAATGCCGTTTGACTCATACGGAGAGATTGCAGATTATATAAAAGGAGCTGAAATTTCTGAACTTGGCCGCAATCTTATGAGAGAGGCTTTGGATAAATATGAAAATATTTAAAAAATATTTATAGAAATTATTTGTTTATAATAATTATAATTTATATCTTTGCATAAGAAAACAATAGAACAATAACTAAAATTCAATACTATGCTAAGCAAAAAATTACATGAGGCTATAAATGCCCAGATCAATGCAGAAATGTGGTCAGCTTATCTTTACCTTTCTATGTCGGTAGATGCTGCAAATAAAGGCCATAAAGGTATTTCAAACTGGTTTGCAGTGCAGTTCAAAGAGGAGCAGGCACATGCCCAAATTTTCATAAACTACCTTATCTCTCGCGGCTGCAGAGTTGAGCTTAAAGCAATTGACAGCGTAGAGACATCTTGGGATTCTCCACTTGCTGTTTTTAAAGCTACATTGGAGCATGAGAAAAAAGTTACATCATTGATCCACAATCTTTACGAGATTGCTGTAGAGGATAAGGACTATGCTTCTCAAAGTATGCTCAAATGGTTCATCGACGAGCAGGTTGAGGAGGAAGAGAGTGCTCAGGACATCATTGATGAGCTTGAAAGAGTTGGCGACAACAGCCTTGGTCTTTACATGGTAGATAAGGATTTGAGCACAAGAACATACACAACTCCAGCACCGTTGGCTGGAAAAGAATAATCTAGAACCCCTATAAACAATATATAAATGGAGGCGGTCTGATACTTTTCAGCCGCCTTTTTCATTCATATCTGAACAGTAGCTCCTGTTTTTGGTTACTTATATATAAAAACATACTGCGATGAAACATATTACACAAATTATTGCCCTGATTTTTCTGGTTGCACTTCCATTCTCTTCAATGGCTGACAATGACAGGATTATTCAAATCCACCAGCTCCCTGCAAATGCCCAGAAATTTATAAAGAAGCATTTCACTGAGTTGAAGCCATCCCTCATAAAGCAGGACAACGACCTGTTTGACAAATCTTACACTGTAATCTTCAACAATGGTACAAAGATAGAATTTGGCAAAAACGGCACATGGAAAGAGATTGACTGCAAAAACTCTTCGATACCACAAGAGGTAATACCTGCAACAATCTTATCTTTCATAAAGGAGCATTATCCCAATGCGAAGGTGCTGGAGATAGATATTGATGATGATTCGAAAAAGTATGATGTTGAGTTGGACAGCGGCATTACCCTCAAATTCAACAAGCACCAGCAACTTATAGGTCTTGATGATTAGCCACTGCTATTTCCGCAGTCTGCCCAGCCACTTCAATATATTGTCGGAGAGCACTATAAGAGTTACAGCCCCTATTATAAGGGCTATTCCGGCCGCCAAATTCAGAGTAAACGGTTCGGAAAAGGCTATGATTCCAACCAGAACTGCAGTTACAGGTTCCATTGCCCCGAGCACCGCAGTGGCTGTGGAACCTACATATTTCACACCATATGCCATGGTGATACCCGACACAGCGGTTGGTACAATTGCAAGGCAAACCAGATCCGCCACACACCGCATATCGGGGAATTGCTCTATATGGCCGTCGGTTATAAATGCCTTTAAAGTAAATACAACAGCACTGAACAACATTGCATAACATGTGAGCTTTGTGCCGTCCATATTCTTTACGCACGATTTGTTCACAATTACCATATACAGGGCATAGCTCAATGCCGAAAGCAATATAATTATTATTCCGAGGAAACTTATCTTTCCTGTAATATCATCTCCCATATAGAGAAGTGCCACCCCAACAAATGCAAGCAGAATTGAAAGTTGGGTAATCCACCCTATTCTCTCCTTGAATACCGCAAACATTATAAGGGCAACAAATGCCGGATAGGTAAAGAGTATTGTGGAGGCAACCCCCACAGACATATAATTATATCCCAGAAAGAGAAATTGTGAAGAGCCTGAAAAGACAACTCCCAAAAGAACAAGTGTCAAGAGCTCTTTTCTTGTGATTTTCAATGAAACTCCTCTCAGCAGCAACATAAGGCACATTACTGCAGAGGCGCATACGAACCTATAGGAGAGGATGGAGTCAATATCCATCCCCTTCCTCATTATTGGTATTGCAAATAATGGAATAAGTCCGTAGGATGCCGAAGATATGCATCCGCACAAATATCCTTTGAATTTCTCAGATAACATCACCAGGCACAAAAACCCAAATTACTCGGCCATCTCCCTCTCAACATCCTCCACTGTAATAGGAAGACGCTTTGCACCGAGAAGTCTGCAACCATTACCAGTAATCACAATATCATCCTCAAGTCTGATACCGCCAAATGTTCTATAGGCATCCAAAGCCTCAAAATTCACGAAATCTTTATTGATGCCCTCTGCCTTCCACTTGTCGATAAGTGCCGGAATAAAATAGATACCCGGCTCAACTGTGAGTACATGCCCTGGCTGAAGCATACGTCCCATTCTCAAAGAGGCGAGACCAAACTGTGTTGAACGCTGGATTGTATCGTCATATCCAACATAGTTTTCACCCAAATCCTCCATATCATGAACATCCAGACCCATATTGTGACCCAATCCATGAGGCATGAAGAGAGCATGTGCTCCTGATGCAACAGCCTCATCAACATCACCTTTCATCAGACCAAGGTTATTCAGGCCCTGAGCAATCAGACGACACGCCGCCAAATGTACCTCTTTATATGTCACACCCGGACGAGCCAGATCAATTGCAAGATTGTTGGCTGCTGAAACTATCTGGTAGATCTCCTTCTGCTGCTGTGTGAATTTACCGCTGCTAGGGAAGGTCCTGGTAAAGTCAGAACAGTAGTTCATATTGGTCTCAGCACCTGAATCAATCACAACCATCCTGCCATCTGTAAGGATCTGATGATGCTTGTGGTTGTGCAGGGTTTCACCATTTTGCGAAAGTATTGTAGGGAAAGAGGTCATGGCACCCTGTGAATATGCAATACCCTCCATAATGCCGTAAAGTTGCTGCTCAACCATTCCCAATTTGGCCATCTTCATTGCAGTAAGATGCATTGCATAACCAATATTGCAAGCCTTCTCTATCTCCTCTAGTTCATACTTGTCTTTAATGATCCTTAAATCAACAACTGCCTTGATAAGTTCTACAGAAGCCTCTGCCTTGAGGTTTACAATAGGAATATCCAGAAGTGAGTTTAACAGAATTTTATTATAATTTCGATAAGGAGGCAAGAAATGCACCTTCCTTCCTGCTTTGACAACTTTCTCAACATACCCCTTTAATGCAGCCATTGGCTCACTCTTTTCAATGCCAATAGTTGCAGCCTTCTCCTTAACAGACTCCTGAGGTCCCATCCAGATAATATCATCAATATCCACATCATTGCCAAAGAGAATCTGCTCTCCGCTCTCTACATCAAGCAGAGCCGCCATATCAGGCTCATTCAGTCCAAAGAAATATAAAAATGAACTGTCTTGTCTGAATTTATAAGTATTCGACGGATAATTGCAGGAAGCTTCGCTGTTACCCAACAAAAGGATTACACCTTTGCCAACCTTTTCCATCAATCTGGCCCTACGGCCAACATAAATATCCTTTGCAAACATAATATCTTATTTTTACTGATTATTCATTTAAACCCCATAGAAATGGAGAATAACAAAGTTAAAAATAAATGCATATATCTACAAAAGAGGATTACAAAAAAAAGACCCTCAGAATTTCTTCTGAAGGTCTCACAAAGTTGGCGGCTGGGCCTCAGGAGAGACCCTCGATTTATCCGGCAGCCGTGCTGCCAAACGGTAGCCGCCAGATTTACCTCTGAGTAATGTATACACAAAAAAAAAGAGCACTCAGTTTCCTGAATGCTCTCACAAAGTTGGCGGCTGGGCCTCAGGAGAGCCCCTCGATTCATCGGGCAGCCATGCTGCCAAACGGTAGCCGCCAAAATTACCTCTGAGTAATGTATACACAAAAAAAAAGACCCTCAGAATTTCTTCTGAAGGTCTCACAAAGTTGGCGGCTACCTACTTTCCCACTTGGTATAGCAGTATCATCGGCACTAATGGGCTTAACTTCTCTGTTCGGT
>JAGBHM010000012.1 GCA_017935505.1 Bacteroidales bacterium | reverse complement strand
TCTCATCAATAATCTTGGTAGCGATAACGCCTGCCTTCTTATAGCCATAACCACTCTTGAATGACTTCTGCATAGCGTGCACTGCCTCAGTGATTATCGTTCGCTGGTCGGCAGTTGGTGTTACAAACGATACCAAAGCATTGGCGTATGTCTGCGGTGCGTCATCCTTGAAACGATTGGTGTAGGCAAAGACTACAATTTCCGATGTTACGGAGTGTTGTTTGCGTAACTTCTCGGCCATAGTTGAAGAGAAGTTTGCTGTCTGCTCCTGTAACTCCTTAACTTCGTATATCTCCGAAGAGAAACTACGAGAAACACATATTGATTGCTTTGCCTCGAAGCCATCTTCAAACTCTATACAAGGTATGCCTTGTAACTCTTTCCAGGTTCTTACGCCCGTTATGCCGAACATATTCTGAACAACACCTTCGGGCAACTGAGTGAACTCGTAGGCTGTATTGACGCCTCTCGCTTTAAGTTTAGGAACAGAACGACGACCAATTCCCCAAACATCTTCAATCGGATACTTGCGCAGAATCTTTTCGATATCTTGCGGGCGATGCATATAGCATCCACCTCGTAACTTTGGGTACTGCTTACATAGTTTTGACGCTATCTTTGCAAGAGTCTTTGTAGGTGCAATGCCAACAGATACGGGGATAGATGTTAGTTTCCAGCATCGTGCCGATATCTCCTTTGCATAGGCATCGAAATCAATATTGGTTATGCCTCGAAGATTCAAAAATGCCTCGTCAATAGAATAAACCTCGATGGATGGCGCATACCCCTCCAATACCCAGCGCACTCGCTGCGACATATCACCATAGAGTGCCATATTGCCTGAGAATACCGCAACATTGTGTTTGTTGACTATATCCCTAATCTTGAAGAGAGGATCGCCCATCTTGATACCCAAAGCCTTTGCTTCGTTGCTTCGTGCAATAGCACAGCCATCATTGCTCGATAGAACAATGACGGGCTTGCCTTGTAAGTCGGGACGGAACGCGCGTTCGCAAGAGGCAAAGAAGTTATTGCAGTCGGCAAGGGCAAACATTACTACATCTTCTTAATAACCCAGATAACTACACCCCAAATGACAAAGTTGTTTTCTGGGGTTACTTCAATAGGCTTGTATGTGGTATTATCTTCATTGGCAGGCATAAGACGCACACCTTTGTCCGATATCTCAACGCGCTTTACGGTATACTCGTCATCAATATAGCACACCGCTTTACAGTTATTGTAAGGATCTACCGCACGGTCAACGATGATAATATCCCCCTCATCCATCGCAGCATCTACCATCGATACGCCATTTACACGGAAAAAGAAGGTTGATGCCTTGTGCCTAACAAGCAACTTAATAAGGTCTAATTTCTCACGAATATCCTCTGCCGGAGATGGGAAACCGGCCTTAACATCCCCCAATATCGGACTCTCAAAAGAGTCCTCACTATCTATTTTATGTGGTACAAACTCATTCATAACGGTAGCAAAGGTGGTTAAAATTCTACAGAATTCTCATTGTGGAACAAAGCGCATACCAACAACAAATACTCTGGAATTTTTTCATTGCTACCCCAGCGAAGTTCTAAGTCAAATAGTTCCTTTGTAGTTTTTCCAATATCAAAACCATATCCTTCAAGCGATGGACGCACACATTCAGGGTGTCGGCATGCTTTACCATAGGGGCGTGTACAAGTACCTTCTGGGCAATAGAGACAACTACCTACATAAGCAGCTGAAAGACCTTTGTATTTAGACTCTAATTCCAACAATCTTCTCTCTAATCGAATTCTCTCAGGACGGATTAGTTCACGCGAAACATCAATTGACAAATCGGTATCAGAAGGAAATATTTGTGTTACAACCAACAGCACATTATCGTACTTTCTGAGTCGTTTCTCTACATCAAATTCAAATGGAGGGCACCCCCAACTTTTGCCGTAATTTTTACATTCCACACAATACTTAGCAAAAACATCTGCATTCCTATATTTTGATATATATTCTTCTACAGACAGATTTATAAAAAAATCCTTTGCCGTATATTGATTATTACTTTGGCTATCTTTCATATCTAATCTTGAACAATTTTTCAATATACCCGCTGTTAATCATTTCCTCTGTTGGATAATGATGCAGTGCCGGAGAATCTATCAGTGCAATCGTATCGCAAACAGATTTAGCAATATCAAGTTCGTGTGTGGAAAATATAATACATTTATTTTCTTTGTGTGCCAAGTCGGCAAGTAGATGGCATAATTCATACCTGTTAGGCATATCAAGAAACGATGTAGGTTCATCCAATAGAATTATTGGAGTTGCTTGCGCAAGAGCACGCGCAATCATCACACGCTGACACTCGCCGTCAGACATCTTATCCATAGTACGAAATGCATATGATTCCATACCGACCTTTTCCAGAGACTGCATAACAACCAGTTCATCGTCCTTTTGCATTCTGCCTATCCAATTGGTATAGGGAGCTCTGCCGAGGGCAACTACATCTCTACACGCTAAATTTGAGATGCGAACTCGCTCAGTTGTAACAAAAGCAACTTGTCGGGCCAATTGTAACGCTGTTGTATCTTTAATATCCGTACCGTTCAAAACAATGTTACCACTCATCAAAGGTTGAAAACCGATAATAGCACGCAACAATGTAGATTTTCCACTACCATTACGCCCTATAAGCGCAGTCGTTGTTCCTCTGCTAAAAGTTGCAGATACATCTTTGAGCAGTATTCGTTTATTATCGTATCCCAACGAAATGTTTTTAAGTTCAATCATATCAAACAATGGATTTATTACGAATTACCACCCATACAACAATAGGAATACCCAGCAATGCTGTGATGGTGTTGATTGGAAGAGTAAGCCATTTGGAAACAATGTCGCAAAATAATAAGACGACACCGCCACATAACGCAGATGCAGGCAATAATATACGATGATCTGCATTGCGGAACAACATCCTTGAGATATGCGGTATTGCCAATCCCACAAATCCGATAGGACCACAAAACGCTGTTACTGTTCCTGCCAACAATGTGGTGGATAAAAATATCAAATAACGAGATTTGCGAATATTCAAACCCATTGTGCGTGCATACTGTTCGCCTAACAGAAGTAGATTTAATGGTTTTATAACAGCTACAGACAATATCAATCCGAGAAATACTGCAGGCAGTAATAGTTGCAATTGGTTTGCCGTAACATCACCAAGAGATCCCATAGTCCATATGACAAAAGATTTCAGGGCTTCTTCATTGCTCAAATATTGCAGTATCTGAACGACCGCACTAACACCGGATGAAAACATCATACCGAGGATTAGAATAACCATTATATCCTTTATTCTCGTGCTTACAGACGCAATGAACGCAAGAATCAAAGCAGAGCCAATCCAAGCCGCGCCTGCCGTACCAATAGACGATATCGCGCTGTTATTAACAATACCCAAAAGAGGCATTCCCAAGATAAAAATGGCAACTCCGAGACTTGCACCGGAACTGATACCGAGCACATACGGGCCGGCCAATGGATTGCGAAACAGCGTTTGCATTTGCAAACCACTCACGGATAAGGCAACTCCTGCTACAACTGCTACTATAGCTTTCATTAGCCGAATATCCAGCACGATAAGTCGTGTAGCCGAGTTGACCTCTTCACTGATTATTGTTCCCCAAATATCCTTTATGGGTATATACACAGCTCCCACCAGCAGGTCCAGCACAAATAGGACAAGAAGGAGGATAGATAGTATCACAAATAGTGTTACGGTACGATGCCTCATATCAATCTATTCCACTTTTCTATAATATACGAATTCCTTGTCGGATTCTAATTCGGGATGGAAAATCTTAATCAAATCGCGTAATACGATATCTGGATTTACTACCCCTGATTCCCAATAGTCATTACCACCACCAACGGCACGGCGTTTGTCGCAATTATACACCTCGCCTTTCTTTACACAGGGCATGTTGGCAAATTTTGGGAATTGATTACATAAGTCCTCCAATGTGGTTACATTTCCGACATTAATCCATACATCTGCACTTGTGGTTAGGATGGCGGCTTCTTCCATATCTATTGGCAGGGAGTGACTGGAAGTGTTCTTTTTGTAGATATAATCGCCACCTGCATCTGCAATCAGTCGCGCCACATAACTGGTAGAAGATGCCATAAACCAAGAATCGGCATACGGAGTATTTATCATAACCTTCGGAGATTGAGAGGTCGTGGCGGCAGCAAGTGATTTCAAATGCTCATATCTTTGCGGAATTTCTGAGAAATACACAATTCCTTGCTCACGACATCCTACAATTTCAGAAAGGGCAATTAACCATTCTGTCTTTCCAAGAGGATTTTCTTCTACATATTCTCCAA
Source organism: Bacteroidales bacterium (assembly GCA_017935505.1). Taxonomy (GTDB): domain Bacteria; phylum Bacteroidota; class Bacteroidia; order Bacteroidales; family UBA932; genus Egerieousia. The sequence continues at coordinate 30,711 of JAGBHM010000012.1, read as the reverse complement.
CATATGCATATGGGATACCCAATTCTTCAAGTTTGGATTCCATTGCACAAGCTCCATTAACACCAAACAGCAAGATGATGTCTGGTTCTTGCGCCACTAGTAACTCAAAATTCATGTTGCCATCATATCCGACATCTGCAATACTCTTTTTGTTCTCAACAATATATTGGTTGGAGATAAAATCGATACCGGAAACTCCCACAACGGTTTCCACCGCACCTACGGCATCCAGCATTGCGATATGAGTTGATGACATACATACAACACGCTTCGCATCACCATTCAAGACTTGTCCTATAAATCCTTCAGGAGCCTTTTCTCCACCACGAGCAATAAACAGCTTTGTTTCCACATCGTTAGCTCCTTGCCAAGGATTCTTCACTTTCAGAATAGTGCTCTGTTTTCCCTCTGCACCGACAATGCTGAATCCTGCTGCGTATTTAGGTGCATATATCTCAATATTGAAATCTTCGACATTACCGGTTCTGCCACATGATAGCATACATAATAATGTGGCGCAAAAAATCAAATTCTTTATATATCGTCTCATAATCTTTTCAAAAAATGGGGAGATGGTTAATGTATGGCTAATACCCAATAATTGTTTAATCAATTATCGCAAACCATCTCCCGTTCAAGTTACATTTAAACACGAAAAGCGCGAGGGGTCGGAGGTGTATGGCAATACCAATCGTGAAATATACACTAAACTATAAACCGCCCCTCACGAAGTTCTTATTTTTTCTTGCCCCACTTTGGGGTTATGCCAATAAACACCTCAAAGTTAATACCCGGCATGGGGCGTGATAATACAGAAAGGTATTCCTCATTGAAGAGGTTGTTTATTGTACCTTTCAATGATAGGTCTGCCCACTTGAACGATAAACCTTTCTCCAAAGTAACATTACTCATAAAATATGGAGGAAGTTTTCCTGTAAGTGATATGTCGTTTGAAGACATAGTGTATCTTTCAGAGTAATAGCACCACTTATATAGGAACGACCACGAACGCCATGTCAATCGACCTGTAACAGTTGATGAATACTCCGGTACATATGGAAGTTGTTTGCCCACCGATTGGTCGGCTGGTGTACGGGGTTCTCCCTCGTTAATTGAAGGAGTCCACGAAAATGTGCCATTAAGACCAAGTTGCCAATCTTTAGCCAATGCCACATTTAGATCTGCCTTTAATTCGACACCGTATGCGTGAACATCTTTAATGTTGTCAGGAGAGAAAAATCCTTTTGTTGTGGGCAACCAAATAATCCAATCTTTTACATAGGATTCGAACCAGTTTACTGAACCGCTCAACGAATAAACTCCCTCCTTGCCAACTGCGAACGATAATCCTGCATCATAAGTCCATCCGCTCTCTTTTTTCAAATCGGGATTGCCACCCGGTAAGAAATAAAGGTCATTGAGTGTAGGGAAACGGAAGTTGCGCGATACAGACGCCTTAGCCATAATATTACCTTTCTGTGAAATTACACCGTCGATAAAGAATGCTGGAATGATGGGAGTCCACTCTTTGCCGAACATATCCTCACGAAAGACTACTGACAAGCCTAAGCGGTCAATTGGTTTCCACTTTGCAGATACCGAACCTGAAAGTTCAGGTCGGCCTTTACGGTATCCGACAATTGCTTTGTTACCATCTTGACGCAAAATATTCTTATCCTCACTCTCTACAACATGTTGATGAAGTGATAAGTTGGCTGTAAACAGCCATTTCTTACCCAAATAATATTCTCCATCCACTTGTCCGTAAAAGGTATTGATATGGCTTCTAGAGCGTGTCATATGCGCCATAATGCCATTGCCCAAGTCGCGCTTATAGTCGTAGCCCACCCATGTGTATATGTATCCTGCCTTTGCTCCCAATTTCCAGTCCTCTCGCAAGTGATCCCACGAAAGAAGCGAGCGAAAGGTTTGTTCCCTTTGACGGTTTTCAAAATCAGTTTCGTCTCCGTGGTCAACAGTCAACATCGCCAACTCTCGATTCGAATTTATGTACCATGCATTAAATCCCAACCTGTCGCCCTTTCTTGTGTTGTAATACACCTCCTGAAGAAAGTGAAAATCCTTAAATGAGCCGCTGCGGTTACGCTCTATCGGATAGTATTGATCTATGATATTCATATCCTCATCATAGATATTCTCCTTCTTATCGTGATTGCGGTATTTATAATCATTCGGTGAAGAAGAGTAAACCACACGGGTTGAAGTCTGCCAATGTTCATTACCGTATGTAAGACGCAAAAACTCATCAAAGGTCTTGAACGAACCTATGCCTTGCACAAAGTGCATTCCAAAACCTTCCGCCTCAGCAGGCTTGGTAGAAAGCTTTACTGCGCCACCAAGACCTCCACCTGTTTCATTCACAGATGATGTTCCGTGTAATAAAGATGCATCATCGATGAAATACGACGGAATCGTTGAAAAGTCCGTCATACCGAGCATCGGGTTGTTAATCTTCATACCATTCCACGACACTTGAGTATGCGATGGCGAAGTGCCACGAAAGGCAACGGTAGAGAGCGTGGCACGACCATAGTTCTTGACGAAGATTGCTGAGTTAAAGGTCAGTACATCAGCCATTGAGAGAGCGATGTTCTCTTTGAGGGCTACGGAGTCAAACTTAGTTACTTGAGCACCTATCTCTTTCATAGGTCTTTGTCCATAAACGGTTACTTCCGGAATGGATAGGTGCCAAGCAGTCGATCTTGTTTTTTGTGCCATTGCAATACACGGCACAATCAAACATATTATGAATAAGATTTTCTTCATCGTGCTAACGGTTTATTTCCAACAAAAGGCCCCGGGTATAATACCAACGTAGAAACTATCAAGCAACTCTCTATCCTTCGAGTAGCGATAGACCATTCCCTGCTGCACATAGTCAATGGCATCGGCAATATAGACATCACCGGTACGCGGACATACGGTCAAGCCATAATATATCGTATTATCGTATGGCAGGAACGGGCGTACAGGGATGCGGTCGGCAGTTACATCCATCTCCCATATATCATCATTTATCCAATAAAGCTTATCCTTTGTGCCATTGAGTTGCACCTCTGACGGCGAATCACTAAACTCAAATTTAAACTGCTTCTCTACCTCGAACTTTCCATCATCAATGTTGATACGATAGAGCGATGGCGCTTCGTGTCCGTATGGAGAGCCCTCGTAGCCACCATCGGTTACGGTCCACAACTTATTGTTGCAGTCCATAACAAGCGAGGTGGGTTGGATACCAACAACGAGTTCATCGACCACTTTGTCTGTTTCGGTGTCGATTTTGAGAATTCGGTTTTGATACGACCAGCAGTTTACATAGAGATACTTGCCATACTGCACCATCTGTTCTGTTGAACCACTTTCCATCGTCATATTCGGGACTTCGATATAGCCCGTAATCTTGTAACGCTTGGGATTTACGATAAATATGCGGTTATCCCAAATCTGTGTAATATATGCCTTCTCGTCCGAAAGGAAATGGATATAACGCGGCGAAGTGAGGTTTGTGATACGCCCTAACTCCTTGAAAGTATTTATATCTATGGCAAAGACTACATGGGAGTTGTTTACAACCACCCAGCCAACGCCATTACGGATAATCATACTCTGAGCAACATCACCGAGTTTCATACCGTTGGCTCGATAAAATACCTCATTCTGTACAGTCTTTGTCTCGGGGTCGTAATATGACAGAGTTGCATTACCATACTGGAAGTTGCCCTCATTACAGATAAAGAGTCCTTCACCAGAGGCGGATGTATCAAACTCCTCCTCCAAGCCGTAATCCCACTTCATACACGAAGTAAGGAGCAGGCCGAGAAGCATAATTCTGACTATCTTTTTTGTCATAATTATTTATTGTTTTTCAAACTGCAATCATAAAATCCGCATACTTCGGTTGAAAGTTCGCCTAACCAGCCACTCTTGGCATTGACTGCGCATTGAACCTTTACAAAGTCGATGTGTGTCAGATTTACTTTCTTGCCTTCAAAATCGACTGCATTCGAGATTTTGAATAGATTGGCTTTATCCGAGCTCTTGAAGTCAGATGGACTGAAATTATCGGCATATCCCCAATCGTAGTGAGGCTGCACCCAATAGGAGCCATTTCCAGATTTGTCATAGTTGCGAGCCTCCAGACGAGTTCCGACAAGTGTGTAGCTATCCTTCTCAATCCACAGCGGGTAGTAGTAATCTTGTGTGTGGAATTGTGATAGATAATCAATTTCACCCCTATTGCCCATATTGTCAGTCCATTGTACCGGCATACCCGCGCCAGCGGGACGATAATAGGTCACGGCATAATTTCGTATTGTTTCAGACTTGTCACTCTCCGAGCCAGCCAACTCATACCACGTATCATCAGGTAAGCCATTACCATTCTCATCTTGCATAACCCAGATTACACCAGGCTCTGACGAGCCGTCAAAGGCATTGCCGATAACGCCCAAATCATAACCACCCGAATTGTCAATACTGTGGTCAAAGCCGACTACGATGTAACCGCCAAATCCACCTAACGACACCCAATTGGCACTATTCAGGCGACCTTCGACATAGGCAATAGCAGACTCCATTGTTGTCTGCGAACCGTCAAAACCACCCGTTTTCAGTTCATTGATAAACTGCCCAGGTGCAGGAGTATATTCATAAATCTTGTTCCAATCGGCTGATGATGAGCTGTTTTTTGCTCGGTAGTATTTATTCTCTTCGTGTATTGTAACAGTGAATGAGTGAGAAATGGTTATTCGATTTTCGCCTTTTAGAGTCGTTGCCGTAGCTGATATTTGATATTCGCCCGTATTGTTCGCCGTAAAGATAAAATGCGATTGGTTTCCAGCAGGCAGGTTTTGTCCTGCAATAGTCCAAGTGTATTCTGCGTTTTTATCTTCGCTCACTTTGGTGGGCTTAATCAGTAACTTTCGACCAACTACGCTGTGATATGAAGTGCGGTCGAATTGCCACACAAATGGCATATCATCTGCATCAAGCACCTCGATGTTTACCGTATCGCTGTGTGAGCCGTCATCGTTTGTGGCAGTTGCTATAATAGTATGGTTGCCAATAACATCTGCCTTGAATGTATGGGAGAGTTCTTCGCTGACTTTGTTGCCATTAATGCTCCAGCTGAACTTAGTGGCAAGAGATGTTTCGCGTATGGAGGCATTGAGTTTTACCTCAGTTCCTTCTGCGACCATAAGGTTTTTATCACCCGCAATCGAGACGGTTGGGATTTCCAATTCAACTACATCTACGCGAATCTCCTCTTTACTGACCCCGCCTTTGTTGCTTACAGCAATGGTGACGAAGTATTTGCCCACCTTTTCTTGCATAAACTTCAATGAGGGAGAGCTGCCGAGGACTTCACCATTCATTGTCCAGCTATACGTTGCACCCTCGGCCGATTCATATTTAGGAGCAATAATTATTTCTCGTCCTTGCTTTACGGTATAAATTCCTGTTTCGTTGTCAAGAATAATTTTTGGTGGCAAAGTTGTCGTGATATCCTCGTCTATATTGCAAGACGAAGATACCACAACAAGACTCAAAATAAAAATTAACCTTAAAATTTTACTCATTGTCTGTTATTTGAATACTAGTTTAGTACCAAATTTAACTGTCACATCGTCGTATGCGAAATATGCCGGGGTGTTCAAACCGTAACTACCGCTCTGATCATCTGATGCTGAGAAGTTGAATGTTATTTTCGCCACCTTTCCAAGCGATGACAAATCCCATTTTTCCCAAGTGGTAACGAAATTTCTGCCATTACACAGAGTAAATTCCGACGTGCCAACCAACTCTTCGTTTGCATTATATCCATAGGCTACGATTTTAAAGTAGGTGTTTTCTGTGGCCGCAGAATTGAATCCATCACCAAAAGTGAGCGAGTTGAGAACATAATTTGTATTGGTAACATACATACACTCTACGATACGTTCTTTGCCATCGGCAAACTCAAAACCCTCAAGTGACGCATCATACAGTTGAGAATTGAAGAAGTCTGAGTAGCCGTTGTGGACTGCGAAGTTCTTTGAACCGTTGTGTCCACCAATGGGATTACTCATTTGCACTTCATACCAGCCGTAGTGACCATCAGGAAGATTCTCATAATCGGCCAACACGTAGTTCGATATGACGTGTCCACCGCCCCAATATGGAGTAGTAAATGAGTGGAAAAGTTCGGTATTACCCTCATCATACCACCAATAGGTATCAGACGAATAATTTGTATATGTCAGCGAGCCACCATACTGCGAGTCGTCGACCAAATCACTCCATTTGTTGATTGAGGCACCGCCGTACAACTCATACGCACTAAATTTAGCATCACTATCCTCGAATGTCAATATGCGAATATCATCTTCTTCAACCCATTCGCCAGCCATAACATTGAGTTTAACGATATCACTCTTGCCGGCTTCAGATACAATCATAATAGCAATGACACCCTCTTTATTAAAATGGCACAAATCCTTTTCAGGTGCAGTCACAGAAAGACTATCCTCGGCATAAGCCACTTCCCAGCCTTCAGGTGCATAGATTGTGTAGTCTTTGATGTTATTCGCATTTACTGCAAATTTGACACTCTTGCCATACTCAACTTGAGCTAATTCCGGAGCATCTATTATCGTAAATAACGGCATAGATTCATCATAGCGAACGAGTTTGAATTCAGTGTCATCAGCAAGAGTAAACACAACATACTCATCGTTTGATGTATCAACAGACTTGAACAGTGAATTGCTTTCGGTGTTTTTGCCCTCAGCAGTAACACCTGTTGAATTCCAGGTTTCGCCGCCATCTGTTGAAATTTCCCACTCTTTGCTTGTTTCGTTGATTCGCACTTGAGGAGCTACGGCATCTTTACCGTTTTCGCCATTGGCCAGCACCTTTTCGCCATCAATCAACAGCCACTCGCCGTCTTGAGTCCAATAGAACTTGCCGTCCTCATCTTGTTTAATCGAGATAACCGGAGCGTCTACACCATTGGTGCCGTTGGTGATTGTAGCCGTCTTGCCATCAGTGAACTTGATTGCATAGCCGTTTGCCGTTTGACTCACCTCTGAAACATAGACATTTTTTTGCAATGCCGATACGATTGTCTGCAGTGCAGAGAGGTCGCCATTAGTTTTTTGAACAGCCTCTTCAAGAGTTGTTACACGATTTTTTACTGACTCCATTTCGTTCCAGAGTTCATCGTCATCATAGCAGCCTGTCATCGAAATACCCACGATGGCTACTGCCAAAAGCATAAAAATTTTCTTCATCGTTTTTTGTTTTTTAATTGGTTTATAAATGTGAATTTGTTTCTTTCTCTAATGCGGCATTGTATTGTTCAATCAAGAGTTTTAACTCATCTAAATACAGAGCCTTGAATTTGTAGCGCTTGATGGTTTGAGGGGTCAGTTCAAAACGCTCGTTTCTTTTTATAGCTTCTGCGCAGTGATATGCAACTATGTCTGGCCACAAAGTCTTAACAATATTTACTGACAGTTCGTCTCGGCTGATTGCATTGTAGGTATAAATACCTTTGTGTTCTTCTGAAGTATGTAAAAAAAGATTTATACTCAACAGGTAGTATTTGTCTTTCGAAGGTATCTTTTTGAGTGCATTGACAAACTGTGCAATGGATATACGCTTTTGAATTCTAGGGTCAGACTTATCAGAAATGGTTATCCACGCATAGTGTACGGGACTTGCTACAAGCAAACAGTAGATTGGGTTTGCTTGCGCACGCAGTGCCTTAAAAAACTTCCACAAGTTACTCTTCAGGATAAGTTCCTGCGAGCTGTGGTTATTCGTTTGGATAGTATCCATTCGTATAACGGGTTATATTACAACTATTTATTCAGGCTTTAATTGCATACACCTATAGTTGCCGACGGATACAGTATTAGTGCCGAGCGGAAAAATTCCGCGCACGATAATAGCGTACACGCTAAGTTGGAACGTATGTTCCGACTTTTCAGGCTACAAAGTAAGTAAGCAATTAAAAAAAGTTGATTTCGACCCGTATCCCAGCAGGTAGATATCCATTAAAACAAAAGGCAGGTCTTCTGACTTATCCCTATTATCGCGCCTTCCCGATATACAATCAGTGGCAAAGAGTGCGATAACTAAACTCTTCTTGGAGTGGGACTTACAGCAACTGGCATTGTTCCGGATTCACACCGAATTCCCTTTTCACCCTTCGTAACGCACGGTTCGTAAAGGCTCCTTATGCACTGCAAAGGTATAAATTATTTTGATTCGGTGTTCTTCTGATTGCGGATTTTTTTTATTTCTCTCCTTGTATAAAAAAGTTATATCAAAGATATAAAGAGTGAATATTAACACATTGTTGAAAAATATCTGATACATCTCATCTTTTTAGTCTATTATTTACTATATTTGTGGAACATACAGTCCTATTTGCCGTTTTTATTTAAAATTCAGCAGCTATGGTATTCTTGAAAAAAATATGGCAATTCTATTATAACGGATTCAAGGAAATGACGGTAGGCAAGACCTTATGGGCCATAATTCTTATAAAGCTTTTTATAATGTTTTTTGTCCTCAAACTCTTCTTTTTCAAGAGCGATCTTAGGGAGTATAAGACGGTTGACGAGAAGAGCAATAAGGTAATTGAGAATATTCTGAATTCATAAAACTTATCCATATGATACTATCTTCACTTGTAAACGCGTCAAGGCTACAGTTTGCTATGACTGCAATGTTTCACTGGATATTTGTACCTCTCACATTGGGCCTGGGATTTATAGTGGCCTTCATGGAGACCAAATATTACATTGAATGCAAAAGAAACAACAATGCTGTAACACAAAAGAGTGAATTCTGGAAAAGGGCCACAAAGTTCTGGGGAAGGCTCTTTGCCATCAACTTTGCAATTGGTGTTGCAACAGGAATCATTCTGGAGTTCCAGTTCGGAACCAACTGGAGCAACTATTCATGGTTTGTCGGGGATATTTTTGGAGCACCCCTGGCCATTGAGGGAATCTTTGCTTTCTTTATGGAGAGTACCTTCTTTGCTGTTATGTACTTTGGATGGGACAAGGTCAGCAAAAAGTTCCATCTGGCCTCTACATGGCTCACTGCAATTGGTGCAAACCTCTCGGCTGTATGGATTCTCATTGCAAACTCTTGGATGCAGTATCCTGTAGGAATGCAGTTTAATCCAGATACTGCACGCAGTGAAATGGTTGATTTCTGGAGTGTGGTATTTTCACCCGTTGCAATCAATAAACTGTTCCATACAAATACAAGTGCCTTTATGCTTGCATGTGTGGTTGTTATAGGCATATCGGCCTGGTATCTTCTCAAAAACAGGGAGATTGAATTTGCAAAACAGAGTATGAAGATTGCCGGAGTATTCGGTCTGGTTTCGGCACTGCTTCTTGCCTTCAGCGGTGACGGCTCTGCATATCAGGTTGGAAAACACCAGCCTATGAAACTTGCCGCCATGGAGGGCCTCTACAATGGTGAAAATGGTGCTCCTCTTGTTGCTTTCGGAGTTCTGAATCCACAGAAGGAGGTTGACAACAACGAAGATCCTTACCTTTTTGACATTTCAATTCCATATGGACTCTCACTCCTTGCAGAGAGGGATATTGATGCATTTGTTCCTGGTATAAATGATATAATCGACGGCGGATACACATATACCGATTATAATGGCCAGACAAAGACAGCCTTGTCGTTCTATGAGAAAAAGGAGAGGGGAGAGGCAGCTATCGGTGCCCTGAGAAAATATAAACAGGCAAAGGAGGCCGGCAATGATTCATTGAAAAATTCCGCTTACAATGTGCTGCAGGAGAATTTTGAATATTTCGGTTATGGTTTTATGAAGGACCACAATGAGGTAGTTCCACCTGTAGCCCTCACATTCTATGCATTCCATATAATGGTTATTCTGGGTGGATATTTTATACTTTTCTTCTTGGTAGTACTCCATTTCCTCAATAGGGATGCAAGGAACAAATATAAATTTGAATCACAGAAATGGTTCATGTACATTGCCATAATAAGTGTACCGCTGGTATATATCTGTTCGCAGGCCGGATGGATTGTTGCAGAGGTGGGACGTCAGCCTTGGACCATTCAGGATCTTTTGCCGGTGCAGGCATCAGTTTCAGGAGTTTCGGCTGATAATGTATATACTACTTTGGCAATATTCTTTGTCTTGTTCACAATATTGCTCATTGCTGAAATGGGTATCATGTTTAACCAGATTAAAAAAGGTCCGGAAAATATTAAATAGAGGAGGTCATTATGGAAACTTTACAATTCTTACAACTATATTGGTGGGCAGTTGTATCACTTTTGGGTGCCCTTCTTGTATTTCTGCTTTTTGTTCAGGGTGGACAGACTCTCATCTTCTCCACAGCATCCTCAGATGAGCAGCGCAATCTGCTGATAGGGGCTCTGGGACACAAATGGGAGCTTACATTTACTACCCTTGTTACATTTGGAGGAGCTGCATTTGCCTCATTCCCATTATTCTATTCTACAAGTTTCGGCGGTGCATACTGGTTGTGGATGTCAATCCTCTTCCTCTTTGTGCTTCAGGCTGTATCGTATGAGTTCAGAAATAAGGCAGCAAACCTTCTTGGTACAAGGACTTATGATATCTTCCTCTTCCTCAATGGAGTATTGGGCACAATATTGTTGGGTGTGGCTGTAGGTACACTCTATTCTGGCGGAGCATATTACATGGATAAGCTCAATATCACAGATATCCAAAATACAACAATATCACATTGGGCAAACGGCTGGATGGGCCTTGAGGCCATTGCAGAGCCGTTCAATCTTCTGCTGGGTATTGTAGTATTCCTCGCAGCACGCACATTGGGTTCACTCTTTGCAATCAATGATTTGGATACCGCATCACAGGCCGGAAAAGAGCTGTCAGCCAGATGCAGAGTGCAGTTGAAGGTTACAGGAATTGCATTTGTGCTGGCTTTTGTGGCATTTTTGGTGATGCTATTCCTCAGAACCGGATATGCTGTTGAAGAGGGTGTAATTACACCTGTCAAATATAAATATTTCTTCAATTTTGTGGAGCTTGTATGGCCTGCAATCCTTTTATTGGCAGGAGTTGTGCTTGTGCTGGCAGGATTGGGGTATGCTATGTTTGCAGATGAAAATTCATGGATCTCAAAAAAGAGCTTCTATGTTACCGGAGGCGGTGTGGTTCTGGCTGTATGGGCACTGCTGATATGTGCAGCATACAACAATACCGCATACTTCCCGTCAACTGTCTCATTGCAGGATTCACTTACCCTGGCAAACAGTTCGTCGAGTCTCTTTACATTAAAAGTTATGGCCTATGTTTCCATTGCTGTGCCATTTGTACTCTGGTATATAATTGTAGTATGGCGTAAAATGAGTGGAAAACATTCTGAATACTAAAAACTATACTGATATGACTTTTAAACTTCCATTCAAGTTGGGACTGCTTCCCAAAATTATAATTGCAATTATTTTGGGAATAGTATGCTCAACATTTTTTCCTCCTTTTTTGAACCGCATTTTTGTTACAATAAGCGGTATATTCGGTAATTTCCTGAGCTTTGCAATTCCTCTCATTATATTGGGTCTTGTTGCTCCTGGTATTGCCGAACTTGGTAACGGAGCAGGCAAATTATTGGGAATTACAGCTCTTATAGCCTATTTATCGACTCTTATTTCTGGATTTTTCTCATACTTTACCTGCCGATGGAGTTATCCTATGGTACTTACCCGCAGTGAAAGTTTTGGAAATGTGGATGAACTAGCAGCAAAGACTATACAACCATTTATGAATATAGACATGCCGCCTGTAATGAGTGTTACAACTGCTCTCATTCTGGCATTTGTGCTGGGTTTGGGACTCACTGCAGTAAAGGGAGATTATTTCAAGAATGTGCTCATTGAGTTTAGAGATCTTGTAACCGCCCTCATCTCCAAGGCCATCATACCATTTTTGCCTCTCTATATATTCTGCATATTCCTCAAAATAGGTGCAGAAGGTCAGGTAGGTTCTGTTCTTCAAGTCTTTATAAAAGTTATTGCAATTATCTTTGTGATGCATGTGCTGCTTTTGCTCTTCCAATTCTGTTTAGCAGGTGCAATTGCCAAGAAAAACCCGATAAAGGCCCTTATTACAATGCTTCCGGCATATATGACAGCATTGGGTACACAATCATCTGCAGCTACAATACCGGTTACACTTGCTCAAGCAAAGAAGAATGGTGTAAATGAGGATATTGCAGGTTTTGTGGTGCCTTTGTGTGCAACAGTACACCTTGCAGGAAGTATTCTTAAAATTGTAGCATGTGCCTATGCAATAATGTGGATGATGGATATGCCTGCGGGACTCAATTTATATGCCGGTTTCATCTTTATGCTCGGTATAACAATGGTAGCGGCACCGGGTGTTCCGGGTGGAGCAATTATGGCAGCTTTGGGTCTTTTGGCTTCTATGCTTGGCTTTGATGAGACTCTCCAGGGGCTGATGATTGCACTCTATATTACAATGGACAGCTTCGGAACAGCGTGCAACGTTACCGGAGATGGAGCTATCGCACTGATTATTGATAAAATATATAAGAAATAGTATTATGAAACGTGGTTTTACAGCTGGAGTTCAGCAAATGCTCCTTTCATTTACAATTTTGCTGACAATTTTGACCTCCTGTTCAAAAAAAGATGGAGAATATTATGTAGATCTGTATACCACAAATGATCTGCATGGCAGGTTCTTTGACAGTTTGTATGTTGACAATCAAGCACACCCTTACTCTCTAGCCCATATTTCAGAATGGATGAGACTAGTAAGATTGGGGGCTGGAAAAGATAATGTGATGCTGATAGACCTTGGTGATGCCCTGCAAGGTGACAATGCCGTCTATTATGCAAACTATATCGATACTGCAAAAGATGGCGGCAAACATCTGTTCACCAGAATTGCAGAGTTTATGAAATATGATGCGCTTGTTGTGGGCAACCACGACATTGAAGCAGGCCATCCTGTCTATGACAGAATTAAAAATGAGACAGATATCCCTTATCTTGCAGCAAATGCAATAGATGTTGCAACAGGAAAATCATATTTTAAACCATATACAATTCTTGAGAAGGGCGGATTGAAAATTGCCGTAATTGGAATGACCAATCCAAATATCAAAAAATGGTTGGGAGAGGAGCTGTGGAGCGGTATGGATTTCTGCCCGATAGAGGCACTTGCAGACTCTTTGATTCAGAAGGTAAAGGCAACTGAGAGACCCGACATCACTATCCTTGCCATTCATGCCGGCCTTGGCGACGGCACTGCAGAGAATATAGAGAACCCTGCCCGTTATCTGGCTACAAATCTGCAGGGTGTTGATATCATCTTTGCATCGCACGACCATCAGGTTGCATGTGAGAAGATTTGGAACGGTGCAGACTCTGTATTGGTTATGGAGGGAAGCAATAGGGCTAAATATCTTGCAAATGTAACCGCCATTGTCGAGTATAGGGATGGAGAACTCTATAGAAAGAATTTTAAAGGCAGACTTATTCCGGTTGATAAATTGTCTGTTGACACAAGTTATGCAAAAGAGTTCCGCAGCGACTTTTTGAATGCCAAAAAGTTTACAAATCAGGAAATTGGAGAGCTGGAAAAGGATATCTACACATCTGATGCATTTTTTGGCCCTTCGGATTATATGAACCTGATACATACTGTTCAGATGAACTCTTCCGGTGCTGAGATATCTTTGGCTGCGCCTCTTACATATAACGGCAAAATAGCGGCTGGAGTGCTCAAATATCACGATCTGTTCACAATTTATCCTTTTGAAAACCAATTATATGTAGTAACTCTTACTGGCAAGCAGATAAAAGATTATCTCGAATATTCATACGACAAATGGATCCAGACAATGGAATCTCCTGCCGACCATATAATGAATATACGCTATGATGAGAAACGTGGCAGATACTCTTTCCGCAATATGACATTCAATTTCGATTCCGGTGCCGGATTCGATTATGAGGTTGATGTTTGCAAACCTTATGGTGAAAAGATTACAATCAAATCTATGGCGTCAGGTGAGCTGTTTGAAATGGAGAAGAGCTACAAAGTTGCCCTCTCATCATACCGCGCAAATGGTGGTGGCGACCTTCTTACTGAAGGTGCAGGAATACCGAAAGATTCGCTTGAGAGCATTGTGGTTTCAAAACATGATGATATCCGTTCTCTGGTATTTGACTATTATAAAAACAGTAGTGACAGTTCAAAGAAAATTACTGAAGCAACCTGGAAATTTGTTCCGGAGCAATTCATAAAAATCGCTCTGGATCGCGACAGAAAACTACTTTTTGAATAAAGCGTTTATTTACGCAACTAACATCAACAGCAGTGTGCAACAAAATATCAGGAGGTGGCGTAGACAATCATTGCAGATGTGCCGTCAAATTTCCGTCTGTTTGAACAGATGCCTCTGCGTATAGATATTGGGGCATCTGTGAGCCAGGAAATTAGGCATAGATGGTATAGATTGTTAGCCAAACCGATGGCTATTTTGGGGCACACTGCTGTTGAAGAGTTTGTACAAATAAAAAAGGACAGCCCATCGGACTGTCCTTTAAATATATTCGGCCTTGTAAAGGTTATTTCGCAAAGCTTACAGATCTGGTCTCCCTGATTACAGTAATCTTTACCTGACCTGGGTAAACCATCTCGTCCTGAATCTGTTTTGCAATCTCTACAGACAAATTCTCGGCCTCCTGGTCTGATACCTGTTCGCTGCCTACAATAACTCTCAACTCCCTTCCTGCCTGAATTGCATAAGTTTTGGTTACACCTGGATGTGAAAGGGCGATATTCTCCATATCTTTCAGACGTTTGATATAAGACTCAATAACCTCGCGTCTTGCACCAGGACGTGCTCCTGAAATAGCATCACCAACCAGTACAAGAGGTGATAGGAGAGAGGTCATCTCAACCTCCTCGTGGTGAGCACCTATTGCATTGCAGATCTCAGGTTTCTCTTTATATTTCTCAGCCAGTTTCATACCCAATATTGCATGTGGAAGTTCCGGATCCTCGTCAGAAACTTTTCCTATATCATGCAACAGACCAGCTCTTTTTGCAGCCTTAGGATTCAAACCAAGCTCTGATGCCATTGTAGCACAGATATTGGCAACCTCACGGGAGTGCTGCAACAGATTTTGTCCGTATGAAGAGCGGTATTTCATTCTACCAATAAGTTTGATGAGCTCGATATGAAGGCCATGGATACCCAAATCAATACAAGTACGTTTACCGGTCTCCATGATCTCATCCTCAAGCTGCTTCTGAACTTTTGCCACAACCTCCTCAATTCTTGCAGGGTGGATACGTCCGTCGGTAACAAGCTGATGTAGTGCCAAACGGGCAACCTCTCTTCTTACAGGGTCGAATGCCGAAAGAAGAATTGCCTCCGGAGTATCATCAACCACAATTTCAACACCGGTTGCAGCCTCAAGAGCTCTGATGTTACGGCCCTCTCTTCCAATGATACGGCCTTTGATTTCGTCGCTCTCAATATTGAATACTGTTACGGCATTCTCAATGGCAGTTTCAGGGGCAGTTCTTTGTATAGTATTGATAACAATACGCTTAGCCTCTTTAGAAGCTGTAAGACGAGCCTCGTCCATTACATCATTTATATATGACATAGCCTCTGTTTTGGCTTCATCTTTCATTGTCTGTACAAGCTGTGCTTTAGCTTCGGCTGCAGTAAGTCCTGCAATGTTCTCAATCTTCTCAATAGCCTCCTGTTTGAGCTTCTCATACTCCTCAGACTTCTTGTTTACAATACTCAACTGGTGATTCAGATTCTCTTTAATCTTCTCTATCTCATTATGTTTCTTTGAGAGCTCAGAATTCTGTTGGTTCACAATCAGCTCTTTCTGTTTTACCTTATTCTCAATCTGCTGGATCTGATTGTTTCTGTCGTTGATGAACTGCTCATGCTCACTCTTCAATTGCAAAAACTTCTCCTTAGCCTGAAATATCTTCTCCTTCTTGATATTCTCACCCTCAAGGGCTGCATCCTTCAAGATCTGCTCTTTCTTCTTCTTGAGAACCACATTATTTACAATGTAGTAACCGACACCGAATCCCGCAATGGAACCAATGAGCGATACAATAATAACTGTTAAAATTTCCATGTCTGTTTAAGTGTATAGTATATATTTATTTATAAATAGTGCTGAAATAGCATAAAGAAAACCGTCAGACAATGCTGTTTTCTGAAAACCTTAATAAATAAGATTTGGGCTCCGGTTAATGACGCAAACTTCCAACGTCCCAAAATGGAATCCCCCGAAGGGTCACCTAGGCCTGTTTTTGTCAGCCGGTTCACCCGGTATTGTTTTAAATGTTGATTTTCGCAAAGAGCAATTGCCTAACGGTCAGTTGACTGTATATATTCTTCCAGTTGTTTGTCCAGTAATTTCAGTTCATTGGTTAAACCACCAACTTCATCCTTTTGTTCAATATCAACCAGAATGGTAGCAAACTGAAGTATTGCCATAGAAAGCGCGTCCTGATCATCTCTATTCGGATATTTTCCCTTGTAGAAATTGAAGGCATCACTTATTTTTTTTACTGCGCGACGGAAATTCTCCTCTTTTGCAGGATCTACATTAATAGCATATATTCTGTCGGCAATACCTATTTTTATACGTTGTACCATTTCTAGTCATTTAAAAGAGAAATACACTTGTCAATCTCTCTAACTATTCTCGCAATTCTCTGCTTGGCTTCCTTTATATCTTGTGACGAACCTTTAAATGCGTTCGCCAATTGCAACATCTCTAATTTTTCTGTTAATTCCTTAATTGTTTTTTTACTTGTTTCCAACTCCTGCTGCGAAGTCGCCAGCTTCTCCTTCAACTCCCTGTTCTCAAACACGGCCGACTCGTAGGACGAAATGATCCGTTCTATACGACCTTTGAGTCTGTCCAACACTATACGGCTTTCTTCGCTCATCTATAATATATTTACTATGCAAAGTTAATAGATATTTTAAATAATGCAAGCGTCAAATAAAAAAGGGAACGGCTCCTTCCGCTCCCTTTTTCAATGATATTCCAATTTTGTGCAGAAATTATCTCACATCCTTGATTTTCTCCATACCTACGGCTATCGCCTGCTCATTCATAGGAATAAGGTGGTGGTGTCTTTCAGGTATAGACTTCTTGAGGCCTTTGATTACATTCTCCATAGTAACCACAGGTTTTTTCTTTAGAAATGCACCGAGCACAATCATATTGAAGGCTTTGGTATTACCCATGCGGGCACTCTCCTCTGCAGCCTCTATTGTGCAGATGTGTATATCTGTTCTGGTAGGATGGTGGCTGATTCCGTTCGGGTCGTAGATAAGCAGACCACCAGGTTTTACTGCGCTCTCAAATTTGTCGAGTGACTGTTGGTTGAGTATTATTGCAGTATCACATTTGCTCAAAATAGGGGAGCTGATCTTCTTGTCGCTCAAAATAACTGTAACATTGGCTGTACCGCCCCTCATCTCAGGGCCGTATGAAGGCATCCATGTAACCTCCTGATCCTGCATAATTCCAGAATATGCAAGAATTTTACCCATCGACAATACACCCTGTCCGCCGAAACCGGCTATAATCAATTCTTCTTTCATCTCTTTACTTTTTAATTGTTAATGGATTACCTGTCTTTCATGTCTCCAAGCGGATAGAATGGGAACATATTCTCCTCCATCCATTTGTTTGCCTTTACAGGAGAGAGTTTCCATCCCGAATTACATGTTCCTACAACCTCCACAAATGAGGTGCCTTTATTCATCATAGAGTTTTCAAAGGCCTTTCTGATTGCTTTCTTTGTCTTTCTTACAGCTGCAGGAGTCTGAGCCGACTGGCGTGTAACATAGCAAGTTCCATCCAACTGTGCCAGAAGCTCTGTAATTTTTAGAGGATATCCGTTAAGTTCAGCATTTCTTCCATATGGAGTAGTTGCAGTAACCTGGCCAAGCAGGGTAGTAGGGGCCATCTGGCCACCGGTCATTCCGTAGATGGCGTTGTTGATGAATATTATGACAATGTTCTCACCTCTGTTGCAGGCATGCATTACCTCACCGGCGCCAATTGATGCCAAATCGCCGTCGCCCTGATATGTGAAGACATATTTGTCGGGATTCAACCTTTTTGTGGCGGTAGCAAGAGCTGGAGCTCTTCCATGGGCAGCCTGTTCCCAGTCAATGTCAAGATAATTGTAGGCCAATACTGCACATCCTACTGGTGATATGCCTATTGTCTTGTCTTGGATGCCCATCTCTTCAATTACCTCTGCAATTATTTTATGGACGACGCCATGGGTACATCCTGGGCAGTAGTGCATTACAGCATCTGTGAGTAGAGGTGTCTTTCCATACACCTTGTTTTCTGGTTTAATTATATCTTTTATATCCATCGCTGCCATTATTTTAATATTTTTTCAAATGCTTCATATACATCATCCGGAGAAGGGATCAGACCTCCGCACTTGCCGTAGAACTCAACAGGAACTCTGCCGTTTACAACAAGTTTTACATCCTCCACCATCTGGCCGGCACTCATCTCAACTACAAGAATTTTCTTCAATTGAGGGATGAGGCTCTCCAGAGCTTTTTCTGGATAAGGGAAGAGTGTGATAGGGCGCAAAACCCCGAGTTTGATGCCGTTTTCGCGTGCTGTATCAACTACACTCTCTGCAATACGCGACATACTTCCGTAAGCAACTATCAAATATTCTGCATCTTCTGTTTTGTATGTGGTGTATTGCTGCTCATTTTCCATAATGGTCTTGTACTTCTTCTGAAGCTCAATGTTGTGTGCCGACATTACATTCGGATCAAGTGCAAGTGAGGTTATCAGGTTGCGTTTGCGGTCTGCAGTCTTGCCTGTCAATGCCCACTCACCACATTGCTCAATGATTTGCTCATTTGTTCTCCTAGGCTTGATAGGACGCAACTCAACTTTCTCCATCATCTGACCGATAACACCATCTGAAAGTATCATAGCCGGAGTCCTGTACTTGAACGCAAGTTCAAAAGCTGTGTCAACAAAATCATACATATCCTGAGCTGAAGCCGGAGCCAGTACTATCATTTTGTAGTCGCCATGTCCGCCACCTTTCACTGCCTGGAAGTAATCTGCCTGACCAGGCTGGATTGTACCCAGACCAGGACCACCTCTCATTACATTAACAACAACACAAGGCAACTCGGCACCTGCAAGGTAGCTCAATCCCTCAGCCATAAGGCTGATACCCAAGCTGCTTGAAGATGTCATCACCTTCTTTCCGGTACATGCACCGCCATATACCATGTTGATGGAAGCGGTTTCACTCTCCGCCTGAAGCACAACCATACCGGTTGTCTCCCATGGTTTCTCCTCCATCAAGGTCTCCATTACTTCCGACTGGGGAGTGATAGGATAACCAAAATAGCCGTCAGCACCACATCTTATCGCTCCGTGGGCTACAGCCTCATTTCCTTTCATCAATATTTTCTCAGCCATTATATTACTTTTTAAATCTTTACTCTATAAACCGTAATTACTGCATCCGGACACACTGTAGCACAGTTGGTGCAACCTGTACAATTGTCGGGATTCGCCATATAGGCATAATTATAGCCTTTGCCATTCACTTCCAGCGACAAGGCTATTGTCTGAGTAGGGCAGTTTGCGATACAAACACTGCACCCCTTACATTTTTCAGTATCTACTGTTATTGCTCCTTTGACAGCCATTGTAAATTGAATTTAATATTATTGATATTATCTATTATCCGTTATTTGCCACTAAAGAAACCGAAACCTCGCATAATTTCCGAAACGATATAGTTCCATCTTAGTATGATGCCTACAACAAGCAGCACACCCAGTATTATAAGAGCTTGTGTTGTGGGTGTACTCTCCTTGAACCAAGCAACCAGTTTAAGAATTTTTCTTTTAAGCATATATTTTCAAATTTATATTTTTTTGCAGATCCTTATCCTTGCATCCACAGCCACAACCTCTTTCGCATTGCCCAGAAGCGGATTCAAGTCCATCTCCTCAATCTCTGGTGCAGCCATGCACAATGCTGAAACTCTACGTATTGCATCAATGAACAGAGCCTCATTCACACCCTCCATTCCTCTGGCTCCCTCAATCATTTTATAACCGCGCAATGATTTTATCATCCTCTGTGCCTCAACTTTACCAACAGGAGACATGGCGGTGCTGACATCCTTCAATACCTCTATAAATATGCCGCCCAATCCGCACATTACAAGATTTCCAAAGTTTCCTTCCCTCTTTGCCCCGATAAATATCTCAGTTCCACTCAGCATTGGTTGCAGAAGAATTGCAGTGGTATCCTTTATCTTTATCATGCGGTTGAATTCTGTAATAAGAGTGTTGTCATCCGCAACATTGAGTGAAACACCGCCCACATCGGTCTTATGTACAGGGCCTATCACCTTCATCACCAATGGATATCCAACTTCACGGGCGCCAGCTGCAGCCTCCTCTACGGTACGTACCACAACCTCTTTGGCTCTATTTATGCCGGCTGCATCAAGCAATCTCTGGATTGCGGCAGGAGGGAGGTAACCGCTCTCATTGGCATCAATGACTTCCCTTATCATCTGCTCATCAATTGCCGGTGAAGACTCCTCCTCTTCCGGAAGTGGTGTATTGGCAACTTTTACAAAAGCATTGCCAAAAGTAACCTCATCAGGGAAAGAGATACCGCCTGCCTTCTGGAACTGGGCAATTGCCTCTCCTGCATTCACAACCGACGGCAGTACCGGATATATAGGTTTCTTACAACATTTCATCTTCTCCAGCAGCACTTTGTAGGCCGGATATACATCGGTCAGACCCGGACTGCCAAATATTACAGTTATTGCATCAACATCAAATTTATTCTCACAAGCATCAATTATCTCTCCAAGCTGCTGAGGAGTTCCTGTTGCAAGAAAATCAATTGGATTGCTCACAGAAGAGCCGTGGAAAAGCTTTGAAAGCAGCTGCTGCGCATCCTCTCCCTCTATCTTTGGAATCTCAATGCCATTTGAACTGAGCACATCTGTAAGCATTACAGCCGGTCCTCCGGCATGGGTTACAATTGCCATCTTCTTTCCTTTTGGAGCGGGATATGTGAGTACCGATGCAATATTCACGAGTTCGTCGCGGCCATATGCCCTGATTATACCGGCTTTTCTGAACAACGCATCCACAGCTGTATCTGGAGAGGCAAGAGCACCTGTATGTGATGAGGCAGCCCTGCTTCCAACCTCGCTGTAACCGGCTTTTATCGCAGCAATTCTTGCACCTTTCAGAATTAGCGACCTGGCATGTTTGAGCAGTTTATGCGGTTTTGAAATATTCTCTATATAGAGCAGTTTTACAGGAGAGCTCACACCCGGAACATAGTTTTCATCAAGATATTCAAGAATCTCCTCCACACCCAGCTGGGCACTGTTTCCAACCGAAAATACATTAGAGAAGGTGAGACCCAGCTTTATGGCAGCCTCCATAATGAACACTACTGTTGCTCCTGAGCCTGATATTATATCAATTCCTTTTTCCGATACATTTGATGTAGGCTGGGTAAATACACCTGAATATCTGTTTGTAATTACACCAATGCAGTTGGGGCCTATGAGTGAAGCTCCATATTTGTCAACGATCTCTACAATCTCCTTCTCGAGTTTTGCGCCCTCTGCGCTCTCTTCATTGAAACCTGCAGAAAATATGATCACAGCCTTGCAGTTTTTTTCTGAGCACAACTCCCTCACAGCATCAACACACATCTTTGCCGGTATTGCAAGAATTGCGCAATCAACCTCAGGCAATTCCGAAATGGAATGGTAGGTCTTCTGCCACTGCACATTCTCCGCTTTGGGATTCACAACATATAACTTTCCTGAATATTTGTTGTCGATAAGATTTTTCAATGCGCTTCCGCCTGGTTTTGAAGTATCTTCAGAACCACCTACAACCACAATGCTTTTAGGAGAAATCAACTGTTCTGTAACCATATTTATACAATCATTTTAAAAATGCACACAAAAGTAATAAAATGATTGTAATAATACAACATTTACAAACAAAAAATAAGTTAAAATGCTTTACGCTTAAAATTTTTAAGAAATATCCGTTTTTTCCTTATAATAAGCAACAGGTTTATGTCTGTCGGCGGATTTATCATATGCAAACCAATGCCTTACATTTTCATAATCAATGTAGTGATAAGTTTTATAGGAGTTATTTTCGTCAAGAAGGGGATTCTTCACATCAGAATCACCATAGTGCCACATTTTCAGTTCAGAAGCCGGTTCTTTCTTGATTGACAGTCCGTTGGCAATCCATCCCAGTGATATCTCCGTAAGGTATTCAGGATAATTTTCCTTACAGAATGTATACAGAAGCATCGATTTACCTTCAAAACTGTAAGTATGCTCCATAAATGCCTTCTCTGAGAAATAATCGGTAATGGTGTAGAGAAACCCCTTCTCCGCTACAACCATTCCTGCAAAAATCTTCCTCCATGAGACATCATTATACCAATATTCAATAATTTTCGACAGCACCGAACATTTTCTCAGCTGGGCAAACTCTATGGCAGATGTTCTGAGCACCTCATAAGGCGGTTCAGGCGAGTATGCTATACCCAGCTCTTGTGCGTGCGACCTGAAATAGGTACCCGGAAGCAGTTTAAGCAGTTCGAGCTGTATTTCGTGGGGATATATCTCCATCATTCTGCGGATATCCTCCACGAGGTTCTCATATGTATATCCGGGCAATCCTGCAATAAAATCGGTATGTACCTCAAATTTATCGAGGCCAAGCAGATATTCGAGTCCTGCTACAGCCCCGGCACTGCTCCCTTTGCGGGCACAGCTGCAGAGCACCTCCTCATTAAGGCTCTGGATACCTGCCTCTACATGCAGAAGTCCCTGCGGAATGCTCTGGAGTTTCTCTTTAAGTATCGGGGAGAGCATAGTGGGATGTACCTCAAGATGGAACTTCAATTTGCCGTAAAACTCTTCAAAAAGGGAGATAAGCTCAACAGCGCGCCTCGAATTTGCATTGAAGGTACGGTCGAGAATGCGCACCTCTTTTATACCCTTTCCAACAATATTCTGCAGCCTGCCCCGAATCTTTTCAACAGGAAGATCCTCCACATCTGAACCGCCGATGCCGCTTACACAGAATCTGCAGCTGTTAAAACACCCTCTTGAGGTCTCAACCTGTACAAATGCCTTATTCCAATTGAAAAAAGAGGACTCTTCAGGAGCATTGAGTGTATTGAAATTCTTTGTCTTAACACACTCTTTAGCAATATATCCACACTCTTCTCCATCTCTTCCTACATATTCAAACCCAGGCAGTGAGAGCCACTCATTACTCTCTATATCATTGGCAATTATCCTTATGAAATCCTGAAAAACCTCTTCTGCCTCACCCTTGAAAACTGATGTTACAAAACGGTTGGCTATGAGAAATTCTCTGTTGTCTCCCAGAAACTCCGGGCCACCCAGCACTATTTTCACATTTGGAGAGATTGTTGCAACCCTGCGCAGCACCGAGAGCAGATAATCTATATTGAAGAGCCAGCCAGTAGCAAAAATGAAGTCGGCACAGGCATCCACCACCTCTTCAATTACCTCATCCCGCACACTTTTAATTGTGCCTGAAACAATTCTCCACTCAACCACATCCCGCAAATTGTTGTCCAGTTGTGCTTCAAGTGCCGGCAAAGCAAGTGAAGAGTGGGAATAGGAGGCATTTATATCGAGCCAAAGTAGTTTCATCAGATATTTTTCTGCTAAAATACGGCATAAATTCTGTAATTGGCAATTTAATTGAGTATCTTTGATGATTATTTAAGCATAAATCATATGGGAAATATTCTAATTAAAGGAGTTTTGTTGCAAGGTAGGAAGAGGGATATCCTTGTTACAGACAATATAATTTCAAAAATAGCAGACTCGATAGAGGCAGAAGGAGCAACCGTAATTGACGGAAGCAAAAAAGCGGCTATCCCCGGATTTGTAAATATGCACACGCACAGTGCAATGACACTTATGCGCGGAGTAAATGAAGATTCCCATCTGCAGGAGTGGCTAGATATTATCTGGAAAATGGAACCTCGTCTGGATGAGGAACTTATATATTGGGGTACAAAACTGGCCTGTCTGGAGATGATAAAGACCGGCACAACCTGTTTCAACGACCAGTACTGGATGATCGATACTGCGGTGAAGGCTATAAGTGACATGGGACTCCGCTCCCTTAATCCGTATGTCTTCCTCGATTTGTTTGACCAGACAAAGGCTGAGCATCTGAAGAAGGAGTGCCTGGAGATATACAGCAAATCAAAAGACTGGGATCCGCTCAACAGGTTTGCCATAGCAATCCATGCCCCATACAGTGTGAGTGAGAGTTCTATCAGATGGGCCAGCGACTTTGCCAGAGAGCATGATCTGCTTGTTCATATACACCTGTCGGAGACAAAGAAGGAGAACAATGACTGCCTGCAGCAGCATGGACTCACTCCAACAAGGTATCTGCAGAAACTGGGTATTCTTGGACCGGAGGTAATAGCCGCCCACTGTGTATGGATTGATGATGAGGATATTCCTGTATTGGCAGAGAATGATGTGAAAATTGTACACAACATCAATTCGAACCTTAAACTGTGCTCTGGTTATCGATTTAAATATAAGGAGTTTAAAGATGCCGGCCTTACAGTATCACTCGGCACCGACGGATGTGCCTCTTCAAATAATCTCGACATGCTTGAGGCAATGAAGACAACCGCTCTCCTGCAGAAGGGCTGGAGGGAGGATCCTACCGCCATGCCTCTTGATGAACTTCTCGATACCGCCACTCTGAATGGTGCCCGTTCATTGGGACTCAATTGCGGAAAGGTGGAGGAGGGGGCTCTGGCCGATCTGGTACTTGTTGACATCAATAATTATGCATTCACTCCAAATTTCAATTTCCTGGCAAATCTGGTATACTCAGCCAACAGTTCCTGTGTAGATACTGTTATCTGCAACGGAAAAATTGTGATGCAAAACCGCAAGGTTGCAGGAGAAGAGGAAATTCTCGACAGAGTGAACAGTATATATAAAAGACTTGTGTAGAAAATTAAAAATCAATATAATATGGACGAAAGAGTTTTGCGCATAAATGAAGCGGCAGCCTACATTAAAAATATTCTTGGCGATTTTGAACCTCTTGCAGGTATAGTACTCGGCAGCGGTTTGGGCAAGCTTGCCGATAAAATAGAAAACCCAACAGTAATCGCATACAAGGATATACCTAACTTCTCGGTTTCCACCGCAGTGGGCCACAAAGGCAACCTGATTGCCGGACAATTGGGCGGCAAACCGGTTCTTGCCATGCAGGGACGTTTCCACTACTACGAAGGCTATCCCATGGAGCAGGTTACACTTCCTATAAGGGTTATGAAAGTGTTGGGAATCAAATACCTCTTTGTCTCAAACGCAGCCGGAGGTGTCAATTTCGACTATAAAATAGGTGATCTGATGATTATCAGAGACCATCTGAACCTGCTGCCTAACCCTCTGATCGGCAAGAATATGGAGGAGTTCGGACCTAGGTTCCCCGATATGACCCGCCCTTATGAGCCAAAACTTATAAAAATGATGGAGGAGATTGCCTCACAAGAGGGTATAGCGCTAAAGAAAGGTGTCTACCTTGCAAGTACAGGCCCTACTTATGAGACTCCTGCCGAATATAAATATTTCAGGACAATTGGTGCGGATGCAGTTGGAATGAGTACAATTCCGGAGGTGATTGTGGCAAGACACAGCAGCATTCCTGTATTTGGAATGTCGGTTATAACAAACGAGGCCCACGACGATTATGCCGAAGATTATGTAAACGACGGTGATGATGTTGTAAAGGCAGCGGATGCGGCAGCAGACAAAATGACACTGCTCTTTACCAGACTCATCTCGCAATTGGATTAATTTAAAGGAAAACGACTTTAGATAATGATTAAAAATCTGATATTCGATTGGGGAGGAGTGATCCTCACACTCAATAAGGAGTTGTGCATAAAGAATTTTGCAGATGTGGCGGGGGTGCCGGATTTCAATGAATATCTCACGCCATATCTTCAGAAGGGCTTTTTTGCTGCGTATGAGAATGGTGATATTGATGATGAACAATTCTGCAGGAGCATAAGGGAGATCTCTACAAATCCAGATGTGGGATACAAGGAGATTGAATATGCCCTCGATTCGTTTCTTGAGGAGATTCCCCAGTATAAAGTGGATCTTATAAACAGGCTCAGCCAGAACTATAAATTATATGTGCTGAGCAACAACAATCCAATCTGCTGGAGAATTTCTGAAAAAATGTTTGATGAATTGTCGCAAAAGAATGTAAAAGAGCTTTTTACAGACATATTTCTCTCTTTTAGGATGAAGCTCTCAAAGCCTGGAAAGGAGATATTCCTCAAAGTGCTGGAGGAGGCCGGAATTCAGCCGCAGGAGAGTCTCTTCATTGATGATGCCCCTGCAAACATAGAGACAGCCGCACAGTTGGGCTTCAAGACCCTTCTGTATGATGTAAACAAGAATCTGGAGGAGGAGCTCAACAAGGTTCTTAAATAAGTAGATCGGTTTATGATAAGATTTATAAGTCTCTCCAGTGGAAGCAACGGCAACTGTTACTATATTGGAGATGAGAACACTGCGTTTATTATTGATGCCGGGATAGGCCCCAGAACCATAAAAAAGCGGCTTCTGGAGCATGGCATTGCAATGGAAACCATTAAGTTTGTACTGGTTACGCACGATCATATCGACCATATAAAGAGCCTTGGAGTGCTTGCCGACAGGGTGAACCTTCCTATATATGCCACAGAAAAACTTCACAGATCGCTGAGTGTCCATTTCTGCACCAGAGGCAAACTCTCAGGCTGTGCAAGAAAAACTGAGCTCGACAAAAGTTTTGTATATGACAATGTGGAGATAACACCATTTGAAGTGCCGCATGATGCAACACAGACAGTTGGCTACCACATTAATTTCTGCGGTGTAAAATTCACATTCATAACTGATGCCGGTGACATTACAGAGAATATAATCAACTATTCGTCGCTTGCAGATGTGCTTATATTGGAGAGCAATTATGATCTCGACATGCTTCTGCATGGAGGCTACACCCCCGAACTCAAGCTGCGCATTACAAAGGGCAACGGCCATCTGAGCAACGAGCAGTGTGCTTCAATACTTAAAAGAGTGTACCACAAGCAGTTGAAGGCAATTTTCCTATGTCATCTGAGTGAAAATAATAATACACCTGCATTGGCTTATAAAACCGCAGCAGGTGCATTGCAAAGTATTGGTGTATCTCCCGACAGCCTTGTCTATTTTGAGCCGCTGCCAAGACGTATGGCATCCAAAATCTACTATTTTCCAAAGAATTGCTAAGCCCCTTTCCCTAATGCAATAATTGCAGAAGGTACAAATTGCAGCGACAGCATTCGGGCCACATTGCCGGCATCAAAGGATGTGGTAAATGTGCCGTTAAGGCCCATCTCAACGGCCCTCAAAAGAATTGTCTGAAGGGTAATGCCCAGATTAATGAAAGCATTGTTATCTGTTGTAGAAGAGGCATCTGCGGCAGTATTGTTGCAGCCAAGGATAAGAAATGCTTTTGGTAAATTTTCTGTAGAATTGTAATTGAGCCAGTTTGGATCACTCACACGCAGATGCTCCAGTAAAAGTGAAGCCTCATTGGTATCTACAGTGGGGTAGAATAGAATTCCATTCTCATTTTTTGAAAACTCTGCCAGCTCTTTAAGATGCTGCAGGCGTACAATAATTTTATTGTCGAACGATCTGTACTGAATATTTTTTGCAACCAGTTTACCGAGGGTTGCTGCAGTTTTTGAAGAAGAGCGGCCGGCCACGCCTGCAGAAGGCATGGCCTTGAACTCTTCCATCTTTTTTTCCAAATAGTTGTCTGCCATCTTACCAGGCAAAATTAAAGCGGATATCGCGAGGAATACCAGCACCATTTACTTTGGCAACATCAGCTGCCAACGCCTCTGTAATGTTTGCATGCTCAGAAGAGTATTTCTTTGCAAACTCATAGTTTCCAGTAGCCTGGGTAGTAATTATAAGGTTAGCCCATGCATCAATTGCTGCAAGTGATTTCTCAAAATCAATATGATATTTGCCGTCGGCATTTCTTGTGAAAGCACCCTGCTCCTCCATAAAGTTGTAGCACATCATGTTGGCCTTACCGTGAGAAGAGGCAAAACCAAAACGTACAGAGCGTACAATTCCGGTAATGAATGTAGCAATGGCCTCCTCCTTGGAAATATCTGTAATCTCACCCATATCAATGAGTTTGCAAACCATGAAGAGACCAAGAATATCAGCCTTGCCCTCTTCCCAGGTAGTCTTCTCCGAGCCCATAGCCTCATCAACAGAGCCCTTTCCGTTAACGGTCTGTTTTACACCAAGTCCGTGAGCAACCTCATGGAAGGTAACATTCCAGAAGAATGCATCTGCGCTGAGATATTTCTGCTGCTCAGGCTCAACAAGCACATCACCGATAGGTTTGAGGATCTTGTCGAATTTTGCCATCATGCTGTTGTAGAGTTGAAGGCGGCGTGCACCTTTTGCAAGCTGAACCCTGTCGTCGTTAGGGAGGTTGATTGCAATAGTCTTGCTACCAGAGTTACAGTCACCTGCATAGTAGATTGCATCATATACATTCAAATCAGAAGAGGTGCCAGGTACAAAAGTCTTGTACTCAGGAGCACATGGAAGCATAGTCTGTAATTTAGGGAGCAGACCTACATATTTTGCAAGATTTGCACTGCGGGCCTCATCTTTCAAAAGAATAAAGCACTCATAAGAGGCCTTTGCCTCATTAAGTTTGTCATCATAATTCTCGATAGGGCCTATTACAAGATCCATATTGCAATCCTTCATGTCCATCCAGGCCATATCACTTGCAAAATAATCATCTGTGCGGAATGCTTTTATCCTCTCTATGAGATAATTGCGCATAC
This sequence comes from Bacteroidales bacterium, assembly GCA_017935505.1. GTDB lineage: Bacteria > Bacteroidota > Bacteroidia > Bacteroidales > UBA932 > Egerieousia. Next base: position 1,602 of record JAGBHM010000012.1, on the reverse strand, counting down.
CTTCGTTTGTAGTGAGAGCTGCAGCCCTCTCCAAAAGAGCGCACACTTTTGCCAGCTCCTCCTTATATTCATCCCTGTACCACACGCATTTGAGCGAGCCGTCCTCATTACGGCGCAATACTGTATAGAGGCTATTTTTGTCGGGATCCTCAAACGCATCAAACTCCTCTTTAGTAATGTCTGCAGGATAGTACTGGCAACCTGCACCCTTCTCGCCATATCCCTCAATAAAAGGCTTGTTGCTGTCGAGACGGTCCCAAGGGCCATAATTGATCATAGCATAGGTACGTGCATACTCATCAGTAAGAGCTTCCATCTTGGCTTTGTCACCAAATGTCTGTTTCCAGAAGAGCTGGTCCATAATTTTGCCGGCCTCACGGAAAAGTTCAAGAATCTCTTTGTCATTGGCAGAAAGATTATCATAAAGCGGAGATTTCACCTCCACAACTGCATAACTTTCAACCTTCTCTTTCAGGGAATTCTCCGCCTGATCTTTTGTGCCGCAAGCTGCAAAAACCATGGCAGCGGCGGCTGTAAGCAATATTTTTTTCATGATAGGTTATTTATTGTTAATTACATTATCAAAGATGTGCGCGAATATACGAAATTTCATCAGTATTCAGAGATTTCTTATTGTATTTAGAACTCCCAAACAAACAGAACCCGACAGCAACGGGAGGCGTGCTGTCGGGAAAAATTAGGTATTATTTTAAATAATTATTCGACTGGGGTAAGTGAGTGAGATACATTCCAATTCTTACCTTCAGCAATAGCAACATCTGCAGTTTTTATTTGCAGGTTCTTTCACTTCCTCAGTTGTTTCCTGCTTTTGTTCTTCATTTTCGCCGTTGGTTAGCCACTTATAAAGCGCTATAGCCAATGCGGCAATAATTGCTAATACAAAAATTGTTTTCTTAGTCATAATAGTCTTATAATTTATAGTTAATAATTCAAATAGTTATTTCTCTATTTATAAGGCTAACATGTCCTTTTTGTCCGTTTAGAAAAATGGGCAAAAAAGAAACCCCGCAACCTTCTCGGTGCGGGGCTAAAAGAAAAACTCGGTAAAGAAAACGACTCATACACATCAGGTATCTCATCATTTCCTCCAGCTTGATCACGTCGCTATCAGATAGCGGTTCATCAGAGGCCTTTCGGTTTTGTGCTTTTTATATTTTACTTTTCATTTCTACGTATATAAGGGTTTGAAGCTTTTTTGTAAGGGTGAATTTAAATGGCATCTTCTGAGAGGGATTGGCTGATTTCTGATACCACTTATCAGAACTTCACTTCCGGAGCCTTGCCTGCACCTTCTTCCGCTTCGAAATACGGGCGTTTTTCGAAACCGAACATGCCTGCAATGAGGGTACGCGGGAAGGTACGGATGGCCGTGTTATAAGAACGGGCTGTTTCGTTGAAATTGCGGCGTTCCACGCTGATGCGGTTTTCAGTGCCTTCCAGTTGAGCCTGCAGTTCCTTGAAATTTTCGTTGGCCTTCAAGTCAGGATAGGCTTCGGTTATGGCCAGCAATCTGCCGAGCGCCGCACCGATTTCGCCTTGTGCCTTCTGGTATTCCTGCAACTTTTCCGGAGTCATGTTTTC
>JAGBHM010000011.1 GCA_017935505.1 Bacteroidales bacterium | reverse complement strand
TAATCGTAAAAACGTTCATAATATGTGAAAAAGAGCCATGCTTAATAGGAGCATATTTTGCCCCTATTAAAATAATTATGCCCATAAGTGTAATCACCCCATACTTGATATAATTGTTCATGATAAAATGTTTTGTTATCTCAGTAAGATAGGTTAATGTTTAGTAATTGCTTGCATTGCAAATTTAAAAATAGAATAAAAAGTATACAAACTTTTTATTAGAAACTTTACAAAGATTGAAAGATTAAAGATACTTTTGCAACATGTTTTGTTCGTTGATAATACTAAAGTATAAGGCTTGAGCATATTTACAGTCGTGGCCATGATTCATAATCATGAGGTCCCCAGTTCAATCCTGGGTCGCGCTACAAAAAGCACTTGCAGAGATGTGAGTGCTTTTTTTGTCTCCTTATAGCAACCTCTTTTTGTGGCCTTTGAATCGCTGGATGGGAGCATTATTGCAGCAATCTCTCCATGAGGGCGATGTCCATCTCTACTTCGCCTTGCATAAGGTAATCTTCCTTGCGGTTTTTTATTGAATTCAGGATAGAGATGGCCGCGGAATTGTTATTGTTCATAAGCAGTTCAATGGTAAAGAGAATCCTCTCTTTTGAACTCATCACTTTACTGTGCAGCTGGATATACTTCTCAATATCTTTAGTATAGAGCTCCTTTGCCTTTACTATATCACCTATTACGAGAGATGTGTAAATAAGTTCGCAAACGAGTTCATTTACAAACAGCGGTGCCATCTTCTCTTTGTTTTTATAAGCTTCAATAAGTATGTTGTGGGATTTCTCAATATCTCCGCAATCCATTATATATGAAGCTTCCATAAGCCTTATTGAAGACTGTAGCGGATTACTCCAGTCAAAACTCTCCTCATCTGGCGTATTGAACCACTCTGCAGGCATAAATTTTGGTCTCATACCCTCCTGAATGGCGGCATTAATCTTTAGTTGTGTACACATTGCCCTTTTGCTCTCCAGATTTTTGTGTAGCATCTTGAGATTATATCCGTCATTTGGAATTCCCCCAACCTTTAATGGCAGGCCATTCAAAATGGCAAAGAAGATACCTGTACCTGAAAAGATGAACATGAAGGTTTTGGCGAGGGCTGCATCAAGAAGAAAGAACAAGTACAATCCTACTCCGGAGAGGAGCAGATTCGCTAAAAAGCCACCGGCATTATACCATGTGGTATTTATCTTTTCTACAGGCCTTTGAGGAGGAGATAGAAGGCATTGTCCTCCAGTGCCGCCAATCTTGAACCTCTTGATAACAATCCCTCGGGCCGATTTTATGAATGTAATGCTGAATATTCTGAAGGATACAAATTTATATCCGGTCAGAAGCCCTGCTGCAAGGTGGCCTCCCTCATGGGCTGTAATGTGCAGAACCAGAGTGACCAGAAAACCAATTATAGAAAACAGGACAACTCCGCACATCTCCAATAACTCCACATTGCTGAACTTTCCAAGAAACTCCTTTAGGGTAAGATCCGTTGTAAATATTATAAACAAAGTGGCAACTGCAAAGCCTAAGGATGCTCCGATAAGAAGTGAACCTATAATTTTAAATACCTGTTTCATAGCAGTGCAAAGATAGATTATTTATGTGTGATGGTGTATATTTCAAATTGGATATAGGCAACTTCTTGTAATTTGTATAAAAAGGTATTGCTATGTGAAAGATTTTTTTAAATTTGTACATTCGACTATGTCAATGAGTTATGAATGATATGCTTGCAGTTTCAATAGAATCGGTTACTACCGATATCAGGGAAATGGTGACCACCGGAAAATATCCGGTTGTTATGCTGTTGCGCGGTTATGGGCTTCTTGAGTTGTTGGAAGATCATTTCAGCAGCCGATGTGGTGATTGTGAAGTGATTGGAAATGCACTGTCGGAGTATAAGAGAGTATATGAGGAGTATGGTGAGAAATTGGAGGAGATGCTCGACAGGGAGATTATAAAGAGCAAGGCAGAGGCATATATGAGGCCGTGGCAGAGAAAACTTGATGAGGCCCAAAAGGCTTATAAAAAGTCTGTTGAGTTATGGGAGGCGGCAAAAGCGGCCCATCAGGCCCAGGAGGAAGGTGGCATTGTGGAGAGGTGGCGCACTCTCAAGGCAGTGCGGAGACTGGCCGGATTCAGGCTTGAAAGGAGACGTACCGGTAATTTTGTGGCGCGCACGTCGGAGCTTATGCACCAGGCTCAAATGGCGGCAAGAGAGGCTGAACTGCAGCTTTATGAACATAATGTGGAATATAAATGCAATCCTGCCCTATATAAGAAAATATATGATATGATAATTGAAAATTGTAATTAAAAAGTAGCAAGATGTCTGTAAAAAGTTTTTTCATGAAGATGTTTATGGTATTTGCACTTACTGCAACTACAATTGCCGCAAATGCCCAGGAGAAAGTTGAATTTGGTGCCGCAGGAGATGTTGTGAGCAAATATTTGTGGCGTGGTCAGAACTATGCAAATGTGAGTGTCCAGCCCTCTGCATGGTTGTCTTACAAAGGGTTCTCATTTACGGTTTGGGGTAGTACCGGTTTTACAAAAGATGATATGGCTGAGATAGACCTCATTCTCTCTTATGAAAAAGATGGTTTTTATGCTTCGATAACAGATTATTGGTGTGCCTATTATGGCGACGGTACAAAATATTTCAGCTATAAGGGCCACTCCACTCCTCATGTTTTTGAGGCTACAGTGGGTTATGATTTTGGATTTCTTGATATAAACTGGAGTACCAATTTTGCCGGAGCAGATGGATTTACTCCAAAAGGCAAGAGGGCATACTCTTCATATTTTCAGGCGACAGTTCCATTTTCTCTCCTGACAATAGACTGGAGTGCATGTGTGGGACTTACCCCTTGGGCAACAGATTACTATTATAATGCAACCGGTTTTGCAGTCTGTGATTTGAGCCTGCAGGCGGCAAAGGAGATAAACATTTGTGACTCTTTTGGATTTACACTGTTTGTAAAATATTGTCTGAACCCTTCAACAATGAAGAGTTATTTCCTTGGAGGAATCTCCTTCTAAAAAGTATGTGTAAGAGAGGCCCGGAGTAGTCAGGGCAGGAGATAGTGGTCGCCCGTTGCGAACATTATGAATTTTCCGGGTCCCATTTTTTTTTCGAGTATTTTGATTGCAGAATCGCAGGTGCAGTGGCCTGTGTATAGCTTGGCATACGGATATCCGGTGATGAAATCATCTGCAATTGATGTTATTTCATCCCGGCTCTCGCATCCGTCAACAAGGTGGAGACCACCTACAAATGCAAGGAGATTGCTCTCTCCTGTAAATTCGAGGCAAGATTCTATCACATTGAATATTCCGCTGTGTGTGCATGGAGAGAAGATTGCAACCCCTTTTTCACTTTTTATGGCAAGGGCAAGTTCATGGTTGAAACTGTCGGGAAATTCACTCTCTCCAGATGAAGCTGAGAGGAAAATATTACCCGACGGCCTTGGATGGAGGTTATGTGCAATTTTCACGACAGCAATATCTTTTGCAATCCACTGACTTTGCCATACAGGCAGCAGCCGCTCCCCATATTTTTCAAAAATGGCAGGGTCTGTACCGATCTCCCTCTTTTGTCCGCGTCTGCTTGAATAGAATTTTTTTCCCCCTATCTCTCCCGACAGATAGACCTTGCAGTTGTTGCCCGGCAGCATAAGGAAATTCTCCACCCCTCCGGTATGGTCTGAATGGCCGTGGGAGATGAAGCAGAGGTCTGTATCAGACAACTGGATGCCCATCTCTGCGGCATTTTGGATGAATATCCCGGAGGCCCCGGTGTCGCAAAGAATGTTGAGCCCGCCATATTGTATGTATATGGAGAGTCCATGTTCTGACATAAGTCTGCAGTCTGTGCCTATTCTATTGTCGGTCAGTATTTTGAAGGACAGCATATTTCATATATGTGAAATGTGGTTTGCAAATATAGGATAAATGGCTTGAAAAATCATTCCGGTGGCCCTATCTTTGCAGTACTTTTTGTGCCGAGGCGAGGCGTGATTGTAAATGAAATTTAAAACAAAAAACAGGATTATGGAATATAAATTCAATAATATCACAAAGATAGCAGTGCCTACCAGAGATGATATGGTAGATGATCATTTTGGCCATTGCGACCATTACACAATTTTTACAGTGGAGAATAACAAGGTGATTTCGCGTGAAAATTATCCGTCACCACAGGGATGCGGATGCAAATCTGGTATTGCGCCAATTCTTAAGCAGATGGGTGTTGCGGTTATGTTGGCTGGAAGTATGGGTGAAGGTGCAAAGAATGTGCTTGGAGCCAATGATATAAAGGTGGTGAGAGGATGTTCCGGCAATGTAGATGAGCTTGTTGCCAACTATCTTGCAGGTGGAATTTCCGACTCTGGAGAGGGGTGCCATGCCCACGGCGATGGAGAACACCAATGCCACGGATAAACATAATGGTGGTAGAGGTCATTTGATCTATCCGCAGGATATACAGAAAAGGGGGATAACGGTTATTCTATACAGAATTCACCATCATCCCCTTTAATTATGTAATCACCCTCATTTACGGTAACAAATCCATCTTTTGTCTGGAGAGAGAGCATATTGAACCCCATGCAGAAATAGGGTGCAAGAACTTTATCTCCTGCAAACTCCTTGATTTGGGCATAGTTCGTGCCGGTATACTGGATTTTCTCCATAAACAGGGCAGTCAAGCCTAAGGCAATGTTATTTGCACCAGCCCTCTATGCGGTCTTTTGCAAAAAGATAGTAAACTGCAAGACCGATCCAGCTTGTAATGAGGATAAGGATAGTCCAGATAATTTTCCAAGGAGTTGAAATGTTCTTCTTGAAAATGTCAAGAACTGCCATAACTGCAAGTACAAGACCTACTATGTAAATAATTGTTCCCATAATGATGTTTTTATAAAGATACTTAAACAATAATTATTTTGATATGCGAATTTAATGAATAAATTTTACTTTTGCATAACCTTATATTTTATTGTTTTACCAGCGGATAAGCCTAATATATGAATTTCGACAAAATAATCAACCGAAAAGGGACCAACTCCATAAAGGCAGATGGCCTCTTGAAGCACTTCGGAAGGGAAGATCTTGTTCCACTGTGGATTGCAGATATGGATTTTGAATCTCCTGTCTGTGTGAAAAAGGCATTGGCAGAGGTTGTGGATTGTGGAGTATATGGCTACAATATCATACCAAAAGAGTATTTTCCTACAATAAAATGGTGGCTCAAGAAAGAGCAGAACTGGGAAGTAGAGCAGGACTGGATAATATTTATCCCGGGTATAGTCAAAGGTATAGGATATGCTATAAACCATTTTACAGTGGAGGGCGACGGTATAATAATACAGCCGCCTGTTTATCCTCCATTCAGAAATGTTCCTGAACTGAACGGCCGTAAGGTTGTGTATAATCCATTGATAAAGAATGAGGAGTATACATGTGGCAATTCGGTTGAGGGATTGCCGTACAATATGGATTTCCAGGGGTTGGAGAAGATTGCCTCGGAGGGTGGATGCAAAATGTTGATATTGTCGAATCCGCATAATCCAGGAGGAATTGCATGGGACAAAGAGACTTTGTGTCGACTTGCTTCAATTTGTCATAAATATGGAATAATTGTCATATCAGATGAAATACATGCAGATATGCCTTTGTTCGGAGGCAGTCACATACCATTTGCAACAGTCTCATCAGAGGCTGCGGAGATAAGCATAACATTTGGTGCGCCTTCAAAGACATTCAATATAGCTGGTATTGTGAGCTCATATGCAGTTGTTCCAAACGCACAGTTACGCGAACCGTTCTACAAGTGGCTTGGGGCAAATGAAATGAACTCCCCTACAATTTTTGCAACTACCGCTGCAATAGCCGCTTACCGTCATGGAGATGAATGGAGAAGGGAGATGTTGAAGTATATAGAGAACAATGTTTTATTTACAGAGAAATTCTTCTCTACAATTATTTCAGACGGAAAACAATTGATAATTCCGATACGCCCGCAATCTTCATTCCTTGTGTGGCTGGACTGCCGTGAATTGTGCCGCAAATTAGGATACGGACAGCCGGAACTTGTGGATCTTTTCGTAAACAAGGCTGGGCTTGCCCTTAATGGAGGTGGCGCATTTGGCCCTGGTGGAGAGGGATTTATGAGGTTGAATATAGGCTCTTCGCAGAAGTTGCTCGAAGAGGCCTACAACCGTTTGAAAGAGCAGATATCAATTAGAATCAAATAATATAAAGAGCGTTTTGAACATGAAGAAAGTAAGTTATGCACTCGGAATGAGTGTTGCCAACAATATTTTGGCATCTGGTGTAAAGAACCTTGAAATCGAAGAGTTTGCAAAAGCCCTGAGAGCTGTATTGGAAAATCAGCCTATGGAGCTCTCAATCGATGAGGCGCAAGAGGTTCTTACTACATATTTCACAAAATTGCAGGAGGAGCAGGTAAAAGGTCTTAAGGCAGAAGGTGAGGCATTCCTCGCAGAGAATGCAAAAAAAGAGGGTGTTGTAACATTGCCTAGCGGCCTGCAGTATAAAGTTTTGAATTCAGGAAACGGAGCAAGTCCAAAAGCAACCGACAGCGTTGAGTGCCATTATGAGGGCCGCCTGATAAACGGTGCAGTATTTGATAGCTCATATCAAAGGGGAGAAACTGCAACATTTGGTGTAAATCAGGTAATTGCAGGATGGGTTGAGGCTCTTCAACTTATGAAAGAGGGCGACAAATGGCAACTTTACATTCCATACAACTTGGCATATGGAGAGAGAGGTGCTGGTGCTCATATCCCTCCATATTCAACACTAATTTTTGATGTTGAACTTATAAAGGTAAAATAGTTCGGGTAGAGAGGAACTCCATTTCCGGAGAATGAAAAAGGGCTGCATAAATAAATGCGGCCCTTTTTATTGATTTATTTTTTTGGTAGAACCTCGGTTACATCCAGCACCTTGCCATTACGGTCGAGCAATGTGAGTGTCATCTTTTTTCTGTTCACCTTCATATGCATGGCACCAACCGTTCTGCCACCTTCGCTCCAGCGGAATTTAATTTTGTCGGAATTATACTCCAGAGGTTTTTCAAGATCGCACTCAACACCCCTTTCATTGTCGGATGATGGAGTTTGGATATAGACAGTGCCTTTGCCCGGTTCTGCAACCTTGTCGGCATACAGAGGATGTGTACTCACATAAATGTGGTTATTTGCACCAAGGGCAAGATCTATCCCCAGCTCATCGAAAAGTTTGTACCAGCGCTCATATTGGGAGTTTTTTCCACTCTCTCCATAAAACCACTGGTAGTGCTCGCATACTATTTTATATTTTGACGGATTTTCTGCAACCACTTTTCTGACCCATTCTTGAGCCTCCTTTAGCCCCTCTTCGCTCTTCATGCTCTCGTTATTGAGCATAATAAACAGTGCATCTCCATATTTGAACCAGTAACAGACACCTATTTCATCTCCATAGCCATTGTGGGGATATGCAGCAGCATCCCTGAAAAACTCATTTGTTGTACGGTGGTAGCCGCGTGTCATATTGTCGTGGTTTCCATTAACACCGGCCCACATATATTTAATGAATGGCTCTTCTTTGTAGAGATTTTTCCAGAAGGAGTAACTTCCACCCCAAGCGGTGATGTCTCCCAGATGGAGAATCCATTCAAATGGCATATCATATTCCTCTACGGTATTTATCATCTCCATCGCAGCCTGTGTGCGGCTGTATAGAGGAGAGTATACATGAAAATCTGAGATGATGCAAGCACTCCACTCTTTGCCTTTGCCAGTGCTGAAATAGTGGGTTGCAGTTGTGTCATTGCCGGCAATTATCCTATATTTATAATTTGTCTCCTTCTTTAATTTACCGACATATTTGTTGTATTTGTTTATTTTGACATCTTCGTAAAAGTCCTTGCTGTCGGCCGTTTTGGAGTAGACACTGTCATATGTTCCGCAAAAAACTCCGGAACATGTAGCAGAGACTGCTCTTTTCCACTTGGAATCATCTGTACGGGCAATCTCCAATACTACATCTTTTATAGAGGTATCTGTAGCCCAACTGAAGTTCATGCCGTTGTGGGTCTGTTCTGCCGGAGATGCGGTAATGCTGAAGATCTTCTCCTGCCCATTACCGGCTTGCTCCTGTGCAAAAGTGGCGCCCGAAAGCGCCACTCCAAATAATATCAATAGAAGATTTCTCATCCGTTATAGTATTTTTATTTACTCATGCCAAGTTTCTCCATAAGAGCCTCAGGTCTTGGATCTCTGCCTCTGAAATTACGGTAGAGAACATCTGCATCTTCAATATTTCCGCGTGAAAGGATGTTTTTGCGGAAGCTCTCGGCAACCTCTTTGTTGAAGATGCCCTTCTCTTTGAATACCTGGAATGCATCTGCCTCAAGAACCTCTGCCCATTTATATGAGTAGTAGCCTGCTGCATATCCGCCGCTGAAAATATGTCCGAATGAAGTTGAGAATGCAGTACCTTCAATATAAGGCATTATCTGGGCACGCTCAATTGCCTTTGCCTCGTAAGTTACAACATCCTCTTGCGGAACTTCAGAAATTGTATGCCAAGCCATATCGGTAATACCGAAGTTGAGCTGTCTTACACTTGCATATCCGCTGTTGTAATTTTTTGAATCAATTATTTTCTGGATAAGTTCATCAGGAATAACTTCGCCTGTCTGGTAATGTTTTGCAAAAGAAGCAAGGTACTCTTTCTGTGTAGCCCAGTTCTCCATTATTTGAGAAGGAAGCTCTACGAAATCGCGTGCGACATTTGTTCCGGTAAGTCCGCTATATTTTCCCTCTGCCAAAATGCCGTGAAGGGCATGTCCGAACTCATGAAGGAGTGTTGTAACTTCATAGAAAGTTAGCAAAGAAGGCTCAGTTTCAGTAGGCTTTGTAAAGTTACATACAATTGATATAAATGGACGCTCCTCCACACCGTCTTTGTTGAAGCCTTGGCCTCTGAACTCTGTCATCCATGCGCCTCCGCTCTTGCTGTCGCGCGGATAGAAGTCTGAATAGAAGAGTGCCATGTGTTTTCCGTTGGCATCAGTTACATCATAAACCTGAACATCAGGATGGTAGCCAGGGATATCCTTAGCCTCTGTAAATTTGAGTCCGTATAGTGAATCAGCAAGGGCAAATACAGCCTTCTGTACATTCTCTAGTTTGAAATATGGTTTCAAGAGCTCGTCATTGATTGCATATTTCTCATTTTTCAGTTTCTCTGAATAGTAAGAGAAATCCCAAGGCATAAGCTTGCCTTCAAGTCCGTTCTGGTTCGCATATTTCTGGATTGCCTCCACATCTTTCTTTGCATAAGGCAATGATTTCTCAAGAAGGTCGTTTAGGAAGTTGTTCACAGTCTCAGTGTTTTTGGCCATTCTCTCTTCCAAAGCATAATCTGAGTATAATTTATGTCCCAAAAGATTAGCCTCTTGAATTCTCAACTCTGCAATTCTCTTTACAATAGCCTGATTGTCAAACTCTCCTCCGATACATTTTGTATTGCTTGCTCTCCACATCTTCTCACGCAACTCTCTGTTCTGGCTGAACTGCATGAACGGGCTCATGCTCGGATGCTGTAGTGTGAATACCCATCCCTCCAAATTTCTTGCTTTTGCCTCTGATGCACCTGCAGAAACTGCGTATGCAGGAAGACCCGCCAATTGGGTAGAGTCTGTTATGTGCAGGATGAAAGCATTTGTTGCAGCCAATGTGTTGTTGCCGAATTTCAAAGAGAGAAGACTCAACTCTTCCTGAATCTTTGCAAATTTCTCTTTGTCCTCAGGGCTCAGATTGGCTCCGTTGTTTGCAAACTGCTTGTAAGTCTGCTCAAGAAGTCTTGCCTCCTCCTGGCCAAGGTTGAGACTCTCTTTTTGCTGATAGACTGCTTTGACTCTTTCGAACAACTTCTCATTCAAAGTGATGGACATGCTGTACTCTGTAAGTAGCGGTGAAATCTCTTCTGCAGTCTTCTGCATCTGCTCATTTGTGTTGGCCTCATTGATATTGAAGAATAGAGCCGAAACTGTATTCAATTTCTCTCCGGCATAGTTCAATGCCAATATGGTGTTTTCGAAGGTAGGCTCCTGCTGATTGTTCACAATGGCCTCAATCTCCTGCTTGCCCTCTGCTATAGCCTCTTTGAATGCAGGAAGGTAATGCTCGGTCTTTATTTTGTCAAAAGCCGGAGCATTATAAGGATGTGTCGATTTTTCTAATAGTGGATTGGTCATGTTGCTTGAATTGCACGATGTTATAAATAGCACACATAGTGCCGTTAAAATAAAAGAAACTCTTTTCATATATGGTTATTTATCAATTGGTCTGAATTACAAGGTATTTGGTTTGCTCCCAGAATGCAGCAGGATCTGATATTATAAGTGAAACCTCTCCGCTTTCGGCATCATTTTCCAATGTATATGTACCTTTTGGATGTATTGAGAGCACTTTTGCCCTTTTCGCATTTGTATTTATTATGGAGATGTTTCTGTAGTCAATCTTTACAAAAGTGTCCTGTTCCGACAAATATGAGACCTTTGCAGACTTGAACAGTCCTCCTTTTGTGATGACACCGGCATCAATCAGGTCACTCTTTGAACCCACAATATAATATACAGAATAGAGCTCCTGCTCCTGTGAGGCAACTTTATCTTTGAGCTTCTTCTCCTCTACACTCAAAGTGTTCACTTCATTCTTCAAATTTGAAACAACCTCACCCAATGATGCAATCTCTTTTGTTTTGATTTCGAGCTGTGCATCCTTTTCATCAAGCTGCGCTGTGAGGTTCTCTATGAGCTCAGATTTCTCCTTGAGCTCCTTTGAGAGAGCATTGAGCCTCTTTTTGAATTGTTGTGATTGGATTCTGTTGTCTTTCTTGAGCTCAGCTATCTGCTGCTGATACTTTTTGATTGCCTGTTTTACAGCCTCCATATCCTGCTTTATCTGAATTTTGGACTCGGCCGGTACTTCCATGCCATCCTGGGTCTGCGATTGTACGGCAATGATGTTTTCACTCTCCCGGATAGATTTCAATCCGGCTTCAACTTCGTTCAGTGTGGCAAACACTTCATCCAGCTCACTGCTCTGTATTCCATATTCGGTATTCAGGGAGTCTAGCTGAGCTTTCAGAGCTTTGTATTTGCTTGAATTTTCAACACATGAGGTCAATATGACCGACAACGATAAAAGTAATGCAAAAAAGAGTCTTTTCATGACTTGATGAGTTTGAAATATAACCTCCAAAAGTAGACAATATTTTGCATACTACGGATGTTGCCGATATAATTTTTAATAAAAAATATGATTTTTTTCGATAGAGCAAAGTGGCCGTGGAGTAAATGCAGGCTAAATTCTTGTTCTGGGCAACCATTTTGTACCTTTCCCTGTATCTTGCATTGTTGAAATAGATTCTGCAGTCGTCGCAGCAGAATTTTTTGTCGGCCCTCCCATGTATTTCTGATCCGCATACCGGACACTTCCTATACCCATTACTCTCCATAATTCTACAGCTGTATTGAATTTTTCCGGCAAGTTACTCAAATGGCTCCTCAAAACCGACAAAAAAGCATGACTGCCACCTGAACAGGCCGTAATTTATACGATTCCAGATTTATTTCTGCCGGATGTGAAATCTGGAGGATTTTTATTGATGTGTAAAACGATTATAAGTGATTAGATATCGGATAAGGTGGCAGGATTGAGGTTATTTTGCTGCAGGTAAAAACAGGTGTGCAACATAAAATAATGTATTATGGAAAAATCATTGAACAGAGTGGAACTGAAAGGAAATGTGGGGCAAGATCCTAAAATTGTAAAAATGGAAGGAGGTGGCAGCGTGGTGAGGTTCTCCCTTGCCACACATGAAACTTTCAAGACAAAGGGTGGAGAACTGAAGGAGGAGACTACATGGCACAATATCGTGGCATGGTCGGCGAAGGGAATGCCAGACTTCGAAAAGATAAAGAGAGGCACATTCATAGAACTTATAGGAAAGATACGGAATGTCAAGTACAGGAACCAGGCAGGGGAGGAGAGGTCACTTACGGAGATTCTGGCTTTGAAAATAGTGATTCCTGTGGCCCAGTCGGTTATTTGATGAGGAATATGGCATCGGCAGTTACCGGTTTGGGAAACTTCTGCCTTTAAGGCAATACGTTTAATGAAGTAAATTGTTATCTTTGTACTCTTAAACATTTTGTATTATGGAAAGAGAGATTCAATTGTACAATACACTTAGCCGTAGGAAAGAGATTTTCAAACCTATAACCCCAGGAATGGTAGGCCTTTACGTTTGTGGCCCAACTGTTTATGGAGATGCTCATCTGGGACATGCACGTCCAACCATTACATTTGATGTGCTGGTGCGCCTTTTCAGACATCTGGGTTACAAGGTGAGGTATGTGCGCAATATTACAGATGTAGGACACCTTGAGAATGATGCGGATGCAGGAGAGGACAAGATTGCAAAGAAGGCAAGATTGGAGCAATTGGAGCCAATGGAGATAGTGCAGACCTATACTATCAAGTTCCATGATGCAATGCGCAAGCTGAACAATAATGCACCGAGCATTGAGCCTAGAGCAAGCGGTCATATCATTGAGCAGATAAATCTTGTACAGAAGATTCTTGACAAAGGATTGGCTTATGAGAGCAACGGCTCTGTATATTTTGATGTGCAGGCATACAACAGCCAGTTCAAATACGGACAATTGTCTGGAAGGACATTGGATGATATGTATGCCAATACAAGAAGTCTCGACGGCCAGGATGACAAACGCTCTTCATACGATTTCGCATTGTGGAAAAAAGCCTCTCCGGAGCATATCATGAGGTGGCCTTCTCCATGGAGCGACGGTTTCCCAGGATGGCATCTTGAGTGTTCTGCAATGAGCGAGAAGTATCTTGGTGAAGTGTTTGACATTCACGGCGGAGGAATGGATCTGATGTTTCCTCACCATGAGTGTGAGCTGGCCCAGAATACAGCTTCCCGCGGTAAAGGTGGCGTGAACTATTGGATGCATAACAATATGATAACTATCGAAGGCAAGAAGATGGGTAAATCATATGGCAATTTCATCACTTTGGATGAGTTGTTCAACGGAGCACATCAGAAACTTGTTCAGCCATACTCTCCAATGACAGTGAGGTTCTTCATCCTCCAGGCTCACTACAGAAGCACTCTTGATTTCAGCAATGAGGCTCTGCAGGCTGCAGAAAAAGGTTTGAAGAAGATTATGCAGGTGGCGAAAGATGTGAAGAATTTGCCGGTATCGGCAAATCCGTCGGAGTTGAATTTAAAAACTGGAGCATCACAGGACATTGCTAAAGAGGTTGCCCAATTGAAAGAGAATGTCTACACAGCATTGTGTGATGACCTGAATACACCTATAGCGCTTTCGTACCTGTTTGATGCTGCAAGAATCGTGAACAGTGTGAAAGATGGCAAGATGGCCATTGGCGCAGAGGAGAAAGAGACTCTCCAATTCTTGTTTGAAGAAATTCTTGTAAATGTACTGGGAATAGTTGACGAGCAGGGCGGTGAAGGTGCATCAAATGGGAATATGTCTGTAATAGAAGGCCTTATGGAGATGGTTCTTGCAGAGCGTGCAGAGGCCAAAGCTAATAAGGACTGGACCAAGTCAGATTTTATAAGGGACAAACTCAAAGAGATTGGTGTTCAGGTAAAGGATACCAAGAACGGTGTTGAGTGGAGTATATAATTTGAAAGCATGAAACTTCTCAGATTACTTGTATTATTGCCTCTTTTCTGTACACTTCATTTGTGTATGGAAGGGAGGCATTGTACAGAGTCTGAAAATTATAATCCAGACTGTTCATTGTCTGTATGGGATAATGAAGATTACATCCAAATAGTACGTTCGAGCTATTTTTGCGCTCCGGGAGGGGTAAATAATATTGCAGAAAGGGCTCCCGTACAGTTTCTTAAAGTAAATGGCACTTCGGCCAGAGGCCTGCGGAATGGTCATAATTCGAGTCGGAGTGGATGCAATGCCTCTCTCGGGTCGCTGTTCAGGTGCAAAGAGAGCCTTTCCGGAACATTTTATGGTAAAGTGCAGTATAATGCATTTGTTCCGGTGTGGGATTGCCATAACTCATCAAAGAGCCATATCCTGGCGCTTGGTAAAATCCGCTGTTGAGTAGATATTTATAATTTGTCGTTTCCGGGTTATCAGGGATAATCCGGGCGGAGCTGTTTTGCCGGCTGTCAATTATAAATATCTATTAACTTAAAAATTTTTTATTATGAGCGGATTTGAAAATATAAATGATTATATCACAGTTTTGGACGATGTTTATGCAAAAAAGGTTAACAAGACAACATTTCTCCTTTTGATGCTTGCAGGCTTAGGTGTACTTTTTGCGTCAACTAAACTTACAAGCCTCTATGTCGTTGGAGTGTTGCTCTTCTGCATTGCATTTGGAATGATAATAATTGGCCTTGTAGGTTTGACAAAGCCAGTGGAAAGGTATTTTTGTAAAGCAACAAAAGAGCCTGTAGAAAAGCAGATACTCTACTTTGATGCTGCCGATAAAGAGGTTGTAAGAGCTGCAATCAGAGAGGGAAACAAAAGTGTGCTGAAGATGATATCGGATGGTACAGGAAACAGCATGAGGGCTGTAGTATACGCTACGCCCTCATACAGTTACAGTGTGTCACAACTTCAGACTTATGTTCCTCACGAGTATGTCCCGATTGAGGAGCCTGTTATTTGCAGTACTTGTCGAGCCAACTGAAAAAGACTCTGTTCCAATGAATTGAGTTCTGTGGCCTGAGAATCCAGTGATTCTCTTCTGGGAAGAGCAGCATTTGAGAAGGAACACCCATCATCTGAGCCGCATTGAATGCTGCCATGCCCTGCTCCACAGGAACACGATAATCCATCTCTCCGTGCGTAATTAATATAGGAGTATTCCAATTCTTTATTAATTTGTGCGGAGAGTTGCTATAGTGGCGAACAGCCTCTTTATTTGTATCCCAAGGGGCACCGCCATTATCCCATGTAGGGAACCACATCTCTTCTGTCATCATATACATCTGCTCCTGGTTGAAGATGCCGGCATGTGCAATAAGTGCAGAGAAACGGTTTTTATGGACACCTGCCAGATAGTATACAGAGTAGCCGCCATAGCTGGCACCTGTTGCAGCCATCTTGCCTACATAAGGCTCTTTCTTCATATTGTCTGCTGCAGTAAGGTAGTCCTGGATGTTGAGTCCGCAGTAATCTTTTGAGATCTGCTCGCACCACTCCTGACCGAATGCAGTTGTGCCTCTTCTGTTAGGAAGTATCACAATATAGCCCTGTGATGCCATCAGACGGTAGTTCCATCTTGTAGACCATCCCTGGCTGATAGTTCCCTGAGGACCGCCCAAACAGAGAAGGATTGCAGGATATTTCTTAGATTTGTCAAATTCAGGAGGAAATACAATCCATGTATGCATCTTTTTGCCATCTACGGTTGTCATCCACCTCTGCTCAATTGTTGGAGTTTTAAGTTTGTCGAGAGTCTCCTTATTTTCAAATGTAAGCTGCTCCCAAGCACCGTCAGCAATATTTACAGCAACTATTTCAGCCGGACGCAACAGACATTTGTTGGTTGTAATAAGTTTGTCTGCGGCAATTTGCACACCGTCAAAATCAAACCACTGGTCATCGGCAGTTATACGTCTTACACCATTGCCGTAGTGGGTTTCATCTGTAGGCTCATTTGCACGTGGCTTGTATATTTGGCTGCAATCTTTGTTTATATCAACAACAAAAAGAGCAGTGAGGGCATTCACGCATGAATTGAAGTAGATTTTATCAGATTCCGGTGCCCATGTGATAGCCTCTACATTATATTTATAATCTGCAGAGAGCTCTTTCATATACTCTTTGAAAGAGCCATCCGACAGGTTTGCATAGACTTTTTCCATATCGGCAACAAAGAGCCTTCTTTTATCTGCCTCATAACCTCCGCGCTCCATGCTTATCCAGGCAAGATATTTTCCATCTGGCGAGAAAAGCGGCTCTGTATCGTAACCCATCATGCCCTCAGTGAGGTTTGTGCACTCTTTTGTCTCTACATTGTATAGGTAAATATCTGTATTTGTTGAGAATGCATACTCTTTTCCGGCAACTTTGCGGCACGAATAGGCAATATATTTTCCGTCTGGGCTCCAAGAAAGTTGCTCAAGGCCTCCGAATGGAAGGGTCGGGAGTTCAAAAAGTTCACCGCCCTCTCCAAGTATATCAACAGAACCCGACAGCTCCTCTCCATTGAACTGAGCAATGAAAGTATGAGGAATCTCCTCTACAAAATGGTCCCAGTGGCGATACATGAGGCCTGTGATTGTGCGTCCGCTCGACTGTTTGAGGTCTGGATAGATGTCTGTTGGTTTGGTGCAGGCCTTTATGTTGCTGATATACATTATTTTATCTTCTGCAGGAGAGAGTTCGAAGGCATCGATGCCCTCAATTCCGTTTATCTGCTTGCGGTTGCTTCCGTCGGCATTCATAGTCCAGAGGCTGCCTCCGCTCAGGAATGCAATCTGCTCTCCGCCTTTGATCCAGCGGGCATTTGATTCGCTCTTTGGTGTATTGGTAATCTGATGGTTTTCAGAACCGTCGAGATTCATGACAAAGAGCTCTCTATTGCTCTTGTTCTGCTCAATTGAGGTGTAAGATACTCCATAGAGGATTTTTGTTCCGTCGGGCGAAACTTGAGGATCACTTACCTTTCCCAAACGGTGCATGATTTCTGGTGTGTACATGCCGTCGGTTACCTCAATGACCTCTTTTGTAATTAATTCTGAACCTGCCTTGCTGTTACCGGAATTGCCGCAACATGAGGCAAAAATGGCTGAGACTGCTGCCATGGCAATTATAAATTTATAATTCATGTATTTATGTTTTTAGATAGAGGTGAATTTTAATTTTTAAAGCCGTTAAAATGTAAAAATACACTATATTTGCGCCCGAACAAAATATAGTTAAGAAAATTGATTAACGATTAAATAAATTATTATGGTTTATTCACACGAAGTACAGCACATGTGTGTTGTAAAAAAAGGTCCTAACCATGGACCAGCACCTATTCCTGAAGAGGGAAAATGGGTGAGAAGCAAAGAGGTTAAAGATATTTCAGGTCTTACTCACGGTATTGGCTGGTGTGCTCCTCAACAGGGTGCATGCAAACTTACCCTCAATGTTAAAGAGGGTATCATCCAAGAGGCTTTGGTTGAGACTATCGGTTGTTCAGGTATGACTCACTCTGCTGCTATGGCATCTGAGATTCTTCCTGGTAAAACTATTCTTGAGGCGTTGAATACAGACCTTGTATGTGATGCTATCAATACTGCAATGAGAGAGTTGTTCCTTCAGATAGTTTACGGTCGTACACAATCTGCATTCTCAGAGGGTGGTCTTATTATTGGTGCAGGACTTGAGGATTTGGGTAAAGGCCTCAGAAGCCAGGTTGGTACACTTTACGGTACTTTGGCAAAAGGTCCTCGTTACCTTGAGATGGCTGAGGGTTATATCAAAACTTTGGCTTTGGATAAAAACGATGAGATTTGCGGATATGAGTTTGTTCACATGGGCAAATTCATGGAAGAGATAAAGAAAGGCACAGATGCTAATGAGGCATTAAAGAAAGTTACCGGTACTTATGGCCGTTTCACTGCTGAGCAAGGTGCTGTTAAACACATTGACCCACGTAACGAATAAGGAGGAAAGAAAATGGCTATAAGAGAAGTAAAATTTGAGAGCCAAGACCGTAGAATTGCACAGATCAATGCGGTTTTGAATGCTAACGGCATTAAAAGTATAGAAGAGGCAAACGAGATTTGCGAGCAATATGGTTTGGATCCTTACAAAACTTGTGAGGAGACTCAGCCTATCTGTTTTGAGAATGCAAAATGGGCATATGTAGTGGGTGCTGCAATTGCTCTTAAGAAAGGTTGCTCAAATGCAGCAGATGCTGCTGAGGCTATCGGTTTGGGTCTTCAGTCTTTCTGTATCCCTGGTTCAGTTGCTGACGACCGTAAAGTAGGTCTTGGCCACGGTAACCTTGCTGCACGTCTTTTGAGAGAGGAGACAAAATGTTTCGCTTTCTTGGCAGGTCACGAGTCATTCGCAGCTGCCGAGGGTGCAATCAAGATTGCAGCGAAAGCTGATAAAGTGAGAAAAGAGCCTCTACGTTGTATCCTTAACGGTTTGGGCAAAGATGCTGCTCAGATTATTTCAAGAATCAACGGCTTTACATATTGCCAGACTGAGTTCGACTATGCAACAGGTAAAGTTAAAGTTGTAAATAAGATTGCTTACTCAGACGGTCCTCGCGCAAAAGTTAACTGCTATGGCGCAGACGACGTAAGAGAGGGTGTTGCAATCATGCACCTTGAGGGAGTTGATGTATCAATCACAGGTAACTCAACCAACCCAACCCGTTTCCAGCATCCAGTTGCAGGCACTTACAAAAAAGAGTGCATTGAAATGGGCAAGAAATATTTCTCAGTTGCTTCAGGTGGCGGTACAGGCCGTACCCTTCACCCAGACAACATGGCTGCAGGTCCTGCATCATACGGTATGACCGACACAATGGGCCGTATGCACTCAGACGCTCAGTTCGCAGGTTCTTCATCAGTTCCTGCTCACGTTGAGATGATGGGCTTCCTTGGCATCGGTAACAACCCAAT
>JAGBHM010000010.1 GCA_017935505.1 Bacteroidales bacterium | reverse complement strand
TAGGATATATTTCCTGTCTTGCTGTTGGGGTGCTATTATATATACAGTCTCGTAGCTCAGTTGGTTAGAGCACCACACTGATAATGTGGGGGTCCGCGGTTCAAATCCGCGCGGGACTACTTTAAGTTCTTTTTAAAATTAAACTTAGAAACAATGGGGGACTAGCTCAGTTGGCTAGAGCACTTGCTTTGCAAGCAAGGGGTCAAGGGTTCGACTCCCTTGTTCTCCACAAGTTTTTAAATTAGGCCGTTGTGGCCATGATTCGGGGGACTAGCTCAGTTGGCTAGAGCACTTGCTTTGCAAGCAAGGGGTCAAGGGTTCGACTCCCTTGTTCTCCACTCATACTTAAAAAACTATTTCAAAATTAAGCTACCTTTTCAGGTGGCTTTTTTTGTTTCCATTCTCTTTTATTATACTCCTTTTTTTTCTATTTTTGCGTGATTATATCCTTGAAATAAATACAAATACGATATACTATGACAGCTAAAATCAATTGCTTTATCCCTTTCCAGGATAAAACTCAAGTTATTGGAACCGTTAATGGTTTGAAACAGAACGATTTGGTAAATAAAATCTACCTTTTGGCAGTTAATGCAGAAGAGGCATCTGTAGAGGGTTGTGAGGTTATTGCCATAGACTCTTTGAACAGTACTGCTACTATTAAGAAGATTGCAGAGAAATCAGATGCTGATTATTCATTGATCTATACCAAATATACAACATTGGAACTTGGTTACTTCGCATTGCAGAGATTTGTAAATATCGCAGAGGATGGTAACGCATCTATGTTGTATGCAGACCATTATCAGATTGCAGACGGCAAAAAAAGTGCTGCGCCTGTAATTGATTACCAGTTCGGAAGTTTGAGGGATGACTTTAACTTTGGTTCTGTATTGTTCTATAACGCAGCTGCATTGAAATGTGGTGCAAGCAGAATGAACCAGGATTATAAATTTGCAGGTCTTTATGATTTGAGACTCAAAGTTGCCCAGAAAGGTGAAATATGTCATATCAATGAGTATCTTTATTCAGAGGTTGAGAATGATACCAGGAAATCTGGCGAGAAGATATTCGACTATGTAGACCCTAAAAACCGTGGCGTGCAGATTGAGATGGAGCAGGCTTGTACTGAGCATCTTAAAGAGATTGGCGGTTATCTGGAGCCAAAATTCAAACATATTGAATTCAGCGAGAACAATTTTGAGTTCGAGGCTTCTGTAATTATTCCTGTATTCAACAGGGTACGTACTATCAGAGATGCCATCAAATCTGTTTTGTGCCAGGAGGCCAATTTCAAATATAACCTTATTGTTATCGACAACCACTCTACAGATGGAACAACTGAGGCTATCAAGGAGTTTGCTGGTGATGACAGACTTATCCACTTGATTCCAGAGCGTAAGGATTTGGGTATCGGCGGTTGCTGGAATGCAGGTGTACACCATCCTAAATGTGGTAAATTTGCTGTACAGCTCGACTCTGATGATGTTTATTCAGGTCCTGACACTCTGCAGAAGATTGTAAATGCTTTCTATGAGCAGAACTGTGCAATGGTTGTAGGTACATATAAAATGACCAACTTCAATATGGAGATGATTGCTCCGGGTATCATTGACCATAAAGAGTGGACTCCTGAGAATGGTAGAAACAATGCTTTGAGAATTAATGGCTTGGGCGCTCCTCGCGCATTCTATACTCCAGTACTGAAGGCAATTAAAGTTCCTAACACAAGCTACGGTGAGGATTATGCGCTCGGTTTGAGATTCTCTCGCGAGTACCAGATTGGAAGAATATATGATGTCCTTTACAACTGCCGCAGATGGGAAGATAACTCAGATGCATCTTTGGATATTGTGAAGATGAACAACCATAACTTATACAAAGACAGAATCAGAACATGGGAGTTGCAGGCTCGTGTTGCTCTTAAAAAATAAGTTATGTCAAATAATAACGGATTAACAAATAAAGCTGTCTACGATTTAATCGATAGGCAGCTTGCCGTTTGGCAACAGGCCTCTGACAATTTCAATGCGTTGGCCAATGTCGGTGTAAAGGAGATAACAGTAGGCGGCTTTCAGGTAAAGGTGCAATTCAATCCTGCAAGAATTGTTTCATCTGCTGCCAAAGTGGATCCTAAAACCATAAAAGAGAGAAAGTGCTTTTTGTGTGCTGCCAACAGACCTGCAATTCAGGAGGGTATTCCATTTGTAGGCAAAAAGACAGAATATGCTGTCTTGATCAATCCTTTTCCTATTTTCCCAAAACATCTCACAGTTCCTGATGTAAATCATGTGAACCAGACAATAGAGGGTGAATATGAGAGATATGAGGATATGCTTTCGCTGGCCGAGACTCTTGATGACTTCCTTTTCTTCTACAATGGTCCAAAATGCGGTGCATCAGCTCCTGACCATATGCATTTCCAAGGTGGAAATAAAGGTTTCCTTCCTGTAGAGTACAATTACAATGCATTGGAAAAGACTTTGATAAAGGAGGTAGAAGGTGCCAAAATATTTGCTGTAGAGAACTATATGAGGGGTATTATGGCAATAGAGGCAACCGACAAATCTGCAGCAGTGGCCCTCTTCAGGGAACTCTACTCTCTCCTTGAGGTTAAAGAGGGTGAGTGGGAGCCTATGCTCAACCTGCTTTCATGGACAGTGGAGGAGAATGGTGGCGTAAAATATATCTCGCTGGTTTATTTGAGGGAGAAACACCGTCCTTCGCACTATTTTGCAGAAGGGGATGCAAATATCCTTTTGAGCCCTGCCTCTGTTGATATGGGTGGTGTATTCATCACTCCGCTTGAGAAGGATTTTGTGAAAATAACAGAGAAAGAGTTGGGAGAGATTGTTGATGAGCTCCAGATAAGTGCCGAGAGATTTGGTATGATAAAAAATGCACTCAGGAAACAGCCTGTTGTAAGCGTGGGAGTTATGAGTGAGAAAGAGATCTCTTTCGAGCTTAATGATCCTTATGCATTTACCAATCCCGATAATAATGAAACCTTTGTTGTAAAAGGCCCTCAGAGTGCAGTTGAGCAGAATGGAAAGGTACTTTGGAACGGCAAAGAGTATTCTGAACTGCTGTTTACTCCAAAAGGTGTTGGAACATTCTGGCTCAGAGATGTAACCATTGGAGTGAATTTCCATTGGGAGCGTAAGGAAGACCAGAAGTTCGGTTCATCACTCAAGATAATTGTTGAGAACGGAAAACTCACCGCAGTGAATATCATAGGTGTGGAGGATTATCTTACAAGTGTGATTTCTAGTGAGATGAGTGCAACAGCTTCGGAGGAATTACTCAAGGCCCATGCTGTTATTTCACGCAGCTGGCTTCTTGCTCAGATAGAGAAGAACAAGGCGATTGTAGCTGCCAATTCTAATTATTGTGCATGTACCCAGACTGAGGATGAACTTGTGAAGTGGTATGATAGGGAAGATCATGTGAATTTTGATGTTTGTGCGGATGACCACTGCCAGCGCTATCAGGGATTGACAAGAGCT
The DNA here is from genome assembly GCA_017935505.1 of Bacteroidales bacterium. GTDB lineage: Bacteria > Bacteroidota > Bacteroidia > Bacteroidales > UBA932 > Egerieousia. Next base: position 15,307 of record JAGBHM010000010.1, on the reverse strand, counting down.
TCTACTGAAAAGGTCCGCAAGGCGATAGATGCAACATGGGGTGAATTGCTCATGGATGGCAACAATATCTGTGATGCGAGGTTCTCAAAGTGTTGCGGCGGTGTATTTGAAGAGTTCCAGAACTGTTGGGAGCCCGTAAAATACTCATATCTTGTAAAGGTCAGGGATGGCAAGAACCCTCAGGATATTCCGGATCTTACAATTGAAGAGAATGCACGTGAGTGGATTTTGGGCTCGCCGGAGGCATTCTGCAATACAACCGACCAGAAGATTTTGAGTCAGGTGCTGAATAATTATGATCAGGAGACCGTGAATTTCTACCGTTGGAAACAGGAGTATGGTCAGAAGGAGCTCTCTGAACTTATCCTCAACCGCAGCGGTGTTGATTATGGAGATATCATCGATCTGATACCGGTTGAGCGTGGAACCAGCGGACGTCTGGAAAAACTCAGAATAGTTGGTTCAAAGAAGAGCATGATAATTGGTAAGGAGTTGGAAATCAGAAGGACTCTCTCTACCTCACATCTCTATAGCTCTGCTTTTGTCGTAGAGAAAGTGGGAGAGGAGAATGGTGTTCCTGCCAAGTTTATACTTCATGGAGCAGGATGGGGCCATGGTGTAGGCCTTTGCCAGATTGGTGCTGCTGTGATGGGTGAACAGGGTTACAAATACAAGGAGATACTTCTTCACTATTTTGTAGGAGCTTCCATTGAGCGCCGTTTTTAATCAGTAAAATCATCAAAAACAATTATATGAATTCTAAAACAGTAAACCCTTGGGCGTGGATACCGACGCTTTATTTTGCACAAGGTATTCCTTATTTTATCGTAAACACAGTTTCTGTGATGATGTTTACCAAGATGGGTGTTCCAAATGGTGAAATGGCATTCTTTACGAGCTTGCTCTACCTTCCTTGGATGATCAAACCATTCTGGAGTCCGTTTGTAGATATTATCAAAACAAAAAGATGGTGGACTGTAGCTATGCAGATGATTATGGCTGCTGCATTTATTCTTCTTACCATTACATTGCCAGTTCCGGAGGCTGCACAAATTGAGAGTGGAACAACCCCAATGAGCATGTTCTATATTACATTGATTCTCTTTGTCATTACAGCTTTTGCCTCTGCAACCCACGATATCGCAGCTGACGGTTTCTATATGTTGGCACTTTCACAGGGCGATCAGGCACAGTTTGTTGGTATCCGTTCAACATTCTACCGCTTGTCTTCTATTTTTGGACAGGGTGTGCTTGTGGCAATTGCAGGTATGATTGAGCTTAAATCAGGAAATATCCCTATGTCGTGGAGAATAACAATGTGTGTTACTGCAGTTGTGTTTACACTGGTTACATTGTACCATACCTTCATTATTCCAAGACCTGCTTCAGACAGATCAACCTTGGGAGACCAGAAGGTTACAGCAGGTGCAATCTTCTCCGAATTCGGCAGAACTTTCAAGACATACTTCATGAAAAAAGGCGTTTGGTTGGCAATTGTCTTCATGTTGCTTTACCGTCTGCCTGAGGCTTTCCTTATCAAACTTTGCCAGCCGTTCCTTGTTGCAAAAACTGAGCTGGGAGGTCTTGGAATGTCAACAGCCAATGTAGGTATTGCATATGGTACAATTGGCGTGCTTTTCCTTACCATAGGAGGTATTCTTGGTGGTATTTTCGCCTCAAGAGTAGGTCTGAAAAAATCGCTCTGGATAATGGCGGCCTGCATGACATTGCCATGTATAACATTTGTATATCTTGCAATTTGCCAGCCTACAAATTTGGCTCTAATCTCGACAGCAATTGCTATTGAGCAATTCGGTTATGGCTTTGGATTTACTGCATATATGCTTTATATGATGTATTTCTCAGATGGTGAGTTCAAAACTTCACATTATGCAATCTGTACTGCATTCATGGCTGCAAGTATGCTTATCCCTGGTATGTTTGCCGGCTTTATCCAGGAGGCAATAGGTTATGTGAATTTCTTCTGGATGGTCATGGCATGCTGTATTGCAACATTGATTGTAACATTCTTTGTAGATAAAAAAGTTGATCCTAACTACGGTAAAAAATAGTGCAGGTGAAAATTAATTTTATAATGATGAAACATATTTTGTCGAAAATATTGGCAGTGGCATTGGTTGTATTTGCAGTACAATCATGCTGCTGTTCTGAAAACTCTGCAAAGAGTGGAAAAGTTGCTGTAAAAACAGGTATTGATGTATTGCAGGAGAATGGATTCGCCCAGTTGAAGGGTAAAAGGATAGGTCTTGTTACCAACCCTACAGGTGTAGACAAGAATCTTGTTTCGACAGTGGATATCCTTGCAAATGCAGAGGGTGTTGAACTTGTTGCCCTTTATGGCCCTGAACATGGAGTAAGGGGAAATATACATGCCGGAGACCATGTAGATTCATCAATAGATCCGGCAACAGGATTGCCTGTATACTCCCTTTACGGTGCAACACGCAAACCTACCAAAGAGATGCTGGACAGCATAGATGCCATTGTATATGACATTCAGGACAATGGTTGCCGTTCATTTACATATATCAGCACATTGGGCCTGCTTATGGAGGCTGCCGCTGAGTATGACAAGGAGGTGATAGTTCTCGACAGACCTAATCCGCTTGGTGGAGACAAAGTGGAGGGATGCTATGTAGAGCAGGGTTATTACTCTTTTGTAAGCCAGTTCAAGATACCTTATCTGTATGGTCTTACAGTTGGTGAGCTGGCAGTATTGCTCAATGAAGAGGGTCTGGTTATTGGAGAGAAGGGCGACAAGGAACCATTCAAATGCAAACTGACTGTTGTTCCTATGGAGGGATGGAGCAGAGATTTGCTCTACACAGATCTGGATTTGCCATGGGTATTGCCATCTCCTCACATGCCTCAGGCTGAGACAGTGCTCTATTACCCTGCATCAGGAATCCTTGGAGAGCTTGGCTATATGTCCATTGGTGTGGGATATACCCTTCCATTCCAGATTTTCGCAGCACCTTGGATTGTTGCGGAAGATCTTGTTGCAAAACTTGACAAGATGGATATTGCAGGAGTGGAGTTCCGTCCTCTTTATGTAAAACCATTCTATTCTGCCTATAAAGGTGAAAATATCGGCGGAGTTCAGATGTATGTGACAGATTTTGACAAGGTGGAGCTTACTGCAATTCAGTTCTATGTAATGCAGGCAATGGCAGAACTTTATCCCGATAAGGCAGTATTTGATAATGCAAATGACGGCCGTTACAGGATGTTCGACCTTGTCTGCGGAACAAATTATGTACGTGAAACCTTTGCAAAGACAAACACATTTGATTCAATAAAAGAGTATTGGAATAAAGATGTGGCTGCTTTCAAGGAGTTGTCGAAGAAATATTATATGTATGAATAATACAATTTGCTGATATCAGAAGAGGAGAGATCTGCAGAGTCCCTCCTCTTTTTTTATATCATTATTGTTCGCTTTGACTCTCTGGTTCAGGGGTTGGTACAACCGCTTCATATTGGGTTATCTCTTCGGTGCTTAGTGTATCTAGCTTTTGGGTGTAGGTAGCATCGTGTTCTTTTTTCTTCCGCTGCAACTCCTCTATATTTCCTGCATTTTTCAAGGCGGCATCAACTCCTATTCGGTAGATGTTTGCTATCTGCTCCCTCAGATTTATACGGGTACTGTCTATTACAGTTGAGAATACCGGCAATTTGTCGCTCTTGTATTGGGCTTTTCCAATTTTGAAATCAAAATCATCAATATTGCCGAAAATATTGACTCCTACTCTGAACGGAATAGGGGAGTGTAGAATGGAGATACTGTAGTTGAATGACATATCCAGATTCTGTGTACCGCTTATGGCAAATTTATATCTGTCCATCTCGGCTATGAATGGGAATACCTCTATTTTATTGTCATTGAGCAGCAGCTCTACAGATATTCTGTCGATATAATTTTTATCCCTATTCTTGAATTTGAGCTTTTTCGCTATTGTAGAGAATGTCTCTCCATCCATGAGTACAAGATTTTCTCCAGTGATGCGTGCAACACCTCTCAATGACGGCAATTGGAGATTCATGGCGGTATCTATCTTCGAGGTGGCTGTAAGCTGGCAGTTTACCAGACCTTCAAATGATTTGAGCATAGGCAATATCGAATCTACAGCCGGCATCACTTCTACAAGTTTCTCTATGGCCATATCTTTGAGCTCAATGTCGAAACCGGTAGAGAGGTCCTCTTTGCTCCTTGTGGCATAAAATGCCGAGAGGTTCATATTTCCAGCGCTGGTGACAGCCTCAAAGCCATCTATCTGGAGGCATCTCTCTTTAATGGTCATCTTTCCCGAAACTCTCTTGAGTTCAAGCTTTGAATAGATGCCATATTTTACATCAAGATTCAGCGCTGCATTTATGTTTCCAGGCACTATAATCAGTGAACTGCTCAGAGAGTCGGAAGTGCCGCTTGAAATGGCCTCCTGCAGCTTCTCTTCATCAGTGATTTTAGCAAGCGAATCCTTAAGGCTCTCCCCTGCATCCATAAACTCCATTCCTTTATTTGCAGCAAGGAGCAGCTCGTTGAAATTGAGGGTATCCGAATCAATATTTCCAGATATGGTAACAGGGGCATTGCGGAGCATGGCATTCTTTAGCCCAGAGGCCTTTCCTGTTAGAGAGAATTGGGACTGGCCTGCAATTATACGGGTATTGTCAAATTCAATCTTGTCGGTGGTAAAGTTGAAATTTATATTCTCAAGGCGAGTCCTCAAAGGAAAATATGGAGTTGTTATACGGCTCCTCTCTGCCTTTATTTCACCGGAAATGTTCCATTGCCTTATCAGATTGCCCAAAGAGCGGTCTACCTTAAAGTTCATATCTTCATTTGTGAAATCATCGGCAGCTCTGTTCCGGCCTCTTCTGTCAGCCATTCTGCTCCGCCTATGGTGTGCAAATAGGGAATCCCTCTCAATGTCAGGATATATTTTCTGCAGGGAATCAAGCATTTTGCCCATTCGGGCCTTTCTCTCCCTGTTCGATGTGTCATCGAGAATTGCCTGCAGTGATATCTCTCCGTTACCAATGGATATTCTGTTTGTCAGATCCCTTGCCATAAGTCTGGAAGTGTTGGTGCTTACATTCAATACGGGTATCTTGTAATTATCTTTATATGGAAGTATGCTGAATTTTATCTTAGGGTCGCGCATGTTTACAGCTGCCGAATCGATACCCCTCACATAGAGCCTCTGGGCCGATATTGTTCCATTTACAGGAAGAACTCTCCTGTTTATAGTGTCCTGGTTGAGTCCCTCTGCTGTGTGGTGTCCTGCAAGCTGCAGCATGGTTGCGGCAACCATATGCTCATCTTTATATTTGAAATATATTGAATCTGCAGTTGAGAGGGTTGCCAGCATCTTCATACCTTTTTTTATAGAGGCATCATGTGTGTTTACAGTTGAGCCGGCCTTTATCTTTATTCCCGACAGAATTGCATAGAGCTGCTGGCTTGGAACCACAACCTTTATCTTTTCGGTAACAAGTTCACCCTTTATATCGGCATTGCCAAGTTTGTATATGTCGAGATTGGACATTCTGGATTTTACAGAGAGGTCGGCATCAACGGTGCCACTGAACATGGAACCCTCCTTCGCAGGGAAGAGGGTGCTCAGGGTGTCCAGATTCGTCCCCGCCTTGAAGAGCAGATTCAGATATGGGTCAGAGGAGGCTATATCGGAAATCTTGCCGTTAAGTGCAAGCTGTATACCCCTGCCGTTCACAACAAATTTGTTTACCTCAATTGCCGAAGAATCGGCATTGTGTGGTGTATAATAGGCCTTTATGTGTGTTTCCAGCTCATTTATCCTCGACTCCCTGCCTTCAAATTCCACATAGCTGTTGGGAATGTCTAGCATTGCAGTTATGGAAGGCAGTTGGCCGGTCTTGAAATTATAGCTGCCGTTTACATCAACATCCAGTGTGATTGTGGCATTGGTCTCTATTTTGTCGGTAGCGTTGAAGATATGTTCTGGAATATACTTCATTATCTGTGATATATTCATACCTTCGATGCGTCCGCAGATATTCTCTGTATAGAGGCTGTCGGGAGTGATATCAAATATGCCATTGAATACAACAGGTATTTTTGCTACGCTAACAGTCATCTCCTGCAGCTTTCCGCGCATGGTCTGGGTTGTATCAAATATTATGGCACCATTTATTTCAACAGGAAAATCCTTGGCAAGTACAGCCTGATTCATCCTCAAATCTGTACGGGTTGCCGCTGCAATGGTAAAATTGCCGTTTTTGCGGTTTGATATGTCGAGAGAATCCAATGAAAATCTGGCTGAGGCATTGTGCAGGGTGTCATTTAGTGTGGCAGCCTTGTCCACATCAATGGAGAAGCCTGATATAACTGCCCTGTTGAATATGAGCTGTTTCAGATTGCTCGAAAGATTTCCGCGCAAGTTGAATCTGTTGAGACTCAATGTGGCCAATAGCGAATCAGGAGCACTGTTGTATATCACATTTGCTCCATCTTTAATGCTTATGCTGTTCATACTCACGCTCATTGGTGAGCCCTCATCCTCCTCAACCTCCTCTGTCTCATCTTCCGCCACTTTGAAAATATCAAAGTTGGCTGTACTGTCGGGTGCAATATATGCGTAAATTTTAGGTGAAACAATGCTGGCCCTCCTTATTCTTACATCTGAGTTCAGAAGCCCGATTAATGAGAGTGATACGTCAAAAGATTTGAATTTCAGGAGCGTATCTGCAGCAGTGGGTATAGAGCAAGTGCTGTCGGCTCTGAGTGGAGCAAGTGCATTTGAGACTATTTCTCCATTTTTGATTGAGAGGGTAATGCGTGGAAAATGCCTGAATATATGCAGCTCAATTGTATCTGTCTTCACCTGGGCATTGAGAAATTCATTGCTGAACTGACTCACCATCTTGTTGAGATTCTCTGGAGTGAGGGTGATTTTTATTGCAATTGCGGCAATAATTATGATTGTGGCAACACAAGAGAGGGCTATGGCAGCCCATTTAAGAATTTTTTTTCCAGTGCCCATAGTAGATGAAGGTTATGAGATCAACTATTATCGTGCTAATTGTCTGCTAATTTATAATATTTTTCCGACAAAACATAGCCTTATAATTTTATATCCAAATATGCGGTAACCAACAATTCTAAAAAAGTGGTCTGATTGTTGCATTGTATAGAGTTGAAATCGGGTATTAACTTAAAAAATTGAGATTATGAGACAATTGCAAACTTTAATTGCTGCATTATTATCGGTGTTTATATTAATGACAGCAGGAGTCGACAGCAGCTATGCCCAATCTCAGTACAGAAGGCAGAGCAGCAATGAACGCAAGAGCAATTCGGAGTACCGCCCTGCTCAGAACAACCAGCAGACAGCACGTCCTGCTCAGAACACAAGGCCTAGCCAGGCTGTAAGACCTTCGCAGAATACGAGACCGAACCAGTCAACACGACCTTCACAGAATACCAGACCTAACCAGTCAGTACGTCCTTCGCAGAACTCGCGTCCTGCACAAAATGTGAGACCGCAGCAGAATTCAAGGCCAAACCAGAATCATGCTGTACGTCCTTCACAGGGCAACAGACCTTCGCAAAATGTGAGGCCTTCTGCAAGACCTGGCAACAACCATAATCATGTTGCGCCTCCTGCAGGACATTTCAGACCTGCACCTCATAAGGGGTTGCATGGCAAAGTCCACATGAGACCACGCCCAAGCGTACATTTCTATGGATACTATACACATACGCTTCCATTTGGTGCAAAAATTATCCATCGAGGACCATATGATTATTACTATGTCTCAGGAAGATATTACAGATATATCAATAATGTGTATGTAATCAGCCGCCCTCCAGTGGGTGCCATAATTGCAAAAAGTATCCTTAACGGTTTGTTGAGACTTACAGATTACGCTATAAGAGATGCCTACGGAAGAACACAACGTTACTACACAGATGATGATGGAGTCTATTATGTGAAATCAGGCAGCAACTATATTGTAGTGGATCCGCCAATAGGAGCAATAGTATATGAGTTGCCTTACGGATTTCAGGAGGTTACAATTAATGGAACCAGATATTATCAAGTAGATGATAACTTCTACGAGTTGGTATACAACGGTCCTCAAGATTATTACTTCAGAGTAGTGGGTACTTTAGGAAGATAGTATATATTTAATAGTAAAAAAGGCAGTTGCGAGTGCAGCTGCCTTTTATTATTCTCGATGAGGTATCCTATTTTTCCAGAAGTTTGAATCTGAGTCTCCATCGTCCGGTCTGCTCTCCGGCTTGTGGTGCAGTAAAGTCGGCGCTTATAATTTTGAATGGGGCAATTTCGCTGGTGTTCGAAACATGGGCACCGATACAGGCACATGCATCATAATCCCCAATCCTTACAATGCGCAATGTTTGTGAAGCATCTTCTGGCAGTTTGCTCAAATCCACAATAGAAGCAGCCTCTTCTCTCGGCATAAATTCAATTGAAACGGGAAGATTGGAGCTTATTATCTCGTTCACTCTCTCTTCAATGGCATTTATCTCTGCTGCAGAAGGCTCTCTTTCAAGCAGATAATCGCATTTGCTCTTTTTGCGTTCGATGTGGGCATTGCGGGAGCGCGGGCATCCGAACATCTTCACCATCGTTGCATTGAGAATATGTTCTGCAGTATGCATAGGCGGATACTCCTGTTTATTGTGGTCATTTAAAATAGGCTGTTCCATGATAATGTCAATCAATTAAAGTTCGAAAAGCAAAATAATAATTTTTTTTTGACATGGCGGTTGAAAAAATTATCTATTTTTGGAGTTGTAATATAAAACCAGTTATGAGAAATATTTTGAATATACTTATTGCCTGTATAATTAGTCTTGTTTGTGTAACAAATCTTAGCGGACAGGTTAAAACAAAAGTGGTGGCCCACCGTGGCCATTGGGAGGTGGAGGGCTCTGCCCAGAACTCGATAGCATCATTGAAAAAAGCATATGAAGTTGGTGCCTACGCATGTGAATTTGATGTAAATATGACCTCCGATGGTGTGCTTGTTGTATGCCACGGACCTGCTGTGGGAAATATTTTGAATGTGCAGGAGGCAACTTTCGCCCAGGTGATGGGAGTAACTCTTGAAAATGGAGAGAAGGTGCCTACATTGGAGCAGTTCCTCAAAGCCGGCAAAAAATTGAAGATGCCGCTTGTACTCGAAATAAAGGCTCCAAGAACCGCGGAGGAGGGGAAAGAGATTGTTACCAAAGTTGCATATATGCTCAAGAAGATGAAACTTACAGACCGGACCGACATTATCTCTTTCAGTTATGAGGTTTGTCTTGAGGCTGTAAAGCAGTTGCCTGGTATTACAGTTCAATATCTTACAGGCGATAAATCTCCATATGAGCTTAAAAATGTGGGTATTACAGGCTTGGATTATCACCACTCCCTGCTTTTGCTCAATCCGGATTGGATAGAGCAGGCACATGACCTTGGAATGGTTGTAAATGTATGGACTGTGGATGATCCTGCAAAGATTCAGGCATTTGCCCAACTTGGTGTAGACTACATTACCACAAACAAACCGGAGTTGGCAAAAAAGATAATTGAAGAGGTTGAGGCAAACAAAAAATAGATATCTTCAACAAATAAGAAAGGGATGGCCGTAAGTTATGGCCATCCCTTTCTTTTATAGAGCAATGAGCTATTTCTGCTCTGCAAACAACTTCACAATGTTCAAAGCAACTTCCACTGCTTTCTCCATGCTCTCTACAGGTACATACTCCAATTTGCCATGGAAATTGTGTCCTCCTGCAAAAATATTCGGACAAGGGAGCCCCATGAATGAGAGTCTGGCTCCATCTGTACCTCCTCTGATTGGCTGTACCTTGGGTTTGATACCGGCCATCTCCATTGCCTTAATTGCCTTCTCTACAATAAAATAGTGAGGTTCAACCTCTTTTCTCATATTGTAGTACTGGTCTTTAATCTCCAATGTTACAGTGCCTTCTCCATATTTTTTGTTTATGAACTCTGCACAATTCTGCATGAGAGCCTTCTTCTGCTCAAATTTTTGCGAGCAGTGGTCTCTTATTATATATTGTATATCCGCCTCTTCTACAACACCTTTAAATTGTGTCATCAAGAAGAAACCTTCATAATCCTGGGTGTATTCAGGTCTCTCATTCACAGGTAATAGTGAGTGAAACTCCATGCCTATGAGCGAAGCATTGCGCATTTTGTCCTTGGCGTAGCCCGGGTGAATGTTACAGCCCTGGATATGTACCTTTGCACCTGCCGCATTGAAGTTCTCGTATTCGAGCTCACCAATCTGACCTCCGTCGAAGGTATAAGCATACTTGGCGCCGAATTTCTTGACATCAAAGAAGTCTACGCCTCTGCCTATCTCTTCATCAGGGGTGAAGCCTATCTTTATTTCACCATGCTTGAATTCAGGGTGGTTCATGATATATTCGGCCATGCACATTATTTCGGCAACACCGGCTTTGTCATCTGCACCAAGGAGTGTTGTTCCGTCGGTTGTAATGATTGTCTGCCCTTTGTAGTCGGCAAGTTCCGGAAATTCGGAAACTTTTAATGAGATATTTTTCTCTTTATTGAGAAGAATGTCATTGCCATCGTAGTCTGCTATGATTTGAGGTTTGATATCTTTACCACTTGCATCAGGAGCAGTATCAACATGCGCAATGAAACCTACTGCCGGAACACTATTATCATCAATATTCGACGGAATAGTTGCCATAACATATCCATACTGGTCCATCTCAGCCTCAATACCCAAATCCTGGAGCTCCTTTACCAGTAGCTTTAGCAGGTCAAATTCGCAGTTAGCACTAGGAAAGCTCTCGCTCTCAGGATCTGATGTGGTCTCTACAGCCACATATCTCAAAAATTTATCTATAACTTTTTCCATATTTTCTTTATTTTTTTGCATCTGTTTGTCAATTAAAATAGGAGCATGCCAAATCCCATAAATGCCATTCCTGTAATTACCCCTATTATGGCCACATGGTGGGCTCCATAGCTTTCAGCGGTAGGCAGCAGCTCATCCAGAGAGATGTAGACCATAATTCCGGCAACTGATGCCAGAATAATTCCCATGAAGGAGTCCGACAGCAGCTGGCTCAGCAGTAAATAGCCCAGAAGTCCTCCAAGTGGTTCGGCAAGTCCGGAGAGGGTTGCATTCCACACAGCCTTCAGCCTCTTTTTTGTCGCATAATATATAGGGATGGCAACGGCAATTCCCTCGGGTATATTGTGCAATGCAATGGCAAAAGCAATGCTTATACCAAGTTTAGGGTCGTCCATTGCTGTAACAAAAGTGGCAAGGCCTTCAGGAAAGTTGTGGACCGCTATCACAATCGATGATAAAAGCCCCAGCCTCATCAATTTTTTCGATTCTGCCATGCTCTTTCCTGCCTGTTGCGGCTTTATCTGGGCACTCTCTCCATCCTCTATACCCACTGCGGAGTTATGTACCTCCAGTGTGAGTTCATGTACCTCATGCGGGTTTTCGTAAGATGGGACAAGGTTGTCGATTAGTGCAATCACACCCATTCCTCCAAAAAAGGCAAGGAGAGTATAAAACAATCCCAATTTTTCTCCATATATTCCCGACAGCGCATGCTGTGCCTCTGGAAAGAGCTCCACCAAGGAGATGAGGATCATTACTCCAGCAGAAAACCCAAGAGAAGCGGAGAGAAATTTTGAACTGAATCTCTTTACGAACATGATAACAGCACCACCGATGCCGGTTGCAAGGCCGGCACCGAGGGTGAGCAAGAATGCACTGAAGAAATTACCTTCCATCTATTATATAACTTTCGATTTGCTATTTTGTTTGCTTGTCGTCCTTCATACATGCATAAACAAGGTATGCAATTATGAGCAGATAGGCAAGGATTGCAACATATTGGGCTGCTGAAGAAGCTTGCCACTCGCTTGCAAGCAGATTTACTCCGCAGAATCTGATGATGGCACTTACAACACCCATCAGGGCACCACCTGCAATGAAACCGCTGGCAAGGAGTGTTCCCTTCTCTGTACGGGCCTTGTTTACGCTCTCATCTTTGCTTCTGCTGCCAACATACCATGCAATGCCGCCTCCAACAAGCAGTGGAAGGTTGAGCTCAAGAGGAATGAACATACCAAGTGCAAATGCAAGTGCAGGCACTTTGAATATTGTAAGGATTATCGCCAGAATAGCACCAACCCCATACAGTAACCAAGGAGCATTTCCTCCACTCATAAGTGGTTCGATGACTGCAGCCATGGCATTGGCTTGTGGTGCAACAAGAGCATCAGGGCCTGTAAAGCCATAGGTCTCATTGAGAACCATCATAACTCCACCTACAGTCGCTGCTGCAACCAGTGTACCCAAGAATTTCCAGCTCTCCTGTTTTGCTGGGGTAGTTCCGATCCAGTAACCAATCTTCAGGTCTGTAATAAATGCTCCAGAAACAGATAGTGCTGTGCAGACAACGCCTCCTATAACAAGTGCAGCAGTCATGCCGGCAGTGCCTGTAAGGCCGCTTGCAACGAGTATTACGGAACCAAGGATGAGGGTCATGAGGGTCATGCCGCTTACAGGGTTTGTTCCTACAATTGCTATGGCATTGGCTGCAACCGTTGTAAACAGGAATGCAATTACACCCACTGTAACAAGTGCAATAACGGCATGCTTCAGATTATTCACAACTCCAAACTGGAAGAAGAGGAATGTGATTACCAAAGTTATAAGAATTCCAAATACAATAATCTTCATCGAGATATCCCTTTGAGTTCTGGCAGTTTTTGAAGCTTCGCCCTTCTTGCCTCCAAACTCCTGGATTGCAAGACCGAACGCAGATTTTATTATTCCGGATGATTTTATAATACCGATTACACCTGCTGCAGCGATGCCTCCGATACCTATGTGGCGTGCATAATTTGAGAAGATGGTTTCAGCACTCATTGTACCCATATTTGCAAACTCAGTACCCATTATGGTAATTCCCTCTGCTCCGAAGCACAAATTCAGAAGAGGTACAATCAGGAACCATACGAGGAATGAACCGCAACATATTATAAATGCATATTTAAGTCCGATAATGTAACCCAAACCAAGCACTGCTGCTCCGACATTCAGTTTGAGTACAACTTTTGCTTTGTCTGCTATCTGCTCTCCAAATGGAAGAACTCTGCTGGTGAATGTCTCGGCCCACCATCCGAATGTTGATACGATAAAGTCGTAGATACCACCTATAAGTCCGCTTACAAGCAGAAGTTTTGCGCCGTTTCCTCCTGTTTCACCGCTTACAAGCACCTGAGTTGTAGCAGTGGCCTCAGGGAACGGATATTTGCCGTGCATGTCACTTACAAAATATTTCCTGAACGGAATGAGGAAGAGTATGCCGAGCACACCTCCCAAAAGAGAACTCATGAATACTTTGAAAAAGTCAACTGTAAGCTCCGGATATTTCGCCTGTAATATATATAGTGCAGGCAATGTAAAGATGGCGCCGGCTACTATTGCTCCAGAGCAGGCACCGATGGATTGTATGATTACATTTTCTCCCAGAGAATTTTTTCTCTTTAATGCTCCAGAAAGTCCTACAGCTATAATGGCGATAGGGATGGCCGCTTCAAAAACCTGTCCTACCTTGAGGCCAAGATATGCTGCTGCCGCTGAAAAGATGATTGTCATTACCAGACCCAATGAAACGCTCCACGCGTTTACTTCTGGATAAACCTTGTCGGGAGATAGTATAGGATTGTATTTTTCTCCTGGTTTCAATTCTCTTGCCGCATTTTCCGGCAAACCGGTTGTCTTCAAATCTTCCATAGTTTTATACGTTATATTTATATCTCAAGCAAAAGACAAATTTAATTATAAAAAATATGTATAAAAATAAAAAATACGATAAGAGTGCGTAATTTGTTGTTAATTAATGCTTTTAACAATATTTTAGATTGAGGGGCTGTAAAAAAGTTGAGAAAAAAGTAATTTTTTTTGCAACAAAATTTGCAAAATCAAAAAAAGTCCTTACCTTTGCAACCCGTTTGAGAAACGGACGAAGTTCATTGACATTATTGAGAGAAGAAACATAGAGGTAAAAAAGAAGATAGTCTGTAATTAGATATAAATAATTAGGGACTACAATTTCAAAAGAGAAAGATTCAAGCGATTAAGTTACAAAGGGCGAATGGAGGATGCCTAGGCTTCTATCGGCGAGGAAGGACGCGGACAGCTGCGAAAAGCTCCGGGGATCTGCAAACAGGATTAGATCCGGAGATATCCGAATGGGGCAACCCGTCATGCTGAAGGCATGACACATCGAAAGATGGGCCAACGCAGGGAACTGAAACATCTAAGTACCTGCAGGAAAAGAAAGAAAATATCGATTTCCCGAGTAGTGGCGAGCGAAAAGGAAATAGCCCAAACCGATATTGTTGCGGCAATATCGGGGTTATAGGACTGAGCCATACGCACATGAAATTAACTGGAATATACTGGAAAGTATGATCATAGAGGGTGATAATCCCGTACAGGCAAGTTTCATGTAAGTTATCAGAATCCTGAGTAGGGCGGGACACGAGGAATCCTGTCTGAATTCACGGGGACCATCCCGTAAGGCTAAATACGAATAGAAGACCGATAGTGAACCAGTACTGTGAAGGAAAGGTGAAAAGAACCGTGAACAACGGAGTGCAATAGAACCTGAAACCATTCGCTTACAAGCGGTCGGAGTCCTGAAAGGGATGACGGCGTGCCTTTTGGATAATGAGCCTACGAGTTGCGTTTCACTAGCGAGGCTAAGTTCTTCAGGAACGGAGCCGAAGCGAAAGCGAGTCTGAACAGGGCGTTAAGTTAGTGGGAGCAGACGCGAAACCTTGTGATCTACCCTTGACCAGGTTGAAGTTACCGTAACAGGTAATGGAGGACCGAACCAGTTTCCGTTGAAAAGGATTTGGATGAGTTGAGGGTAGGGGTGAAAGGCTAATCAAACTGGGAGATAGCTCGTACTCCCCGAAATGTCTTTAGGGACAGCCTCGAAATAGCTTGCATGAGGTAGAGCTACTGATAGGATGCGAGGGCTTCACCGCCTATCAAATCCTGACAAACTCCGAATGCGTGCAAGTGTTTTTCGGGAGTGAGTCATCGGGTGCTAATGTCCGGTGGCGAGAGGGAAACAGCCCAGACCAACGTCTAAGGCCTCCAAACGTGTGTTAAGTTGACAGAACGATGTTCGGTTGCAGAGACAGCTAGGATGTTAGCTTGGAAGCAGCTATTCATTTAAAGAGTG
>JAGBHM010000009.1 GCA_017935505.1 Bacteroidales bacterium | reverse complement strand
TGAGAAGGGTTCAAAACCTCTTCTTCAGTATTCCTGAGGTTACAGATGCGGATAAAGCTAAATTTCTGAAGGGTTATAAGGCATTTTTGGAGTCCCAGCTCAAAGGAGTGGATAAAGATTTTGAAAAGTATAAAGATGTTGCCATCCCAGAAGAAAATAAAGATGTGGTGCCAGCCATGATGATGATTATGTAGCCTTTTAAGAGGCTGCCCGAGGCTTTTTAAGAGGCTGACCCAATGTGGTATCTTTCACTTCGGGTCAGCCTCTTATTTTTATTGTTCCTTTGTAAGAAGTTCATCAATTGCTTTGTCAATCCCCTCTCCACGAATGTTTTTGGCAGCAATTTTTCCCTCTCTATCTAACAGGATTAGGTGCGGTATACCACTGAACTGATACTCTTTCATAATCTCTTTGCCTGCTTCTGGTGCAAGAATCTGAGTCCATGACATCTTTTCTTCATCAAGAGCCTTCAGCCAGTCTTCTTTTTTGCTGTCGATGGATACACTCAAAACTTCAACACCTTTTGAATTATATTTGGCATGCACCTCTTTTACATGAGGAATTTCTTGACGGCAAGGGCCACACCATGATGCCCAGAAATCAATAAGGACTATTTTACCCTTGAAATCTGCATTGCCAATCATCTCTCCATTTGGGTTGGAGTATTTGAATTCAGGTGCAGGTTTGCCTATGGCAAGTCTCTCTCTTTGATATCTCTCCTCTTCAACATGAGCCTTATACTTTTTGATTGGTGCATAATTTTCATTTTCAGCTTCAATTTTTGCAATGGTTGCGTCAATCAGCCCTGCATCTTTAATTTTATTGAGGCTCGGTAATACTGCAATTATACTTTTGCGGTTACCATAATGCTCTACTATGTATTTTATACGTGAGTTGTACTCATTATTGAGCATGTCATAATTTTTCATTGTAAGAGCACCTCTCTCTTCATCTGATATTGTTTTGAGGGAATATGGAGTTTGAGACAGAGATATCATCATCTGGTAGTTCCTATAGGTCTCGTGATTGTATAAATTCATTACTTCATTAAGCGGACCACCGTTTATATGAACATAAGAGCCTGTTTTCATCACAATTTTGGCAGTATCCTTTCCTCTGAAATTAATATCAAGATTTTCATCTTCTGCCCAAAAATTTACTGATTCCCATTTTTTGCAGTCGAGAGTATACAAGCCTGGTTCATCAACTTTCATGGTATACTCATAAGTGCCGTTAGGATTGATATCGAATGTATCAATTATGATTTTGTTGAAACCATCCCTTTTTGAGATTTCCATCTTGAAACGGGGGTCATCGAACTGAACTTTACCTTTGATTGTAATGTAATTGTCGTTTTGGGTGGTACAACCTACAAGTCCAAAGAAGGTAAATGCCAACAGTATTTTTTTCATTATTCCAATTATTAAGTTAAACAAAAAAATACATACCTATTATTGTAAATGAAGATCAATAATAAGTATAATCAGCTTTTATCTTTGGACAAATATGCCGCAAATGTATAAAATTTTTGAGAAAATCAAAATTATGAGGTTAGGGTAAAGCAAAACGATGTTGTACTAAAAGAAAGCATATCTTTGGACAATATGCATTAACCTAATATTTAATCAAAAAAGAACTAATACTACATGAAACACCGAATTAGCCCACAATTGGGTTCTGCCAGGAAATTGTCGGTAGCCATGTTATTGATGATTTCTGTGATGTTTTTATCTCTTCGTGGATATGGTGCATCTACAGAGGTTATTAGTTTGGCCCAGCAACAAACAATTAAGATTATAGGTACAGTGTATGACGCTGATACAAAAGAGACTTTGCCGGGAGCAGATATATTCATTGCATCTGGTAAGGTAAGAACAGTATCTGATATTAACGGTAATTTTACACTCAATCTGCCGGCTGGCGTTGAGAGCATTACTGTTGCTTATGCAGGGTATAAGGAGCAGACTGTTGATGTTACAGGAAAAACAAAGGTAAGTGTGTATATGGAAATAGAGGCGTTGCAAATAGAGAAACTTGTTGTAACAGGTGCTTTTACAAGGCAACAGAATACATATACAGGTGCTATTACCGCAGTTAAATCAGAAGATCTTGTAAAAACAGGTACAATCAATGTTATCCAAGCATTGAGTGCAATTGATCCGTCGTTTGTAATGATAGATAATAATTTATCAGGATCAAACCCTAACGCTTTGCCTGATTTGCAACTTAGAGGAGCCGGCTCTTTTACCGATATGAAGAATACATATTCAACCTCTCCAAATCAGCCATTATTTATAGTTGATGGTTTTGAGCAGTCGTTGGAAAGGATACTGGATATGGATATGAACCGTGTGGCAAGTGTTAATGTGCTAAAGGATGCCACAGCAAAGGCCATTTATGGTGCAAAAGCGGCAAATGGCGTAATTGTTATTGAAACCAAAGTACCTGAAGAGGGTAAACTGAAGGTATCCTACAAAGGCGAGCTTAATCTGCAGGCTCCTGTTTTAGGTTCATATAACCTTTTGAATGCAAGGGAAAAGCTTGAACTTGAAAAGATTGCGGGGGTCTATTCATCAACAGATCCTTACTATCAAATTATTGCAGATCAGGAATATAATGAATTATATAAAGAGGTGTTGAGGGGCGTTGATACAGATTGGCTTGCAATACCTACAAGGGTTGGTATAGGTCATAAGCATTCTTTGAATTTTGAAGGAGGCGACAACACAATAAGATACAATGTGAATGTGGCTTATAACGATGTTGCCGGTGTAATGAAAGGCTCAAACAGAAAAACATTTGAAGGCGGTTTCAATCTTCAGTATCGTTATAAAAATTTGTTGTTCAAAGAGCAGTTCGCATTTTTGGATAATAATGCAACAGAGTCTCCTTATGGTAATTTCTCGGATTATGCAAAGATGAACCCATATTATAGGCCGTACGACGAGAATGGAAATGTAAATAGGGAGTTAGGAGGATATTCAACATTACAATCGTATGATGTAATTTATAACCCAATGCTTAATGCTTACTCAAATTATAAGGATGAGAGCAAGTATACCGATTTCACAAACAATTTTTATATAGAGTGGAAGCCGCTTGCTGATTTTAAGGCCGTTGGTCGTATAGGTATTACCAAACGCAAAACACAAGATGATTTGTTTTATCCGAACAATTATACAACATTGGAATTCAGTTCTCCTTACAATTATATATCTGTTCAGCCGGATGATCCAGATGATGCCTATTTTAAAAGGGGCCTATATCAACAGACTCTTCAGGATATGACAACAATGTCTGCCGATATAACATTGAACTGGTCTAAACAGATAAAGAAACATTTAGTATTTTTGAATGTACAATATAATATTTCAACAACAAGCAGTAAATCAACTTTATATGAGGGCGTTGGATTCCCCGACAATGCAACTGAGATTACACAGGCTCTTCAGTACAGGGAGTCTTCGAAACCGTCGGGATATGAAAACAAATCAAGAGAATTGGGATTTATTGCATCTGTAAACTACTCATACGATTCGAGGTATCTGTTTGATGCCAACTATAGAGCGAGTGCATCTTCGTTGTTTGGTGCAAATAATAAATGGGGACACTTCTGGTCGGTTGGAGCAGGATGGAATCTTCATAACGAAGCTTTCATGAAGAATGCAGACTGGATCAATCTGATGAAGATAAGAGGCTCGTTTGGTTATACAGGTTCTCATAATTTCTCTTCATTTCAGGCCATAGCTACATACTCATTCTTTAATAATGATGTGTATGATAATGTAATTGGTGCTTATTTGATGGCAATGCATAATCCGGATTTGAAATGGCAGCTTACAGAAGATTTTAATATAGGAATGGATCTTACTCTGTTCAATAGATTGGATCTTACTGTAGACTATTATGAGAAAAACACCTCAAATCTGCTTACTCCAATTACAGCAGCTCCTTCTATGGGATTCTCAACCTTTGTGGAGAATCTTGGTGATTCAAGAAACTACGGTGTTGAAGGTAAAATTAATGTGAGAATTTTAAATAATGCCAAGAATGATGTATATCTATCGGTATTTGGAAGTGCTGCATGGAATGTAAATAAACTTGAGTCGATAAATGAAGCTCTTGCATCAATAAATACCGAAACAAATAAGGAGTTTTCAGGTGCCTCAAATAATCTTGCAGAAGAGTTGAAAAAGACTAAACCAAGAGTTGAATATGCCGAAGGGGTATCTTTAAGTGCAATATGGGCTGTGCCATCATTGGGTATAGATCCTTTGAATGGTAAGGAGATTTTTATAGACAGATTTGGCAAGCCTACATACGACTGGAGTGTATTAGACAAAAGACCTATGGGAGATGCCATGCCTAAAGTACAGGGTACTTTTGGAGTAAATTTTGACTATAAGGGTTTTACTGTTAATGCTATATTGGGGTACAAAATTGGTGGCCAATATTATAACAGTACTTTAGTTGAAAAAGTGGAGTGTGCTGATGTAAACTATAATGTAGATAAAAGGGTTCTTCTCGACAGATGGAATACCCCCGGAGTTGCGGCAAAATATAAGGCACTTACAATGTACAATCAAGTTCCTACCCGCCCTACTTCGAGATTCATACAAGATTTTGACGAACTTAAAATGACAAGCCTCAATGTAGGTTATGATTTTCGTAACCGGGCATTTATGAAAAGAGGCAAATCTATAGAGAGATTAAAATTCTCCGTAGCTATGAATGATTTGTTCAGAATATCTACCGTAAAAACAGAGAGAGGTACATATTATCCTTATGCACAATCGTTTATTTTCTCTGCTCAAATAACATTCTAATTTATGGAGGAATAGAAATGAAAATGAAAAAATATATAAAATTACTATTTTGCCCAATGGCGTTGGCTGTTGTTATGGGCTCATGTTCAGATTGGTTGGAAGTAAAGCCGTCCAATCAGATTGCGGCAGATGAGATGTTCTCAAAAGAAGAGGGTTTTAAATCGGTACTTACCGGAGTTTATACAAATATGACAGAGGCCTCGTCTTATGGTAGGGAACTGACATTTGGAGCCATGGATTATCTTGCCCAATATTGGGTTAATCCTAATCAATACTCTACATATTTTGCCATGGCAACATACGATTATAAAACATCAAATGCAATGAATTTAGTGGATCCTATTTGGAATAACCAATATAATTCCATTGCCAATTTGAATGATATGCTCTCGTATATTGATGTAAATAAAAATGTATTCTTATCTGAAAAAACTCGTTCCATTATAAAGGGCGAAGCTTTGGCACTCAGAGCATTTTTGCATTTTGACATGCTTAGGGCATTTGCTCCACATAATTTTGGTACAGGCAAAGAGAATACCGACAAGTGGTTACCTTATGTTGAGGAGTATACAAAAAACACAAAAGAATCTTTATCGAATACAGATTTTGTTGGAAAAGTCTTGCAAGATATTGAGGCTGCTGCTGAACTTTTGAAAAATGATCCGATATATACTGGTGAAACACTTAATGATACATATTTTGCAAATAGGGTATTCCATTTGAACTATTATGGGGTTAAGGCATTGGCAGCCCGTGTCTATATGTATATTGGTGATAAAACCAAAGCTGCAGAGTGTGCTTTAGAGGTTATAGAGGCTCAGGTGAACAAGGGTTTGTTTGCTTGGGTGAATATTGATGATGTAACACATACAAATGATGCAGAAAGAGACAGATTGTTTGCATCAGAACATATATTTGCCCTTAATGTGCGGAAGTTGGCAGATAATATCTCGGCATTTGTAGGCCTCGAAAACACTATGAATGCAATCAAATTGCAGAAGGGTAAAGCTATATTTGAGTCTCTTACTGAATATCGTGAGAAATTTGTGGATAATAATGATTTTTGTACAAAATTCAATCAGCCCGACGGTGCTTCTTCAAATTCTGTGAATAAATTTTTAAGGAGAATGCCAATGTTAAGAATTTCTGAAATGTATTATATCCTTGCAGAGTGTACCGGTGATATTTCATATCTTAATACTGTGAGAACGCACAGAGGAATTGTGACAGAACTTGATGCATCTGCCAATTTTGAAACTGAACTCAAGAAAGAGTATGAAAAAGAGTTTATAGGGGAGGGCCAATTCTTTTTCTTTAATAAGAGAAAAGGAAATTTGACCATCAATTCAAAAGTTGGAGGATATACATTGCATATGCCTCAAACTGAAATAGATTTTGGTAACAGACCTCGTCCAACCATTTAATTATGAGTGCTATTATGAAAAAGATATTTTTAATTGCAGCTGCGTTAACTGCTTTGTACAGTTGCAGCGAAGATGAAATAGAATTGTACAAAGGGCCTGCATTTACCCAAATTAATGCTTTAACTCCGGTAATTGGTGCGGTTAATGAATGGTATGCCGACTCTGTTGCCTCTTATGATTTTTTGTCGGATCCTGCAAAAACAGAGGATATTGTAAGGGTACGAGTAGAAATTTCAGGGGTTAAATCAAATCAAGACAGAACACTTCATTTTGAATATGCTGGCGATTATAATCCAGCAACCCAGACTGATTTTCCGCAGAGTGTAACCATTCCAGCCGGTGAATTTACCAAAGAGTTGGAGTTTAAATTATTCAGACCTGCATTAGAAGATGAGGGAAGGGAGAATTATGTGAGAATGACCATTAAAGAAGAGGGTGAGTTTTTGCAAGGCCCAAATAGGGTTGCCCGTTTAGAGTTTGGTATGGTTCCAAGTTCATGGCCTGCTGATTGGGGTTGGAGTGCAGATTATTTCTTTGGTGAGGCGTCTAAAGTAAAATGGCAGATTATCTATGATTTGTTTGGAACATTCCATCTCGATGTTACCATTTCATGGGGTATGATATCGAATCATGCGGAATATAGTGCACCATTAAAGGAGTTTGTTGATGATTATAATAATGAGGCTGTACAGATGGAGCGTAAATACGGCCCTATTCCACTTACAGATGAAAGGGGTAATATAATAACAATAGGATAGTGATATGAATAGTATAGTTATAAAAATAAGAAATGCAGCACTCGTGTTATTTATGGCGTTTGCCGTTGGAGGGTGCGTTAAAGATGATGGCAACTATGATTATAGGGAACTTCCTGCATTGGAAATAGATGGTTTTATTGTAAAATCAAATGGTTCTGATGTTGCTGTGGGTGAAGAAAACAGCATATACGTAAGTAAAAATGCAAATGTTGAGATATCTCCTGCGTACAATGTTAGCGAAGAGCTTGATCCTACATATGAGTGGATATTGTATCCTAATCCTAATACCGAAGATTTACCAGGTACTATACTCTCTACTGAGCCTAAGCTCAGCTATAAGTTTGTGGAGAAACCGGGTAAGTATGATTTGGTATTGAGGGTGATGAATAAAGAAGAACCAAATGATTTTAACAATTATTTGATGATTAGTCTTACAATAGAGGCTGTTAATGGTATTGCAATTTTGCACCGTGATGCCTCTGGAGCAGGTGACATTGCAATATTCAAGAGCGGAGAGATAGATTTAAGCTTGCAGGGCGATAATGTAGTATTTGAAAAAGAGGTTTATTCCAATATAAATGGAAGAAAACTTTCTAATCCGATGGCTCTTGCCTTTGATTATGATGCAGCTAACCGTTTCCATTTGGCGTACGGCAATGGAGTAAAATATTTGGATGTAGAGTTGATTGATGCAGATGTTGAAATGACAGATATCTTCTATAGACCGGAAGATATTCCGACTACTGTTACCTCAGCTTGCTTTGTAACAGGACTCAGAACAGGTACTATGCCATTCAGCTTTATGATAGCAAATAATAAATTGTATGGAAGGACAAGCAGCAGTTACTATGAAAACCATAACCAGTATTTGAAAATGTCGGACGCTAATTACTGCAATATGATTGTAATTAACAAAGGAGAATGGTCTGGTCATGTGGCATTCAACAAAACCGACAGATGTTTTGAGTACCTCGATTATGGTTGTGGTGGTATCATGTGGGGAATGGATTACACATTTAAACCTAAAAAAATTAACTCTTTAGGTGGTGAAGTTGATATTGCCAACACACAGATGGATGCTGTGGAGTTTGGAAAAACCTCCTCTACTCTTAATACTATTATGAAAGATGCAAACGGTTATTATCTAGTAGGTTTTACATATCCTGAAAACGGAGCTGAGAGTGAGTGTCTTTACAAAACAGATATTACATCTGTTGAAGGTGTTGGGGAGAATAGTGTATGGGAAGTTGGATCTAAAGGGGAGTATATCTTCTATTCAAACGGTAATAAACTTTATACATACAGCATTGCAAACAATACAACTTCAGAGCAAAAAATTGGTTTGGAGAGTGGTTCCATTATTGTAAGACTTGAATTGTTTGAGGATAATTCAGGTACAAATACAGCAAACGACGGAGCTGTGTTGTTTATTGTAACCAATGATGGCAGTAGTTATTCATTCCATCAGTACACAATCAATCCGCTAACTGGAAAAGTTGATAATATGAGCGGTAAATCGGTTTCCGGGCTCGGTGAAGTTGTAGATATCGTGCATATTGCCAGATAGATGGTTGTTATCGTTATCGGATAGGTAAGATATAATAAAGAGAAACCACCTTTTGATATGAACCCCAAAAGTTTTTTATTAACTTTTGGGGTTTTGTTATGCAAGAAACATGGGCTATGCCTACCAATACAGATCCAGCCGGCCGATGTATTCGCCTTTTTCGCCATCATGTACAATTATAACATCCTTTCCCTGCTTGTCCTTTACAGTGAGCATATTTTCCATATTTGTATGTGAGTGGCCACCAACTATGATGTCAACGTTCTCAACATGGGTTGCTATATATTCGTCGTCGATGAACTTGCCTTTTATTTCTGTATAGAGTCCACAATGTGAAAGTGCTATTACAAGGTCACATTTATGCTCATTTTTCAGCTCTTTAGCAAGAGTATTCAGAACATCTATCGGATTGGTATATGATAGGTTCTTATGCTCCCTGCTCATTGCCAGAAAACTGATATCCAGCATTATACCTATGATACCTATCCTTTTGCCTGCTTTCTTTACAATGGTATAAGGCTTTACCAAACCATTAAGCGGGCTCTTTGTAAAATCATAATTTGCACACAACATGGCAAAATCGGCGTTGCTTATGCGGTTGGCAAGTTCCTCCTGATTTTTGTCGAACTCATGATTGCCAAGACAAACAGCATCATATCCAAGAACATTGAAAAGTTCTATTGCTACATACCCTTGGTATACCGCCATATACGAACTTCCCATACTGAAGTCTCCACCATCAAGGAGCAGTACATTCTTTCTTCCATGCTCTTTTACAACCTCTTTTATATAGGCCTCTCTTCTTTCATAACCGCTGAGACCCTTATTCTTGCCAGTTATCTGTGGGGTAATCTGGTTGTGGACATCATTGGTGTGCAAAATGACAAGATCCTGGGCATTAGCTGTGATACACAATGCCATCGCCACAAAAAAGATATAAGTATATTTGAATAGAACTTTCATATTATAAATTATTTACAATCATTTCACCTTTTCGAGTAAGATTTTTAATATTTTGTATGAGGATATTGCTTAAGAACATACCGCAATCCTTCAAATTTTCTGCATGGTTCAATGCATGTACATAATCTCCTTTACTGAGCAGAAAATCAATTGTGACAACCGTATAAATGTGTTCATCTCTTATAGGTTCTCCTCCTATAGAACACTCCTTCAATATATTGTTGTCTGTTTTAAAATCAGCTCCTCCAATTGCAGTAGCACCTCTTTCTTTTGCAAAATTTTCTATAATCTCCCGTATGTATTTTCCTTTAAGTTCTAAAACTGTCAATCTGTTATCCATTGGAAATAGGGCGATGACATCAAGCGGGGAGACATCTCCTGCCGGTAAGGAGACTTTTGTATTTTTAAAGTTTACAATCGACAAATCTGCTTTTGCCTGAGGATTTTTTGTAGTCCTTGCTATACGTTGTGTACCATAAGCCAACATTGCATCGGTGACAAGATCCGATAATTTGCTGAATTTCAGCTTCTCATAGCACTTCCCTACAGGCTCCTGCAGGTAGGCTGATGAAACATCGTGGTTTTCAATTACTTTTGTTGCCTTCCCTTGTGCGTAGTCATATGCCGAGTCCATTTTGACACGACGCCATTCTGCTTTTGAGTAATTTTGCCCAAAGAGCGGCGTTACCCCAAGGGTGAGCAATGTGATAAAAGCTGAAACTTTTATTGTTTTGAAAGTGGTATTCATATATTTTGTTATTTATATTCTTCTAATTGAGTACTCAAGAGTGAATTTCTGAATAGTAAAGATATTAAAAACTTTTGAGAATTCTATAGATACAAAAAAGAGGCAACCGGAAAAGTTGCCTCTCTTTTACATATAATATAAGGTATATAATCCTTACTCTTGTGCAGACAATTTCTTGTAAGAGTTGTAGCGTTGTTTAGCAAACTCTTCTGTTAGAGCGAACAACTCACCAGCCTCTTGTGGGAATGTCTTGAGAAGTGAAGCATATCTAACCTCGCCTTTGATGAAGTCTTGGAACTTGCTCCAATCTGGCTCTTTGCTATCGAGAGTGAATGGATTCTTGCCCTCAGCCTCAAGTGCAGGGTTGAATCTGTACAAGTGCCAGTATCCGCACTCAACAGCAGATTTCTCCTCTCTCTGGCTCTTGCCCATACCAGCTTTCAAACCGTGGTTGATACATGGAGCGTAAGCGATGATCAATGATGGACCGTCGTATGCCTCAGCCTCTTTAAGAGCGTTGAAGAACTGTGCCTGGTTAGAACCCATTGCAACTTGTGCAACGTATACATAACCGTAGCTCATAGCCATCATACCAAGATCTTTCTTGCGGATCTTCTTACCTGAAGTAGCAAATTTAGCAACAGCACCTGCAGGAGTTGATTTAGATGATTGTCCACCGGTGTTAGAGTAAACCTCAGTATCAACAACCAATACGTTTACATTCTCGCCTGATGCAAGTACGTGATCCAATCCGCCGTATCCGATATCGTATGCCCAACCGTCACCACCGATAATCCACTGGCTTCTTGCAACCAAAAGATCTTTGTGAGCCAAAATCTCTTTGCAGATATCGCAACCGCAAGCCTCCATTAGAGGAACGAGTTTGTCTGCGATCTCTCTAGTCTTGGCTGCGTCTTTTCTGTTGGTCAACCACTCTGCGAACAGAGCTTTGATCTCTGCTGAACATGCCTCGCAGTCCAAACCTTTGGTAATGAGACCAGCAACAGTATCACGAAGTCTCTCTGTAGCCACTTTCATACCAAGACCGAACTCTGCATTGTCCTCGAACAATGAGTTTGCCCAAGCCGGACCTCTGCCATTCTTGTCGGTACAATATGGTGATGCAGGGAATGAACCTGAGTAGATTGAAGAACAACCGGTAGCATTTGCAACCATCATTCTGTCGCCGAACAATTGTGAAATTGCCTTAACATATGGGGTTTCACCGCAACCTGCACAAGCTCCTGAGAACTCGAACAATGGCTGTGCGAATTGTGAATTCTTAACGTTCTGAGTTTTTGCAACAACATTGTCTTTGTAACCGATGTGTGAGTGCATGTAGTCGAAGTTAGCCTGCTCAGCCTCTTGGGTAGCTGCTGGAGCCATAACCAAAGCTTTAGTTTTTGCAGGACATACATCAGCACAGTTACCGCAACCGGTACAGTCTGCAGGGTCTACCTGAATAGTGAAGTAGTACTCTTTCAAAGGACCGTTACCTTTAACTCTCTTAACAGCTGCAGGAGCTTTGGCAGCCTCTTCCTCTGTCATAAGGAATGGACGGATTGCAGCGTGAGGACAAACGAATGAGCACTGGTTACATTGGATACAGTTCTCAGGATTCCACTCAGGAACATGAGTTGCAATACCACGTTTTTCGAAAGCTGCAGTACCAGCAGGGATGACACCGTCTGCAGAGTCTTTGAATACACTTACAGGAAGGTCATTTCCGCATTGTGCGTTAACTACATCTGCAACAGTTTTAACCCACTCTGGAGCAAGACGGTTGTATGAATCTGGAACGAATTTGCTTGATCTGATGTTTTTCCACTCGTATGGAATTTCAACTTTAACATACTCTGCACCTCTGTCAACAGCTGCATAGTTCATGTTAACGATATTCTCACCTTTCTTGCCGTAGCTCTTGTCGATAGCTTTCTTCATCTCTGCAACAGCCTGATCGTAAGGGATGATGTCTGCAATCTTGAAGAACGCAGATTGAAGGATGGTGTTGGTTCTATTGCCCAAACCAATCTCCTCAGCAATCTTGGTAGCATTGATGATGTAGAAGTTGAGGTTCTTTGATGCGATCTCAGCTTTTACAAAATCAGGAAGACGTTTGATTGTCTCCTCTGTATCCCACAAGCTGTTCAAAAGGAAAGTACCGTTTTTCTTGATACCTCTCAATACATCATATTTTGTCAAGTATGAAGGAACGTGACAAGCTACGAAGTCTGGAGTTGATACAAGGTATGGTGAAGTGATAGGAGCATCGCCGAAACGCAAGTGTGAACAAGTGTATCCACCTGATTTCTTTGAGTCGTAATCGAAGTATGCCTGGCAATATTTAGGAGTACTTCCACCAATAATCTTGATTGTATTTTTATTTGCACCTACAGTACCGTCTGAACCCAAGCCGTAGAATTTGCACTCAACTGTACCAGCTTTTGCAAGGCTGATCTCCTCTCTCATAGGGAGTGATTTGAATGTAACGTCATCTACGATACCGATAGTGAAATCATTTTTGATCTCTTTTGCTTTGAGGTTGTCGTATACAGAGAGAATCTGTGCAGGGCTGGTATCTTTTGATGACAAACCGTAACGGCCGCCAACAACTTTAATGTTCAAGCCCAACTCAGCGATTGCAGCTTTGATATCGGTGTATAGAGGCTCTCCAACTGCACCTGGCTCTTTAGTTCTGTCGAGAACTGCAATTCTCTTGGCAGTAGCAGGAATAACTCTTGCAAAGTATTTTGCAGAGAATGGACGGTATAGTCTTACAATGATAAGACCAACTCTCTCACCTTTTGCTGCCAAATAGTCGATAGTCTCTTTAACAGTCTCTGTAACAGAGCCCATGGCAACGATGATATTCTCAGCTTTTGGATCTCCGTAGTAATCGAAAGGCAGATAGTGGCGACCGGTAAGTTCGCTTACCTCACCCATATATCTTGCAACGATATCCGGAACTGCATCATAATAGGTGTTGCAAGCCTCTCTGTTCTGGAAATATACATCTGAGTTTTGAGCAGTACCTTTTGTTACAGGAGCATTAGGATTCAAAGCTCTTGCACGGAATTTTGCAAGTGATTTGTCACTTAGCATCTTCTTAAGGTCTTCAGCGTCAATTGACTCTATCTTCTGAATCTCATGTGAAGTTCTGAAACCATCGAAGAAGTGTACGAAAGGAACTGATGATTTGATTGCTGCAAGGTGTGCAACAGCTGCCATATCCATAGCCTCCTGAACACTTGCAGAAGCCAAGAATGCAAAACCTGTCTGTCTTGCTGCCATAACATCCTGATGGTCACCGAAAATTGAAAGAGCGTGTGATGCCAATGCCCTTGCAGATACATGGAATACTGCTGGAAGCAACTCTCCGGCAATCTTGTACATGTTAGGAATCATTAGCAACAAACCTTGCGAAGCGGTAAATGTTGTTGTCAGTGCACCAGCTTGGAGTGAACCATGAACTGCACCAGCAGCTCCTCCCTCACTCTGCATCTCTACAACCTTAACTGGTTCTCCGAATATGTTCTTTTTACCGAATGCAGACCACTCATCAACCAACTCTGCCATAGTAGAAGATGGTGTGATAGGATAGATGGCTGCAACCTCACTGAACATATAAGCTACATGTGCTGCGGCGTAGTTACCGTCGCAGGTGATAAATTGTTTCTCTTTAGCCATATCAATGTTATTAAAGATTATATTATTGAGTTTAATTATTGATTCTATAGAATAGAAAAAATTCCCCCAAAATTACAAAATAAATTCCAATTTGGGAAGAATTTTTGCTAAAAAGCGTATGCTTATGGAACTGCCTGAAAAATAGGCAGCAATGTTATTGGCGTCCCTCTGTAGTTACGTTAGGTGCAATCTTCTTGATAAGTCCTTGAAGTACAGAGCCTGGGCCCAGTTCTACAAAGCTGTCGGCACCATCTGCAACCATATTCTCGACACTATATGTCCACTTTACAGGAGCAGTTAGTTGTACAAGGAGATTTTTCTTTATCTCTTCAGGGTTTGTATGAGGTTTGGCATCCACATTCTGATAAACCGGACAAATCGGCTCATTGAATTGTGTTTTCTCGATAGCCTCAGCCAATTCTATCCTTGCAGGATCCATAAGCGGAGAGTGGAAAGCACCTCCCACAGGCAATACAAGAGCTCTCTTTGCTCCAGCAGCTTTCAATGAAGCGCAAGCCTTCTCAACAGCCTCAACCTCGCCTGAAATCACAATCTGTCCATTGCAGTTGTAGTTTGCTGCAACCACCACACCATCGGTGGCTTCGCAGATATCCTCAATGGTCTTTGCATCCATTCCCAATACTGCAGCCATAGTTGACGGCTTGAGTTCGCATGCCTTTTGCATTGCCATAGCTCTTTTTGAAACGAGCACAAGACCATCCTCAAAACTCATGGCCTTTGCTGCAACCAATGCAGAGAACTCTCCAAGAGAGTGGCCTGCCACCATATCCGGTTTGAACTCTGGAGTGCATGCGGCAAGAATAACTGAGTGGAGAAAAACAGCTGGCTGGGTAACTTTTGTCTGTTTCAGCTCTTCTGCTGTGCCTTTGAACATTATATCTGTAATGCGGAATCCCAGGATTTGGTTAGCTTTCTCGAACATCTCTTTTGCGAGAGGATTGTTATTGTACAAGTCTTCTCCCATACCTGAAAATTGAGAGCCCTGACCTGGAAAAACATATGCTTTCATAAAAATAGGTTTTAGATTTTCGGCTGCAAAGATATATAATTTCAACAAAATACCTAACTTTGCACCTCTTATGGAGCAAGGCCCTGTAGTTTAAAGGATAGAATATGAGATTCCGGTTCTCAGGGTGGCGGTTCGATTCCGCCCGGGGCTACTTACAAAACTGTCGTTCACATAGTATTATGGCAGAAAATATTCAAAAGACAAATAGAGGCTGGTTTGCCCTCACCCCACTTGTTGTTTTTCTTGCAGTGTACCTGGTATCTTCTCTGGTTGCAGGAGATTTTTATAAAATTCCGATAGCCTCAGCATTCCTTGTCTCGTCGGTATATGCTGTATTGTCATGCAAAGGATACTCATTGGAGGAGCGCATCTCCATATTCTCCCAAGGCGCAGGCAATAAAAATGTGTTGCTGATGATATGGATCTTCATTCTGGCAGGGGCTTTTGCCTCTACAGCAAAAGATATCGGGGCCATAGATGCAGCGGTCAATATTACACTGAAGATACTTCCGGGAAAATTCCTCTTTGCCGGACTTTTTCTGGCATCCTGTTTCATCTCAATGTCAATAGGTACAAGCGTGGGTACCATTGTTGCACTGGTGCCGGTTGCCGCAGGAATTGCAGATCAGATAGAGGCCTCAAAGGCTTTTGTAACAGCGATTGTTGTGGGAGGATCTTTCTTTGGAGATAATCTCTCATTTATATCTGATACAACAATTGCCGCCACAAGAACTCAGGGATGTTCCATGTCAGACAAGTTCAAATCCAATTTCAGGATTGTGCTGCCTGCGGCCATAGTGATTTCAGCCCTGTACATTGTAAAAGGGAGTGGCATTACCTTTACTCCAGATTCTGCAGGTGTTGATTTCTGGCTCCTTCTGCCTTATATTGCCGTTATAGTTATGGCAGTGTGCAGTATAAATGTAATGGTTGTATTGGGCTCCGGAATTCTCTTGAATGCTATAATTGGAATGGTGACCGGGAAATTGTCATGGGTAGGATGGATGTCCTCCATGGGTAGCGGCATTGCCGGAATGGGAGACCTCATTATAGTTACAATGCTTGCAGGCGGTATGCTTGAACTTATCAGGGCAGGTGGCGGACTCGATTTCATCATAAGCCGCATGACCAGACATATAAGCGGAAAGCGTGGGGCTGAATTCAGCATTGCAGCACTTGTCTCATTGGCAAATCTCTGTACTGCAAACAATACAGTGGCCATTATCACTACTGGAGGAATTGCCAAAGATATTGCCGGAAAATATGGTGTTGACCCAAGAAAGAGCGCAAGTATACTCGATACCTTTTCATGCCTGATACAGGGTGTGATTCCATATGGTGCGCAAATGCTCATGGCATCGGGACTTGCTGCAGTTTCTGCAATATCGATACTCGAATATCTTTACTATCCGTTTGCCATGGGGATTGTGGCAATCTGTGCAATTATATTCAGATTCCCTAAAAAATACTCCTGATTAATTGTTTTTCAGGTGCCATGCCTGCTGCTTTATTTTTCTCTCCAGCATGATGGGATAATCTGGATTTTCTGTAAAGAATTCATTTACAATATCTCCAGCAGCTTTTGAATTGTGTCCCGACAGCAATGCTCTGGCCCATGATCTTGGGAAAAAGATATCTCCAGTCTTTTGGACCTCGGTCATCTCATCAAGTGCAGGTCTGATATACTCCAATGATTCCTCCTCTCTGGTGCGGTGGCTCAGATATCCCAGAGCAGTGGCGGCCCATGGCTCAATTCTTCTGTTTTCAGCTTCCAGTAATGATGTGAAGACACTGTCTCTTACCGCTTTAGATGGAGATACACTCGGCGCTATGAATCTATATTGTCTTTTTCTGTCGGGGTGAGAAATTCTTGCAAGCTGGGCAGTTGTGATGCTGTCGGCCATCTCAGGCAGATTCAATGCAAGAAGATATGAAAGGTTTATAAAATCATTCTCACTGATAGAGAGCCCTTCGGGGGCCTTTTCATCTCTCCATATTGCAAAGAGCCTCTCCAGATCCTTCGGGGATTCTGCAATATTCCTATAGAGTCGGAATGCCTGCAGCCTGAAGCTGTGTTGGCTATGGTGTAATACAATGTTCCATAATACCTTTTCTATATCTGCAGAGCCTGCTGTATTATAAGTGTAGAGCTGATGGCAATCTCCGGCGTAGCCAAGTGCCAGGGAGTATAGGAGCGGATTCTCTTCAATTCTGATGTATTCAAGTATTCTCTCCATGAAAATTGCCGGTTCTGAGTTGCCTCTGCGGAGATTTTCATAAAGGGTGATGAGAATCGAACTGCGTAGCACCTCCAGCTGCTCTTTCCCAAGACCGGCGTCCATGAGATTGCTTCTTTTCTCTGTCCGGCCTGCAGCATCAAGAAGTATATCCCAGAGAATCTGTTGCTCCTTTCTCTCCACTTTGAAATAGCCATATGCCATTCCATCCGGATTTGGAAGGCAGATTCCTATAACATTGCCGTCATTGTCTTTATATTGGAGTTTTAATGTGCTGATCTGCTGTGCTCTCTCATCTTCTCTGCCGATCTTCTCCGC
Source organism: Bacteroidales bacterium (assembly GCA_017935505.1). Classification (GTDB taxonomy): domain Bacteria; phylum Bacteroidota; class Bacteroidia; order Bacteroidales; family UBA932; genus Egerieousia. The sequence continues at coordinate 12,176 of JAGBHM010000009.1, read as the reverse complement.
AGTTGCCATATCTGTAAGGGATACCTCCATTTCAGGCATGCCTGCCTTATTTACCCAGGCACGGCTCCATTTCTCAAGGTCTTCCGGAGTATATTTGTCCAGTATTTCGATAAGTTCTTCCCATGTTGCATTTGAGTAGGCATATCTCTGCAGATACTCCTTTATTCCGCTTCGGAAGTTCTCTCTACCCAGCCTGTCTACAAGCATCTCCATGATAACAGGCGATTTGTCATATATTATACTGCCATAGACAAGTCCTGCATATTTCAGATTTTCGAGCTCTTGCTTGATTGGGTTGGCACCGTCTGTCCTGTCTTCTGAATATGCTGAGGGGATGTAGCCGGTAATGAAATTCAGTCTGTGGTTGATCTCCTTGAAATGGGGCTCTATCATAAGGCTTGCAAAGTAGTTTGCAAATACCTCCTTGGTCCAGACATCATCAAACCATTTCATCGTTACAAGGTCTCCAAACCACATATGGGCTGTTTCGTGTGCTATAAGCGAACTGCGGTTCAGTCTCTCATTGATGGTAGGATGTTCATTGAGGAACATTCTGGTATCATTGTATAATGTAGCTCCGGTATGTTCCATTCCTCCATATTGGAATCCGGGCAATATGATGAGATCATATTTTGCAAACGGATATTTGATGGCTGTATACTCTTCGAGCCATTCAAGTGAATCAAAGACCTCATCTGCAATCTCTGTGCATTGGGCTGCCTTTTTTGGAGCGTTCTCGCGATGGTATATGGAGATGGTGCGTCCGTCTCGTGTAAATTGCTCCTTTTCAAATATTCCTGTCACAAATGAAAAGAGATATGTGCTCAGAGGCTCCGTTTTGTTGAAGCTTATAAGCTTTCTTCCATGCCTCTGCCCAGATTCTGCACTGTCTGCAGGTGTTCGCAGCTGCACCTGTGCAACGGGGCCGTTCGCTATGGCATCCCACTCTTGAGGAATTTCAAGAGTGAGGTTGTATGAGGCTTTCATGTCGGGCTGGTCCATGCATGGAAAGAGGGTGCGGGCCCTGTCAGGTACCAGAAGTGTATAGAGGAATTCATCCCTGCGATTGAGAGACTGGTCTGCTGCTGTAAATTCTATCTTTATCGAATTTATGCCTTCAACCACCTCCTGCTCCGGAATGATTATATGCTCATTTTCAAAAATATAATCCGACGGTTCTCCATTTACTGCAACAGAGCTTATCTGCTGTGCATCGGCCTTGAAATCCAGTACAACAGGAACTGGCTGCCCAAGGGCAAACACTATTTCCGAACACCCTGTTACAGCGCTGCTTTTCTCGCTTGGAATTGAGAAGAAAAGGTTGTAGACCATATCTTTGATATGCGCTTTTCTGAATGAAGCAAGTTCTTTGCTTACGCCGCTGTCGAGGCATTCTGAAGAGATTTTTGTGCCATTTGAGCAAGAGTGAAGCAGAATTGTGGCCATTATGATTGCCATTGCAAACTTTTTCATTGGATTGTCGGGTGTTTGTTGTACAATTAAAAAGCAGGTTGGAAAACTTGCGCCTCCCAACCTGCCGCTAAAATATCAATATGGTTGTTACTCAATGAAACCTAGGATCTCACCTTTCTCAACTTTGTCACCTTGTTTTGCACAGATTGCAACAATCTTACCGTCAATAGGAGCCTGAATCTCTTCGTTGCCGTAGAATGCCTGTACGAAACATACTGGTTTTCCAGCTTTGAATTCAGTTCCGATTGTAGGAGCTGTTGATGCATCTGCAACATCATACTGCCATATAACCTGACCTTTTACAGTAGCCTGGATAGGTTTTGCATTAGGGAATTTGGCAACAAGTGCATCGATGTCAAATTTAGGCATCTCAACTACAGGACGTGTTACAACGATAGGCGCACCTGCTTTAGCTTTAGCTGCCTCAAGATCAGTCTCGAAACGTTTCTTAGCTATGCCGCTCTTGTAGTCGCGATACTGTCTTTCGTGCATTGCAAACTCAAACAATTCCTCATCATCCTGACCTCTGTCCCAACCCTCTTCTTTCATCATCTGCTCAAACTTAGGAAGCTCATTAGGGAACTCATCCTGAGGATTTCCAGTGTAGAACTCAAGACCTTTCTCTTTAACAATCTCAATGATTTCAGGAGCAAGCTCGCCTGGCAATTTACCAGTCTTGCCGAGAATCATGTTCATAGTATCTTTATCGATAGTCTTCCATCTTGGCTCACCTTTAAGAGTGTGCATCAAGTTCATGAGGGCAGTATTCTTAACATACTGGCTGAATGGAGTTACCAATGGTGGATAACCCAAACGAGGCCATACATACTCTACCTCCTGGAACAACATCACTGCAAGTTCGTTGAGGGTAACCTCTTTCTTGCCCTGATTTCTCAATGACATGTTGATTGCACCGTGGAAACCTTTGAGGTCTGCCATCATAGAACCCATCATACCGCCAGGGAGACCGCAACCTACCAATAGAGATGAACAGTGGTAGTTGGTTGGCTCAATAAAGTAACCTAGATAGTCGTCAATAAATGTCTGGGTAAGTCTTCTTGCCTCCATGTATGCATCCATGTTGATGTCTTTTACAAGGAAACCGGCATCTTTCAACATAGCCTGGATGGTGATTACATCCGGATGGATCTTACCCCATGAAAGTGGTTCCATAGCCACGTCGATATAGTCAGCACCTGCTCTTGCAACCTCAAGCATTGAAGCTACTGAGAAACCAGGACCTGAGTGACCGTGGTATTGTACTTTGATATGAGGGTATTTCTTCTTGATCTCGCTTGTCAGACGGCCGAGGAATGCAGGACGTCCGATACCTGCCATATCTTTAAGACAGATCTCGTCGCAACCATACTCAACAACTTTGTCTACAACGCCCATATAGTACTCTACAGTATGTACAGGAGAGTAAGTAATACTCAATGCAACCTGTGAAATCATACCGCCTTTCTTTGCTCCGATTACTGAGCCTTTAAGGTTTCTGTGGTCGTTAAGTCCGCAGAATGAGCGAGCAATATTGGTACCTTGTTTAGCTTTTACTTTGTACATCAAGAAACGTACATCTTCAGGAACCGGGTTCATTCTCAATGCGTTCAAACCACGCTCAAGCATGTGTGTCTGAATACCTGCCTTGTTGAAAGGGGCTGTCCACTCTCTAACAGCTTTGTTAGGGTTCTCTCCAAAGAGAAGGTTAACTTGTTCAAATGCACCACCGTTGGTTTCAACACGGTCGAAACATCCCATATCTACGATTACAGGTGCGATTTGTTTAAGTTGGTGAACCATAGGAACATATTTTCCTGATGATTGCCACATGTCCCTATAAAGCAGGGAGAATTTAATTTCACGAGCCATAAAATCAAATGTTTTTAAGTGTTATTTTAGTGTTTGTCTTTTTGTTCTAGTTCAAAAGTCTACAAATTTAGAAAATAAAAAGATTGATTGTATCAAAAAAATGACGATTAATGTAAAAATAATGTGCTCCTTTTAAAAAGAGAAAAAAAATATTGCATATAAAAAAATAATATCTATATTTGCAATCCGTTTCGGATATCCCTGCGGATTTTTGGAATGGATTACATGGTGGTTATAGCTCAGTTGGTTAGAGCGTCGGTTTGTGGCACCGAAGGTCGTGGGTTCGAGCCCCATTCTCCACCCTTGAAAAAGGAATCGGATCTCTCCGGTTCCTTTTTTTGTTATGTCGCCTCGGTCAAGATGCCTGCCCGGACCTACAATGGAGTGACATGTTTAACAGTTCAGATTTTTCAGTATCTTTACCCTCACTTTTTATTTTTAACTAGATATGAAAAAACATACACTTAAGGAGTGGTTTCTTGCAACGAGGCCGTGGTCGTTCCCTGCCTCTGCAATGCCGGTGCTTGTAACTTTGGCTTATCTTTTCTGGCAGCAGTATGATGTCTGCTGGTGGAAAGGCTTGTGGTGCGTGCTGAATATTGTGGTTTTTCATGCTGCAGGAAATACATGGAGTGATTATCATGATTTCAAAAGTGGTGTGGATAATAGTGAAACGGCTGGTGGCGTGGCTATTACGAGTGGCCAATTTGAACCTGGTGAGATAAGGGGTTTGTCAATGGCACTTCTGGTTGTGGCTGTTGTCTCCGGAATTTCAATTGTAATATGTACTGGTTTGCCTGTTCTGTATCTGGGCTTGGCAGGGTTCTTTCTCACATTGCTTTATCCATTCTTGAAATACAGGGCTTTGGGTGATGTTGATATCTTTCTTACCTACTCATTGCTGCCGATATTGGGTACATCTTTTGTCTCGACAGGGGAGATCCATTATGGGGCTCTATGGCTGTCGGTGCCAATAGGATTGATAACAGTTGCCATACTGCATATAAACAACCTGCGTGATATGGAGTATGATAAAAAGGCTGGAATCTCTACATTTGCAATGAGGATAGGTGCCAAATGGGCTGTAGCCGTATACGGTATTGAGCTGCTTTTGCCTTTTGCGTGGATTGTTGCTTGTGCACTCTGCGGAGTATTTCCATGGTGGTCTGTACTGGCTCTGATTGCAGTAGCTCCAGCTGCGGCCAATGTGAAAAAGTCCATGCGGTATGAGGAGGGTGGAATGTCTGCCGTGATAGGTCTGGATGAGCAGACCGCCAAATTGCAGCTTCTCTTTGGAATGCTCCTCTTTATCAGCTTTCTTGTGCCGGTTATATTTTAATGCTGTATGAAAAAACTCTGGTTTGTCATATTGCTGGCGGCAATTCTGTGGAGTGTGATGTTCTCTCCGTTCACTGCTCCATATGTAAATTTCTGGTGGATGATGACAGCGTCCGCTTCTATACTTGCATCTCTCGCAACACTCTTTTCGCCAGGATGGTGGAGGAGAGTGGAGATATCATTTTCCCAGATATGCATCGGTATAATCATTGCAGTGGCATTGTGGGGAATATTCTGGATTGGGGACAAACTTTCCCAGCTCCTTTTCAATTTTGCAAGGCCTCAGGTTGATACCATATATGGAATGAAGGAGGGAGAGCCTCTTTGGCTGCTCACTCTGCTGATGCTCTTTATTATCGGTCCTGCAGAGGAGATATTCTGGCGCGGATATGTGCAGCAGAAACTCTCTGAACATTGGAATCCGAATGTCGGCTTTGCCGTTACCACCCTCATCTATGCATTGGTGCATGCCGGTTCCTGCAACTTCATGCTGACCATGGCAGCCCTTGTTGCCGGTTTGGTCTGGGGTGCTCTGTACCGGTTTTGTCCCCGCTGGTTTGTAGCTATAATAATATCGCATGCACTATGGGATGTTGCTGTATTTATCTGGTTTCCAATATAAATATTATAAAATGGTGTTTTTTGTGCTGATTTTTATAACTTAGCGGTTTAATTTGCACGGAAAATATTGTTAATAATGGGAGGGCGTGTTTTGAAACGTGATGTTTTGCAGAGATTGAAAGAGAAGATACTTATTCTCGACGGGGCAATGGGCACTATGCTTCAGCGTGAAAACCTTTCATCGGAAGATTTCAAAGGTGGTGCCGGTAATAATGATATTCTTAATATTACCCGTCCGGATATAATTGAGAAAATTCACAGAGAATATATAGAGGCAGGTGCTGATATCATTGAAACCAATACATTCAGCAGTAATTCGATATCGCAGCAGGAGTATGGCTGTGCAGATTTGGTTTATGAGATGGCCAGAAAGGGCGCGGAGATTGCCAGAAAGGCTGCTGCAGGAACGAGTGTGCTTGTTGCAGGTTCTATGGGGCCTACAATAAAGATGTTGTCGTTTTCTCCAGATGTGAACAGACCTGAGTACAGGCCAGTTGATTTTGACACTATGGCGCAAGCCTACAAGGAGCAGGTGAGAGGACTGGTAGATGGAGGTGCTGATCTTCTGCTTGTGGAGACTGTGTATGACGGTCTGAATGCCAAAGCGGCACTCTATGCGATTGAGCAGGTAAAGCGGGAGAAGGGATGTGAAATACCTGTAATGGTTTCGGCAACAATAAATGACCGTAGCGGAAGATTGCTCAGCGGGCAGCGGGTTGACGCATTGTATACAGCCTTGAGCCATTATGATATAATTAGTTTTGGTCTCAACTGTTCATTTGGAGCTGCGGAGCTGCTGCCGTTTATGGAGCAGCTGGCAAACGAAGCATTTGAAGGAAAGGGTATACCTTGTGCGTTGAGTATGTATCCCAATGCAGGGTTGCCAAATGAGTTGGGACAGTATGATGAGACTCCAGAGTTTACAGCAAAATGTGTGAAGGAGGTTGCTCTAAAAGGACTTTTAAATATTGCAGGAGGTTGCTGCGGCACAACTCCAGACCATATAAGGGCCATTAAAGAGGCTCTTGCTGATGTTGCTCCAAGGAGAGTTCCGGAGAAAGAGGAGGCTGGAGCAGAGTGCGGAGGCAGTGGCGGTGATTTGTGGGTGAGCGGGCTCGAGACACTGCTTATAAACAAGGATAAAAACAATTTTATAAATGTAGGTGAGCGTACCAATGTTGCGGGCTCGGCAAAATTTGCAAAGCTTATAAGGGCAAAAGAGTATGCCCAGGCAGCGGATATTGCCCGCAAGCAGATAGAAGATGGTGCCACAATTATAGATATTAATATGGATGATGCCATGCTCGACAGTGCTCATGAGATGGCAACATTCATACGTTACATAAGCAATGACCCGGATATAGCAAAGGTTCCTTTCATGATAGACTCTTCTGATTGGAATACCATTCTTGCCGGATTGAAGAACAGTACAGGAAAGTGCATAGTCAACTCACTGAGCCTCAAAGAGGGTGAAGAGGAGTTTGTCAGAAAGGCAAAAGAGATATATTTACTGGGTGCCGCTGTGATTGTGATGGCATTTGATGAGCAGGGGCAGGCCGTTACTTACGAACGTAAGATAGAGATCTGTTCGAGAGCATATAAAATTCTGACAGAGCAGGTTGGATTTGCTCCACAGGATATCATCTTTGATGTGAATATCCTCACTGTAGCAACAGGCCTGGATGAGCATAATGCCTATGCCGTTGACTATATAAGGGCTGTGGAGTGGATAAAGGCTAATTTGGCCGGCTGCAAAACATCGGGCGGTGTTTCAAATCTCTCGTTTGCCTTCAGAGGCAACAATAAAGTGAGGGAAGCGATGCACTCGGTTTTCCTCTATCATGCAATAAAGGCAGGTCTGGATATGGCAATTGTCAATCCTTCGATGTTGCAGGTGTATGATGAAATAGAACCGCAGCTTCTGAAGAGGGTAGAGGCTGTCGTGCTGAATGATATTGAACTGCTGGGTGATGAGCGAGAGAATTATACGTCTCATGTTGAGGCTCTTATAGAACTGGCGGAGAGTATAAAGCAAGAGGAGCTGGCATTGAAGGCACTTAAAGAGAAGGGTGAGGCTCTGCCGGAGGCTGCAAAGGGTGAAGACTGGAGAGGCAAGGAACTTGGAGAGCGTCTGCAATATGCTTTGGTAAAGGGCATTACATCCTATATGGAGGAGGATATGTCTCAGGCTCTGCAGAGATATCAGAACCCTGTCGAAATTATAGAGGGACCTCTCATGGAGGGCATGGACAGAGTGGGTGCATTGTTCGGCGAGGGCAAGATGTTCCTTCCGCAGGTTGTCAAGAGTGCAAAGGCAATGAAGGTGGCAGTCTCCATATTGGAGCCTGAAATTGAGAAATTCAATATCCAAAGCAGAGGCGGTACAAAGAGCGGAAAGGTTATATTGGCCACTGCAAAGGGAGATGTGCATGATATTGGAAAGAATATTGTGGGCATAGTGCTCTCCTGCAACAATTTTGAAGTGATTGACCTTGGTGTGATGGTAGATAACCGTACCATCATAAATGAAACCATAAAGCACAAGGCAGATATAATATGTATAAGCGGCCTTATAACTCCGTCGTTGGAGCAGATGGAGAATCTGTGCCGGGAACTTGAACTGCATAAGGAGGAGATTGAGGCGAGTGTAGGACATGCCGTACCATTGAATGTGGGTGGTGCAACAACATCTTCTGTGCATACAGCGGTGAAATTGGCACCGTTATACAGCCATAGTGTTGTTCATGGTGGCGATGCTTCACGTACTGCAGGCATATGCAAAAGGCTTATGCAGCAGATCAGGGGAGGTGCTGCCGCTGCAGAGCAGAGCTATACAGAGCAGATAAAGGAGGAGCAGATGAAGCTAAGGGAGGCCTACAATAACAGGAACCTGAAATTTATCTCTCTGGAAGAGGCCCGACAGAGAGCTGCGCAATATCCTCTCGAGAGCTATATCCAGCCTGAGGAGTATGGAGAGAATAATTTGTCGGTGAGAAATATTGATATAAATGAGTTGATAGGGGATATTGACTGGACTCCTTTCTTCAATTTCTGGGGATTCAAAGGGAAATATCCGAATGTGCTCTACACTTCGCATGAGAGTGGGGAGCAGGCCGATGAACTCTTCCAGCAGGCAATGGATGAGATTGTATCAATAGCGGTGGACAAGGAGTTTGATGTGAGCGCCATTGTGAAGTTCTATGATGCCTCTTCTGAAGATGAAGATATAGTTGTATATGAGAATTATACAGAAGATCCTGAAGTTGCGGAGAGGATTGCAAAGATAAATGGAAGGAGAGAGATATGCCGCTTTGGTATGCCGAGACAGAGAGTTGAGGGAACAGATTATAAATGTGTTGCGGATTACTTCCCAAAAGCTCCATACACATCAAAGATGGGAGTGATAGTTGTCAAGGCAGAGGATCTGCGTGCAAATGATTTTGAAAAGACAGATTTCAAATATCTTTTGCGTCAGAGTCTGTGTGCCCGTTTCGCTGAAGCAATGGCCCAGTGGACAACCAGACAGATCTCTATGGAGCAGAATGTGGTGAGGGTTGCATTTGGCTATCCGATGGCGCCAGACCATGCACAAAAACGCCTTGCGTTTGGGCTTACAGGTGCAGAGGAGATTGGCATGACACTTACAGAGAGCAATGCGATAATGCCTGCAACATCTGTGTGTGCACTTCTGATCTGCCATGAGAATGCCCGATATTTTGATGTCAAATAGTTGTAAATGAAGTTTTGAAACAGATATGAAAGTAATTGATATTCTTAACGGTGACCATAAGCCGTTTGCCTCTTTTGAACTGGTACCGCCATTGAAGGGCAGCGATATAAACAAACTCTACTCGGCAATAGAGCCGCTGATGGAGTTCAACCCTCCCTTCATAAATATGACAGCCCATAGGGATGAGGTGGAGTACAGACAGGCTGCCGACGGCAATTTCAAGAGAATCACAGTTACAAAACGTCCTGGTTCTGTAGCTGTTGCTGCAGCTATAATGAAGCGTTTCAAGGTTGAAGTTGTGCCTCATCTTATCTGTGGAGGCGCTACAAAGTGGGAGATAGAGAATACTTTGCTTGATTTGCACTTTCTTGATATACAGAATGTTGTAGCCTTAAGAGGCGACGCGATACCTGGAGAGAAATATTTTACTCCAACACCAGACGGACATGCCCATAGCAACACTCTTGTATCGCAGATATCAAATATGAACAAGGGAGTTTATCTCGACAGCACTCTAAAAGATGCTGTTGCAACCAATTTCTGTGTGGGAGTTGCCGGCTATCCTGAGAAACATTGTGAAGCTCCAAATATAGATATTGATATAGAGAACCTTAAAAATAAGGTGGAGGCTGGGGCCGACTATATAATTACCCAGATGTTTTTCGACAACAAGAGGTATTTTTCATTTGTGGAGAAGTGCAGGGCTGCCGGAATAACTGTTCCTATCATTCCGGGCCTCAAACCAATTTCTACAAAGAAGCATATAGAGCTGCTGCCTCAGGCATTCTCTATTGATATCCCGCAGGATCTGATGAGAGAAATTGTCAAATGCAAGGACAACAGCCAGATCTACAGCGTTGGTGTGGAGTGGTGTACCGCACAGGCCAAAGAGCTTCTTGAGAGCGGGGCAAAGGCCATCCATTTTTATACCATGGGCAAAGCTGAAAATGTCAAGGAGATCATCCGCAGGGTTTTCTAGCCTGCGGGTTTGAACTTTTGTTGCAGATATGTGTGTTTATTTTATTTGAAGAATATTATGAATGTAATCTATTCAATCACAAACAGAACTTATTCAGTGGTAAGGGGAATCCTTATCCTGGTATTGGGAGTGGCCCTGTTGTTGTGGCCAGAGTCAATGTTGAATATCATTGTAAAACTGATTGCGGCATTTCTTATAGCAGCAGGATTGGTCACCCTCTATTTTACAAGCAGTGCAAAAAAGGAGGAAGAGAAGAAGGGTGAAAAGAGTATACTCTCTGCATTTGCCATACTGAATATTGCTGTATATCTGAGTTTTGGAATACTTATATTCATATTTCCATCATTCTTTGTAAGCATTCTGGTCTTCCTTTTTGGCGCCATATTGCTCCTGCTGGGTATAGGCCAGTTGGTAAATCTTTTCTTGAGTGGAAGGCACACAAAACTGTCGGGATACCTGTATATTGTGCCTGTTGTTGTTACAATTTGCGGCATTATCCTCTTCTTCCAGCCATTTACTGCAAAGAATGTGCTTACCATGTTTTTTGGAGGATGTCTTGCCGGTTATGGTGCAACAGAACTTCTCTCTGCTTGGGTGTTGCGTAATGTTAAATTCGACAGGGGAGGCAAGTTTGTTGTGAAACCTGCGGAGGTGGAAGAGGTTGCTTACGAGGAACTTAATAAATAAAGTATCCTATTGCTCCTGCAATTATAATTACAAATATCGGATTTGCCTTCAGCCATTGGCAGGCTATAAAGGCTCCTGCAAAGAGCAGCCAGCTTGTGTAGTCTATAAAGTTCTCTTCGGTAATCAGAATTGCCGCAGCGGCAGCTATCATGCCCACAACAATTGGCCTTAATGTCTTCATTATCAAGTTGAAGATATTGCTTTTCTTGAACCTCGAATATATTTTGCAGATCGAGAGCACTATAATGAACGAAGGCAGCATTACAGCCCCAGTGGCTACCATTGAACCGAAAATGTTGCCGGAAACGGCATATCCTATATAGGTTGCACTGTTGATTCCTATGGGGCCCGGGGTCATTTGGGATATGGCTACCATATCTGTGAACTCCTGCGCTGTAACCCATGCGTGGTTTACCACCACCTCATTCTGGATAAGCGATAGCATTGCATATCCTCCACCAAAGGTAAATATACCTATTACAAAGAAAGTATAGAAGAGTTGCAGATATATCATGATTTCATTCCTCCATCCTCTTTATCATATTTATTGTCGCTACAATCTTTGTGCATCTGTTCTCTGTATTGTTTAATGTACATAGGTAGGACAAATACGCATCCTGCCACCAATAATATATATATAGGTGATATTTTGAAGAAGGTGACAAGCAGAGCCGTTGCTACAGCGAGAGCTGCGGTGTATATATTCAGTTTGGCCTTCTTTGCCATATTTATCATTGGAACGGCTATGAGAGCGACCACAACGGGCCTGATGCCCTTGAAGATCTTCATTACCGTAGGGTTGTCCTGATACCCTGCAAAAAACATGGCAATCATCAATATGATCAGAAATGAAGGGAGTACGCTTCCCAATGTTGCAACAACGCTTCCTTTTGTACCTCTCAGCCTATACCCGAGAAAAATGGAGATATTTACCGACAAAAGGCCTGGCGCCGATTGTGATATTGCCAGTACATCCATGAAATCCTCCTCCTCTATCCACCTCTTTTTATTCACAACTTCCTCCTGTATTAACGGAATCATTGCATATCCTCCACCTATAGTGAAGGCTCCTATCTTGGCAAAAGATGTAAAAATTTGAAGGTACAGATTCATGTTTTAGTGGAAAATTGACTGCAAAAATAGTTAAAATATAAATGTATACAAAATGATGTAAAAAATAATTGAAAATTTTTCTCTCTGAAAATCAATTAATTGCAAAAAAGTTTAAATATTTTTTCAAATAATATTTGGTGAATAAAAAAAAGAACCATATCTTTGCAACCCGTTTCGGAAAAGAAATTACTTCCGGACGGATGATAAAACAAGTTCTTTGAATAGAATAGCATTACAACAACAGCAAGAGTATAAGGAAGGAAAATATACCTTGTCAATACTTTTTTAAGTAATTCAGTTAGGAACAAGCTAAGAAATTTATATAGAGATATGTACAATGAAGAGTTTGATCCTGGCTCAGGATGA
>JAGBHM010000008.1 GCA_017935505.1 Bacteroidales bacterium | reverse complement strand
TAATATCAAATACCAGCGAATCACACAATTCCCTTAAATTTTCTTGCATATATTCATCTCCATCCAGATAAAAATGCACCGGATCAAAGATGTTGGCTTCGTAGCCATTGGCCTCTGTCTGTGCTAATCCTTTTACTGCCAGCTCTGGAAATGCAACAGCCCTCTGCTCCACTATAGAAATGAGTTTGTATTTTACACTGGAAGCATCCATTGGAGGATTAGCCAGAGTCGTTTTCTCTACCAATAAAGTGTATATGTGCCCCTTTATATATTCAAAACCACTAATCTCCTGAAACGGCCTGCTTTCCCAATCTTGCCATCCTTCTTCTTTTATGAGCATTCCTTCTATAGGTGAGGATAACAAACCATAATATTTACCTGTCTGGTGTGAAACATAGATTGTAATATTTTCAATTTTATCCGCTGGCTCTTTTTCAAAGCAGCCGGTAAAGATGAAAGCTATTGCCAACAATAGGATTTGAATAAATTGTTTCATAACATCAGTCGTTTTAATTTCTCTTCATTTACAATTAACGTGCAAAAGCTGCATTTACTGCACCTACATCCTGTTCTTTTGGCTCTCTCCGGCACCTGTTCCCTTGTATTTGCTCTTGCTGGTGTTGAATTTGTAGCGGAGGGTAAGGGAAATCTGCCTGTGAAATACCTGAGTTTGCTGCATAACCCTCTTTCCACTATACATGGTTATATTCTGTTTGGATTCAAGGAGATCGTTTGCCCTCAATTGCAGGATAAGACTCTCTTTCAAGAAACTTTTGTATAACGAAGCACTCATATCAAATTTTGCCTCATTCAGATAAACATTGGTAGAATGTCCTTTTGTTGTAAAATTACCACTCACATCCAATACAAAACCTTTAGGCAATTTGAAGTTATTCCTTAGGGTTATACTCCCCAAGGGATTATTGAATTTTTCTATTCCCTGCGGAGTATTGGCATTATACCATTGTTGCTGCAGTGCCAAACTCAACTGAGGTCTCCAGAGCCCAATGGTTGGGGAAATATTAACAGAAGCAGCCAGTTTATCGTATGCAGGGGCATTGCTCATTGTGAGCAATGCAATGGAAGGATTATCTTCTGAATATGCTACAGTTTCATTAATCATCTCATCCAATACGCGTGAATATCCCACATATAAATTTACCCATTTGTATGATGCCCCTAAAGTTATATTGTGGCTCAATGAAGGCATAAGGAAAGGGTTTCCCATATCGTACATATAACGGTTCACATATGTGATGTTGCTTCTGAGGTTCCAGTATGAAGGGCGGTCTATGTCATTTGCATATCCCAACATTATCTGCACTTTATTTATCGGGAAGCTGAAAGTTATTGAAGGGAATAGATTGTTGTAGGTCTTGCTCTGCTCCTTCATATATTTTCCGGAGTCATAATAGTCAAACCCTACATTTTCATAACGCAATCCCGCCTGCATCTGCAGATTCCCCAACTGTCGGGAATATTCTACAAAAGCAGAAGTTGCCCCCTCCTTTATCTGTGCCTGGTCATTCTCTATAATCCCCTCCTCATTAAAATAGGTGGTATTGCGGTTATTGTGTGAATACTCCGCTCCAAATGAAAGATTTCCCTTTGCAAAAGGGCGCGAAAGAACCAATTTGGCTGCATACAATTCATTCTGCTTGGTATCTACAGTTGTTACAGAACGCTCCTGGTTACCATTTGCCCCATCCAATATTTTCTCATCGGCAATTTGAGTACTTTTTGCATCACTCCAAAGTCCGTCTGCATTAAAATCTATACTCCAATTCTTCACTTTTCCACTATAATAGAGGTTGCTTCTGTGGTATGTTTCAGGTTCATTATCTGCCAGGTAACTGTAAAGGCTCTCCTGCAGCTCATCATTGCAATAAGTGTTGGCATACTGGTTTACTAGCCAATAAGACTCCGGATAACGTTCAAAATTGTAGCGGGCTCCAAATGTGTGGTTTTCATTAACCTGATAATTTAGAGTAAGGGTAGCCTCAACATTGGTGGCATCTGATGTCTGATTTGTAAGATCCATATCCTGCTGCCAGTGCTTGTCTAAGTACATATCTGTAACAAAAGTCTGGTCATTGCCATTGCGGTATTTCCCGGCAAGCAACATTCCCTGCACATCAAACCCATTCTTCCTGTATTTGAGCTCCAACTGGTCATAATAGGAGAATCCATATTTTTCCCGATGAGTAATCACTGCTCTGTTGTCCAAACCAAATCCATCACCTACAACCTTCTTGGTAATTATTCGGATAACTGCCTTTACTGAGGCATCATACCTGGCTCCTGGATTGGAAACTACCTCTACAGATTTCACCTGATCTGATGATAGCTGTTCCAGCTCCGATGCATCTCTCATCTTACGGCCATTAATGTAAATCTCTGGAGCTCCCCTCCCAAATACCTCCACATTACCATCTTGCGCTGTTACATTTGGAATCTTGTCCAAAAGGTTCTCTGCAGTACCTGCTTTCTCAAGTACAGTACCCTGAATTGGGGTTACAAGGGCATCCCCTTTATACTCAGGTTTTGGAAGCTCAGCTTTTACAACCACCTCAGCAAGGAGAAGATTGCTGGGAAGAAGTTGGATTGTACCCATATCTGCTACCTCAATTTCTTTGCAGATAGTTTGATATCCCACAAATGAGAGGTTCAGGAATTTACCTCCCGGCTCTGCTTTTATAGTAAATGTACCATCCTCTGCTGTAATTGTTCCTGCAATGTATGATGAATCTACCCTTTGGAGCAATACATTCACATATGGGAATGGATTGTTCTGCTCATCTGTAACTTTTCCGGTAATATTCTGTGCAATTGCTATGTTTGCAAACATTGTGGCTACAATGATTATTGCCACTGAAAATAGTTTTCTCATTCTGCGCTTTTTTTGTGTAAAATCCTTGTTTATCACCATCTGGTACAACCTATATGCCAAACGTGCAATCTAATTGTATTTCAATTGGTTATATAAATATAACCAATACATACTTGTAAGATTCCTTTACAGGTGTAAAATGTCTTTACATAAATTACGTTAAACTCAAGTTATTGTAACGCTATTTAGCCTTTATATTGTTGAGTTTAACACAAAAATAGCGTGGGTGGTTATACGCTCTAAAGGTACTGCCATACCCACGCAACATATAAGCACAACCCACGCTAAGCGCAGGCGTTTTGTGCCTATTGTATTGTTGCGAATGAAATTGGCAGTTTCTTAGAGCAATTACAATAGTAAAACGCTATTTTTCTATTTCATTTGAAAGTTTCCTTTCTATGCAACAAAGATAGACTAAATTTTTAGTCTCTGTATTATCGAGACGTAATGATAAGTGAAATGTTGCACAAATTTTGTCGGGAGGAACATTTTATATTCTAAAATAGATGAATCTTTTCGGTTATGCTGTGTTGTGGTAGCGTATCTATATGCAGCCAGGTTACATTCTTTTCCATTCTTATTGGGTATGGCAGCAGATATGCATTTTGGATGATTTTATTTCTGGCTTCCTTAGCAGTGAGTCCACGGACTGTGAAATCGCCGGCTTTACCTAAGATGTGAGCCGAGAGGTAAAGGCTTTGTTTGTTGGACACAATGGGGCAAAGATTGCATCGGAGTCCGCGTTGGTTGAGGTTGGAGGTGTTGCAATACATTGGAGCTGCTAAGATTTGTTCTCTGATAACAAGTAGTGTTTCCAGGTAGCAGGTAGATAGGAATTGCCAAGCATTTTCTCCATACCTTTGGTATGTGTGTGGACAAACTAGTTCTTTTACTTGAAAATATTGCTTGAGTGCTGTGATAGTTTTGGATCTGGACATAGTTGTGGTTTATGTGCCAATTCCTGGGGTAAAGGTAGTTATAAATTAGTTTTTGATTATTATTTTTGTATATCCGAGTTCAATAATAGTTGATTTTGAGTTGTATTATGAGTTTCTTCTTATCATTATCGTATGTGAAAATACTTTTAAGTTCAGAGTATATAAGAGCTATTGCTTTAAATCTTATTGCTTCAGCGGCTTATGATGGCGGAAAGTTTATTCTAGGAGAAGTTATAAATGGAAAGTATTCTGAATCAGATTTTGAGGCTCAATTACAAGATATTTTCTTTAAAGCTGTTGCAAAAAAATGCAAAAATACTGATATAAGGAGATATATTAAGAATAATGATTTTGAACAATATAAGGAATTGTTACTTAAAGATTTATTAGATAACATCTCTAATAACAATTTAAAGGATAAGTACTTGAATAGTATATACAAAGAATTTAAATCTCAGTTTTTAAGGAATCCAAAGTTTGCTATTAAGATAATTGAGTTATATGGGAAAAAGTGTTTAGTTCAGTTATCTCAAATTGAATCTGTTCTTGAAGAAGTTAAAGAGTCTCAAAAAGAGACAAATCAATTATTAAAAACTCTTAATTACCAGTTAGCAATTACACCTAATCATGCTATTAACGATATTGTAGAAAAATTACATATAACCATTAGCTCGTTACATGTAAAAACAGCATATGAACAACTGTGTCTATTACGTTCGCATATAAAATCGGATGATTGTATAACACTATCTTTAATAGATTATAATAAAGGTCTTTGTTCTAAATATGTGGATAAAAAACGTTGTGTGCTTGAATTTGGCATTGCATATGATGAAATGTGTAAAAGTGGTAGAAAGTCACCTGAAATTATTGCAGGGAAAATATATGCACTTATTATTGAGGACAAAAAACGACAGGCATTAGAACTTGCCCAAAATTTAAGGTTAATTGCTTACACAAATATATGGGGGTGGATTCCAGAACTAATTTTTTCTAATAATAAAAAGCAGGTATTTTGTTCTTTACCTAATGAAATACAATGTAACGAACAATTAATAGCATGTACAGTATACCATACACAGGATTATACACCTTTCATTCACGAGGGAAATAATTTTGAAATAAATATTTTGGATGAAATATCTTTCGAAAATATTCCAATATGGTTATTACATATTACAATTACATTCAATCGTTTTATTGAAAGATGGTCCCAGAAAGTAATTTTTATAAAAGGACTTGATAAGGAAGATTATAATGATTTGTATAGTCTTACAAAGAAATATATACAACTTATAAACAAGACGGAATTGCCAGATTTAGTCCCAGATATCAATTTTATTAATCTTGTATGTGAGTATGGTCTAACTAAAAATGATAAATTAATAGAGGAAATAAAAGATTCTAGATTCCAATCTCATTTAAAACAAGAACACCATTTATTATACGCATCAATTTTACGCGAGAATGGCAGATATGATGAGGCAAAAAGTTTCCTAAATTCATATGGCGAAGGTGTTAATAGTGCAGTAGTGAATTTTCAAATAATATTGGCTCTAGAAACATGTGATCCGGAGTATGCTTCTAATGCTATTCATTATGCTGCAGAGAATAGTATCATTATTTCAAAATATCATGTACACCTTATTTTAGCATGTGGACGACACTTTACAGAATACGTCAAAGATGATATTTTGAGATTAAAGGTGGATGATGAATTACAGCATAGCATATTCCTGGAAATATGTAAAGCTTTTATTGATAAAGATGGTGTCAATTTAGATTTAATTGAAAAGAATGAATCAAAAGCATTTATTTCATTAGTTCCATTTATTGCATTAGTATATCATAACTTAGGATTTACAGAAAAAGGATTAGAGTTAATAAGGTCATGTATTGATGATTATATTGATATGAGAGCTTTTGTTTATGTAGAGCTTTTGTCTTCTAATCCATCATACAATGTAGAGTTATATAACTTCTTAAAGAAAGTCAGAGAGAATGGTTTTACGGGTAATATTAATTTTTTATTACGTGAATATAACTTAGCATGTAGAATTAATGATTATGAGGTAATGAGGCATACATCAAAGCTATTATATGAAAAGGATCCTCAAAATAGTAACTATTTGAATTCTTATATAATGGCACTATGTGAATGTGGAGAGAAGGAAGAAATTAAAAAAATTTATGATGGGATAAGACGTTATGATTTTGATGAAAATGAAACTAAAAATGTTTTTAATGTTTTAATTAGAAGTGAATTATATAGTGAGGCAGTTGAATTTCTTTATGAGTGTTTAGAAAAACCTGATTATCAGCGTGAAAGTTTATATATGTTATTCCATGAGGCTTCTATGATTCAATCTATAGAAGCTATAGTTCATCAGCAGTATTCAGTAGTTTATGATGGCGCGTATGTTTATTATTCTTATAATGGAGAGCAAAGAAAAGATATCATTAAGTATGGGAATAGATTAGATGTAATGATTGGTCGAAATCGTGGCGAGGAGATTGTTCTAGAAAATAGATTGGGTAAACAAGATGTGATTGTGATTCAGGAGATATACAACAAATATCATAAATTAATCATGTTTATTTATGAAGAAATAAGGTTAGGAAAGTTTAATAGTGCATGTACGTTTTATATTGAAGATCTAGAAGGTGGAGAAGGGATATTATATAACATGTCAAGGTTAGCAGGGAATGACGGAAATGCAAGGAAAAGACACGCTGAGCAATTAAATTCATACCGTAAAGGGAATCTTTCTTTAGGTGTATTTATTAGAGAAAGAGATATGCTAGCAGGTGTCTACAATGTTATTTTTGGAGATTTTGATGTCTATTGTCAGCCATACCAATATATGGAGAAATTGTACGGATTGAACAATTATTCTATTGCGGAACACCCATTGGTACTGGATATATCTTCTTTAGTGTTGATGCATGAATTATACAAGAGATTTAATATTAATATTGAGTGTTTGTTGCCTAAGTCTGTTAAGGATTTTATCAGTGACTCGAATATTATGGAACGAATCTCTGTTACAGTAAGCGTACATCCAATTGTGAAAAATAGAGTTACATTATCTAAGCTTGAAAATGGGGATGTATATAAATCACTAATATTAGATTTGCTCGCATGGATAGAAGAGAAATGCAAGGTTGTCAGTGTAGAAGATAAATTAAACTTTGAAACAGATTCATTAGATGATTGTAGGTATACGTCTATGGTATATGATTGCATTTTGTTGGCTCAAAAATATAATGCAACATTTGTAACAGAGGATTTAGCTCTTATTAAAATATTGCAAAGAAGCCTTCCTATATCTAATATGAATACAGTTGTAAAAATAATTACACCAGAATTGTATGATGAAGTAAGTAATTATTTCATAGGTATTCAGATGATCGGAACTTCTATGGATGCTGATTATTTAATAGGGCAGTATGAAAAATATGTTAATAAAGATGAGAATTATTTCACAATATGTAGAAAGAATTTGAAGTACAATTTCTTTCTATGTAAAGAGCTTATTATCTTATGTAGATGTATTCTATCAAAAAATGTAGTATCAAATGATGCTAATCTTTTAGCATTGGATTTATTAAGTAATATGTTCAAAAAGTTTGAGTATAGCGAAGCGCTTAGATTAAGTAATGAAATTCTAAGGGATGAAGTTAATCAAGTGATTAAGCGATGTGTGATAGATGCTTTTAAAATAGCGCATCCTATAATATTGAATTAATTTATTAAATTTGTTTTGAATTGCTAAAATGCAATTTTTGATTACGTCGCGCCCTGGAGTTGTTCAATATAGCTTCAGGGCTTTTGTTTTAATATGTGGGTACAATGTGGGTACATTTTGATGTTTTAAAATAATAAACCCTCTCTACAATGATGTGTAAAGAGGGTGTAAGTGGAGATGGGCGGAGTGCCTTTATTCCTATATCACTTTAAGATATCCTCTGATTGTTAATTGGTTAGTATTTTAAACTATTTGTTGTCAGGGAAAATTATATTCTTGTTTTGTCCCAATTCAGTCCCAGCTGTAACTGGATTATTTATTTAGAATCTCTAAATTATTTTCTCCAAAAATCATCTTTAGAACCTGTTCTTTCTTTTCTTTCTGAAGTTTAATCTGTAATACCGCCTCTACAGGTTCTCCTCCTTGCTCCGATTTTTTTACATATTTATCCGGATAGGTGATAAGGTCTATTTCAGACATTGAAAGATGTTTTGCAATATTTGAAATTTGATCGAGAGAAAGCTTAACACTTCCTTTTAAAATTTTACTGAATTGAGACGGTGTTGTATCTGCATAGGTTGCCATAGTGGCCTGTGTTAAATTTCTGTCTCTCAGTATTTTTGCCAAATTCGCAACAATCTTATCTGAAAATGATTTGTCCATAAGAGTTTTTTCTTAAAGGTAATAGTTGAAAATCAAGACTTTATAATATTATCTGAAATAATATTTCAAATTATGCTATATTTTATTTCATATTTTGAAACGTTCTTTATATTTTTGCAAAAAAGAGAATATTTATTGTTTAACAAAGTTCATTATTAGTTCAACTAATCGAAATAGAGAAAAATGACTATGACAAAAGGATTCAAGACAGAATTAGCTGCAGTGCCTTCTTATAGAATGAAAGAATGCAAGAAAGAGTTGTTTCAAGTATTGGGGCTTAGAAGTGTGGCTCAGTTCTACAGAAAAAGGAATGGAGAAACCAAACTTAATCCTGCAGAGGTATCAGCTGTAAAAAATATCATATCAAAATATTCAAATTAAGGTTTCTGACAAAGCCGTGTGAATGGAAAGAGTATCTCTGGTAGTGTTTAGTAGTGCTCATTTTGACTATTGGAGGATACATTAGGGGGCAGCGAGAATGACTCATTAAGGAAGCAATGTCCTGCTGCCCACAGTTTCTGCTTAAACCCAGAGCCGGGGCGGGGTTGGTAGCCCGCCAGTGGCATCACTGTAATACCGGCTCTTTATAAAAATATTACCAGCCATAGCAGTTTTACTGCCCTAATATTACCAATATGGATTATGATGTAAATTATCAGCAACGCCTGGCGTTGCTCACTCCTCGGGAGAGCGAAGTTGCAGAATTGCTTGCTTGGGGAGCTTCAAAAAAAGAGATTCCGGATCTTCTTGTTATACCGGAAGGAAAAATGCCTATATCAGTACACACCGTAGAGAATCTTACTACAAGCATTTATGCAAAATTGCATATTCAGAAAGTATCGGAATTATGTGCAATATACTTTTGCTCAAGGTTTCATATTTCGTTTGATCTATCTCCTATAAAAAGACGATTAATTGTTGCTGTTTTATTGCTACTGCTAATTCCGGAGATATACAATGCATCTACTGAAATTTTAAGGCCTCAGCGTGTAAATAGAACTCATACCAGGGCTCAGAAACGATATCGTAAAACAGATAAAGATTATATATATGGATTTGAATATTAAAAATATCCGCATGATAAGCAGGGCTGTCAAATTTTATTTGGCCAGTTTAAAGAAATATCAGCTGGAGTCTGTTGTAACCTCAATGATAACCAGTTCTTCAGATAATCCTCATGAAAGGGCTTTGTTGGAGTTGAAAATAGAAGAGTATACAAAGCTGAATAGTGAACTGGATGTATGTCTACAGTATCAAGAACATCCGTTAAATGATTGATTATGAATGGGGGGGGTATTTTCGGGTATCAATTGGAGAGGTCCTTATATTTATGGGCTTAAATTGCGAGAATTGCGGTTATTCACATGATTGTAGATACTGCAGGATATTGTGGGATGCATCAATATTATTGCAAATAAGCAAAGCTGATGCGGAAAAAATCGGAATTACTCCACCTCAAGTAAAACCCATTTGTAAACTTAAAAATGATACTTATGTACATAAGCAAGGAAGACAAGGAACGGATTCTATCATCATGTGATGATAAGATAGTTGAAACAATTACGGCATTTGGGGCCCTCAAAAAATCAGGATCTGGTTACACAGCTAATTGTCCTTGTTGCGGTTCGGAGAATGGCTTGAGTATTAATCCATCCAAGAAAGTATTCAAATGTTTCAAATGTGGAGAATGTCAAGGTAAGACATCAACGTCATATTTAATGAATGGCCATGGCATGGATTTTCCAACGGCTCTAAAATGGATGGCAGATCACTTTAATATTTTAATATCAGATCCAGTACGTCCAGTTAGGAGTGAGCGAAGTAATGGCGATCAAAAAGAGAGCTACTGTAGCAGAATGCTTCGTGAGAGTGGATTAACCAAAAATGATGTAATTGCCCGGGTTATAACAGGTGATAAAGATCATACTATATTCAAGCAGGCTACATTTGTGTCTGGCACTGTAGGTAGAGATGGTGGTGTAGACAAAACAGGTGATGATGTAATTATCTATTATTATGATCTTGAGGGATTGCCTGTTACATATCAGCCTAAAAATAATAAAGGGGATAAACTTGCTGGAGAACGTTTGTACTATAGGGTACGATGGCAATACCCTGATGAGCATAAAGATAAAGCTGGTCGTCCTGCTAAATATAAATCACCGGCTGGAGCTCCTACCTGTATATATATTCCACAATATATAAGGGCTTTGTATAAAAATGGAAAGGATATACCTCGTTTATATATTCAAGAGGGGGAGAAAAAGGCAGAGAAAGCTTGTAAGCATGGAATTCCCTCCGTAGCCGTTGCCGGAATACAGAACCTCGGTGTAAATAAACAATTGCCAGAAAGTATCATTAAAATAGTAGAGACTTGCAATGTTAAAGAAGTCGTTTTTCTTCTTGATTCAGATTGTTTTGATTTGACATCCCAGATCAAACTCAATGATCCAATAGAGAGAAGACCTCGTAACTTTTTTTACGCCATAAAAAATTATAAAGAGTATTTTGAAACACTGAAGAATAGAAATCTGTATTTGGAACTATACTTTGGTCATATATTGAAGAATACCAATGGAGATAAGGGCATTGATGATCTTCTTACTAATACTCTCAAGGGAAAAGAGAATCTTTTGAAAGATGATATCGAGCAGGCTATCAATCTTAAGGAGAAACTGGGAGTGTATGTTCAACTATATAAAATTACAACATATACAGATTCCAAATTGCAGGAGATATGGGGATTGAACTCTGCTCAAACATTTTGCAACAAATATAAAGAGGTTTTAAAGGATTTGCCAGAGTTCCTATATGGCCGTCATAAGTGGCGTTATAATGAGAAAGGGGAGCTTGTAACTGCTCAGCCGCTTGAGCCGGAAGAACAATTTTGGGAAGAGAATGTAAAAACCGATAAAAATGGGAAATCAAAGACTGATTATGAATTCCGTTATGTCCGGGCATTCCGTTTTCTGCAGAATAGGGGCTTTGGACGATATCCTACTCTTAATGGTGGGTATGAGTTTATCCATATAACCCCACCCACTGTAAGGAGTATCCCATATTGGGAGATAAGGGATTATCTTCAGCAATTTACCCAAGATACCCTCAAAGAGGGTATTCTTGAGATGCTGTACAGAGGAGGAACCCAATATCTTGGGCCCGATAAATTGTCGAACCTGGCATATCAGACCCCATATTGGGAAGTACCACAGAGGGGGTCTCAATATATGTATTTCCGGGAGAAATTTTGGCATATAACTATGGATGGGATATCGGAGGCAACCTACGACAAAATTCCCCATAATATTTGGGCAGATCAGAAGAAAGACTTCCCTGCAGCACTGACCGGGAAACTTCTCAATATTACCAAAAGTGATGATAATTCCTGGCAATATACAATTACTCCAGTTGGCCAAAAATGCCATTTTTTGCGATTCCTGGAGAACGCCAGCAATTTCACTTGGCGCAAACCTATTGACGATGTTTCCGGACAGGAAAAGAATGAAAACGCCCAGCATCTTATTGCCAAACTTTGTGCTCTTGGCTATTTATGTGTTTCGGTGAAAGATTATTCAGCGGCCAAGGCCGTGATAGGTGTAGATGGCAAGCAATCTGAAATAGGTATATCAAATGGACGTAGCGGTAAATCCCTACTTGGCGAGCTCATTAAAAGAACTGTTGTGTCCCAATATTTGAATGGCAAGACAATAGATTTATCCAAAGACCAATTTGTCTGGACTGAGCTCACTGAGAAAACCAAGGTAGTATTCATCGATGATATCCGTAAGGATTTCAATTTTGAATTATTGTTTGCAAATGTAACAGGATCTTGGACGATCAACTACAAGAGTGGAGGTAGAGTAACATTGGATTTCTCTAGGTCTCCAAAGGTTTATTTAACTACAAATCATAGCATCAGTGGAGATGGATCCAGTTTCTTGGATAGACAGTGGAATATTGCTTTTTCAGATTACTATTCCGATACTCATAAACCTGTTGATGATTTTGGAGCTCTGTTCTTTGATGAGTGGGACTATGAGCAGTGGAACCTTACATGGAATCTTATAGCACAATCTGTTCAATTATACTTTAAATATGGAGTTGTGGAGTCTCCATCTGAAAGAATAGAATTACGAAGATTGAGGCAGGATCTTGGCGAGGAGTTCATTCTATGGGCCGATGAATATTTCTCAAATGAAGCACATCTGAACAATGCTATTCCTCGTAAAGATATGTATGATAATCTGCTCAAAAATGTTGGAAGCAGCAGAGAGAAGTTTTATACACCAACCTTATTCAAGAAAAAGATACTCAAGTATTGTCAGTTCCGAGAGCTTTTCTATAATCCGCACAAAATGGATTACCGTACAGGTCTGTCGGCAAAATATGATAAAGATGGCCGTCCGGATATGGATGATAAGAAAGGAGGCATTGAGTACTTTATTATTGGTTCCAGCAATTACTATGATCTGAACCCTAACATCGAAAATGAGGTGGATATTTTTAATACGGAAATAGACTATGAAAACGAAGATTGAACAGCCATATAAGATGGGCGATCTCATAATGATAACCAAACGTAAATGCTCAGATAAGATTCAGCCAAATATTAAGGTTGGAACGCACTACATGGTTATTGAAGAGGGTAGACTGAAAAAT
The DNA here is from genome assembly GCA_017935505.1 of Bacteroidales bacterium. Taxonomy (GTDB): domain Bacteria; phylum Bacteroidota; class Bacteroidia; order Bacteroidales; family UBA932; genus Egerieousia. The sequence goes on along the minus strand of JAGBHM010000008.1, from coordinate 59,699 downwards.
GGAGCAGTTGCTTTAAAGGTTGCAGAGTTCTATACTATGGTACAAGAGGGGCAGCGTGATCCACATGCAAAAATTGCTTCCAAGTTTATAATGCACTGCAATGAGGACCGTTTTGAGTGGAAGAGAAAATCCCAAAAAGAATTATTGGCCCGATTCACTGAATTTAAGGAGGAACTGAACAAAAGGCAGGAGGAGAAGGAAGAAGCTTTCTTAAAGGAGAAATTTACAGAGAAGGAGCGTATACAGATGGCATACCATCCATATATTTATGCAGAGCTGGCGTGGTATTATGCTTTGCAAGCTATGGATTTGGCAAGAAGCAGAAGAATAGAATCGTTAAAAAAAGTTTGCCGACAGCTGCAAGAGCTTCGTAATGATTTTATATATGAATTGAGAAAGAGAATGAGCCAACCAGTTCTTGATTGTGCTCAACGTAAGGTGCTTCAGTTGTTACGAGAGCGCAAAGAAGTTTTCTTTATTTTCTATACTACTATGCAGAATGAAATCAACTATCAGCATCTGAGAGTACCAGACGATGATCTGAAGACATTTGCATATATGTCAATTCTTTGTTATAGAAGTCAGAAAAATTTAGACGATGTTAATGTCGAAATAATTAGAAATAAACTTGGATTTGCAACCCGACATGAAAGTTTCAAATATATGTCGGATTTGTATGAGTGTATGAAACAATGTATGGATGGTTATAAAATAGAGAATACAGTTCCTATACAGACATCTGTTGCCATTATGGAGAAAAATGTAATGAATTTAAAATTGTAATGGATTATTCTGAGTACCTGTTAAGAACCACGGAGGATATTGAGTCGTTCCAGTCTCGTATGGGTAAAACATTGGAGCCAGCTATGAACAATATTAGAAAATTTGTTGCCAGTCTGCCTAATGGAGCATGGATTGATTATCTCAAGGGTGTTCCATTTAAGAATATTCCCAAAATAATAGGCTGTATATGCTTATATATTCAAGAATGTGATTGTACTGTAGAGAATATTGATTTTAACGCGTTTGCCACAATGATACGGGTGAGACGTTACAAATGGTCTAAAGTAAGTGATTTGCCAAGCTATGAAAAATATAGAGCGAAAATGCAAAATAATGGTGGCCCAAAGCAATGATAAGGGGCGTAGAGAGGAACTGTTACTGAAAATGATTATTGCTGCAGGTATGGCTAAACTTCCAAGTACTGCCAGACAAATAGTTTCCAAAAGCATTTTGGATGTGGACTTGGATACCTGTTTCTTTGTCGCTGTACATGACTTTAATTTCAGCCGGAGCCATTTAATAACCCAGAAGCTCATAAGAATGGCCATTCAAGGAGTTCCAGTCTTTATCTCGGCCAAACATATTCCCAACCAGGTGCTGCAGTTCTGTGAGGTTTATTATTAATTTTTCTCAAAAAGGAGAGTTTTTTAATATTTATTATTACTTTTGTGAAAGTTTAGTGTAAACTAAACATAACGCGATTTGTTAATTATGTCTAAGACGTATGAATTTAAGAAGATTGATTCGATTGTAGGTGATAAAGCCTCTTTTTACTATCTAATTATTGACGGTAAAAACAAGTTCGTGAAGTTTTATGATAAGCATAAGACAAATTTTGAGATAGAATTTGACTATATTCAGGCATTAATGCAGCAAGTATCAGAGGGATTATCTTTACCTGAAACTAAGTATAGACAAATAAAGGGGCATAATCTAGATTGTTTATATGAGTTTAAGAAAAAAAAGATAAGAGTCTATTGTTTAAAAATAAAGCCGAATTTTTTTGTTGTTTGTGCAGGATTTAAGGATGATGAGAAAACAGATTATGATACTCTAAGAGCTATAGCTAAAGATTTCTTAAAATCAGGTATGCAACCAACTATAGATGAAAATAATAACAACGAATAAATAAATGAAAACCAGAAAAGAGTTATTGAAATCACCAGGATACTGGTTAGCAAGATTTCAAACAGAACTTTTCAGGTGTGTAAGAAATTATCTGAAAAGTGAGAAGAAAACCCAAACACAATTTGCAGAACAATTAGGTGTTTCCAAGGGGTATGTATCTCAAGTGTTGAACGGAGATTTTGATCATAAAATTTCCAGCTTTATAAAACTCTCTCTTTCTGCTGGGTATATTCCTGAGATTAAGCTTACACCAATTGAAGAGTATATCAGTAGAGATGAGAAATTAGCTGAATACAACTATAAGCCAGTTAAGATAACATTGGTGTCGATGTCTAACAATATTAAAAAAGCAGCATAATGATACTAAAGGAATCATTGTTGAAATTCGAAAATTTTACAGTATTGAACACCGTATGTCATTATAATCATGGAGAAGATATAACCCGAGAGCAATTATATTCTTATCCAATAGATATTGATTTTGATATACTGGGCCATCAAGAAGAGCAGATGTTCAAGATTGTTGTTTCTGTTAAGCTAAATGGTGAAAATATGCCGGGATACACAGTTTCTGCTTTGGCTGCTACTTTCTTTAGAATTAACGGTGATGTTTCTGAAGCGGAAAGAAATGGTTTATTGCAATACTCTGGCCTACAGATGGCTATTGCGAATCTAAGAGCCTATATAGAGAGCATTACCTATTGTTATCCATTAGGCAAGTACACACTACCAACTATTGACTTGAATGATTTGTTGAGCCAAAAAGCGCAGATTACAGTTGAAAGAAACTCGAATAACAACTGATAATAGTCTTTTTGTACTTGAATTTAGCACCCTGAGGAGTTATCTCCTTGGGGTTTTTTGTTGGTACCGTAGCACGATTTCCTAAAAATCGTGCAGAATTGTGCGCACGAATTTGCACAAAAATCCCCCTGCACTCCCTCAAATAAGCAAAGCTTTATAAATAGTGCGGATTGTTCTATGTGTGTAATGCGCAGAAAAACAGAGTGGTATATATTATTATTTATATTTTTCATTCTCTTTAGAAATACCCCTGCTAAAAAATAGAAAAAAAATCGTGCAATCGTGCGTTTCTCTTTTTTGGTAGTGTAAATACTTGTTGTACAGCTATATGAGACTGCACGATTTATGCACAGAATATGCACTATTTGCACAAAATAGGGTATGCACAGTTTTTTTTTGAGTGCAGTGCAGAACAAAACAAAAATAGTGCATGGTGTAATGGCTTGAAAAACAGCAGGGTAGTGGATGATAATTCTTAAAGTGCACGATTGCACAGAAAGATGGTGAGGTTTTTAATAAGGGGGATGTGGTATTTCATCAAATAAGAAGATTTGAAACACCTTATTCGGTAAAAGTTGCTTATTTGCTTGATTTTTACTAAATTAGATGTTAAAAATAAATGTATGTTAGCTGATTATGTAGAGATAAGAGTTCCGCAATCTCTTTATTGCTATATAGTGCACACTACAGGCGGAGATATTATTAGGGTTGGCAAGTACGGTATATTGTGGGCTGTCATTAAACAGCATCTGATTTGCTATACCCGTTGGAGATTGGAGCTGGATACAATACAGACGGATAAAGAAGAACCTACCCTAAAAGTAGAGCTCTTGCGTAAAAATGGTGCACAAGTGCCAAATCAGGATGTAACCCTAAATACAGCCTCCAGGCGATACTTGAGTGTCAAAGGTTGCAGGATTGTTGTGCGACTCCTTATCTCTGAGTTCCAGAAGACCTTTCTTGATTATATGTCCGGGGCATCAATGGCGAATCCTCAGCTGAATATCAAAGATGCAATTAATGTTTTCTGTGATGATTATGGCCTTGATTTCTTGAGCTCGTACGAAATGCTTAAAAAGAGATGGTACCGTTATCGTACTAAAGAGTACCATCAGCATAACACACTGCTTAATTTGTAAAAAGATAAATTATTTAATCCCCTTACAGTCCCTTTATTTTCTCTAAAATGAAACAGATATCAGACAAAATCACCCTGCTGCCATTGAGCAATATCAACGCTCAATATAAACAAGGCATCTCAATTAAGGATGAGAGTAAAAATTATACATATACCTCTTCATCACCTGTAAAGTTTACACAAAGTCCAAGCGAGTCGGAACATGGCCTAAAATATGACATCACTCACACTTCTGTATGCAATAAGTCTGAGATTATGCTATATAACAATAGGAATGTTGTAGCAAGGATGACTTTGATGAACCGGGATGTCTGTTATATAGGCACATTGGATATACCGGCAAAAGTGATTGTAACTCCGTACGAAAAGAACATGTATAAGGTGAAAATAACTGTTTCACTGCCTTATCCGTTGGATTTGTAAGGCTTTATAGTCCTTTTGTTGCGGTTTCTCTTTCATTTTCTTTGTATAAAAAGAAGAGAATGAGAGAGAAGCATATTCATAATGCTATAGTGTTGGCGCTGGATCCGGAGTTCTTTATCCAATATATGGAAGAGAGCAGTGGGAGAACTACCGATAATAAAAGCTATCATTCATCACTCAAAGGCTTTGTATTAACTCCTAACAGTAATATCCAGTTTTCATATCCTTGGTCTTCTAATCCGGAGGATGGCTCAATAGCACTTCATTGTATACAGGATATCATTACATACAACAGTTGGTGGAGGTTCTCTACCTATGACTTCATGCAAGAACTTAAAGCTGCAGATGCTAATCCTGCATTTGCAGCCCATCTGCTATATATAGACTCTCCAGGCGGAGAGGTCTTTGGCTTGAATGAAGCCCACAATATAATAAAGTCTCTTACAAAGCCTGTGTTTGCACTTGTAGAGAGCAGATGCTGTAGCGCTGCTTACTATCTTGCATCAGCTGCAGATAAAATATATGTTACTTCACCTCTTTCAACAGTTGGCAGCATAGGATGTATGGCCACCTTGTGTGATTCCAGAGAGTACTGGGAAAAGATGGGATTCAAGGACATTGATATCTATGCAACCAAATCCATCCGCAAGAACAAGACATATATGGATGCACTGGATGGCAAGGTTAAGGATTATATCACTAAAGTTCTTGATCCGGCAATGGCTCTATTTGAAGCTAATGTGAAAGGCTCTCGTCCAAATGTAGATGAATCAGTATTTGAGGGCGATAGCTATTATGCAGAAGAGGCTCTTGAATTGGGCCTTATTGATGGAGTAAAAAGTATAGAAGAGGTTGCAGAAAAACTTATGGACCAGGTAAATAATCTCGCGCTATCAAGTCAATTATCTAACTTAATATAGTTCAATTATGACAATCAGAGAACAAATCAATGCTGTTTTGGCTTTATTTGGTCTTACTGCCAAGGCAAAAAGCGGATTGAGTGCTGAGGAGACTGAAAAAGTTGCCGCAGAGTACAAAACCCGTTACAACAAAGATCTTGCAGATGATCTCGCCAAGATGAAAGATGATGAAAGTAAAGCAAAAGCTTTCAACGACATCATGGAGGCCCTTAAAGGGGTTGCTGAAGAAAAGGAGTCGGATGATGAAGATGACTCAAAAAAAGATCCGGAGTCTGAAGAGAATCCTGAAGATGAAGATTCCAACAAAGAAGATGAGGAAGAGCAGCCCTCAGCAGAAGCTGCTACAGTAAACAAAATTAAAAAATTGCTCTCAGATAATGAGGCGCTTAAAAAGGAGAATGAGAAGATGGCAAAACAAGCTATGGAAGACAAGCCTGAGGCCACAGTAAAGATGGTAAGGGCATTGGCAGGTGCTACTACTGCCACTCACCTGTTCGGTATCGAGCATCCTATGTTCAGCTTGAATAAACGCTGGAATAAGATTGCAGCACATGGACAGTCTGCTCTTTATGAAAATTATAAAGAGAATGAAGCATTGAATGCCCTTAAGGCAGAAGTAGTATCTTATGGTCACGATTTGGCTGTGAGAATGTCGCAATTGCAGGGCATGGGTAAATTGAATATTGTAGCCCTTACAACAGAGGGTGAGATAGATTATTCTGGACTATCTGATGCGAAACTTGGAGATCAGTATGTTGTGAGACGTATGGATGCCCTGATTGCTCAGATTCTTATGTTGCCAAACCTTACCGATATCTTCCCTATGAGGAGCAATATCCAGGATAAAGAGATATTGACCAACGCCTTCTTTGGCGAGTTCTCTCAAAGTTATCAGCCTGGTGAGGTTAGCAAAGGCTCAATGGAATTGCAGCCTGAGGTAGCAACAGTATTTGATGTAATGTACAAATACTTGTTCCAAAGTTTCAAATGGATTGAGAGAACTTACCTTGGTTATCTTAATACATCAGGATCAGATCCTGTAAAATGGAACCTTATTGAGTGGATGATTCTCCAGATAGCCAAAGCACTGAAGAATGAGCAGAATACCCGTCTTATTCTTGGTTATCGTGTAGAGCCTATTAATGGTAAGGTAGCTCCGTACACTTTTGCCGCAACAGGTCTTGTACACACTCTTTTTGAGTATGTAGAGAATCATAAGTTGTTGCCTTTCGATGATGCTGTATATAACAACTATACTAAAGCCAATATCGGAGATGCAATGGAGGCTTTTGTAGAGGATGTTGCAGACGTATATCCATTGGAGGTTAAAAACTTTACAATCTATATCAATGCCAAACACAAACCTTGGTATAAGGCATGGTACCGCAATAAATATGGTAAAGATCTCGACTTTACCGGTCCGCAACTTATGCTTGAGGAGCATGAAGTACCTATTCAATTTATTCCAAATATGGGTAATCTTAAACTTATGCTATTGGCACAGCCTGGTAATTTCCAGACTTTGGAAGATAAACCTGGTGAAATGTTCAAAGTGGCATTTGAGCAAAGATTGGAGGCTGTATGGAGCTGGAGTGTATGGAAAGAGGGTATCTCTGCAACATTTGTGGGCAAGACCTTTAAAGATAGAGCAGCTCTTGTCGCAAACAACTATGCAAATCAGGTGGTGTTTATCAACTATCCTGTAACAGAGGTAGCAGCTGATGCAACAACCGTAGATGGAAAATCAGACTTCCTGTTCCGTACATCAGACAATGCACAGGCTACAGCTCTAACTGATATCACTAATGCCCGTCCTGGAGTAGTGTATAGAATAGAGTGTGGCGGTACCGCCAATGCAACTGCAATTGCAAAATCAGGCAAATTTGCAGACATTACAGAAGATTGGTCGCCAAAGGCTAAAGGAGACTGGATTAAAGTTTACTATAGTGCAGAAGACCAAAAATTTGTGGAGGTTGCAAGATCTTAGTGTTAAACCCGAGGCAGTTCCCTGCGGGGACTGCCTTTAAAAATGAAATTATCATGAGAAAATATAATGCAAGTAGAAAAAGAATGTTGGGTACATTGGTGCTCGTTCCTATTTTGATGGCTGTAGCTTTTGCTACAGCAGTTATAGTAGATGCCATATCGCTTGACCAGCTATTGTCGGCAGGCTCATCATCTGGCGTCATTTGTGCTTCAATGGCGCTTATTGGCAATATCGGCCGCGTGTCGGATAAGCACACTGCCGGAAAGCAGATTGTATCTAAGATTATAATGATAGCCCTTGACCAGGTGGATGACACAGTGCCATTCCCTGTGCCTAATGCAGCAAGAGAGATTGGTACTATCCCTTTGAAAAAGGGAGAACACATGCATATCTTTCAGGCGATAGATGATTCTATTGAGGATAAATCATCTGGAAGCAAAGGCGATATCACTACAGAAGTAACCAATGAACTTACATATATTTTGGGTGGACACAGGGCTCAGATTCACCAGTTCTTGGAGGATCATGCAGGCGACCGCTTTATTATAATCTATCAGATGACCGACAGATCATACTGGGTACAGGGTAATGACCTCAAACCAATGTTGCTCAAATCATTTGAGAGGCTTAATGGCAAGGATTCCCGTAGTGCTACCGTAACATTTGGCAATACATCATTTGAGCAGCCATACAGATATGTGGGTGCCATTGTTACAGCAGCTCCTGTGGAGTTGGGTGCAGATGCAACGAGTATTTCATTCACTGCTGCACAACAATATATTACTTCGGATGCCAACTCGAGCTCAACAACAATTGAATCATTTACTGGATTATCGGTATCTGATGTTGGACGTACAGTAGAGATCTGCGGAGGAGGTGGTGCATATCCTTCTCAAATAGCGGAGACAGGGGGTATTATTCTTCGAGGAGGAGAGACCTGGAAAGGAAATGCCGGAAGCAGTATCATATTCCAGGTTCTTGATGCCAACACATTGGTTGAAGTTAGCCGAGTGCAAACTGCATAGTGTTTTTTAGTTATTTGTATGTGTGGGCAGGGGATAACCTCTGCCCTAATTTGAATTTATATGGAATACAGGGAAAAGCATAGGACAGCACAATTGCTGCAGAATAATAAATATATTGAATCGGACAGAATACTGCTCTGTAAATATCAACCGAACAGTAGTCTGATGAGCCGCTCAGTATCCATGAGCAATGGCAATAGCCTTTCATTTGAAATAGTGTTCCTACTGTTGGATTATGTAACTCCTCAAGAAATACTTACCAACCGTCAGACTTATGTTATAAGAGATATTTACTATGCAAATACGGAGAGGAATCAGTCTGTGGCAGATAAAAAAAAAGACTGGCCAAATCTGAAGAGTTTCCAAAGATTAAGTGGGAAAATCTCACAGATGCTCTTGTCCAAAAAGCGGAGTTGATATACTCGGATCGTGTCAATACTTTCCGCAGGTTGGTGGAACTGGAAAAAAAGTTGGATGGTTCTCCTACTGCTCAAATGGTGGCAGAGTATGTGGAGCTCTCCATAAGGAACAGACAGTGTAGAGAGGAACTCACTTCATTTAATAATAGAGGTAAGTTTCTTAACGAACATCCAATTCTGAAAACAGAAGATCTGCACAAGCAGATGACAGAACTGTTGCTGAGCAATCCCGATGAGTTTATGAACAGGCTTACCAATGTGAAGCAGAATATTGCACGTTACAAGTCCTATATAAACAACAAGAAGAAGCAGAAGGATCTGCAAAACAATAAGGCACACCTGGAGCACTGGCAGAACAAACAGGATGTGATGATATCAATACTCAAGGATAGAATTTATGAGTGAAATTGAGAATAAACCTCAGAGATATGAATGGGGGAGTGAATATCTGGATATGGTAAAGTATGGGGCCATAAACGGCCAGTCTCCGTCATATATAGCTGAGTTTGCCGGGTTTAAGGGAGAACTGAGAAGACAATTCCTGCAGGATATCACCAACCCCAAAACAGAGATTGGAAAAGAGTACCGAAAGAATAGGGCAATTTCTTTTCAAGATGTTGATACCACACTTCATTTTTTGCAAATACAGGGGGATACTGATGCAATGGATGTCGCCATCAAACGAGAATCATTGGAATATGTACAAAGGATAAGGGAGGATCTGTTCGGGATATGACAAGATTGGAAGAATTACAGCTTTTGGATCATAAGGTGGTGCAGGAGTTTCTGCATACAGGACAATCTGCAGCTATTCCCGACAATTTGCAGGATTATATCCGCAAGATTAATGCTGTTCCATCCATTGTTCATTATAATGGAGCTGCTGTGTCAAGGTGTATAAAAGCACTTAGAACGGAGTTCCCTGATCTCTCATATTCTCAGGCCAGAGGTATATATGAAGATGCAATGAACTTCTTCTATATGGACAATACTGTTACCTCTGATGCCTGGGACAACTATTATGCAGACCAGTTTGACAAGTTAGCCAGACTTTCATTGGCCATGAATAAACCTGAAGCGGCACAACGCGCTTTTGCAAAGGCTCACGAATTGCGTACACGCTCTACAGACCGCATTAAACCGGGAGATTGGGCTCCACCAACATTCATCATATCTGATAAGATACGCCCTGAACAGCTGGGATACAGTAAGCAGAACCTGTACGATATTGCCCGTAAGGCAGAATCAGGATTCTACAAGAACCTCATTGAGGGGTTGCCAATTCCCGACAAGGAAAAAGAGAGGCTATTTGCAGAAGCAGAGGTGGAAGATGCTGCTTTTGAAGATCTAACAACAGATTAATATGGAGTTCCTTGATTATTACATGAACAGGATGCAGCTGCTTGCATCCATCATAGACCCAAACAAACTTTATGTGGAGGCAGGGCGTGGTACTGGAAAGACGGAAGGAATCATTGGACCGCGTTCCATAAGGGTGGCAGCCAGTATGTCCAGGGAAACTTCAGCTTTTGCCCATAAGACATATATGGCACTGTTTTCCAATATTATCCCCAATCTGATTGCATACTACTCTACCAGCAAATCGCCTGCAGGCGGACCACTTTTGCGTGAAGGAGTGGATTTTGTTATTGGAGAAAAAGATCTTCCACGTCATTTTCAACAGCCACGCTATCCTTTACCGCACCCGGAACACACCATTACCTTTGCAAATGGACATAATATAAGGTTGGTGGCCTCTGATCAGGCTGAAAGTATTGCCGGTTCCAATATCGTTCATGGATTCATTGAGGAGATGAAACACAACAGTGGTGATAAACTCCGCACACGTCTGTTTCCTGCCTTTCGTGTCGGTCGGCTCTCACAAGGTGCATATCAGACTACCAGAAGTCCTTACTATGGAGGTATAACGGGTGTTTCGGATACCGCAAGGGTTTCATTGCGGGAGGATGATTGGTTCATAGAGTATGAGAAAAAGGTCAATGTTCAGCTGATTGAGGATATTATCTCTGTATCTCTGCATGTGGAAAAGGCAAAGTTCAATATCCTTCAGAATAAGAATGTACCTCAGGCAAAGAGGATCATTGCCAAGTTCCAGCCAATACTGGACCAGATGCGCTCTTTGGCCATATTCTACATAAGGGTATCCTCTCTTGTAAACAAGGAGGTACTTGGTCAGAAATTCTTTCAGACTCAGATGGAGACCCTACCTATGGATGAACTTCTAACCTCCATCTTCTCTATAAGGGAGCGATCCATGGAAAATAGTTTCTTTCCATTATTGGATGAAGAAAAACACTTCTTTGAGGACTCCTATACCTATAAATCTATCCTATCCTTAAACTTGAAAGATAGTTTTACCCTGGATGCAGGGTATCTCAAGTATTATGATCCTAAAGATAAACTTCTGATAGGCTATGATCCTGGCAGCTTTGCATCTTTGGTTGTAGCCCAAGAAAAACGGGCAGAAAACACATTGAGGGTGCTGAAAGAGGAATATGTTTACTCACCTGAAGATATCCCTGATTTGGCCCGAAAAACGGCCCAATTCTTTGCAACAAAGGTGAACCGGAATGTAGATCTTTATTATGATCGTGCCGGCAATAAAAAAGAGGAGAGGCTGGCAAATGAAACTGCTGCCAAAGAGTTGAAGGCTGAACTGGAAAGATACGGATTCAAAGTACAGCTTATGAATCTTGGCCAGAAAACAATATTCCATTGGGAACATTATCGGTTGTGGAACAGACTTCTTTCCAATCAGGAAAGACAGGCTCCGAAAATACTTATCGATGCCAATGAATGTCCGGATTTGAAGAATGCACTATTTGCTTGCAAAAAGGTAAAAGGAGCCGATGGACCCTTAGAACTGGATAAATCCGCAGAGAAGAAATTGCCGTTGAATATGCAGGCAGCACTCACTCCGCAGATACCGTCTGGGTTAATGTATCTTGTGTATGGAAAATATCAAAAATGGTTGCCGGGCAAAGATTTTCATCAATATTCAAGCGGTTTACAGACCAATGTTTCGTTCTGAAAAATGAATGTTTGGGGGCTGTTTTGCGAAATCTAATATAGCATTTTTCTCAGGTTCAGATAATTACACTTTTTGAAGGCTTTTTTGTGTTTTTTGGATGCTTCGAGACCCCGAGGCCGCTGGTTTTTCAGATGTTTTTACACCCTTCGAATTCTCGGGAAATATGATTTGGGTGTCCTTTTTAACCTCGTGAAGGAGAGGTATTTTTGAATATGGAACTTAAGGAGACTGTGCAAGGCGAGGATGCCATAAGGATGGCAGAGACCATAACAAGGGAGGGCGGAACCTTCTCTATAAGTTTCTATCATTATTCAAGGAGTAAGGGGGTGGCATCTGATCAGCTTACAACATATCATGGCTGCAGATGCCGCAAGCCATTGCCTCGGGATAAGTGGAGCGTGGACAGCAAGAACTATTTTCTGTTTGATACAGCAGACGGAAAACCTAAGATGTGTTATAAGGTGCTTATCCGTTATATCGGGTTCCAGAATCAGGATAACAGATTAAAAAAAGTAATATGGTATGAATAGAAGAGGATACATTAAGACTGAAGGCGGTGTGTATACCTACCAGATAGGGGATGATGTTCCGGCCGGGCAGATGGTTGCGGTAGATCTGGCAGCTGCTGCCAATAAAGGCCCATTGCTTCCGTTGAATGTAAATGGCTACTATGTATATCCGTTTGGACAGAATAATACAGAGCCTAATGAGGCAAAAGAACTTATCAGTACCAACAGACTCTTGCCGGGTCTCATCGATAAGCAGGTGGGTATGTTGTATGGTAGGGGACCTGCTCTATATAAAGAGAGTAAGGATAAAGATGGCTTCCCAAGCAGGCAATATATTCAGGATTCTGAAATCAAGAGCTGGCTGGAGAACTGGAGGGAGAATGGCCTGGCGGATGATTATACTACATATTTGAATAAATGTGCCCGCACATTCTATTACTGTGAGGGTATATTCTCCAAATGGAGATTTACACGAGGGTCGGCATTGAGCAAGCCTATGCCAGTTGCCGGTCTGGAACATATATCTGTAACGCGTTGCAGATTGGCTACCTCTGAGAATATAACAGGCCGTACAGATTTTGAGGATTATGAGTTCAACAAGGTGATAGTGGGCAATTGGGATGGTAATTAGTCGAGCAGGGAATATAAGGTATATCCCCGCTTTAATTATAAAAAGCCGATGGCTCATCCAACAGTAATATCCTATAGCAAGAATCCTACACATGGAGAGGAGATTTATGCCCATAACACATTCTACCATGGTGTGAAAGATTGGATTCAAGGCTCTAACCTTACACCTAAATATATCAATGACTATCTGGCCAATGCTCTCTCTGCAAGGCTGCATATCATTATACCTGAAGCGTGGATGCAAAGCAAAAGACAGCTTCTGCAGGATATCTGTGAAAGAAATGCAGGCAAAGTAAGTGAAGCCAAAGAGAATGAGACTGTAGAACTGGAGAAAATAACATTTGGAGAGGATGAGGTAATGGAGGTTGGTTGTGAGTATAGTGATGCCCTGTTGGGTGAGTTTACCTCAAGAGAGTTGAAAAAGTTGGGGCAGTTCCTGTCGGGTGCAGGCAAGAATCAAGGAAAATATTATGCGACAACGGCATTTACTGATGATAACGGCCAGGAACAGCGCTGGAGAATAGAAGAGATTCCTCAGAAATACAAAGAGTATATAGAGGCAATAAAATCATACGATGAGAGGGCCGATTATGTAATGTTGGCAGCCAAGGGTTTGGATCCGTCTATCTCCAATGTCTCTAAAGAGGGCGTTATCAGTAAAAGCGGTTCAGATGCATACTACAATTATCTCATATATCTCAATGGTCTTACAATTCCGGAAAGCGTGGTGTGTGCAGATCTGAATTATGCCATTAAACTGAATTTTCCTCAGAAGTATGCAGATGGAGTAAGGATAGGATTCTACCGCCCTACAATAGCAAAACAGCAGGATGTTACACCGGAAAATAGACTACAAAACCAACAGCTATAGCTATGTTTAAAGGAATTGATGATCTGTCGAAATATGTTCAAGGGTTTGAGATGTCTCTAACTCTCGAAGCTCTTGGCCCAAGTATAATGCAGGCCGAGTATGAATTTACTAAGTCCATTGGAGTTGATATCCTGGATAAATTGCTGGCAGAAGATAAGACTGCATCTCTTGTGAAGTCGGCCATTGCCAACTATGCCATGTACAGGTATCTCATCTTTTGGGCAGCATCCAAGAATAATACAAATAAGAGTCTGTACAAGTATCAGTACGAAGCAATGAAAGAAGAGTATATCTCTATTCATTGGTGTGCTATGGACTCTATTTTTGCCTGGTTGGATACCTCAGACTTACCTGAATGGAAAGAATCCGAAAGTTGCAGAATGCGTAGCAGTTTGCTTATAAAAAGCGCTACAGAATTTGACCAGTACTTCCAAATAAACAAGTCTGAATATTTCTTCTCAAAGGTTCAGTTCCTGATGCGTAAGGTTATGGAAGATGAGATAAATCCACGTTTGAAATCTCTCGCTTCACCCTCTGAAAAGGTACTTGAAAGGGCTAAAAGAGTTCTTGCCTACCATACCATGGCACAGGCAGTAATGCTTTTTGATGTAACGGAGCTTCCAAAGAGTATTCGAAATGATGTGGCCCATGAATTTACCAAAGACAGCAGCCTGATGCAGGTTAGAGAGAAAATAAAATCAACCATAATGGCAGATGTGGAAAAATACTATTCAACACTTGAGGCTGAGGTGAAAAATGCTGTAAAAGGTGCAAGCGTGTCAGTTGCTGCCAACCTTAATGAAGAGAAAAATCCATTCTACGCAACTCTATGATAACTGTCAATAATAAGTTCCATATCCCCAATCAATGGGAAGAGCTCTCTTCTGTGCAGATGTGCAAAGTGGCGAGAGCTCTATGCCTGTTGGAAAAAGGAGAGGTCGGATTTATGGAATTCAGATTGCTGCTGTTTTATGCACTGATAGAAGATGATACAAAACCACATCCGGAGAATGAAGTGTATTGTGAAAATCTGTTCCGCATAAGCGAGCATCTTACATTTGCATATAAATTTGTTTATCCCGACGATAAATTCCATAATTTTCCTCTTGAGGTGCAAAATTGGCTCTCAAAACATTTGCCGACAGATGCGGAGGATCCTCATATTAGAGTTGCTGCCAAAATGGCCCGATATGTAGTACCTGATTTGAAATTTGGCAAGCAGCTTCTTTCAGTATTGCCGGGAACGAAGCTGAGAGGATATACTTTCGAAGTCTCTGGAGAGGTTGTGAATACTACCATTACCGCCCAGCAGTACATAGATGCCAATACCATGCTGCAACAGTTCCATTCTTACAAAGAGCAACGGTCATTGGAGCAGCTGGTAAAAATACTTTACTGTCCGGCTCCATATTGTTCAGAAAAAACAGATAAACTCTCTGTAAAGAAAGCTGAAGAGGGTGCTTTGTATGCTGTAATGTATAACTATATGGCCATAGCCAATTGGATTGCAGCATTACCCAAATATGATATCTTGTTCAATGCCCCGGACAAAAAGGATGGAAAGAATCCGCTTGGGCCAAATGCTCCACTATATAATCTGGCAGGAAAAGGATATGGCTCGTTTAATGAGGTGGCATCAATGCCTCTGTTCAGTTATCTGGATCTGCTGCTCAAACAAACGGTCGATGCTGTGCTGCAGCTCAAATCCATAGGAAAAAAGAAAAGCGAAATAGCCAAAGAACTGAATATTACAATAGAACAAATTAATACAATACTATGATACTACAGGAAATATTCCATTACTTCTGCAAATACCCTTCAAAAAGTGCTATTGAAAAATTTTTTAACAAGAGCAATCCAACTCCTGAATATGAGGAGATGAAGATTAAGGCCATTAATGCTTGTGAGGAGATATTCCCAAAAATAACCGATTATATTTTTGGAGTAAATGATGAACAGGTGAAGGCTCAGATCTCGCAAGTGAAGGATATCTATCTGTTTATTGATTATGGAAATATTACCAGTAAACTCGATAGATTTGATGTAAAAGAAGATGTTATGCAGCTGGCTGTTACGGTGGCCAAACCTCTCTCATCGGCAACATACGACCAGGCAGAGGAGATTCTCATTACAGAGCAGCTTCTGGAGATAATGGCTTCCATAAGAAGAGAGCTCAGGGAAGACCGTTCAGATCCATTCATTAAAAGACTGTCATTCCCCAATGATATAACACCATTCTTTGCCCGGGAACTGAGCAACAGTTACGGATGGACTCTTATGTTCAACATTACCGGAATAGATATGGTTTGATAGGAACGGGAGAGAAAAACTCCCGGCATAAATAGTTAACAGTCGTCTCACTTACTTTTAACCAATAGAATAGCCCTACGGATACACCGGGAGTAAACCTCTCGTTCCGTAGGGCTATTCTGTTATTCTATTGATAAGTTGTGTGAGACACTGCAAAGTTAGCTATTTTTTAGATATATAATTATGAAAACACCTATCACTTATTATGGAGGCAAGCAAACTATGCTAAAGCATATCCTCCCGCTCATTCCAAAACATTCAATTTATACCGAAGCTTTTTGCGGAGGTGCAGCAGTACTGTTTGCCAAAGAGCCTGTAAAGGCAGAGATAATTAATGATATCAATCTTAACTTGACCAATTTCTATTGGGTAGCCAAAATGTATTACCAGGATCTTAAAGTTGAGATTGACAAAACACTGCACAGTAGAGATCTGCACGCTCATGCAGGCCATATCCTCAAATATCCAACATTCTTCTCACCTGTTCAGAGAGCCTGGGCAGTATGGGCCAGAAGCAAGATGAGCTTTGCCTCAATGCTTGACGGAACCTTTGGCTATGACTTCAAGGGGGCTATGGCCAAGAAGCTGCGCAATGCCAAAGATAATATCTCACAAACCTTGTGCGATCGTCTGGAATGGGTAACAATTGAAAGTCGGGATGCTATTGATGTAATAAAGACATACGATTCTCCTGATACCTTTCATTTCATTGATCCTCCATACATAGGAACCGACTGTGCCCACTACAACGGTACCTTCAATGAACACGATATGAACAGGCTGCTGGCAGTACTGGAGAACCTGAAAGGCAAGTTTATGCTCACAACCTTTCCACTTTCTCAAGTGCAGGATCTTGCCAATCTAAACGGATGGAAAATACACCGTATCGAGAGAACCATATCAGCCTCCAAAACCAACCGCAGAAAACAGGAAGAATGGATGGTATGTAATTATTAGCAATGCTAATAAACATTGCTAACAAACTTTGTATATACACATTGTACAGCCTTTTTTACCAGAACTTTATGGCTTTCAGATTGTTTGGCTATATGTAAAAATTCTCTTTTATGCAACTTTTTTGAATAATTTTACATAAATTTGCGAAAAATTATGGGGGATGTCGTATATATTATCAAAATCCAAAAGTTTTTTGGACACAGCAGAGAGTCTTAAAGACTCTCCAAATACTATAGGTATTCCCCATGCTGCATACTACAGTTGTTTACTTTTATCCAAGTATAAGCTTAATAATGCGGGGGAAATAAAGTATGAGGATTTAGCAACAAAAGAAGCTTTAGCCAAAACAGGTTCTCATGAAGTTATCATTAGAGAATTTGCGAAGTACATCAGAAAAAGCAGAAGTTCATCAATAGACGATAGAGATTATAACAATGACATAAGAGCATTGAAGGCTCTTAGAGAAAATGCAGATTATGAAAACAAGCCGATAGATGAAGGCACATTTAAAAATTGTGTCAATCAGGCAAAAGAATTATACAATAAAATAAATAAGATAAAATGAGCAATATCAGTCTAGTAAAAAGTTTTTACGATAAGGTAAGCAAACTTTTTAACCATGCAGTTTTAAGACTTGAGGTTAAAGAGTATTCTAATACCTATATCGTTGATGTTGCCCCACTTGATGTGTATAATGACAAGCTATACATTGAGTTAGAAAAGTGTTTTAGGAAAGAATTTGAAGAATTGAATACTGATGCATCAATTCTTTTTGTCTCCGAAAAAAGTCTTGTGAGAGCCGTCAATCCTATTATTAGTTTCTTGCCTACTATAGATGTAGAAAAAGAAATTAAGTTAGAGTTTAGCTTCAACTGTAATAGTATTAACAATGAAAACTATAGCAATTCCTATATGGGATATGCCATAGCAGCATAGAGTTATGGAAAAGAACCACGAAACATCAAGATTCCGATTCTTGAATTATATCATTAAAAAATCCGAATTGGAATTCACAGGTGAGATTAAATCAACAGAGCTGAATCTGAGCATCACTCCTACAATTGAGTATGATGATAAACTCTATAAACTTACTCTTAACGTAGTTGTCACAACTGAGAATAACGACTTTAAAGCTTCAATTGAGATGATGGGTGTATTTGAATATGAAACAAGTGATAGAAAACAGCTTAACATATTCTTTGCTCAGAGTGCACCAGCCATTATGTTCCCATATATTAGAGCATATATTCACTCTTTAACAGCATTATCTGGTATTCCTGGAGTTATGATTCCTACTCTTAATCTCACCAATATGGGAAAAGATATTATAAAGGAATTATCATAAAACCTTCAATAAATCACAGCACCCTTCGGGGTGCTTTTTTATTTGCCGGCAATTTGCCGGGAATCACATAACCGTCACATGGCAGTCACATAAGCCAGGTATTGGCCCTTTCTTTTATTTGCTGGGGAAATCCCATATCTGTGTAAAATAGTGATTTTCAAGATGTATTTATTTGCTTTTTAAATGCAGGCAATTTCTGCAGGCGTTTTATTGCGCCTTTTATTGGCCCTTCAGATTTTCTTCCATTTGCCATTTACCCTCAAATATTTTGTACAATTATTTGCAAATAAGGAACAAAATCGTTACCTTTGTGTTGTTGTTTAAAACAGCTATTAAAAATAGTTCTTTAATTTACTAACTTATGAAATATTCAGAGTTCTACAAATTGATTGAACAGCACGGCTGGACAATCAAAGGGGGCAAAGGACATTACAAGTATGTTCACCCAGACTTTGATTATTTTATCCCAGTAGGAAGGCATAAGACAAAGGAGATTCCTCCAGGAACTCTTCACTCTATGTTAAAGGATGCTGGACTAAAGTAATTAGAGGCCTCCCCTTTGGGGGAGGTGTTTTAAACAATTAAAACAAACTGATATGGAAAAGAAGATTATTGCCATTATTGAAAAATTGGAGCAGGATAATTTTGCAGTAAGGGCACAGAATGTAAAAGGTGCCTATGGCTCTGGCGATACAGAACAGGATGCAAAGACAGATTTTGAGCAGGTTCTGAAAGAGCAGGCAGAATTCTATTTTGAAAAAAATGGACAATGGCCTGATTGGCGAGACTTTGAAATAGAGTACAGATATGACTTTTCTGCATTTTTTGATGTATTTCCATTCATAAATATTACTAAATTTGCAGAAGAAGTTGGAATCAATCCATCGCTAATGCGCAAGTACAAGAACAGAATATCATTTGCCTCTGATAAACAGAAGCAGATTATTCAGAAGAAATTTGAAGAAATATCAAAAAAAATATCACAAGTCCAGTTCTAAAGAACTACGTTTTAAACAACAACCCAGGCACCTCCCCAAGAGGTGCTTTTTTATTTGCTGGTTTGAAAGATAATCGTTCAAATGCTGTTCAAATTTTCTCTTTTTTGAGAATATTTTTTCCTTTTTTGCAAATAATTTACATAATTTTGCGAACGCAACTATTTAACCTGACAATTGTTACATACACATAACTACTAAACATTTGGCCAATCATGTTAGAGAAGGAATTCAATTATTTCAAGGAGAATTATAAGCTTCTTTTTGAAAAGTATCCAAACCAGTTTCTGGTGATAAAGGATATGGAGGTAAAAAATGCCTTTGAGACCTTTGAGCAGGCTATAGAGTATGCTTCCACTAATTTTGAGCTTGGTACATTCTTAATACAAGAGTGCACAAAAGATGAGAATGCCTATACCCAAACTTTTCATTCAAGAGTGATTTTTGCATAATATGCCAGTACACGCCTTAACTAACAAATATAACGGGATAGCAGACTGCATAAAAACGCCTGTCCATATAAGTAATCCTTTTACATCCACTACAGTTGATACATTGGGCTTATGGGATACAGGTGCTACCAATTCTGTTATCACAAAATCCACAGCACAAAAGTTGAGGCTTATACCCATTTCAAAAGCTGTAGTAAATGGGGTTCATGGGTCCAAAGACGTAAATGTGTACTACGTGCAGATAACCCTCAATAATGAGCAGATTACCCTAAAAACCAAAGTTACGGAGTGTGAAGAACTGTCTGCCAATGGGGATACAGGCTGCCTGATAGGAATGAATATCATATCCCAAGGGGATTTTTCCATCACCAACTATGGCGGACAAACAGTTATGAGTTTCAGAGTGCCATCACAACAGACCATTGATTATGTGGAGGGTATAAAGGCCCATACACCTTTAGTGAGTGCCAAGATACCTGGCAGGAATGATCCTTGCAGCTGTGGAAGTGGCAAGAAATATAAACACTGTTGCGGAAAATAATCAGGCACCTCCTCCGAGGTGCTTTTTTTATCTCTTCATCACATTATATTTGCAAAAAAGAGAAAAATACTCCTACTTTGCTGTGGCAAATGTGTTATAATACCAGGGGCGAGTTTAAGCAGAAACAAGTTTGCAACCTATGAGTGGCGGTGCCGAAAGGCCCGGAATATTTCGCCTTGATAATATGTTTGTTGGCTCTAAGGGTTGCTCTTTTATTTTAACAATTAGTAATGCAAACCACTAATTATTTTACAGCTGAGACAGCTGTAAAACAATTAGTAATGCAAACCACTAATTATTTTACAGCTGATCAGGCACAAGGTGCTGCGGCTGTTGCTGCCTGCTATGCAGGTACTCTTCTCAATTTTACCAGCTTCCCACATTCGGGAAAATTTTCAACATTTTTTCTCAGAAAAGAGAATTTTGTCAAAAATCTTTTTACCTTTGTAGCGAACGCTACATATTTTAATCTTGCTAAGGGCTTTAAGCAGAAAGTAAGTTTAGCAACCAATGGGTGTTGGAGCCGAAAGGTCCAACGGCATCTCCTTAGCGATATGTGGCGTTCAACCCTAAAGGTTGCTTTTTTATTTGTTAATCTTGTAAAGTAAGTAGATCATGAACGCCTCTACTAATTTTGCAACCGGTACTGCACAAGGTGCAGCCGTTGCGCACACCTACCAGGTAGGTGCTACCTTCGAACTTAAAGGTTCAAACTCATTGGGAATAATCATCTCCCGTCACTCCAGCGAACTCTACGGAGTTCTGCTTCTCAACCCAACTGACTCCGGTGCAGATGAGTACTCTTACTCTCTCAAACATGCCGATGAACTGAACATCGGATGGAATGTTCCGCCAAGAGAGAAACTAAGGCTCAAGATTGCCTCCATGGTAATCAAGAAACCTGTATTGGGCAGAGACTATGTAATCTTAAAGAATGGGAGGGCAAGCCATGAACAGTAACATTACAGACATTCAGAAACTCAGCTATGCACAGCTCTTTTTGGAGAGCTATTTGGCCATAGAAAAGATTGTAGCCGAATGTAGAATCCTTAACGGCAAAGAGGCGATGGAGCAGATGCTTCCAGATTGGAACGATCTTGAGGGGTGTTACTTCCTTGCCATCTGGCATCTTCTCCGCGATGTAGATCCTGCCCTGGCCGACATATGGGATAGAGTTGTAAATTCAGATGCAGAAGAGGAGGTGAGCTATGAAGAGTTACCATAAAGCAGTCTTGATAGAAGTCATCTGGGACGGAGTATGGGAGTTCGGTGACATCGGTGCGGAAATTGAACGGGTTCTGGAGGATGCAGAACTCACTCCACTATTGGGTAATATTCCAGAGCTTGGCAACCTGGTATCTCTGCTCAAATCTTTACCTGACGGGCTTCCAAACATCCAGGCACCTGAATATAAACCTGCAGAATGCCGCAGCATAGAACCTGTAGAGTTTCTCTATCTTGCCCGCTTGTTGATAGAGTCTTACGACAGCTTGAGTGAAGAATCTGCCAGGATGACCGAAGAACTCTCCAAAGCCTACACAGACTCCATATACAGCGTACTATATCAGGTAGATGAAGATCTGGCAGACTTCTGGAAAGACTACAAATGGCAAGTATTGGGGCCTCTGCTCAAGATAATGGAGATTCTTGGCTAAATTTATTATATTTGTACCATGCTAACGGAGAACTATACACATATTTTGAATGGTCTTTTGATGGAGCAAGGCCAGCAGTTGCTTGCCACTCAGAAAATGATAGGCACAGTGTACTATATAAACCGTACCGGCACCCTGCTCGACTCCCTTGGCCAGAAGCCAACAGTAACCAATCTTAAGATGACCATCCGCTACCCACTCTATATCCGCTTTTTGGATATGAAAAAAGGCACCGGAGGCAAAAAGAAAAAATACTATGAGCCAATCTACAACAAATATGTATATGGTTATCTCTATGGCGGCATCTACCGCAGACTCAAAGCTGCGCTGGGTGGAGAGGTAAGAAGATATGTTGTTTCACAATTAAATACTGAATAGATATGGGATTTGTATTTTTTGCAATAATATTGGGCCTTATTGTAGGTGTTGCAGTAGGTCTGTTTGTATATGCCTTTCTAAAGTCATTATTAAGAGGTAGGAGAGGATAATCATATTATAAGTTTAAGCTTTAAGGACAGGATTCCCTGTCCTTTTTTTATGCCCTTAGATGTAGTTACTTTACATTAAAAGAACTATGCTATGGGACTACAGGATGAACTTATAAATATTGAAGCTCAAATAAAAGTTGAGCAGGGAGACCTGCAAAAAAGCCTGCAGGAATCTACTGCGCACGCTCTTACACTCAGGAAAGAGATAGAGCAGCTTGATAAGGCTGTGGGATTTCTTACAAAGACTGAGGGGAAAAGTTCTGAGAAAGTTAAGGAGTATACTGCAGAACTTAAAAAGAAAAAGAGTGAGCTAAAGGATGTTGAATCATATAACCGGCAATTGGCAAAGACAATGGATATTTCATCCATGTCTGCTTCCCAGTTAAAGAGTAAAGCGGCAGAACTCAGGCGTACAATGAATTCCCTTTCCAAAGAACTTAATCCTGATGAGTGGGAAAAATACAACGATGAGCTGGAGAAAGTAGAAGTGCGTATGAAAGAGGTTAAGGTGGGAGGAAAATCTGTTATGGATACTTTAGGGATTTTGGAGAGCACATTAGTTAAGGCTGGAACTGTTGTTACTGCCGTTGTTGCTGGTGTTAAGACCGCCTGGAACTCAGCAAAAGGTGTCATAAATGCATTTGCCAATGAAACTCAGATTACAGGGGATTTTATTCAGCAGACCTATACCGGTATTCAGTTTGCTTTTTCGTCAATGCTCCGTAACCTCACTACTGGAGACTGGAGTGGCTTGTTCAAGAATATGGCCATTGCCTATGAACAAGGTAAGAAGTTCCAAGAGTTGCTTGATGAGGTATTTGAGCTTCAGAACTCCCAAAATATTCAGGAAGTAAAAATTCGCAATGAAATAGCTGAGCTACAGGTTGTAATGGATAATGTGAAGCTTTCAGATGAGGAAAGGCTGGCTGCTGCAGCAAAAATAGAAGAGAAGTACAAGCAGATTGGAGATATCAGGAAGGCCACTGCAGAGCAGGAAATGGATGCCTACAAGACCCAATTAAAGGATAAGACCAAGATGAATGATGAGGATATGAAATTCATTTTGGATAATTATCATGCTAATAGGGATATACTTGGGGCTGCAACAGAAAGGATGAAGTTGGAAAAAGAAATACTGACACTCCAAAAGGCACAGAATAGGGCAAACACTATGAGGGAAGCTTTGGGAGGAATTGGCAATGTTTCTTATGATGCTGACATAAAAAAACTTGAAGAAAAAATTCAAAAGATAAATGAGCTGTATTCTTCAGATCCTCAAGTTTTGGATGTAGCCCAAGGCATTATTAAAAAATACAATGTGGCGAATGATGAAATAATTCAGGGATATATAAACTCATATACCAAATGGTTGGGCGTTGAAGGAGATATACAACGTGAGCAGCGAAGAGTCCAAAATCAGAAGCACTCTTTGGAAAAGCAGATGTCTGAGGATGCCGCAGCTGAGCAGCAAAGAATTCAGCAGATGACAGCTCAACAACAGCAGGAGGCCTATGATAAGACACTTAAAACAGCGCAGGATGCCCATACAAAAGAGATTACCGAACTCAAAAAGGCCTATGCCCAAATGGAGATTGATCAAACAGAATATGCTGCCAAAATTGAAGCTGCAGACCTTGCTCTTATAGAACGCAGGATTCTGATCAACTCCCTCTATGGTAAGGAAACCGATACCCTGTATCAGCAGCTGTATGATAAGCAGATAGCCCAAGCTCAAAAAACGGCTGATACAATAGCCAAGATATTGGCAGATGAAGATGCTGCTATAACTGCTGAGACAGATGCTATTATTTCACAGCAACAGCAAGAAGAACTTGCTGAATTTAACCGCCTTTCTGATAAATCCAAGAAGATGTTCCCGGAATCTGCCTCTTCTGAGGATGCTCTGAATACAGAACTTGCAGATCTGCAGGGGATGTTGGATATGAAACTCATTACAGAAGAGCAGTATTGCCAGAAGAAAAATGAGATGCTTGATGCGTATAATGAGGTTGCCCGCAAGCAGGAGGCTAAAAACTGGGCGGGTACATTCTCATCAGTTTCATCCTATGTTAATCAAGTTGGTAGTGCCATTAGTTCCCTTCGGGAGGCAGAATCAGCATCACTTGATGCAAAGATGGCTAAGGAACTTGCTGCAGCCGGTGATAATGCCGAGGAGCGTGAGGCTATAGAAAAGAAATATGAAGAGAAGAAATTGGCCTTGCAAAAGAAGTATGCTGATATCAATATGGGAGTACAGATAGCTCAGGCTGTTGGTAATGGAGCTATTGCCATTGCCCGGCAGTTTGCGGATTTGCCGCTTGCTGCAGCTATTCCGGCATCAGTTCTTGTAGCAGCTACTACAGGAGCTCAGATAGCAGTAGCGGTGGCTCAACGTAACTCAATAAAGAATCAGACAGCCGGCTCGGGATCTTCTGCATCGGCATCAAAGAGTAGAACCATTAGTGGCTTCTCAGATGGTGGTTACACCGGTGATGGCGGACGACTGGAGCCTGCCGGAATAGTACATAGAGGTGAATATGTGGTGCCGCAGCCATTGATGCGTACTCCAATAGTACAGGACATGGTGCATACCATTGAGGCTATGAGGGTAGGTACCATGGGAACCGGCAAATTGCTGCCCGGATATGCCGATGGCGGTTATGTGAAGGGTACTGCAGGACAGGAGACCGCGGTTCTTGGCGAACTTCTTCTTCTTCTCAGGGATCTACGCAACAATCCTATTCATGCCTATACAGTGCTGTCTGAGCATCAGGCTACAGAAGATTTGTCTAACAGGTTTAAAAAAGCAACAGGAAAACGCGCATGAAACTTATAACATCACAGGGCCAATTGGCTCTTCCAAACAATTTTTCATTCTCTGTTGAGAAAGAATCACCATTTTATGGTGATAACGGTACTGCCACCATTCCTGTAAATTTACCTGTAAGCCAGGACACATTTGCCAAACTTGGCAGGCCTGAGAAGCTTGGCCGCTCTCAATGCTTTTTAAGGAAATAGCCTGCAAAGCTGGAAGCCGGCATTATACATAAGGATGGCGTTTTGGTAGTAGATACTGTAAATGGGGCCGACGGTATAACAGCATCCTTGGCATTGGA
This sequence comes from Bacteroidales bacterium, assembly GCA_017935505.1. Taxonomy (GTDB): domain Bacteria; phylum Bacteroidota; class Bacteroidia; order Bacteroidales; family UBA932; genus Egerieousia. Next base: position 34,151 of record JAGBHM010000008.1, on the reverse strand, counting down.
TGAGAGCGATATGTATACTTCGTATAAGGATAAGAAGATTACAGAGATTTTTGAAGGCGTGGTGAGGGAAGATCTCCAGTCTGTAGAGGCTTGGGTTACCCATCTGAAAGAGTGTGCTGCAGGATTGCATGATGATTGGTTCACCATTGCTACAGTGGCAGTAAATAAAGAGGAGAATGAGGGTGTTGTATCATACAGCTTTTTGAACGATGTTGATGTTACCTCTTCTGAATCCGTTTGGCCATTGTTGTATAAGAGCAGGACTGTAATGGAGGATGGCGAGGATGTAAGAGTTCCTGCAGGATATGGTGTTGCTCCATTTTTCTATCTGGGAAAATTCATTGAGCAGCTTATGTTGCAGATGGGCTACACTTTGCGTAGCAATAAGTTTGTTACAGATGAAGTCTTGAGTAAAATAATAATGCTTCACAATGCTGCCGATGCTATTTGCAGAGGATATATCAGAATTAAGGATATAGTGCCATCATGTACACTCTCCGATTTTCTGGATTTTCTCAATGCCAGGTTCCACGCCCAGATTTTTGTTTATCCGGAACACAAGATTGCTGATGTGGTGTTTTATGAAGATATACTTTCATCATCTCCGGATATTGATTTAAGCAATGTGCTCGATGGCCATTTCTCCATTACATATCCAGATCCAAAACAGATATCACTTGAGAGCAATAATGATTTGGATGATGCCGATCCGGCCGAAGATACATTTCATGAGTTCGTGAAAAAGTATCCCCGATGTACCAGTGTCTCAGAGGTGAGTTTTGCAGAGGATGGATTGGGTGTTTGTTTACGCAGAGCCTTGGGCCGTTATTATAAAACAGTATCTACTACCGATAAAGAAGGATATAGTAGGGAGCACCTTGGCACAAATAATTTCAGCTATTGCCTTAAAACCATGGAAGCGGTGTCGTATAAGGCTGTTGATGCAAGTTATGGTATGATTTCGTATGCTAAGGATGTTAGACGCAAAGACCGTTCCATAGTTGCACCATATATAGGGGAGATGCGCCATCCAAATACAAGCGTACAGAATAAAGATGAGAAAGATAGCGAACAGGATGTAATCCTGGCATTTGCCCCTGGACTTGCCGAGAGCTGTTATGAGTTTACAGCAGGGTATTATTTGGCAACCAATCAGAGATACAATAATTTGGGTAATGAATGGAATAGCTGGGGACTGAACTATGCAGAAATGTATCCTTTATTTTGGAAACGATACAACAGCCTTCTGCAGAATCGAGCTCCAGAGATAACAGGCAAGTTTGATCTGGATCCACAACAGCTTATGAGCTTGCGGCTTGATAAAACAAAATTCTATAAAGGGCAGGTGTTGGTTATGAATGCAATATCGTATGATGTGGGAACTGTATTGAAATGCAAGGAATCCAAGTTTACGGTTATACCTCAGTTGCTGAATCCTATTTTAGACACGGAGCCTGACATTGAGAAGCAGAAATATAGATGGGTGTTCAAGACAGATATTGATGATTTGTTGGAGAAATGGAGCGGAGAACAATATGTAAGTGTAACATGGGAGTACGAAGAGGACCCGGAAGATCTGTCGGACACTTTTGCCCCTCCAACAGAACTAGGAGAAACAACAGGACATAATGATGTGCCTATTATTATACATATAACCAAAAGAACAGACGTAGATGTTGTTGATGAGATACACTATGAAGAGTTGAAAATATGGTATGAATCTGTTCCTAAATAGTGTCCTTTTTGGTTAGGTATAGCGATGGTATTTTTGGGTAATAATTGATAGGAACATGGTTATTTTATCACAGCCGGCAGCGCTCTCTCCGGCAGGAAATATAAAGGATTTTGTTATATCGAGCTCTGAAGTTGTAAGGTTTCGTCTGTATAAAGGAGAAACACTGTTGTTGGATAATCAGTATCAGCCCGATGCTACAGGACAAATAACTGTCTCCATTAAGGATGTTGTTCTAAGCAGCCTATCAGTGGAACTACCTGCAGATAATATCCACATACAGCAGAATATTGCGGCCGATTTTGTGGCAAACATTTCGGATGTGAATGTGAGTTTCAGGGCTGTACGGTGTGGAGTAGAGCGCTGGAATGGCGATATCTCCTCTTTTCTATGGGGCAATTTCTTGACTTGGCAGCCGCAGCTTGTAGAGACAAGGTATACCCAGCCACAGTGGCTTACATATTATAATGCCTCGGATAACCAGGCATTATTGAAAGTTAAATTTTATCTGAAGGATGGCAGCACATCCGTTATATCTGTTGGTACTGTAGCTGCTGGGGAATGTATATCTTTCAATACTCAATTTGCTCATATATGGAGTCTGCTCGATGCGGATAAATATGGCTACTATGATGTTTATGTAGAGGATGGAAGTGGTGTGAGATTGTCGTATATACAGCGTTATGTTCTGGTTGATGGATCTGAAAATGATACGCTCTTTATCTTTGAGAATACTCTGGGAGGATTGGATAGTGTTGCTTTTACAGGTGCCAATACATATGCTCCTGAACATACATTTGGGAATGTGGTGTATGATGAGTGTAATAGTAATGCCTATATAGAAAGGGCTGGTGCTTATTCTCAGAATAGCGGATATAAGACAAAGCGTGAAGCTCTGTGGTTGCGCGATTTCTTTGTAATGCCAAACCGCTATGTTGTAAAAGATGGTGTCATACTGCCAATAGTAGTGGATGAGAGTTCTGTCTCCAATTCCAATATGGAGCAGCTGCATTCGTTTGAGTTCAAATATAAACTTTCGGATGACAGCAAGTATCAGAATCTGGCTCGAATTGAAACTCTTGCTGTTCCTATAGAGATTCCTACTCCCGACAATCTTTTTTTTTTAGCTCCGCGCCTCGCGGAATTTGAGCGGACAGCTCCGGCCGATGCACTGTTGATACCGGTGCAGTCTCCATATTATGAGAAATGGTATACAATATCCTATGGAGATATCAAGGCCAGGTTTGCAGATATTGTAAACGCTCAGCTTAAACCATTTGCTCACACCCATGATAATTTCTCTGTAATAAGTAATCTGTCAGAGGCAGAAGATGGCAGCCTGTTATATAAAGGAGAGAAGATTGGTGGCAACAGCTATCTGGGAGATCTTGCCACTTTACAATCGAAAATTGAAGAATTTTCAACATGGTTCGAATTGCGCACTCTTGAGAGTGGTGCTAAAATTCTATACTCTAAGTATACACTTGTTTCCGAGGGAGACCAGATTGCCGGAGGTATTGCAGATATAGGCTCTTTGGGTTTTGGCGATGGGGCATCTTATAACAGACTTGATACATGGGAGAACTACAATGCATCTGCAGGTGATGTATTATCTGCTACACTGGGTTATGGTCTAAAAACAGAGATAGAGAATATCCAAAACACAATAGCGGATGGAGTGCTAAGCTCTGTAATCGTCAAGCTCGGCTCAACCGAATACAAAGCAGTTAATGGTGTTGTCTCTCTCCCTGCTTACCCTATAATGCCGGATGTGCCTACACTTGTAAGTGAGCTACAGAATGATGCGGGATACATTACCAATGCTGCATTGGGCGGCTATGCAACTCAATCTTGGGTACAGCAGCAGAAATACCTTACATCTATACCGAGTGAGTATATTACAGCAACGGGGTTGAGTAGCACACTTGTAAATTATCAGAGCAAGATAACATCAAGTAATAAGCTGGATTACTCTTTATTGGAGAACACACCAACAATACCGAGTGCTGTAACGGAATCTACTGTAAGCGGATGGGGATTTACCAAAAATGCTGGTACTGTTACAGAAGTTAAGATGAATGGAGCTTCTAAAACTCCTACCAATGGAGTGATAGATTTAGGTTCGGTTATTACTGCACATCAGGATTTGTCCAATTATGCAACTTTATCAGATATAGAGCCATTAGATGAAAGATTAACAATTATAGAGAGCAACTATCTTGACAGCATTACACAGCAGATGGTGATTGATGCCTTGGATTATACTCCTTTCGATTCTGCATCCTTTACAAAGGCTAATATCAAGTCTGCTTTAGGTATTGCAGATTGGGCATTAGCATCTTCCAAACCATCGTATTCATGGGGCGAGATAACAAGCAAGCCTACATTGTTATCGCAATTTACCGATGATGTAGTCGCAGGTAAGTATCTGCCAATAACAGGCGGTACTCTTAATGGCTCCCTAATAGCCAATACGCTTGTGATTGCATCTCAGGATGCGAAGGCTCATATCCATCTATCAAGGCCATCGGGCAATTATATAACTACAGCATCGGGAGGGTTTATAGCCTTTATCCCAACAGGCAAGGGTATTGCAACAGCCAATGCCGACCTTGTTATTACAGATGGGCATGTATATCCCGGTACAACAGGATATACAAGGCTTGGCTTTGGCGACAAGCGCTGGTCGCAAGTATCGTCAGTGGATGGCGATTTCTCCGGAGCACTGACTGCCGGTACATTCCAGACATCATCGGTAGTTGCTTGCGGTGGCCGATTGAGAATCAATGCAAGCAATTCTGCAAGTTCTTTCGGATTTCTTAAAGCAACGGCCTACAGCTCAGCTCTCAATGTTGGAGTATTGGATATAGGCAGCAATTACGGCGGTTCGACAACTATTACAAATGAGGGCGTGGATGTAATTGCAATGAGTATGTATAGAGGGGTTGTTGGTATTGGACGCGCTTATACATACGATGAGCTGAAGGCCAATTACTCAGCCAACATAAAACTGTCAGTTGATGGTAATGCCAGTGTGTCGGGAGCCATCAATATCGGCTCAGATGCGCAGATAGCAGGAACGGTTAATGCTTCAGCTGTGGTAATATCGGGCAGCGATGTGGCTACGAGATTTAACAGCGTTGAGAGCAATATAAACAATATCCTCAGTTGGTTTCAGTTGAGAACATTAGAGAGTGGTAATAAGGTGTTATACACTCCATATACATTTGTTTCTGAGGGAGACCAGATTGCAGGTGCGGTGTATGAGGAGATAGCCGCATTAAGGGCAGAGGTGAATGAACTTAAAACAAGATTAGCAAGCTATGAGTAACAATAACGGTAAGATAACAGCTCCAATATCGCAAGCGGATATAAAGAGTGTATTGGGCATCAGTGCCAATTCACTTGCTGCCGCTTGTCAAAGTACAAATATAAACGAAAAGGCGGCCCATAAGCCGACAAACAATCAGTCTTATGAGCCATTGACTGTGGAGCAGCGCAAGCAGACCAATTACAGCACTTATGTCAATCAGTATAACAACCCTGTATTGTTGATTAGAGCAGTTATGCAGGGCCTTGCTTGGGGTTACAGCAAGCCTCAGCCGCCATTCTTCCGCAAATTGGACTTTAATGGGTATAACCATTTTGCAAAAGATTGGTTGAATGTAGAACCCCAACAAGAGGTAATATCATCCGATAGGTCTCTCGCTTTGGATATATATGGTAATGGAGATGCCCTTTCAAATGATTTAAGTGCGCTCAATGATTTACTTGAGTTAGGGTATCTTGCCCAATATTCACTAACAGAGATAAACTTTGGATTTTTAGTAAGAGCATCGCAATTTACCGAGAGTGTTACTAACTGCTATTATATTCCGCTTACTGGAATGCAAACCATAAGAGATATTGTCGATAATGGCAAAATATCTATCCCTGCTAATGTGTTTGATTCAATTGGCACTTGGTATATAATGCCTATATTGACGACTGCTAATTTTGCGCAAGGAGAACGAAAATATATGAGCATTACAGATACTATCGATGGCACTTGGTATCCTATCCCATATAGTAATATAATAAATATTGCGGTAGTAGCTAATGTGCAAGATTACCCAGTTGATAAGTATATAGATATTGTTTTGTATTCAGCAGAAGCAAGCGTTACGAATAGAGGTGAGGCAATGGTTAAAAATATAATAGTAACAGTGTCTAATACAAGCACAATAGATGCTTATAGGGTGGTTGTATCATCTGCTACTATATCTGGTGGAGTAATCAATGGGCCTGTGCAATTGCACGCTGGTAGTGTAAATGTAGATTCTAATAGTTCTGCGAACCTAACTATACAAGGTAGTCAAGTCGATTTCGAGGTAGCTGATGGTTCTATTGAAAGATTAGCAATAGATATAGAGTATTACATTGATAATAATAGTTCGCAAAGGCGAACTAAGTATTTATATATTGATTTAGTTTAATTATTTAAAAAGGAGGTAATTATGTTAATAGGTAAAAATTCATGGAAAGGTCTGTTGTTACTAATATATGTAGCACTGACCATTTGTGCTGCAATCGGTTGTTTTTTGGCAAATATCCCGTTTTTCGTGGGAATAGGAATTACCCTGCTGCTCGGTAACGGATATGCAGCTGCAGAATTGTATAACAGATTGACATTATGAAAAAAGAGGTTTTAAAAAAGGTAGACTTTAGGAAAGTTGAAATTGAAAATGTAGAAGGAGGAAAAGAGTATACAGATGTATCCAAGTCTTTTGGTAATCTGCTCCATTCTCAAGGTTCAACCTTAGAGGTAACAGAACTCGGCAAGGCTATTTGGCGTCATGGAACTGTAGAACTTACTGCAGAAGATATTCAGGTTGTAAAGAAATATGCCGAGACAATTCAATCTTATATCCTCAAAACTGCCATCATTGCAGCAATAAAATGAGTAAAACGCTAATTTAACGGTATAAACATTAATTTAAGGATAAATATGAGAAATTTAATAAAAGAAACTTATCAGTATACTGATGAAACTCTACAGTCAGGAGGCGTAATTTCAAGAGCTACAGTAACCATAGCTGAAAAAAAAGTAACTAATATTCAGGAGGGAATTGTGAAAGTTGGAGAAAAATCAATTAATTTCTCTGCTTACTGTAATGGTAAGGAATTGTGCTATAATATTGGTGGAGTTACGGCCGGTATTAATGCTCAGGGCTATGTAGAAGAGTTTGTGAGCAGCATAGAGGGCTCTATTGAATAGGTACATGCTCTAAATACAATTAAAGGCTCTGGAGATATCTCTTCAGAGCTTTTTTGTCCTTCATAGGTAATGGATATCACTTTATTTTTGAAAGAAAAAATATGGACAATTTTGTAAAGGTTGGAAAGACTATACTGTCGGTAGCAACAACGGTTAACGGATGGATAGCTGCTGCCATAGCCTATATGGCACCATTGAAGGGGGTGTTCTGGCTTATGTTCCTGTTGTTGTTTGCAGATTTTATAACAGGAATAGCTGCTTCGGCCAAGCAACATATACCTCGCTCAAGCAAGCGTTTGAGGCGTAGTTTATCAAAGGCCCTGTGTTATTTTGGACTGCTTTATCTCTTCTGGGAATTTGAATGCCAGGTAGGATTGCAGGACTGGATCTGCACATACAAAATAGTGGCAGGATTTATTTTTTTGGTAGAGGTGATAAGTGTTTTGGAAAATATGTTTATTATCACCGAACATCCATTTTTTACAAAGCTTGTAAAGCTGATCAGAGGCAAAGCGGCCCAATCTGAAAAGATGGGCAATCTTTTATCCGATATTATGAACGAAAAACAAAGCAAACCAGATGAGAAATGAAATTACTCCGGCCATGTTGGCCGATATCTTTTCAATAAAGAAAGAGACTGCAGAGCCATTTGTTCAGCATTTGAAAAAATATTGTAGAGAATATAGGATCAATACTCCTGAGCGTTTTTCAGCATTTCTGGCTCAAATAGGTCATGAAAGTGGCAGACTTTTTTATGTTGAAGAGATTGCCTCGGGTGCAGCATACGAAGGCCGACTCGATTTGGGAAATAGTGAGCCTGGTGATGGCGTACGGTATAAAGGTCGTGGACTCATACAGCTTACAGGCCGATTCAACTATACAATATTGTCTGATGATACCGGGATTGATTTTATTTCCAATCCTCAGTTGCTAACAGAACCGCAATACGCGGTAATGTCTGCCTGTTGGTATTGGAATAGACATAACCTTAACCATTTTGCCGATAGGGGAGATCTCCGTTCCATTACCAAAATTATTAATGGTGGCTATAATGGACTTGCGGATAGAGATTATCTGTATAGGCGTGCCAAACAATACTTTGTATTATGAGAATCTTGTATTTGGCTGTAATGGCCATATTTCTGAGTTCCTGTGGAACCTCGCTCAAAATGCAGAGATCAAAAAAGCAGCTTGATATTGCATACCAGGTATTGGACTCCATCAATAAGACGATAGCAATTAAAGATCTGTATAAGGATATCCGGAAAATTGAAGATAATTCAATAATAAAGGTTACAAAATACTCTCCTCCCGACACCTCAGGACATCAGGTTATTGAGTATGTAATGGAGATTCAAAAAGATATCGAGCAGCATACAACAACCCAACTACAGAAAGATGAAGTGCAAACAGAGCACTTCATCCATGTAGAAGAGAGTACCAATAAATCTATTATCGATACTAAAGAAAAATACGAAGCACCACCGGCTGTTCAAGGTATCAAGCATATTCAAGGAATTGTTGCCTTTATATTAATAGCATATATCCTGTATAAATTCAAGAGAACTCCCTAAAATGCCTTAGGGAGTTTTTTTAATTGTGCTTTAGCCTCTCTGTTTACCTTACTTGCATATATACTTGTAATGGCAAGAGATGAGTGATCAGCCTGCCCCTGAACATAATTAGGGGCAACACCATCCTCAAGCAGTTGGGTAATTCCGGTATCTTTAAGGGAATAGAATTGCAATTCTAAAGGCCATTTTAAATTTTTCCTTATCACATCGTTCCAGAACCGGGCAATCTCTCTGCCTTCAGCTCTGCTTGGTCCCGGTGCAAATGTTTTCTTGGAATCAAATCCAAACAGGTAATAATCTTTATTGGTCGACAGATTCAACTTCTCAAATACCCACATCGCTACGTCTGGAATAATCCTTACACTGTCGTTATCATTTTTTGCAATCTCGGAGGAAATATATACACATTGTTCGGAAAGGGATATATCCTTAACTCTCAGTAATGAGATTTCATTTGGCCTTATGCAGCAGTAATAACATAGGTAGCACATAGCCAAGTAATTTGTATACCCGTTGTCAAGCAGGAACCTTTGAAGATCCAGGCACTCTTCAGCGGTAAGAGGTCTTCTCATTTTTTTCAACTTTTTCCTTGGAACCTTCTTTATATGGATGAAAGGGTTGTTATTAGTATAATTGTGCTCTATCATCCAATTGAATATGGTACCATATATACTTAGATAATTATTCCAGGTCCTCAATGATATTTTTGGTTCTTCTCTGAGATCCTCCATAATCATAGATCCGATTCCTGGAGTAAATTCAATCATTTGCATAGTAGGACCAAAGTCGTGCTTAATCAATTGATCTTTGAGTTTCCGGATAAAACTTCGGTAGCTGCGTAAGCTGTGGGTCTCAGCCTCCTTTTCGCGGTATCGTAACCATTTATCCAATGCTTCAAATACAAAGGCATAGCATTTCTCTGCTCCAACTGTTACAAATGGGCTCCATCCTGTTGATAGCTTCTTGTTGATAGTTTTGATAATTCTGTTGGCAGCAGCTCTTCTGTCTCTGATGTTCTTGATGTGATTGAGCTTGATTTTTTTGCGTTTTAGCTCTTTAGACGCTGGGTCATGTGCATAATAATACACAAACCATTCTTTTGTACCTTCATAAAGGGCGGCCTCTCTATATTGCATCAGAGAGGCATTTTTTTGACGTGTAGACATTTTTTTTTAAGGCTCCTACAGAGAAACCTTAAAGTGATTAATAACTGTCCCGGTATAGTCCCGGTTGTAATGTTTTAACCTTGTAAATTGTTGGTTTATAGTAGGTTAAATCTATGTCGTGGAGATGGGCGGACTCGAACCGCCGTCCAAGCAAACCACCACAAAGCTTTCTACATGCTTATTCTGCCTTTGGTTGTCGGAAACGGGCTGCCGGCAGACGGGCTACCCGAATCTTATTCTCTGAGTCTTAGGGCGCTTTAGAGAAGTCCACGCCAGCATCCGACTTGGATGATACCCCATCTGCACGGTTCATAGTCGGCTTAAAGAACCGGCGGGATACTCGTCGCTCCGGCAGCCTTGGCCGATGCGATTAAGCGATTAAGCTTGGCTTAATTACGCAGCGAGTGCATAGTTGTTATTGCCATCTATAGGCTTGGAGGCTGAGATTTACGAGCCATTCCTCCGACTCTCGGCATGCTTACTTTCCAGTTAATTTGATGTCAAAACCAAAACATCCCCTAAAATTGAAAAGTGGGTGCAAAGATAACTCTTTTTATTTGTAATGTGAACAACTTTTGTTAAAAACAAGTAACTCTTGTAATTGTTTGCTAATGTGGATATTGAAGTTTGTCTCTGATCTTGGTGCTCTCCTGCCTGATAATCTATCTGGCGATGATGAGCTTTACAATGCCGTCGCAGGCAGATATTATACCCAATACTGCAATGATTATTCCGGCTATGCGGTTTATCATCATCAACTGCTTGAGCCTGAATTTTTTGCGGAATACATTAATTGTAGTGGTAAGTATGAACCACCATGTTGCGGTGCCAAGGAATACACCCCATAGAGTTGTTATTATGGAGATGTTGCCGGCATTGTCTGAAGAGTTGATGCCCACAGCTGCAAACAGACCCAGAATCAGAAAAATGGCTCCTGGGTTTGTAATAGTCATCACGAGCGCCTCCACAAAATCCTCAAGATGCCTTTTGTTGGAACTTTTCTGTCGGATCTGTTTTATTGGGTTGGTTGTGTAGACTTTAAGACCTATCAGAGCTATGATTATGCCTCCTACCAGCATTACAATGGCCCTGTTCTCATTAATCAGATTCTCAACAAATGAGAGGCCTATTAATGAGAGGCCTGCATAGAAGGTGTCCGAAACAGAGGCTCCCAATCCTGTGAATAGCCCTGAATTACGCCCTTTGCTCAATGTTTTCTGCACGCACAGAACACCGAGCGGCCCCAATGGAATGGAGGCTCCGAGTCCCACAATAAAACCTTTGAGCAGTGTAACAAGCATAATTTTTCTATCTTTGTCCTTTAAACTAACAAAAATAATAAAAATAGTCAATTCCCACTAAAGTAATTGTGATGTCTGGAAAAATAGAATATAAGAGGTCTCATAGCGGAAGAAAAAGACAAAATGGAGGAGGTAGTCTTGTATTGTGGCTGCTTGTGTTCTGCTCTTCACTTCTTCTCTCCATACCGTTCCTCTATCCCCATTTGGGGCTGGTTGCCCTTATCGGGTTTGTGCCACTGTTTGCAGCAGAGCATATTGCAGCCCAGAGAGGCAAGAGACATTTTTGGATATATTATTATACATCATTCCTGCTTTGGAATCTTTTTACAACCTACTGGATATACAATGCCACATTTGCTGGAATGATTGCTGCCGTAGTTCTGAATGCTTTGCAGATGGCGGTGATTTTCAGACTGTTCAGATGGGTTAAAACCCTCTCAAAAGGTTTCCTTCCATACCTGTTCTTCATTGTTGCTTGGCTCGCCTGGGAGCATGTCTATTTTACATGGGATGTCTCTTGGCCTTGGCTGGTGCTCGGCAATGCCTTTTCAACTTCAATCAGAACAATACAGTGGTATGAATATACAGGAGCATTGGGTGGCTCTTTATGGGTTCTTCTTGTCAACGCTCTTATATTCAGATGTATGCTTCTTTTTGTGGAGGGAAAGAAATATCGGCTCTCTGCAGCTTCGCTGTTACTTGTCATAATGGTGCCAATAGTTGTGTCGCACATAATATTCTATACATACAAGGAGAAAAAGTATGAGCCTTCGGTAGGGGATGGAAGTCGCCATTTTACAGTGTTGCAGCCTAATATAGATCCTTATACCGACAAATTCCGCGGCCTTACCCAGCAACAGCAGAATACCATACTGCTCTCACTTGCAGATGAGGCCCTTGCCAGTTGTAATGGTGGCAATAGTTACAATAATTCCCTGAATGCAGGCTGTTTTTCTCAAAGCAGCTTTCTGATCGCTCCGGAGACCTTTGTGTCGAGACATCCGCTGATTGTGGAGAACTATCCGAATTCGAACCGCTATTTCAACCGGATGAAAGAGTATGCACTCTCCCATAAAGATGTAAATCTCATTTTTGGAGCTGTTACAGATAAGTTCTATGATGGATATCAGACAAAATACAGCGGTAACAGGGCTGTGCCTCCAACAGAGACTGCACGTCATATAAAAGAGGAGGATATCTGGTTTGACCGCTCCAACAGCGCAATTTTTATAGACAGCAAGGGCGATTATGAGATCTACAACAAATCAAAGCTTGTTGTGCTTGTGGAGAGCACCCCATACAAGAGACTCTTCAACCTCATGAGCCATTTTGCAATAGATCTTGGTGGCGCAATGGGCAGCTATGCTCCGCAGGAGGAGCGTGAGGTATTTGTAACTCCGGATTCTGTAAAAATAGGTACTGCAATATGCTACGAATCGGTATATGGCGACTATTACCGGGAATATATATTGAAAGGTGCGCAGGTGATGAGCATCATAACAAACGATGGCTGGTGGGGAGATACACCAGGATATCGTCAGCACCTCTCATATGCCAGCCTGAGGGCGATAGAGACCCGTCGCAGCATTGCAAGAAGTGCAAATACCGGAATCTCTGCCTTTATAAACCAAAGGGGTGAAATCATCTCCCAAACCGGATGGTGGCAGCCGGCATACCTCAATGGCCAGCTCTGCCTCAATGATGAAATTACCGTTTTTGTGCGCCATGGAGATATTATAGGAAGAGTATCAAAATTCATCTTCTTCCTCTTCTCACTTATGGCGGCAGTGCGTTATATAAGCAGGAAATATATTGTAAAGGAGCCGTTTACAGACTAATCTCATCCCTGATTTGCTGTCGGTACTCTTTAGGAGAGACTCCAAGATGTGACTTAACATATTTTCCGAAGAATGACAGATTTGGAAAGTTAAGATGCTCCGAAATCTCCTTTATCGACATCTCCGAATATCTCAAAAGCTGGCAGATATCCTTTACTACAAACTGGTTTATCCAGACATTGGCTGTCTTTCCGCTCACATTTTTGCATGTGGTGGAGAGATATTTTGGAGTGACGTGAAGCTCTTCGGCATACCATGTCACCATCCTTGGCTTGATCTCTGTCCTTGAGAGCAGAGTTATGAATTTCTTGAACAGAATATCCCCCTGTTTCAGCAGATTTTTGCCCGGAGTCTCAGCGGTGGTGGAATTGACCTCATTTAGCAGTTCATACATTATAGCTTTGAGCAGAGTTGTAATCACCTCTTTCTTGTACATACGATCCTTCATGGTATGTCTCAGATATATGAGCCTTCCGTAGCACTCAAACAGGCTTGCCACCTCCTTGTTTATATCAATAATCGGATTTTCACTGATTGCAAATGATTTTTCCCACAAGTTGTTGCCCATATTGAAATTCTCAATCATAATCCTCTCGCTCAGGCAGAGTATCTTTCCTGAAAAATCACTGCTGGCTCTGTATCTTGTTATGGTGGCATGGTATGGGAGATATACCATAATCTGTTTTGGCATTATCTTGTGGGTCTTCATGTTGATCTCAATCTCAACCTCTCCCTCCATACATACTATTATTGCAAAGGGTTTGTTTTTTGCATCATTGTTGTTGTACAGCTTGTACAAAGTATCAAAATCATCCAATATGAAGATGTCGTTCTCAATAATGTTAAAGTAATTTTTCATGATATTACATTAAAAAACCGTTGCAAAGTTATGCAACGGTTATAAAGAATATAATGCCGGAAAAATACAAAAGTGTTCCAAAACACACTATTGCTCCAGAGGCTCACTGACCTTGTCAAGCAGATATAAAATTGATTTGAATGTGATTCCGCTGTTACGTGAAAGGCCTATTTCACAGGTACGGCTCGCTGCATATCCCTCTTTGCATGGTTTTCCGCTGTGGTCTGTAATTCCACTTGTCTGCTCTTTAAGGGCTCTCAGGCCATGGGTGTTCAGCTCTGGGAATGTAAAGCCTCTGTCGCCTGCAAATCCGCAGCAGTTGCTGTCGATTACAACCACCTCTTTAGAACACAATTTTGCAATATCATACAGCATATTGTCTACCCCCATCTTCTTTGAAGAGCATACAGCAAATACAGCAATCTTCTCCTCTTGAGGGGTGATTTTGAGTCTTGGAACAAGGTATTTTGTGATGAATTCTGCCGGCTCATAGAGTTTGAGCGGTTCGCCCATATTTGTACGCATGGTGTAGAGGCATGGGGTCATATCGCATAGTACAGGATATTTTCCATTTTCAGAGGCTTTGAGCAGTGCCGCCTCCAACTGGTCAGAGGCCTTTTTGCCAGCTTCTGTATATCCTTTGCTCGAGAATGCCATACCGCAGCAAAGCTTGTCCATATTTTCGGGATAGACCACTTCATACCCTGCCTTTTTCAGCAATTTGGCAGTAACTTGGGTTATCTCCAGCTCTTTTGAGTAGCTTCTGGTAACACCCATACTTCTTGTAATACAAGATGGGAAGTATACCACCTTCTCCTTACCCGACTGATTTCCTGCAGCATCTCCTGACTCGGAAGCTGTGCCAATTTTATGGGCTCCTTTAGGGAAATACTCATTCCACAGAGGAACCAGATTGCCACTTATTGTGCGTATTCCAGATGCCATTGCACCAAACAGAGTCTTGCCGAATACCATCCTCATTCCATATACAAGATTGAGTCCGGCTCTCATTCCGGCAGTGACTTTGTCCATATTGCCGGCAAGTTTTACAGCATTCTTCTCTGCCTTCTCAGAGTGGCCTGCATGTCTCAAGGTCTTTATAAGTTTGCCGGTATCAACTTTTACAGGGCATTTCATGGCACAGAGGCTGTCTGTAGCACATGTCTCATTTCCCCAATATTTGTACTGCTTCTGCATCTCAGCTGCAATATGTGGCGCTTCACCGCTTTTGCGCAGCCTCTCCATCTCTCTGAATGATGCAACCCTCTGCCTAGGGGAGAGGGTGAGTCCCTCAGCCACACAGGTGCCTTCGCAGAATCCGCACTCCATACATTTGTCTACAATTTCATTTGTCGACGGACATGGTTTCAGGTTCTCTATATGTGCATTTTTATTGGTGTTGAGGATAACTCCAGGGTTGAGAATACCTTTCGGATCAAAAATCTTCTTTACCTCTTTCATAAGCGAGTATGCCTGCTCTCCCCACTCCAGCTCCACAAATGGAGCCATGTTTCGGCCTGTACCATGCTCTGCCTTGAGGGAGCCGTCATATTTTGCCACAACCATATTTGCTACATCATCCATGAACTTACGGTATCTCTCAATCTCTTCAGAAGTTGAGAAATCCTGGTTGAACATAAAGTGAAGGTTTCCAGCCAATGCATGTCCGAATATCACCGCATCATCATAACCGTTCTCATGGAATACCCTCCTGAGGTCCATAGTTGCATCTGCCAGTTGAGGTACAGGGAAACAGACATCCTCAATTATGGCTGTTGTGCCGGTCTTTCTCATTCCGGCAATTGTAGGCAGGCACTCCTTTCTGATTTTCCATAGTTTTGCCTGCTCTTTGCCATCTTTGGTGAAAGTGTATGGTATTTCGGTCTTTATCTCCGAAATGCTGGCTGTAATTTGGGCTACCTTCTCATCCAGAACGGCCTCCTCTTCGGCATTGGCTTCAATGAGAAGTCCGCAAGCACCTTCGGAGAGAGTCTTCAGGAATTCCGGAACGCCTTCAGCATTCTCTACCGACCTTATACTTGCCCTGTCGATAAGTTCAACAGCAGAGACAGGTTGTCCTTTAAGTATCTGCACTGCATTGCAGGCATCCTTTATTGTAGGATATATTGTGAGGGCAAGGGCTTTGTATCTGTTGTTTATTACAGTATTATAGGTGATGCCTGCAATAAAGGCCAGGGTGCCCTCAGAACCTATTATAAGGTGTTTGAGTATCTCAAATCCGTCGGAATAATCTACAAAGGCATTGAGGCTGTATCCGGTGGTATTCTTGATTTTGTATTTTTTTACTATTCTTGCCTTGAGTTCAGGGTCTGCGTTTATCCTTTTTGAAATATCTTCCAATTGGCGGAGTATGTTGCCATGGCTCTTTTCAAAGCTCTCCTTCGACTCTTTGCTGGCGGTGTCAAGCACTGTGCCGTCTGCGAGTATAACCTTGATATCCGCAATGGTTTTGTATGAGTTTTCACTTGTTCCACAGCACATTCCGCTGGCATTGTTTGCTGCAATACCTCCAATCATGGCCGAATCTATAGAGGCAGGGTCGGGACCTATCTTTCTTCCGAGATGGGCAAGATATCTGTTTGCATGACCGCCCCTTATGCCGGGCTGTAGCTTTATTTTCAGACCGTTGTCGAGTATCTCATACCCCTTGAATCCATGAGTTGCAATAACCAAAACCGAGTCAGAGATGGCTTGTCCGCTCAAAGAGGTGCCGGCAGCCCTGAATGTTACCGGAATATCCATCTCCCAGGCCGTCTCCATGATGAATTGTATCTCTTTTTCATCATTGGCCCTGACAACAAGTTTAGGTATCAGCCTGTAGAATGAGGCATCTGTACCAAAGGCCAATGTGCTGAGGGCATCATGCAACAATCTTCCCTTTGGTATTATTGTGCTGAGTTTGTCGTAAAAAATCTTGTATTTTCCGGTAATCATATCTTTAATGTTTTTTTCAAGTCAGATATATCAATATTTCTCTTTATAACTCTGTTATTATTGTCGAGCAGATATATTGAGGGAAGAATCTCCATATAATATTTTTCATGTATTTTGTCGGCACCCTCCCCGGCATGTATATTGTGCCACTCCATATTGCTCCCGACAGTATATTTTACCCACTCATCCCTGTTGTGGCCGATATTTATTGCCACAAACTCTATTCCATCCATGCCGCTCCTTTTGCAGCTTTTGTGCAGTTTTATGAGTTCTTCCGTAATAGGGGTGCATAGGGAACAGCCTGTGCTGTAGATATATACAATTTTATAGTTGCCTTTTATGTCGTACATGGAGATAGGGGAGCCGGCTGGGTCTTCACCCGAAATGTCGGCGGCAACAGTGCCTGGCATACCCTTTTCCATCAGGGAAACTTCTCTTTTTACCCTTTCCAGAAACAGTGGTTTGTTCCAGAGCTGTTCCATTCCCAGTATATATTTTTTTGCAACATGTATTGCACTCTCCTTAAAATTATTGTTGTCTGAATTTTTAAGGAAACGGTAGAGCCCGGTAAAAATATCCATGAAAATGGCAGAATCATCCTTGCTTTTGAGGTACAGATTTTCGATTCCCCTGTTTATTTCAGTTGTGTCGGAATTGCGGTATTGAGCAAAGTATGCATCCAGAAAAGCCATAAGATTATCATACTCCCGGTCTGTAGCCTCAATCAGCTCCTTCAATGCTCCGGCATTGAGACCTCTGCCTATGATGGTTCCTGTATTGTCGGCCAGATATATCTGAGGAGTTGAAATTACATTGTACAGCATATGGAATCCGCTCTCTATCTGAGGATCCCATACATTTGTCCAGTTTACAAAAGGATTGTATATGTAGAAATTATTGTTGATATACTCTTTCCATCTCTGCTCATAATCCTGTGTATAGATTGCATACACATTTATGACTCCATCCTGGTAATTGTTTACAAAATCGACGATTTTGGGTGTCTCAATGCGGCATGTGGCACAATCATCTGTGTAGAAATATATTATAGTATACTTTCCTTGTCCTGTGAGATTGTGCAATGATGTCATGTTTGCAGATGTGTCCCTCATCTCAAGCTCTGGTATCTCCATACCAACAAGCGACTTGCCATTGAGCAGAACAAATGTTTTGATATCAAAAATCTCCTCTTGAGGCGCTGTGTATCCACTTTTTATAAAGTATTCATTGGCAATATGGTACGCAATGCTCTCCTGCCCCATAATGGCCGGCTCCTTGAAATATTTGAAGGCATCCCGTGCAATGTGAGGCTTGATAGAGTCTGCAGCCATGGCAATTGTCGAGTCCAGAATGTTTATAACAGTGCTGTTGCTGTTGTACTCAATCCTTTTGAAGAGATCCGACAAATATCTCTTTCCGAACCGTGTATTTGCAATTCTGTTGTCCCGCAGATAACGGCCATCCTCCTGGCCGTTGAGCATTATGTCGAAAATGGAGCCTTCTGCCTCCTTTGTTACGGTTCTGGCGGTGGAGTCCATCATCCTTCTTAAGGCAGGGGCATCCTTGAGCGATTTCCATCCATAATTTATAAGGTTCTGAAATCTCGTAAAATGGAAATTTTCGCGGCTGCCTTTTTTCTGCACAATCTCTTCACCGTTCAAGACAAATTTCTCATTCGTCCGTTTTGGAGAGGATACAAAGAATTCAATGCTCCTATTGCCATATTTTATAATGTATTCACCCGGCTGAAGGGGCTCTTTTCCGCAGAATGCGAGTTTACCTTTTTTTGTGGCGACAGCTTTTCCTATCACTCTGTTGCTGTCCCATTCCGAAATGGAGAGGGTTGCACTATCGCAGGTAAAGGTCTCTCCAACAGGACGCAGAACAATCCTATAGCCCTCTTTTGCGTATAAAATACAACAAAAGAGCACCAATGCGATTGTTGCTCCTGTTTTTTTCAGAATCATGCTTCTATTGGTTATATTTCTCTATATCAACCCCTTCAGGTAAAAATAGAGAGGCGTCTCCTCCATGAATCAGCACATCCCTTACAACGGTGGATGATACAAAAGAGTACTCCTGGCTGGCTGGGATGAAGATTGTATTTATCTCCGGTGCCATCTTCTTGTTTGCTTGCGAGATTACGCTCTCCAACTCAAAATCGGTGGTGGTGCGCAATCCCCTTATAATATAATTGACACCAAGTTTCTGACAGAGTCTTATTGTAAGTCCTGAGTATGTGCAGACTTCAACATTGTTGAGGTTTTTTGTGGCCTCCTCTATAATTTTTACCCTCACTTCAGGGTCGAAATATCCGTTTCCCTTCTTTGTGGCATTATATCCTACAGCCACAATCACCTTGTCGAACAGTTTTAATGCCTGTTCGAGTACATCATAGTGGCCAACAGTAAATGGATCAAACGATCCGGGAAAAATAGCTGTACGCATGTGCTGTAATTTAATTTGCTGTAAAATTAGCTATTTTTACAATACAGTATTCCTCGACAAGTAAATATTACTCGGCTTTTGCAGGCTCTGTGCGTGCTGAAAAAGTCATGATCTGGTTTCCGAGGCTGTCGGACAAAATCAGAGAATTCTCCTCAATAGTGTATGATTTTACATTCTGAAGTGCAGAGATGAACAGCTGCTCAAACTCCATATTCTTTCCCGCACGTCTTGTAATTCCTTGCATTTCAAGTGAAAGAGAGTTGTCCTCACCCTGGTTGTACACTCCAAAATAGTAGTTGCATCCGGAGTATCCGTTTATCTGTAGACTGTCGCCAAATGTTATGGAAACAGCCTCTTCGCCCTCTTCAGCAGCCGGTGCTGTAAGAGTCGCTCCATTGCCTGCAGTAATTGAAAGGAGCTCCCATGAGCTTCCTGCAGGAAGGGTTGCCTTTTCAGATGATGAACATTGTATCATTGTTAAAAGAGAAAATAGGATTGCTGTAAATATTGTAACGTGTTTCATTATATAAATGAGTTAAAGTTATTTCTGATTATAGGCTCCAGTCTATCGGAGCAATGCCCTTTGATATCAAGTAGTTGTTGCACTGCGAAAAGTGCCTGCATCCGAAAAATGCCCCACGTGCGAGAGGAGAAGGGTGCGCGGCTTCAAGAACAAGGTGCCTGTTTTTGTCAATGAGATCCCTTTTGCTTCTCGCATAATTGCCCCAGAGCATAAATACAACTCCATCCTTGCTGTCGGAAATGGCCTTTATTACACTGTCTGTAAAAATATGCCATCCGATATTGCTGTGGGATGTGGGTTCCGATGCCCTCACTGTGAGCACTGCATTGAGAAGGAATACCCCCTGTCTTGCCCACTCCTGAAGATTTCCGTTCTTGTTGAGTTTTATCTGCAGGTCGCTCTCTATCTCCTTATATATATTCTTGAGCGATGGGGGAGGGTTTATGCCATCCGGAACAGAAAATGACAAACCATGAGCCTGATTGGGGCCGTGGTATGGGTCCTGTCCGAGGATAACTACCTTCAACTTGCTTGGAGGTGTGAGCTCAAAGGCATTGAAAATCAGAGAGCCAGGAGGATAAATTGTCTTTCCCTCCCTCTTTTCCTTATGGAGGAATCCGGCAATATTCTTGAAATAATCTTTCTCAAATTCCTCCTTCAGGAGCTCTTTCCACTCTTGTTGAATCTTTACATCCATGGGTCAACCGGTTGTCTGGCTTGATTAGAAGATGTGGGACAATACATCCTGCATTGTTCTCACATACTTGAATTCTAGCCCTTTAATATAAATTTCCTTAATGTCTTTAATATCTTTTTCGTTCTCCTGCGACAATATTATAGTTGTAATTCCCGCCCTTTTTGCAGCAAGAATCTTCTCTTTTATGCCGCCTACAGGGAGAACTTTTCCTCTCAATGTCATCTCGCCTGTCATTGCAATGGCGCTTTTTATCTTTTTATTCAAGAATGCCGATGCCATTGCACTCACCATTGTTATTCCGGCAGAAGGGCCATCCTTTGGTATGGCACCCTCCGGCACATGGATATGCACATCGCACTTCTGGAACCTCTCCGGATCAATATCCAGAAGGTTGGCATTTGCCTTCAGATACTGGTAGGCAATCATTGCAGACTCCTTCATTACATCGCCCAGGTTTCCTGTGGTGGTGAGAGCACCTTTTCCTTCACTCAAACTGCACTCTACAAAGAGTATCTCTCCACCCATTTCGGTCCAGGCAAGTCCTGTAACAACACCGGGAGCCTCATTTCCCTTTTGGATGTCATGCATATTTGTAGGCAGACCGAGTACCGCTTTAACCTCTTTCGGGGTTATGGCCGACGGAAGCTCTTCCTCAAGGGCAATCCTTTTTGCCATATTGCGGGCTATCTTGGCAATCTGCTTGTCGAGGTTCCTCACTCCTGATTCCCTTGTGTACTCATCTATAATTGTGCTGATTGCAGCCTTGTTCAATTTAAGTTGTGCAGGTTTCAGTCCATGCAGCTCCATCTGTTTCGGTATCAGATAATCCTTTGCTATATGGTACTTCTCCTCGGCGAGGTATCCGTTTACAGGAATCATCTCCATCCTGTCTTTTAGGGCAGGATGAATGGTGCTTATATTGTTGGCAGTTGTTATGAAGAGAACTTTTGACAAGTCATAATCAATATCCAGATAATTGTCGTGGAAAGCTGTATTCTGCTCTGGATCAAGCACCTCTAGTAGTGCAGAAGCAGGATCTCCCTTATAGTCGGAACTCACCTTGTCTATTTCATCGAGAACTATCACCGGATTTGAGTATCCGCACTTCTTTATGGTATCCACAATACGTCCCGGCATTGCTCCTATGTAGGTTTTTCTATGCCCCCTTATCTCTGACTCATCATGGAGTCCTCCCAATGATATGCGGCCGTAGCTCCTTCCTAGAGCCTTTGCTATCGATTTTCCCAATGAGGTCTTTCCTACACCCGGAGGGCCATACAGGCAGATGATAGGTGATTTCATATCACCTTTCAATTTGAGCACTGCAAGGTATTCGATAATCCTCTCCTTAACACTTTCGAGGCCGAAATGGTCTTTGTCGAGCACCTTCTGGGCATGTTTAAGGTCGAGATTGTCTTCCGACATCTTGTCCCAAGGCAGATCTACGAGGAATTCGCAATAGTTTAGCTGTATTCCATACTCAGGAGAGTTGGGATTTGTCTTTTCAAGCCTCTGCACCTCTTTCTCAAAAGCCTTTGCAGCATGCTCTGGCCATATCTTCTCAGCTCCCTTCTTCCTCAATTCTGCGGCATCCTCTCCGTTTCCGCTCATTCCAAGCTCTTCTTGAATGGTTTTGAGCTGGTTGTTCAGATAATATTCCCTCTGCTGCTGGTCGATCTCGGTCTTTACCTTCTGCTGGATGTCATCCTTTATTTTAAGGATACTGATCTGTCTGTTAAGCACTTCCAACAGTTTGTAGGCTCTCTGTTTTATGTCGCTCTCCATCAGCAGCTCCATCTTCTCCTGAGGATTCTCAATCTCCAGACCGGAAGCGATGAAGTTGATGAGAAATTCTCCTCCTTCGATGTTCTTTATGGCAAAACCGGCCTCCTGAGGCATGTGTGGCGACAATTTGAGGATATGGAGTGAGGCATCCTTTATTGCATCTGTAACGGCCTCCATATCTGTATCATTCTTGGCAGGATGTTTCTCCTCCAGATAATCCACAGAGCCTATCATGTATGGGTCATAGGCTATTATATCCTTCAGGGTGAATCGTTTGATTCCCTGGAGAATTACAGTCACACCACCGTCGGGCATCTCAATTATTTTGAGAATTTTTGCCGATGTTCCAGTGTGGTACAGATCGTTTTTCTTAGGATCCTCTACTTTTATATCTATTAGTGTTACAGTTCCTATTATTTTGGTAGACTTGTATATGGCCTTTATCAGTTTCAGCGATTTATCTCTGCTCACCGTAATTGGCAGCACTGTGCCGGGAAATATCACGGCATTGCGCAGTGCCAGTATCGGCAAAGTCTGAGGCAAATCGATCTCTTCGAGATTAGAACTCCCCTCAATGTTCATTACAGGCAAAATATTGACTTCCCCTCCGCCTTCAATGTGGTTAAAAATAATTTTTGGAATTTTCATGTCTTTTATAATGTCATAATGTCAATTTGTCAGTATATCTATGCCATTATATATGGTAATGGCAGGAATTCCTACTAGGTCAATCTCTGTGCCAAAACTCTCTATTTATATATAATAGGTATAAGTAATGTGCAGATTCTCTGCAAAAATGTATTGTTTTGATTAAAAGGAAAAAAAATGAGTTTTTTTTTGATAATCATTATGATAATTAAGAAAAATGCCGTACTTTTGCTACCCTTAAAAAATAACTAACCTTTTTAATTTTAAAATTATGACTAAAGCAGATATCGTTAATGAAGTTGCAAAGGCAACAGGTATGGAAAAAATTGCCGTACAGAATGTTGTTGAGTCTTTCATGGAGAGCGTTAAAGATTCATTAGCAAAAAATAAAAATGTATATCTTCGTGGCTTCGGTAGCTTTGTTGTTAAGAAACGTGCGAAAAAGACTGCAAGAAACATCTCTAAAAATACAACCTTGATTATCCCTGAACATAACATTCCTTCTTTCAAACCTGCAAAAGTTTTCATGAGCAAGGTTAAAGGAAACGTTAAATAATTGAGAGTTTATCCAAATATTCATAAATTAATAATATTACAATTATGCCAAGCGGAAAGAAAAGAAAGAGACATAAAATGGCTACGCATAAACGTAAAAAACGTCTTCGTAAGAACAGACATAAAAAACGTAAGTAGTCTAATGTCTTAAGTGCCTAATCTAAAGCAGATGATTCTGCTTTAGATTATTTATTTTTAAATAGATGGAGAAAGATCTGGTCATTGATGTAAATTCAACGGAGATATCGATTGCTCTGTTGGAGAATCATAAGTTGGCTGAACTCAACAAGGAACAGAATAATGGATCATTTTCTGTCGGCGATGTGTACATAGGCAAAGTCAAGAAGGTAATGCCTGCTCTCAATGCTGCATTCGTTGATATAGGGGATGATAAAGATGCGTTCATACATTATCTCGATCTTGGATTGAATTTCAGAGCTTTTGATTATTTCGTTAAGCAGGTGAATCCCAATAGGGATTTGAGAACTTTCTACTCTAATGTTATGATCGGACCTATCCTTGAAAAGGAGGGTAAAATAGCAGATGTGCTGGAGCCGGGACAACCTATTGTGGTTCAGATAGTAAAGGAACCTATCTCAACAAAGGGGTCGCGTCTGACAGCAGAGATATCAATAGCCGGAAGAAATATAGTATTGCTTCCATTTGCGGACAAAGTGAATGTTTCGCAGAAAATTTCCTCAAAAGAGGAGAAGAGGAGACTTGAAAGATTAGTTTACAGTATCCTGCCAAAAAATTACGGCGTAATAATAAGGACTGCTGCAGAGGGAAAGAAGGCGGCGGTATTGGATGCTGAACTCAAGATGCTCATAAGAAAGTGGGAGGAGGGCTGTGCAAAGATTGTGAACAGCAAACCGCCACAACTTCTGTTTACCGAAAACAGCCGCACAACAACAATTTTACGTGATTTGCTAAGTGATTCATTCTCAAATATCCACGTAAATGATGAGGCGGTATACCGGGAAGTGACAGACTATATATCAACTATAGCACCGGAGCAGGAGAAAATTGTAAAATTATATAGTGGCGGAGTCCCTATTTTTGACCATTTTGATGTAACCCGACAGATTAAGGGATCATTTGGTAGGGTAGTGCCCATAAAGCAAGGTGCGTATATAGTTATTGAGCATACAGAAGCCCTGCATGTTGTTGATGTGAACAGCGGAATAAGGGCCAAGAATGGAGTGGATCAGGAGCAGAACTCTTTTGAAGTGAATCTGCATGCTGCCGATGAAATAGCCCGACAGTTGCGTTTGAGGGATATGGGCGGCATTATAATAGTGGATTTCATAGATATGGAATCCAATGAAAATAAAGCGAAGCTGTTCAAGCATATGCAGACACTTCTTGCCAGCGACAGGGCAAAACACAATGTCCTTCCACTTACCAGATTCGGCCTTATGCAGATTACAAGGCAGAGAGTCAGACCGGCTACTGAAATTAAAGTAAATGAAAAATGCCCAATGTGCAACGGAACAGGCGAAATTTCATCAAGCATCCTTATCGATGAAACCCTGGAGAGGCAATTGGCTTATTATGTAAAAGAGAAGAATATAAACTCCTTTATACTGGAGGTGAATCCGATCCTGGACGGCTATCTCAACAGAGGCCTGTTTACAAGTATAAGACGTAAATGGTGCAAGAAATACGGTTGTAAGATAAAAACTAAAGTGAATACCGAATTTACATTGCTGCAGTCTTTGTGGTGTATGTCCAATGGAGATAGAATAGATGAATAAAAAGAACGGCCCGAAATTATTCGGACCGTTTTTTTATTTAGAAGCAAGCCTCTTCCATCTTTTTCTTTATCTCCTCTGTACACAAATTTCCTATACTTCCCTTATGGGTATGGTGCAATTTCTCAACAGAAGGGAGACCCCCGTCGAAACCTGAATAGTGGAACTTGCCCTCATTCGCCTCAATACCTACACTCTTGTAGGCCTCCCTGAACGGCATGCCCTCCAATACCCTCTTGTTGACCTCTTCAACTGTAAAGAGATATTCATATTTCTTGTCATTGAGGATATCCTCCTTCACACTTATATTTTCAAGCATATATTTGGCCATGAAAAGACAGCTGTGCATTAGTTCAAGACCAGGGAACAGCACATCTTTCAGCAACTGGTAATCTCTATGATAGCCATGAGCCATATTTGTTGTCATCAGACTGATCTCATTCTGCAGGCTCTGTATTCTGTTGCATTTGCCTCTCAATATCTCCCATACATCCGGATTCTTCTTGTGCGGCATAATGCTGGAGCCTGTGGTAAATTCGTCAGGGAACGATATGAATCCAAAATTAGGGCACATATACATACAGCAGTCTGCCGCAAATTTATTAAGAGTAAGTGCAAGTTGTCCCAGAGCCCCTGCAACAGCTTTTTCGCTCTTGCCTCTACTTAATTGCGCAGCTACAGAATTGTAATTGAGCGTTTTAAAGCCTAAAAGTGAGGTGGTCATGTCCCTGTCGAGCGGAAATGAACTTCCATATCCGGCCGCAGATCCCAACGGATTCTGGTTCACAACATTATAAGCACCTTTAAGCATATGCATATCATCAACCAATGCCTCCGCATATGCACCAAACCACATTCCAAAACTCGACGGCATTGCAATCTGTGCATGAGTATATCCAGGCAGCAGCACATTCTTGTACTTCTCGCTCAACTGTTGCAGCGTATTGAACAGTTCCACAATCTCATCTCTGAAAATCTCAACCTCCTCTCTCAGAAATAGCTTCAAATCCACAAGCACCTGGTCATTTCTGGACCTTCCAGAATGGATTTTCTTACCAATTTCTCCAAATCTTTTTGTAAGCAGAAATTCCACCTGCGAATGTATATCCTCCACATCATCACCCAGTTTGAACTCTCCTCTCTCAATCTCCTCCAATATTTCATCCAAACCCTTCTGCAAAATCTCCTCCTCCTCCTTCTCCAAAAGACCTATACTGCACAACATCTTTATATGTGCCTTTGAGCCCATAACATCATGTTTTGCCAGCCTCATATCCAATACTCTATCGTTGCTTACGGTAAATTCGTCTACCAGTTGGGTGGCTTGTACGCCTTTGCTCCATAGTGTTCCCATCTCTTGTGATTTTAAACTTCGTATTTTTTCGTTATACTTCGCTCTTCAGTTGCTCACTTACTTGAAGTAAGCTCCGCACTTCATCGCTTGTATGCCTCAATGCTTTTCAGTATTGATTCAATTAGTTTTATGTAGATTGAAATTCCAGATTCAATCTCCTTTATATATATGTATTCATCAGCCTTATGGCTTCTGGATGACTCTCCAGGGCCTATCTTTATGGCCGGTATCTCTCCAATCTTCATCCAGTCTGATGTGGTAGGGGAGACAAATGTTTCAATTCCGGTCTCCTTTACTGCCTTCATGAGCAGATGATCTTGAGGTGTGGCGGAAGAACTGTTCGAAAGGTTCCGTGGAGTGAGGGTGCTTTCTACTTCTGCCTGAAGCAGTTCCAGTATCTCTTTGTTGGTATACTGCTCTGTAGGGCGGATATCAACTACAAAGGTACATTTGTCGGGAATTACATTGTGGGCACTTCCGGCATTTATCTGGGTCACCGACAGCCTTACATCTCCCATCAGCTCCGATTTCTTGTTGAATTTGAAATTGCGCAATATTTCAATATCTTCCAATGCCTTGTAGATTGCATTCACCCCTTCGCCGCGGGCTGCATGTCCGCTTACACCTTCAGATGTTCCGTCAATAACAAGCAGACCACGCTCTGCAACTGCAGCTTTCATGCCTGTCGGTTCTCCTATTATAGCAAAATCTGGTTTTATGCCTATGTTGGACAACTCTTTCAAAGCCAGTGAGATACCATTCTTTCCAGAGCGCTCCTCCTCGGCGCTTACAAGCAGTACAATATTTAATGGAGAGCTCTTCTTAAGCTCCTCTCTCTTTTTGCAGAAATGGAGGAATACATGGGTAAGGGCCACAACGCTGCCTCCGTCATCATTGCTGCCGAGTCCATATATTGCACCATTCTTCTCTATAGCTTCAAATGGCGGTAAAGTGTAGCTCACTGCAGGTTTTACTGTATCACAATGGGCATTGAGCAGCAGGGTAGGGGCATTTTTATCATAATCCAGTGGCACTGCTGCAATATTGTTGCCGAACCGCAATACTTCGAATATAATGTGCGTGCCGGAATCGGAATCTTCTCCGTATTCAGCATATTTGCCAAAGAGGCCCTGGAGATATCCAGCAACATCACTCTCTTCAAATGTCACAGATGGAATCTCTATCATCTCCTTCAGCATGCATACTGCATCCTGAGTCATTTTGCATATGTCAGCAGAATCTGTTCCACTCAGGCAGTTTCTCATATCTTTAGAAGCGTCTCTTTTGGTATAAGCAGATTGTCTGCATGTTTGATTATTACCTCACCGACTCCATTTTCAAGGGCTGCGAAGGCATTATCCAGTTTTGGAATCATTCCGCCTACAACCTTTTTCTCCTCCAGCAGCTGTTTATAGCTGTTCTTTGTGATTAATGGAATTACAGAATCATTGTCATCAGGATCCGACAGCACTCCATCCTTCTCAAAACAGTATATCAGTTTTGTTGAATACTCTTTTGAGAGGGCTATAGCAATGCTTGAAGCCATGGTGTCGGCATTTGTGTTGAGCAGTGAACCGTTGCTGTCGTGAGTAATTGCGCAGAATACCGGTGTTATCCCTCTGCCAAGCAGTGATGTCAGAAGAGAGGTATTTATATTCTGAGGATCTACATCTCCAACATATCCCCAGTCTATAGGGTTGGCAGGGCGTCTTGTTGCTGGAACACTGTCGCCGTCGGCTCCGCAAAGACCCAAAGCATTGCATCCAATTTTCTGCAAAGATGCCACTATCTGCTTGTTTATCAGGCCGGCATATACCATTGTAACCAGTTTCAAGGTCTCATAATCTGTAATTCTGCGGCCATTATGCATCTTCACTTCAAGTCCCAGTTTTGAAGAGAGCTGGGTAGCAATGGCACCTCCTCCATGTATAAGTACCTTAGGCCCTTCAAACTTGTTCAGATTATTCAAAAAATATTGCAGGGCATCGGGTTTGTCAACAATATTTCCACCTATTTTTATAATTGTAACTTTTTTCATATCGCTTATATAATTATTTCAGACCCAGAAGAATCTCCTTTATTACGGTTTGGGCAGAAACTACACGGTTGGCAGCCTCCGGTATTACAAGTGAGTTTTTGCTCTCGATAACCTCATCGGTAACAATCATGTTCCTTCTTACAGGAAGGCAGTGCATGAAATATCCGTTGTCGGTAAGGGCCATCTTAGCAGAATCTACAGTCCAGCTTCTGTCTGTAGAGAGAACTTTTCCATAGTTGGGATCGTTGAATGCACTCCAGTTCTTTGCATAGATGAAATGGGCGCCCTCAAAGGCCTTTTTCTGGTCATACTCTATTTTGCAGCCATTTGTAAAGGCAGGATCAAGTTCATATCCCTCGGGGTGAGTGATTACAAAGTCATAATCTGCAGCCTTCATCCACTCGACAAAAGAGTTTGGAACAGCCTGAGGCAGGGCCTTCGGATGCGGAGCCCAGGTGAGCACAACCTTAGGACGCTCCACCTTTTTATACTCCTCAATTGTGATGAGGTCTGCAAAACTCTGCAGCGGATGCCTTGTTGCTGCCTCCATGCTTATCACAGGTTTTCCCGACAGCTGGATGAATTGGTTGAGGATCTTCTCTGAATAGTCATCCTCTTTGCTCTGGAATTGGGCAAATGAGCGCACTCCGATGATGTCGCAGTATGAAGCCATTACCGGAATTGCCTCCAGAATGTGCTCAGGTTTGTCGCTGTCCATTATCACACCTCTTTCGGTTTCAAGTTTCCATGCCCCTTGGTTGACATCCAGAACAATTACATTCATTCCCAGATTCAGTGCTGCTTTCTGGGTGCTCAGGCGGGTCCTCAGACTTGAGTTGAAGAAGATCAGGAGCATAGTCTTGTTCTTGCCCAATTCAGAGTCTGAATAGGGATTCTCCTTAACATATTTGGCCTTCTGGAGTGCCTCCTTGAGATTGCCTATATCATTTACTGTTATAAAATGTCTCATAGCGTTATGAATTAAATATTGCTCAGTTCATTGAATGCCTCAATAAATTTGTCGGCAATCTCTTTTGTTATACAGAGCGGAGGAAGCAACCTTATCACATTTGCTCCGGCTCCACCGGTAAATATATGTTTCTCAAACAAAAGTCTGTTTCTCAGGTCGGAGAAACCTTCATTGAGTTCTATTCCTATCATCAATCCCTTGCCTCTCAGCTCTTTTATCGCTCTGTTGCCTTGCAGTTTTTCAATCAGGTACTCTCCGATAGCAGTGGCATTCTCCATGAGATTCTCATCCTGCATCACCTTCAGTACAGCCAGAGCTGCTGTACATGCCAGATGGTTTCCTCCGAATGTTGTACCCAGCATGCCGTAGACTGCTTTTATTTTTGGCGAGATTATTACTCCTGCCATTGGAAATCCGTTTCCGATTCCTTTTGCTGTAGTAATTATGTCGGCCTCTATGCCGCTATGCTGGTGTGCAAAGAATTTTCCGGTCCTTCCATATCCTGACTGAATCTCATCCAGAATGAGTATAGTGCCACTCTCTGTGCATGCCTTCCTCAAACCTTTCAGATAATCACTGTCGGGAACAAATATTCCGGCAACTCCCTGGATTCCCTCAATGATGAGTGCTGCATACTGCTCTGTTGCCAGCTCTTTTACAGCAGCCTCAAGGTCATTCAATGGAACAAATGTTACATTTTTGTTTTTGTTGAACTCTGCTTGAATTTTAGGGTTGTCGGTAGCTTCAACGGCACCAGAAGTCCTTCCATGAAAGGCTTTTCCTATTGCCAGTATCCTCTTTCTTCCAGTATGAAATGATGCCAGTTTGAAGGCATTCTCATTGGCCTCAGCTCCTGAGTTGCAGAGGAACAGGTCATAATCGGGATAGCCGCATACTTGCCCCAGTTTCTCAGCCAACTCCTTCTGCAGACCATTCTGTACAGCATTTGAATAGAACCCTAGTTTATCTGTCTGCTCTTTCAGCATACTGCAGTATGTGGGATGGCAGTGGCCTATGCTTATTACAGCATGTCCTCCATACAAATCTATATATTCGTTGCCCTCTTTGTCCCATATGTGGCAGCCTTCACCCTTTACTGGCTCTATATTCCACAACGGGTATACATCAAAAAGTTTCATATGCTATCAAATTAATGGTGGTTAGAATGCGCTTGGCTTGAGTTTTAGCCCCATTGTCTGCTCAAGGCCAAAGATAAGGTTCATGTTCTCGACAGCCTGTCCGCTTGCACCCTTTACAAGGTTGTCTATTACAGAAGAGATATGTATATACCCCTGATGCAGCTCAATATGCAGCAGTATTTTGTTGGTATTTACAACCTCCTTCAAACTCACCCCCTTGCTGGAGATAAAGACAAACGGAGAATCTTTGTAATATTCATTATATAGCTCCACAGCATCCTCCAGCTCCTGTTTCAGAGAACCGTCGGCCCCTTTGTATCCATTCCATTTTGTATAGACACTTGCAAAGATTCCTCTTGTAAAGTCGCCCCTCATAGGTACAAAATTGATTTGTGGAGCCTCATGTCCCAAAAGGGTGGAGAGGGTTCTCTTTATCTCACCCAGATGCTGGTGGGTAAATAATTTGTATATCGATAAATTGTTGTCCCTATAGCTGAAATGGGTTGTCTCTCCCGGCTTCTTTCCGGCTCCGGTAGAACCGGTGAGTGCTGTCACATGCACTTCAGACTCCAATATCCCTGCTTTTGCAAGAGGGGTGAGGGCAGTCTGGATTGCTGTGGCAAAGCATCCAGGGTTTGCAATGTACTCTGCTTTCAATATCTCCTCTTTGAAAGTATCTGTGAGGCCATATATGAACTCTTTCCCTTTATAGTCAGGGTCGAGTCTGAAATCATTTCCCAGGTCAATTATCTTGCAATGTTCAGGCAGAGGGGTATTGTCGAGGAACTCCCTTGAAAGGCCGTGCCCCAGGCAGAGGAATACCACATCCGGATTAACCGGCTTGTCTGTGAATTTCAAATCCGTTTCACCAATCAGATCCCTGTGGATATTGCAGACACTCTGACCTGCACTTGTTGTGCTCAAAACCGACTCAATCTCCACCTGAGGGTGGTTGAGCAGTATCCTTATCAGCTCTCCGGCCGTGTAGCCGGTTGCTCCGGCAATTGCAACTTTTATCATAACTGTCGGGTTGTACTGATTATTTACTCTCTTTCTCTTCGTGCAATGAATAGTATATTTTCAAAGGATTTGCCATTACTTTGGTGAATCCTACAACGTCTCTTCCGGTGTATGATTTGTTGATTTCTCCATACTCTCCGAATTTAGAGCTCATCATGTCGAACTTACTTGTGCAGCCCAGAACAAAGAAGTTGTATGGTCTGAGCAATATGTCCACAGTACCGCATACACTCTCCTGAGTGCTCTCCATGAATGCCTCCATATCCCTCATTACAGGCTCAAGGTACTGGGCCTCATGCATAAGCTGTCCGTAGAAATTGGCAATCTGATCTTTCCAGTTGAGCTGATTTTTGGTAAGTACGTGTTTTTCAAGAAGATGGTGAGCTTTGATTATGATAAGTGGTGCTGCAGCCTCAAAACCTACACGGCCTTTTATACCTATAATTGTATCTCCAATGTGCATATCGCGACCAACTCCATATTTGTTTGCAATTGCTGCAAGTTTGTTGATCAGCTCAACTGGTGACATCTTCTCACCATTGAGTGCAACTGGCTCTCCTTTGCAGAATTCGATAGAAACTTTCTCCTCTCCATTCTTCTCCACGTGGTGGATGTAGGCCTCTTCAGGCAAATATCCATTGGAAGACAATGTCTCGACTCCTCCGATACTGGTTCCCCAAATACCTTGGTTTATAGAGTATTTTGATTTTTCCCAGCTGAAATTGAATCCGTGTTTTACAAGATAGTCAATCTCCTCTTTACGGCTCATTGCCAACTCGCGAATAGGGGCCAGAATCTCCACTTCAGGAGCAAGAACCTCAAAAACAAGGTCAAATCTAACCTGATCGTTGCCAGCACCTGTACTTCCATGGGCAACGTAATCGGCTCCAAGCTTTTTCACAAGTTTAAGGACTTCAAGAGCCTGGAAAACTCTTTCAGAGCTTACAGAAAGCGGGTATGTGTTGTTTTTAAGTACATTTCCAAAGATAAGGTATTTGATGCCTTTCTGGTAATATGTCTCAACTGCATCAATGGTGGTATGAGAAGCTGCACCCAGCTCCAAAGCCCTCTCTTCAATCTTCTTTGCCTCGTCGGATGTAAAACCGCCAGTGTTAACCATTACGGTATGAACCTCAAGATTCTTCTCATTTTTCAAATATGGAACACAAAAAGAGGTGTCCAAACCTCCGCTGAATGCTAGAACTACTTTTTTCATGATTGTATATTTAATTAATTCATTTATTCCTCTTTATTATTTGATGAGACTTTGCTTCCCAAATAGTGCAATGTCTTGTTTATTGTCTTGAAAGGAAATGCCACCCCTTTGCCAACCATTGAAAGTATTGGGGAGATATGGCTCTTCTCCTTCTCTTTTGCCGGATCATAAAGCAGTGCTGTGCACAGGCACATTTTATAGTTGTTTCTCTGCAGAATGTCGAAATTGCGGCACCCTTCACAACCGCTCCAGAACTCTTCATCATTTGTAAGTTCTGAAAAAGGGACCGGTCTATAACCGAGGTCAGAGTTTATTTTCATCACTGCCAGGCCTGTGGTTATACTGAAAATCTTTGCATAAGGATACATTTTCCTCGACAGTTCAAAGATCTTCTTCTTGATATTCCTTGCCAGTCCGGTTTTTCTGAACTGATGGGCAACTATCAGACCTGAGTTTGCTACAAATTTGGTGTGGCTCCATGTCTCAATATAGGCATAGCCGGCAAATGTGCCATCATCGGTCAGGGCAATGACAGCCTTGCCGTCTCTCATTTTCTCTTTAACATACTCGGGACTGCGCTTTGCAATTCCGGTACCTCTCTCTTGTGCGGAAATATAAACCAATTCACAAATCTGTTCCGCATATTTTACGTGGGACTCATTTGCCACATAAATATTAATCTTCATCTTGCAGATAATAATATGTTAAATGAAATAAGGTACAAAATACCTTCCAATCAAAAGTTCTTAAATAATAGTGATTTCTTTCAGGCATACCACAACTGGATAGGTCATGCTGGGCTACCTGGTGCTATCAGATGATTATGATAATGAAAACTTCCTGCCTTTATCGTCGGACAAAAAGTGCAACCACCATTGCATGGCGTCGGACATGCCTATGCAGACTGCTGGATTTGGATATGTGGCTAGCTTCTTTCATAATCGGGTGCAAATGTAATCAATTTTTGTTGATCTGCAAAATGAAAAGCAACACTATATATAAATAGGTATATGTTATAGTCCCCAGCAAGGATGGTTGTGGAGCATTTTCAGGTTGCCTCATCCGGATAAAACTGCTATTTCTGAGTGACGCGGTTTTACCCTCGAGGACCTTCAAAAAAATCTTAAAAATTATCATTTTTATTATTGTCTGACGATCAATATTTTGCGTTAATTTGTCGAAAAAAAATTGACAAAAAAAGGTAAAAATTTTTGCAATAAAATTTGGAAGTGGAGAAAAAGTTTGTACCTTTGCGCTCCCGTTCGGTTAGGACGGGATGAGTTGATTGAAATGATGAAAGACAAGCAGCATATTCAGGAATG
>JAGBHM010000007.1 GCA_017935505.1 Bacteroidales bacterium | reverse complement strand
TGAGAAGGGTTCAAAACCTCTTCTTCAGTATTCCTGAGGTTACAGATGCGGATAAAGCTAAATTTCTGAAGGGTTATAAGGCATTTTTGGAGTCCCAGCTCAAAGGAGTGGATAAAGATTTTGAAAAGTATAAAGATGTTGTCATCCCAGAAGAAAATAAAGATGTGGTGCCAGCCATGATGATGATCATGTAGTTTCCTATGGCTCCTCAATAATAGAGAGGGCACCCATCTGGATGCCCTCTCTGATTTATCTCTTCGTGTCTATTTTCTGACTTATCTTTTTCTTGTTGTCTTCTTTCTAGTTGTTGTACGTGATGTACTGCCGGTTATTTTTTTGGCCATCTGAGTTGCCAGAGTCTTTGCAAAATAGGTTACTGCTGTTCCGAGCATGGTGGTAAATATTCCCTTTTTCGCCTTGCTGGCCCGTTTCTCCTCCTTTTCACGCTCACGATCGAGGCGCGCCTGCTCCTTCTCGCGTCTGGCCCTCTCCTTTGCCATCTCCTTCTCTTGCTCCTGCTCTGCCTTTTCTGCTGCAATCCTCTCCTCCTCCTGAGCCTTCTCCATCTGCTGCTGTTCTCGTTGCTTGAGTATCTTTTCAAATGCAGACTCCCTGTCTACAGGTGTATCATATTTTCCAGCCACACGCGAAGATGCCATAGCTGCAGCTCTCTGGTCGCTTGTTATTGCCCCTATCTGGCTGAGAGGGAAGAGTATTTTTGCCTTCTCCACTACAGAAGGCGCACCCTTTTCATCAAGGAATGAGACCAATGCCTCACCGGTGCCGAGTTCAAGAATCTCCCTCTCTGTTGAGAATGCAGGATTCGGACGGAATGTCTGTGCTGCCGATTTCACCGCAGCCTGATCTTTTGGAGTAAAGGCCCTCAGGGCATGCTGTACACGGTTTCCGCACTGTCCCAAGATTGTCTCAGGCAAATCCGACGGAGATTGTGATATAAAATATACGCCTATACCTTTTGAACGGATAAGTCTCACAATCTGCTCAATTTTGTCGGTAAGGGCTTTGGATGTATCTTTAAACAACATATGGGCTTCATCAAAGAAGAAGACCATCTTAGGAAGCTCCATATCACCAATTTCAGGCATCTTCTCATAAATTGTTGCAAGCAGCCACATCAAAAATGTAGAGTAGAGTTTAGGCTGCAGCATAAGCTTGTCGGCAGCGAGGATATTCATTACACCACGGCCACCCTCAGTCTGGAGCAGATCATAAATATCAAATGCAGGCTCTCCAAAGAATTTGTCGCCACCCTGCTCCTCCAAAGCAAGCAAGGAGCGCTGTATTGCCCCTATTGAGGCTGCAGATACTGCGCCATATGTTGTGGCATACTTCTGTGCATTCTTTGCAACATAATCGAGCATAAGTCGCAAATCCTTCATATCAACAAGGTGAAGCTGCTCATCCTCTGCAATTTTGAAAGTTAAGGTGAGTACTCCTGTCTGGGTGTCGTTCAAATCCAGCAGACGTGCAAGAAGCATCGGGCCCATGCTCTCCACTGTTGTACGCATAGGGTGTCCCTGCTCTCCATACACATCATAAAAACGGACAGGACATCCTTCAAATTTAAGGGAAGCGGCATCCATGCCGAACTCAACACACCTCTTCTCTATAAAGCCACTAAGTTTTCCCACCTGGGATATTCCCGACAAATCCCCCTTCATATCAGCCATGAAACAAGGCACTCCTGCCTGTGAAAAAGTCTCTGCCAGCACCTGCAAGGTAACGGTCTTTCCAGTTCCGGTAGCACCTGCAATAAGGCCGTGGCGATTAGCCATCTTTCCAATTATATTTATAGGACCTGAGGCCGAATGGGCCACATAAAGTTGGGAATCTCTATACATATTCAGTTTTTTTAATGATCAAGACAAAAGTACAAAATAAACGGCAATTAACTTTATAAATAATATTGTAACTTTGTTATGATTAAAAGGACAAATAAAAAACATATAAATATGGAAAACAGCAATAACAATTGGAGAATGCCAAGAATTGGCGACCAGGCCCCAGAATTCAGGGCAATGACAACAAAAGGGAAACTCAATTTTCCCGGAGATTATAAAGGATACTGGAAAATACTCTTCAGCCATCCAGCCGACTTCACCCCTGTATGTACAACAGAATTCATTGCTTTTGCAAAGATGCAGGAGGAGTTCGACAAACTCAATACAAAATTGGTGGGACTGTCGGTTGACAGTCTGAGCAGCCACATTGCATGGGTAAGGAATATAAAAGAGAAAATAGAGTGGGAAGGCAATAAAAATGTGGATATCGACTTTCCTATAGTTGTGGATTTGAGCAAGAATGTCTCAACCCTTTATGGAATGATAATGCCAGGCGAGAGCAACAATGCATGTGTAAGGGCAGTATTCTTCATCGACCCTACAGACAAGATCAGGGCAATAATATACTATCCGCTGGTTCTTGGTCGCAACTTTGATGAGATCAAACGTGTAATTATAGGTCTGCAGACTGCCGATGCGCACGATGTGGCTATGCCGGCCAACTGGCAGCCTGGAAAAGATGTTGTACTCCACTACCCTATAACAACAGACGAAGCCGTTGCACGTACAGCCGAAGAGGGGCTTACATGCCACGAGTGGTATCTATGCTCAAAGAAGCTGCAATAACTGCATGATTAATAAAGCCTAAGGCCGCAATCCGGATCCGCCCTGCAATGTGATGGTTTCGCCTGTTACAAATGATGCATCCTTTGATGCCAGAAATACACAGACACGCCCTATATCATCTGCAGGGTCGGCAAAACGGCCGAGAGGAATATCTTTTATAGTTTTTTCGAACAGCTCCGGATAATTCTCTTTCCACTCTTTCAGGCTCTCGGTCATTGCCAGAGGGCAGACAACATTCACTCTCACGCCATGAGGTCCCCACTCAGTTGCAGCGACCCTTGACATGCCTCTTATACCCTCTTTTGCTGCAGCGTACGAACTCTGCCCGGGTTTGCCGAACAGGCCGGCTCCAGATGCAAAATTTATAACACTTCCACCACTCTCCTTCAGATAAGGGAAACACTCGCGCATATAGAAAAATGCTGCATAGAGCCCCGACATTATTGCCATATCAAAATCCTCCTTTGAGTGGTCGACCAGCAAGACTCCCGATTTTGAGACCTGTGCATTATTTATAAGTGTATCGATTCTCCCAAAAATTTCAATGCACTTTGCAACGGTTCTCTTCACAGATGCCTCATCTGCACCGTCTGCCACAACAGGCAGCACTTTCACACCATACTTCTTCTCCAATTCATCTTTTGCAGCAAGCAGCCTCCCTTCATTACGACCGGTTATCACCAGATCCGATCCCTCTCTTGCAAAGGCTGTTGCCAATCCAAATCCTATACCTTTACCTCCTCCGGTAATCAATGTTACATTTCCGTCAAGTCTTTTCATGCCAATTTCACTATTTTGCATTTATCAGTTTTATAACTCCATTTTGTGTAGAAAGTTCAAAATAATGGGGTTTTGCCACTTCAGAATCTTTTAACCCTCACATGGCACTCCGGCTCAATGTGATGCACTTCACAATAGTTCTGGTGATACTCCTCAGCCATCCAGAATCTGGAGGCAGGGGTAACTCTTGTAACCACGTCAAACCCCTTATCTTTCAATATCTGTATTATTCCGACAGCACATTCCCTCTCCTCTTCGGTAAGATAGAATATCTCCGAACGGTACTGCGGCCCCACATCAACTCCCTGTCTGTTGAGTTGTGTGGGGTCATGTATCTCCATAAAGAGCTTCAACAAAGTTTCATATGATACAATTTGTGGATTATAAGTTATCTCCACTGTTTCGGCATGGCCGGTTGTATGGCTCTTCACCTGCTGATATGTAGGGTTCTCCTTGTCGCCACCCATATAGCCGGAAACAACAGAAATTACCCCCTCCTGCTGCTGCATCAGATGCTCTACACCCCAGAAACATCCTCCTGCAAAATATGCTTTTCTCTCCATATACAGTGTTTTTGAGTATATATACAAATATACGAAAAGAGTAAAATAATTCCTATATTTGACATCCATTTAGAGAAATTCATATTAAAATTACAGAGATACATGAGACCGGATTTTTTGAAACAGGGAGATACAGTGGCGGTTATTGCCATAGCATCGGCCCCATCAGAGGCACAATTGGCAGCAAACTGGAAAGAGCAGCTTGAGAGTTGGGGATTGAAGGTAAAAACTGGAAAGAATATTACAGCAACATATCCAGGTGATTTTGCAGGTACGCACAAACAGCGCGCAGAGGATTTACAAGAGATGCTTCTCGATCCAGAAGTAAAGGCAATAATCTCTATAAGAGGAGGTTATGGCACGATGCATACTATAAAGGAACTTAATCTCAATCTATTCAAAGATAATCCAAAATGGCTTGTGGGCTACAGCGACATCACAATACTCCACTATGCACTGCAAAAGATGGGCATTGAGTCTATTCATGGAGCAATGTGCGGAACATTTACTGAAGAGTTCGACGGATTTTCCCAGAATTCCCTCAAAAATGCACTGTTCGGCAATGTGGCTGCCTACACAACCAACCCTTCAAAATACAACAGTTTCGGCACTGCAGAGGGCAGACTTATAGGCGGTAACCTTACCCTTATGAGAAATTTGATCGGCACACCGTCGGACAATAACTTTGATGAGCCTACAATACTCTTCATAGAGGATATTGATGAGAGGATGTATACAATCGACAGCAAGCTGTGGCATCTGCGCGAAAGCGGACACCTTGCCAAATGTAAAGGTATTGTGGTGGGATATTTCACCGACACCCGCGAAGAGGAGCAATGGCAGAAGAGTGTTTATGACCTTATATACGAATATACACAGCCGCTTGGAATTCCGGTAATGTTCAATTTCCCTTGCGGACATGAACACCCTAACGCCAGCATATATCTGGGTCGAAATGTGGAGATGAGTGTTGGGGAGAATGGAGGAGTACTGAGATTCCTCTAGCCCATTAAGAGCACTTCTATATCTCCTGCATTACTCCTGGAAGCTCTCTTCTTCGGAAGATTCTTCAGATTTAAACAAGCCTGTGAGCCACTCACGGGCTTTGTCGTAATGTTGCGACTCATTATGGCCCATAGGGTCGGAGAATGATACCATATCTTCCGATTGTGCAAACTGCTCAGGGTAGAGTACTATCAGATTGCTATCAGAGAAATATTTGGCAATTTGAGAAGGCAATTTTTCAAATGATGCATCATAAGAGATGGAGCCCCTGCGTGCAGATATCACAACAGCCAGATGTGAGTGGTACATCTTCTGCTTTATCTGTTCAAAATCGTTCCAACGCTCAAGTATAACATACGAAGAGAGGGTTGCTGCAGAAAATTTGGAAGCCACCTCC
This sequence comes from Bacteroidales bacterium, assembly GCA_017935505.1. GTDB lineage: Bacteria > Bacteroidota > Bacteroidia > Bacteroidales > UBA932 > Egerieousia. The sequence continues at coordinate 22,587 of JAGBHM010000007.1, read as the reverse complement.
TTTACATAATTCAATGTAGAGACCTCGCCATAGAATATGAGTCCACAGGAGAGCTGTGAGGCCATTCTGCTCAAATGTTCCACCCATTTTACAAAACCGGTCTCGTATTCGGCCTTTGCAGGCACTGCCACATGAATCTTCCTCACTGAGGCAACGGGCATGAGATATCTTGCAATCATCACCTCCCTGAATGTACCTTTCAGCAAGCCCTCTGTAAGGTTTCCGAAAAATGAATCTATAATATTTGATTTGTAGTGCAGTCCTATTACAAGATTTGTGGCTCCATACTCCTCCACTGCATGGGTAATTCCGGTTGCAACATTTATATCATAGCGTGTCACCGGTGTCACTTCAACATCTGCGGAGGCTGCCACCTTCACCGCTTTTTCGAGGTTCTTCTCCCCTACCTGCTTACGTTCCTGAATATTCCTGCTGTCGGTTATGACATTGAGTGCAACAAGTGATCTGGCAAGCTTTGTATCTCTCACCAGCAACGCAAGATTTACAAGATTCTCCGTTGTTTCAGGGTTGGCAACCGGTATGAGTATCTGCTCAGGCAAATGACGGCCGGCATTTACATCAGGGTCACTCTCTGTTGCCCCAGCATCAAATTTCACCTTCTCCTCCAGAGCAAACCTGCGTGCAGAGCGCTCTGTAACCAGAGAACTTATTATACATGTAAGCAGAATCATCACCACTGTTCCGTTAAGAACCTCATCATTAAGCAGTTTCTCGCCATTCTCCATTATAATCTGGTTACCGACCAACACTGCAGCCAATGTTGCAGCTGCCTGCGCATTGCTCAATCCAAAAATCATACTCCTCTCATTCCTTTCCATCCGGTATATCTTCTGTGTAATGAATGCTGCCAACCATTTGCTGAATGTGGCTACAACTGTCATAACCACTGCAACTTTCAATGCAGTACCCCCTGTAAACATGCTGTTCACATCTATTATCATTCCCACACCTATAAGGAAGTATGGTATAAAGAGAGCATTACCCACAAACTCAAGTCTGTTCATCAGAGGTGAAACATGCGGTATAAGCCTATTTAGTACAAGACCGGCAAGGAAAGCGCCCAGAATACCCTCCATACCAACCAGTTCCATTAATCCGCCACCAAGGAAAACCATTGCCAGAACAAATACGAACTGCATTATGCTGTCGGAGTAGTTTCTAAAGAATTTGCGGCCGATAATTGGGAATACAACCATTATAAATATTGTAAGAAGAGCCACTTTTGTTCCCATGATAACCCAGAAGATACCGCTTGTATCTCCTTTGTACATGCCGCTTATCACTGCCAGCACAATAAGGGCCAATGTCACTGTTACAACTGTTCCTCCGATTGTTATATTCACACTTTTGAGCTTCGACAAACCGTAACGGCTCACAATTGGGTATGTTATCAGAGTATGCGAAGCATACATACTGGCCAGCAAAATGGATGTTGTAAAACCGAATCCCAGTAGCTCCATACCGCTCCAGATACCGAGCGCCATAGGAATGACGAATGTGAGGAGTCCGAATACAATTCCTTTCGACTTGTTCTTCTTGAAATCCTCCATATCCATCTCCAGTCCGGCGAGGAACATTATATAGTATAGTCCCACTTTACCGAAGAGTTCAAAACTGCTGTCGCGCTCCAATATATTGAAACCATGTTCACCAATGGCCACACCTGCCAGAATCATTCCTATTATATGCGGTATACGCAGACGCTCCAGGACCATCGGCGCAAAAAGGATTATTGCAAGTACCAGGAAAAATATCCATGTAGGATTTGAAATCGGTAAAGTAAGGTTTAAATCAAACATCTCTATACTTTTTATTACTGGAGAACGGCATTATCCGACATTTTGTTCACCCATCTCTGTAAAGATAGTAAAAAATGGGTGTTTATCCGCCATTATTTGCTATTTTTGCACCCGGTTATTGGCTCCATACTATCCATGAACAGATCCCAAAAGAAAGAGATACAACAACTTACGATCCGCCTCAGAAATGGCGATGCTAAAGCCTTTCATGAGCTTTATCTCTATTTTGCACCAATATTGTATCGGTATGTATATTCACTGCTGCACAGCAAAGAAGATACTGAAGATATTTTGCATAATGTGTTCTGCAAAATATGGGAAATGCGAAATACTTTAAAAGACAATACCAACTTTGAGGCATTTCTTGTTACAGTATCCAAAAATTCGGCATATAATCTATTCAAATCCAAATATTACAGCATGGTGCTGAAAGAGAGTATGATGAATAACGATATCGGCAACTCCAACAACTGTATAAACGGCGAAAATGACATTATAGAACAAGATCTCACCAGCTATCTTGGCAAGGTGATATCCAATCTTCCACCCCGTAGAAAAGAGATATTTATTCTTAACAGATTTAAAGGATTGACCTATAAAGAAATCGCCAACATGTTACAAATAAGTGAAAATACCGTAGATACTCAAATGCGCAAAGCCTTGGCATATATAAAAGAGAATCTTGGCAATGAACTCATTGTAATACTCATGACATTTATCGGCCTTGACTGACAATCTAAAACAGCTCATTTAAATCTTAGCTTTCTCAAAATAAAACTCGACGGGAGTGAACTACAAGCCCTCCCCCGTCGAGTATATATTTTTCGCACAGCTCTCTTTTTACTCTCCAAACAACTCTTTAAGCTTGGTATCCAAATCTGTGTGCTCTATCTTTCCAATCATTTTACCGTCTCGATCAATGAGATACAGTGTAGGAAGGTAATGCACAGCATATTTTGAAATAATTTCTGCACTCCTACCCTTTTCAGGAAAAACATCGGCGACATGTATCCATGAGGTTTGGTCTTCTTCAATCGCTTTTTTCCAATCATCGTAATCTGTATCATTTGTAATACCGACTATTTCAAAACCGCAATTTTTATATTTAGCATAAAGCTCTCTGAGGTGAGGTGTGCTGGCTCTACAAGGACCACACCAGCTTGCCCAAAAATCAATAAGCACATATTTACCTCTTAATGAGGATAGTGTAAAGTCTGTCCCTGTCTGAGTTTTAAGAGTAAAATCGGGAACAACAGCTCCAGGTCGTACAGAATTTAAAGCATTAATCTCCTCCCTAATCTCTTTTGCCATATAGCAATTTTGAATTTCAGGAGTAAAATTATTGAACACATCCTCTATTTCTTCAAGTGTAAGCCCCGACAAATATCTCGAAAAGATATGGGCAGCACATTCTACATTGGGGTTATCTTTGATATAATCTATTATAGCTGCTGTCTGCTCTTTTTTTGCAGTTTGCATAAGCTCCGAAAATGTCGACCTAAACTCATCAACGGCAGCTCTATATTTATCGTAATCAGTAAATTGATTGTATGTCTCCAAGGCTTTCATAGCATTACGATACTCTGCATATTTGTCTTGTAACAGAACATTATTACTTATAGTCACGCATTCTGCCATAAAAGAATTATTTATACCACCTATAACTTTTGCGCTGTTAATATACTTACCATAGCTCCCTTGATCAACTATACTGTTCCAATCCAATTTAAGGTCAAGAGATGCATTCTCTAGATATAATTTGCAATTGGCACTTTCTTCGCTGTCCGGAATTATTTCAATATTGGCATGAACGACATCATCAATACTACCTTTGAAAATGAAGTTACCATTTTTAACGGCTGCTGTATCATAAATTTTAACTTTTGATATAGGATTTTCATAAGACAGTACAGCTGTGCCATTAATACCCGCCACCTCTCCATTTATAGTAAAAGAGGATTGTTGTGAACAACTTGCCAATATATATAAGGTTAATACTCCAATATAAAAAGTCTTCATAAGTATACATAATAACACAGAAGATGGATAATACCATTTAGATTATTATCCATCTTCTTATTTTATAAATAATTTCTAATAAGTATTTTGAAGCAATTCTCCATTTGATGCCATTACATCAGCTTCTGGAATCATAGCTGCATATTCTCTCGCATCCGGTTTAAGAGTATATGTTTGTATTGCAGAACTGCGATCTATTGCAGATGATGTATACGAATAGAATTTTTGGGTAAGAGTGACATCATCAGCTGCATAATCATTACTATTGTATCTTCTGATATCATAAAGTCTCTTGAATGGTCCCATTTCCCTGCGTCTTTCTCGTAATACTATAGCAATAGCTTCATCTTTAGATGATGCGGAAAGATTAACATCATCACTAGTTGGGTCTATTCGTTTCGCACGCAATTGATTTACAAGACTTATAGCTGTATTATAATCACCAACCCTTGCTTCACATTCTGCTATATTCATTATCATCTCCGGTACAGATAATGTATACTTTTTAGGTTTGTAATAACAAGGCACATTTTTGGTGACAGCTTTTCCCTGTGCATAAAGGTAATCCTCAATAAAGAAGTATTTATATCTTGCATCATTCTCCTTAGATCCATCTGCATCAAAACATGCGATATAGTCATCAGATGGGATTAGGGCTGTAAAGTGATCTTGGCTATACGAATTTTTAATAACCATATTTGTAAAGATATCCTCTGTCCACTGTACATCTGTGTTCCAACCTCTTGTTGCCGGATAATTTGCCTCAAAGTTTATAGGAGTACCGTTTACTGTAATTGTTCCTTTGGTAGGCGTTGCATAGTAGCCTATTGTATTATAGTCTAATACATTATTCCATCCATAGAGTTTAATGGCCTCTTCAGCATATTTTTTTGCATTGGCATAATCATGTTTCATGAGATAAAAACGTGATGCCAATGCATTGGCTGCTGCTTTAGTAACTCTATATGGAGAATTTGCCCCGGTCCTATTTGTGAGTTGGGCTTTTACATTAAGTGCTGCCAGAATATCCTTCTCAATAAAATCATATGTATCTTTCAATGAAGCTCTCTTTAATGAGTAGTCATAACCTATATCCTTAGTAAGAACAAGACCTGGTTCTTCAAGATTTTTCTCACAATAAGGTAATGTATAGATATTCAACAGTTCCATATAAGAAATAGCACGTCTGAAAGCTGCTTTAGCTTTGACCTCAGCTATATCATTTTCAGAAAGATCTTTAATTACAGTAAGTTCATATTCAGCAAGGTTCGCTTTAAAAATATTTTGCCATCTGTATCTCCACATATAATCTACAATAGATCCACTTTCATTTCTTTCCCAGGTACCAGCCTGCACATATGAAACTCTATAAGACCCATTTGCCGCAGCTTCCAACTCTGGAAGAAGCTGAATATCTCCTCCACCATAAGTAACATGGTCACTACTACAGTCTTCTCTCCATGTACCCACAAGAATCAACTCAATATCTTCCAAAGTCGAAGGAACTATTGCTGATTCCTTTGACGGCCTCTGTGAGAGAAAATCATCGCAAGAAGAAAGTATAAATGCGACTGTCATCAGAAATATAATAGTATTAATTTTTTTCATATTCAATCAAATTAAAAGTTAATCTTAACACCGAAAGTACAAGCTATACCAGGTTTATATGTGCCTATAGGATAGAATGGATCCTCGTTGTTTTTATTAAATGCTATCACACCCACATTATTGAGTTGACCATAAATTTGAGCCCCGGCAATACCTACATAATTGATAACGCTCTTAGGCAAACTGTATGACAAGTTAATCTCTTGGAATCTGATATTTGCAGCACTCTGTACATTACAATCTATAAACTGCATATAGTCAGAGAAGTAAGAAGGATATTCCTTTTCCAGTGTTACCATATTGTCCGGATTTGCATTGAGCACATCAGTATAATACTTATTAGGGGCAGCAACTCCATATTCAACCATAGGATAATTAAATCCTGTAGCTCTGAACTTGTGGCCGAAATAACCTGTAATTATAAATGACAATGACAAATTTTTATATTTAAAAGTATTTGTAAATCCTAAAATGTATGGCGGAACTGTTGTACCTGTACCAATAATGTAGTCTTCCGACAGATTTGTATAATAAGTAGTCATAGGAATAGGATTCTCACCATTTTTATCAACAATAACAGGTTGATACATACCGGCAACATCCATCATTCCACCATATTTCAAACTCCAAAGGGTATTGGCATCATATCCTTCATAGTATTCCCAACCAGAGCCTGGGCCATAGAGTCTGTAGCCTTGGATAGAAGAGTTCTTATATAGTTTTGTGATCTTGTTCTTGTTGTATGAGAAATTAAGATTTCCATTCCAACTGAAGTCTCCTTTTGAAAGATTAGAGGATAGAGTAAGTTCAATACCTTTATTGAACATTTCTACAGCATTCATATCCTGACTGCTGCTAGTTCCAAACACATCCGCCACTGCAATCTTGGAAATAAGATCTCTACCTTGTTTGTTGTAGTAATCAATACTTCCGGATAGTTTATTACCTAATACTGAAAAATCGATTCCAATATTCAATGCACCTGTTTTTTCCCAGCATAGATAAGGGTTTCCATAATTTGAAATTGTACCCCTGTATGTTCCCCATTTGTCATTGAAATAATAAGCCTTGATGAGAGGATCTATTGAAGTAGATTTGTCCACATTACCATTAAAGCCATATGTAGCTCTAAGAACCAATCTATTAATCCAATCAGAATCTTGCATAAATGCCTCTTTACTCAAATTCCATGAAGCACCTACACTCCAAAATGGAGAGTAACGGATGGCAGCATCTGATGATATAAGATTTGAGGCATCAACTCTGTAACTTCCCGATAAAGTATATTTGTTATTATATGTATATGAAGCATTTGCATAAAGTGAGAAATATCTATCACAAGTCTCAGTTTTCACTGTAGCTGTTCCTGGATAATACAATGCAGTCATATATTCATAGTAGTCCTCACTATCAAACATGTTGTACGGATAATTTGTAATACCTCCTGGAGGAGCAGTAAATGTGAGATTACTGTCGTTGTAGCCATACATTAAAGGATTCATGGATGTTTTGTATACTCTTTCGTACACTTCGGTTCCTGCGATAACAGATATATTGTGTTTACCGGCAAATGTTCTATCGAAATTAAGCTGGTTTCTGATATTCCATGCTTTCAAATCTCCGTCTGATGTTTGTAGCGCATCACCGTTAGCCAGTTGCTGAGCAGGGGTAGAACTTGGGCTGCCATTCCATTTTGACAAATAATTTACAGCAAAGCGTACCTTGTAAGTATCTTCGAGATAATGAGCACGATAATCATATTTTTTAATTTCATATTGTATTTTGGAATCAAAAGTGAGTCCCTCCATAAATTTAAGTTTGAGGCCTGCCTGTACTCTTCCATAAATATTCTCTTCTTGTATATTGGTGCCATTCATCTCTCTAATTGGATTATAAGTCCAATCAGAATAAGGGAATTGTACGCCCTTTTGAGTAATATATCTATCAACCAACGGTAAATATAGATTATTCTGTACATGCAGATAATTTCCATTATTATCTACAAGCATATCATAAGGAGACATTTTCTGAATATCTGCCAATCCCAGACCACGATTCTTAGATTTGTCATATTGGACCATTGCTCCCACATTAATATCCAGCCATTTGAACAGTGCAATATTATTTCTAAAGTTAATTGTATAACGGCCATTCTCGTCACCTCTCAATTCTCCAATATTTTTGTCATACATCATAGAGAAGATATTGCTTACCTTCTCATTACCACCAGATACAGTAAGGTTATACTGCTGGGTAATAGGAGATGAAAGCATATATTTTTTTATCTGATCCTTATTATTCTGGGATGCAAGTTTATTTAGCGTTGTACTCAATTCGCTATCGCTCAAATATCCAAATTTATTCTCATTCATAGCAATAGTAGCCTGAGTATAGTTTTTGCCATATTCATTGTAAACTCTCCATGTCCATGTATCACTGCTGATATGGTGTCCTTGAGCAAAGTTATCTGTATCAAAAGCGAACTTCTCATATTCAATAGTTTCAGCACTTGATGCCAATGGATTTGCATAGTCAAGGTTCATTTTCCCAGAGAATTTAACAAATGCATTGAGCTCTACATTCACTTTACCTTTTTTTGCAGATTTTGTGGTAATTACAATTACGCCATTTGCCGAACGGGCTCCCCAGATTGATGCAGCTGCAGCATCTTTCAATACTGTAATGTTGGCAATATCGTTAGGGTTAAGAGACGATAATGTCCCCTCTATCGCAAAACCGTCCACAATAATGAGCGGTGCAGAGTTTGCGCCCAAAGAGGTAAGACCACGTATGATGATAGACTCATCCCTGTCTTTATAACCTTTATTTATAATCTGCAAGCCCGATACATTACCAATCAATGCCTGTTCTACAGATGTTTGAGGCTTATTCAACTGCTCTACAGAAACGGTATTGAATGAACCTGTTGCTCTCTCTTTTGAAATAGTCTGGTAACCTGTTACAACAAGATTGTCTAAAGCTATAATATCTTGTTTCATGGAAAAAGAGAGATTTCTGCGATTATTTATAGGCATTTCAACAGTCTCTAGTCCCAAAAATGAAAACACCAATACATCACCCGGAGCACACTCTATTTCATATTTGCCATCCACATCTGTTGTTGCAAAAGTATTTTTTCCTTTAACAACTATTGCAACACCAGCTATCGGTTCTCCAGTTGAATCATCTGTAATGATACCTTGTACACTGTGTCTACTGTTATCAGACTGCTTATCCTCAGATAATTTGTTTTCAACAAAACTACTCTCTTTAGCAGAAAGGACCACCTGATTATCAACAATTTTATAATCAATGCCGCTATTTGCAAAAAGTTTTTCAAGCACACTGACAAAACTTTCGGCATTACATTGTATAGAGACCCTCTTTTCTGGATTTACAAGGCTGTTATTATACATAAATCTGTAATCAGATTGAGCTTCAACTGCCTTTAAAGCCTCTTTCAATGTTACACTATGCAGATCCAAAGTTATTTTTGGCGATGTTTGTTCTGCCAATACAGACTCTGCAAATGTATCATCAGCAAAAGAAGCATATGCCGACATCTCCCCTGCCGACACGAGCAAAAGCACAAATAAAATCTGTACTGCTAGAATTACATTTTTGATTTTGCTTTTCATACTTAGTAATTTAAGTTAATAAATAATATGTTTAACGATTGGTTTCAAATCTATAATTATAGTATCCTGAACTATTTCATACACTATTGGGGATGAACACTTCAAGAGTTCCATAATTTGCGAAATTGACTTATTGTTCCAGCTTGCAGTAAGATGATATGAATATATACGTTCATCATTTACCACTATATTTACACCATAAAAATGTTCCAGTTTCCTTACAATTTCAGTCATTGGTGTATCATCGAAAATCAATTCTCCGTATGTCCACGCCTCATACGGTTTTGTATCAACCGATGTGTTGAGTTCTTCGCATTCTGTTGCTTTTGTGTACACATACCTATCATTAGGTTTGAGTATATGACAGTAATGTTCATCTGAACCATCCTCCTTGTTCACTCCTATCATACCATCCAACAATACAGCCTCAACCGTCTTTTCATCAGGGTATGCTTGCACATAAAAAGAAGTTCCCAGGGCTACAATATTAATTCCTTGAGCATTTACAGTAAACCCCAATGAATCGTTTTTTGCCACATCAAAATGGGCTTCTCCCTCCAATTTAAGATAACGGTTCTCACTATTGAATGATTTTAGCAGAGTAATACGACTATCTCCATTAAGCGTAACTACAGAACTGTCGGCCAATGTGATTTTAACCTGAGAGCCTGCCGGTGAGTAATATTCCAATCCAAGAGGCTCATATGTCTCTCTACACGACATTATCATTTCTATTTTTTCCTCACTTGAAAGTTCAGACAAAGCTACCTTATCATTTTCAGACCAACCATCTATAAAAATATAGAGCAACAATGGTATAAATAATATTGCCGCCACCCTGCATATTCTATCAAAAACTCTATGCCTTCTCACCCTCGCTACTCTTTTATGGACATTATCATTATACATACTTGATCGACGCAGCGTTTGTTCGTAAAGCTTTTCAAAATCGACCTCATAAGGTATTTCAAACTCTCTATCACCACTATCCATCCATAAATCAAAGGCTATTTTGCCATCTTCTGTCTCAAAAATAAATTTCAAGGTCTCTTTTGCCGATGGAGAAAGGGTCTGCCTGTTTTCATCCATCAATTCTCTTATGGCATCTTCTATTTTCATAATATTGTTACAGCTGTTACAGGTAATACAATTTACATATATGTTTTCCGTGACCGCACACAACAAAAATGGAGACTAACCAACTGGCAGCCTCCATCTTTATTGCTATGTTATAGTATTAAACTCTTGTTACTCTCCCAAAAGCTCTTTCAATTTTGCATCAAGCTCATGATGTTTCATCTTGCCAACCATTTTACCATCTTTATCGAGCAAATACATTGTTGGAATATAGTGTACAGCATATTTTGTTGCTACTCTATTGCCATCTTGTGTATCTATAAGATTTATCCATGGGATTTGCTCCTCTTCAGAGGCCTTTTTCCAATCTTCGGCTTTACTGTCGCAAGAGATGCCAACTACCTCCAAACCTTTATCCTTGTATTTTGCATAAAGTTCTTTAACTCCCGGCATACTTGCCCTGCATGGGCCACACCAACTTGCCCAGAAATCAAGTACAACATATTTACCTTTTAATGAAGAAAGGGTAAAGTCATCACCGGCAAGTGTCTTGAGGGTAAAATCTGTTGCCATATTACCTGGTTTGATGGCGTTAAGTGCCTGAATTTCATCTTTTACTCTCTTTGCCAGATAACAGTTCTGCACTTTTGGAGTAAATACATTGAATATCTCTTCTATTTCTTCCAACTGGATATCAGAAATAAATTTTGAGAACTCTTCAGCAGCACACTCTACATCTGCATTTGCCCTTATAAATGCCTTTTTCGCTCTATCTGTTTCAATAGCTACAGAGTCAAAGGCATCTCTATATTCTGTCATGAACTGCCCGTAAACTTTCATATAATTGCTCCAGTCTGCACGCATTTCAGGCTTGTCCATTTCTGCTTTCTTTGCTGCAAATTCCTTATATTTTTCTTGAGCCATAATGCTGTCGGGAATAGCTGCATAAGCCTTTTTGAATGTATTGTTCACACCGCCACAAATTTCTGCCGATGTAATTATTCTACCGCTTCGGTGACCCTCTTTAACACTACTCCAATCCAATTTAACCTCAAGAGGAGCATTCTCTATGTAAAGTCTTGCTGATGCAGGTTTGCCATCTGCTGGAAGAATCTCAATTACAGCAGGAAAAACATCCTCTACAGATCCGTTGAAAAGGAATTTTCCATTCTCAATAGCTACTGTATCATTGACCTTACTTTTTGAAACAGGATTCATGTAAGACAACACTGCCTTACCTGTAACACCCTCTACAGTTCCGTCAATTTTAAAAGATGGTTTTTGGGAGCAGCCTATAACTGCGCACAATGCAATGAGTGCAAAAATAATTTTTTTCATAATCTAATCTCTCTTTATTAAAAATTCCAATTTGCACAAATGTACATCAACTATTTGTATCTCTGGTAATTTTTCTAATTTTTTTCGGGTATCTTATTTCAGGATTGTGTATTTTTACAGAACATTTGAAAACTTATCTAATACCAAACCGCTATGAAAGCTGCATTGATCTATAATTTCAGGCTCCTGACAGCAATGCTGATGCTATTGCCTTTGATCTGTTCAGGTGTGGAGCCGGCTTCAGAAAAAGATCCCAAAAGCACCGTAAAATCTGAAAAAGAGTATGCACAACTGACAAGTGCCATAGCTCTTAAGAGAAAAATTCCTCTGATTCAGGTAAAATACAAAACTCCAAAACAGGATATCGCGTTTGAGACAGCCCAATACGACTTTGTCTCGGCCTCAAAGGATATTGAGACCACATTCCAAGCCGCATCAATAAGCAAGGTTGTCTTTTCATATATTGTAATGAGAATGGTAGACCGTGGTGAAATTGACCTCGACAAGCCTTTATGGGAGTATTTGGGCTACCTCGAAGAGCGTTTCAAGGATGCATATCCGGACAATCCCGACAAAAGCCGCCAGAATGAGGAGTGGGCAAAAAGACTTACCGCAAGAATTGTCCTCACCCATGGAACAGGCCTGCCAAACTGGATGGTAAGAGGAAAACCTGGAAATGGAAAACTCATCTTCAAATGTGAACCCAATACAAAATATACATACTCCGGCGAAGGAATCCACTATCTGCAGAGAGTTGTAGAGCATATTACAGGCAAATCTCTCGAGGAACTTGCTGTACAGGAGGTCTTCAAGCCATTGGGAATGAACTATACAAGCTACGAGTGGAGAGAAGATTATAACAAGCTGGCCGCACATGGTTATAACAATAATCTTGAATGTAGCGGACAGGCTGCAAAAAGGGCTGCCAACGCCGCATATACGATGCGCACCAATGTAAAGGACTTCTCGCTCTTCCTCAATGCTCTGATGAAGGGAAAAGGACTCAAGAAAAAGACTTTCAAGGAGATGATGACCCCTCAACGTCCTCTGGATATCGAAGGAATGTATTTTGGTCTGGGCATCAGAGTTACCCCTGAAAGCAATTATGGCAGAGTGTGGTCGCACAGCGGCAGCAACCGTAACTTCAGGTGCAAATTCTGGCTCTTCCCCGATAAAAAGAGCTACCTCATCTATTTCACCAACAGTGAAAACGGTGGCGGTGACACAAGAAAGGACCTTATTGACATATTCATTCCGGATTACGATTGCACAGACTTGTAGACAATAAAGAGTGGAGCACATAAAAGGTTCCATTTCTGAACAAATATCCCCCGCTAGAGCAGATTCTAACGGGGGCTTTTCTTTATCATTATGACCTTTAGGGCATCCTCTTTCTGTTTCTCTAATACATAGGGTCCCAAGGCGGCAAGATCTCCGCTTCTGTTTTTTCATATTTTTCAATAATCTCCGCCGGTATATATTTCTTATTTGCGGCAAGGCGGAACATGAATCCGCAGAACCACTCATCGGTCATTATTATATTGCCGGCAAATCCGTAGCCCGCGCCAAAACTGTTTTCTGCAAGCCATTTCTTTGCATTGCCGTCGGCATCAAGATCAACACCAATCAGAGACATTGCATGCACAGAACGGCTTGTGAATGTTCTTATTCTATCGGCCTTGTCCATATTAAATGAAATATTGAAGAGGGCTCCCGGATTGAAATTTTCAAAATCGCAGGTTCCAATCTTGCTGTTGCGGTATTGCGGTGAATCAACCGAAAAATACATGGCACAGTTGTCTTTTATTGAGTTGATTGCTATCTGCTTTATAGTCTCCATAGGAAGATTTATGTAACGCCAGTTGCGTCCGTCGTAAAGATGTCTGTAGTACTCTATCTCAAACACTTTCCCATATTCGCGGGTAGGGTCGTTCATGATCATTATATAATCATCCTTCATATTATCACCGATATACTCATCAAAAAATGATTTTGGAGTATACTTTCTACCCTTCCATTCAAATTCGGTTGGAGGAACGCCCAGACATTCAGCCAGAATGCGGTATATATCAGAAAGCATCTCAACCTTGCGCTCCTTGAGAGACTCAAGCAGGTTACGGCCGCCCTTTTCTGCCATTCTCCTCAACTCCAAACCATACTCCCTCAACTTATAGCGGAGTATCTCTCTCAAATCCTCTGTATTGTTTCCCTGATATGTCTCAGGCATTGCCTCAGCCGGAACTGCGCCATATTTGTGAAGCAGATCCGCCGCTGCAGAGAATTGTCCCCCGTCATAAATTGGACGCTTGAAGAGCCACTCTACAGTACGGTCTTCCATAGGCAGATCCTTTGTATCAATAATTGCCTGCAGAAAGAGATTTGACTTCTCCAACTGGTCATAGAAGAATGGATAGCCATGTGAAAACTCAAAATCAGGCCAATTGTACTTCTTTATGATTTTAGCTCTGTAGACATTGAGTGTGGTAAAGAGCCAGCAACGTCCCGATGTATACTGGTCTGTAGTTTTTCCTATCTTTTCAACCACATGTGAAAAGTGGGTATCCCCGGCCACGCTCTTTTGCGAATTTATGGAGAGTTCGGAAATAGGCCTTACAGCCAGCGCATTATGGATAGCCTGCTGCTCCGAGGTAAATTTATATTCAGATTTCAGACGCTCCATTATGGAGTTGTCTATACCGCCATCAGTCTTTGCGTTTCCACCATTTTTCTGTGCATATGCCGCATCTGAAACAATAATAAGGAGTGCCGAGAGTAAAAACAGAACAGTTTTCTTCATATCAAAATATATTGGATTATACAAAATCATCTATTATTCATACACTAAAAATCCCCTTTATCCCCAAATTAATTATATCTTTGTTATACCGACACTTTGTCGGCCAACCATTAAAAACTGTTATTTATATGAAAAAGATATTTGCACTTGCCGCACTATTCTCCCTTATTGCATATGAGGCACTTGCCTGTACAAATCTTCTGGTTTCAAAAGGGGCCAGCAAAGACGGTTCCGTTATGGTAAGCTACGCTGCTGATTCCCACACCCGATATGGCACTCTGGTATTCATGCCTGCACAAAGGCACAAGGCCGGAGAGATGGTTGAAGTGAGAGAATGGGGTAAGGAGCGCTTTTTAGGCTATATTCCTCAAGTTGAATATACCTATAATGTTATAGGAAACATGAATGAGCACCAGCTCCTTATTGGAGAATCTACCTGGGGAGGTCTTGAGGAGTTGAGGGATACAACTGCCATATTGGATTATGGTTCGCTCATTTATATCACTCTGCAAAGAGCAAGGACAGCCCGTGAGGCCATTCTGCTCTACACATCTCTGCTCGATGAGTACGGCTACGCCTCAAGCGGAGAGTCAATTTCATTTGCAGACCCCAACGAGGTGTGGTTTATGGACATTATTGCCCGCAAACCGAAATATGAAAATGGTGTGAACAAGAACAAGGGAGCCGTATGGGTTGCAGTAAGAATTCCCGACGGATATATCTCAGCACATGCCAACTGTGCAAGAATCACAACATTCCCATTGGATGACCCTGAAAACTGTCTCTATTCAAAAGATGTAATCTCTCATGCCAGAGAGAACGGCCTTTTCAGCGGCAAGGATGAAGAGTTCAGCTTTGCAGACACATATTGTCCGCTCGACTTCTCTGCAATGAGAGCATGCGAAGCACGTGTATGGAGCTTTTTCAGAAAGCACGGCACAGAGGATATGGAAAAATATGCAGATTTTGCACGTGGCGACAATCCGGAAAACCGTCTGCCACTATATGTGAAAGCAAAAGAGAAACTCTCTGTTAAGGATGTTGCGGACATGATGCGCGACCATTACGAAGGAACTGAGTTTGACATGACAAAGGGTATTGGCGCCGGAGGAAATGAACTACCTTACAGATGGCGTCCTTCATCATTTGAAATAGATGGTAAAAAGGGCAACAACGAGCGCGCAATAGCAACACAACAGACAGGCTTCTGGTTTGTAGGACAGTGCCGCGGATGGCTCCCAGACCATATCGGAGGCCTCTTCTGGTTTGCAGTGGATGATGCTGGAACATCACCGCTGTCGCCATTCTATGCATGTTCAAATGCTGTATCAGAGCATTACCGTCTCGGTAACGGAAATATGTTGGAGTACTCCCCTACCTCAATGTTCTGGCTGCAGAACAGAATTGCACAGTTTGCATATCTGCGCTACAACCATATCGGCAAGGAGGTTCGTGAAAATGTGGACAAACATGAGCTGGAGATGATTAAGGCTGTTGAGGCCGCTGATGCCGCAGCACTTGGATTGGGCTCTGACAAAAAAGTTGTGAAATATCTCACCAATTTCTCGATTGACCAGGCTGCAGCCCTCTTCAAAAAGTGGAATAACCTCGACAAATACCTTCTTATAAAATATATCGACGGAAACACAAAACACCAGAATGCCGACGGAACATTCAAGAACAACGGACACTGCACAACAATACCACCTGCACCAATGTTCCCAGGATACTCAGATACCTACAAACGTGCAGTAGTCAACGAAAAGTAAAGCAACAGATTATCTCTTGCAGAAACAGACAGCACACCAGTTGTCCTTGCTTATCTGCGAAACATATTGGAGTCCCTGCTTCTCAGCTTCGGCCTTGAGAAGGGGGACATCTTCTGTATAGAAACCGCTAAGTACAAGCAAGCCCCCTGTTGCAGGATATGCCGCAACCGTCTCCGGAACGGTAGTGCCATTTGCAGCAGAAGCCCGTCCAGCTAAACCTTTTCGGAATGTTATCTCCGCGGCAGACTTCAGACCTCTGGCATAGGTTGCCATATCTTCCAGCAGGATATTGCGGTTGATGTTTGCAAGAATCAGATCATATTTTGAGGCCTGAATCATTGCAGCATCGCCATACAGGATTGTTGTGGCTCTATGCATTCTGTTTTTCCAGGCATTCTCCTTTGCAGAATTCACCGCTGTAATATCTACATCAATGGCATGTACAGGCCTTGCAGCTCCCAATTTTGCAGCCAGAAATGCAAGTATTCCAGTACCTGTACCCATATCAAGCACCTGCATCCCCCTTAAATTGGCCTCTTTTGCCCCAACTGCAGCAGCTTTATCTTTGGCAATCTTCAGGATCCATTTCACCATCAGTTCAGTTGTCTGATGATGTCCTGTACCAAATGCCATTCTCGGCACAATTGTAATATTATATTTGGTAAGCGGAAGGTCTTTATGAAAATCGGCCTTTATTGTACACTCATTATCAATTACTATAGGCTCGAAGTTGCTCTCCCATACCCTGTTCCAATTCTCCTGTTTCACAAGGTTTGTGCTCCACTGCAATTTAAAACTGTCGGAATCATCAAAGAAACTCAACAGGCACTTAAGGTTTGATGCAGAAAAATCATTTTGCGGAATATAACCTTTTAGGTAGGGCTCCTCCATTGTAAAACTCTCAAAACCAAGCTCATCAATTGTTGCCATGACAATCTCGGCATTCTCCTCTGTAAACGGGGTGATCTCTATACTTACCTCTATATAATTCATCTTGTAGAAATTTTGCACAAAAGTAAGAATTATTTTACTTCAATTCCTCCAGTCCTATCAATTTGTTGGCTATAGCATAAATGGTGAGACCGGCCACACTATGTATCTGCAGTTTCCTTGATATGTTTCGCCTGTGGGTTATTACAGTGTGTACCGAGAGGAAGAGTTTGTCTGCGATCTCCTTGTTGGTGAGCCCCTCTACAACACATATGACAATCTCCTTTTCTCTCTGGCTCAACACATCAGGCTGCTCCTCTCCCTGTATCACAACATCCTTCTGCCCGTCATCTGATAAAGTCTCATCCAACTCTTCCCCAGCCATCGACAATGAGAGAAAAAGCTTTTCTATCGAATCAATACTGTCATATACCGACAATATTCCATCATACTCGGCAAGGAGAGTGGAATCAATATATGAAGTGGCCAATGCCACATACTTTACCGACGGCCACGATCTCTTCATCTGTTCAAGCGAAAATTTGCCACAGAACATGGGATTTACAACCAGAAGGTCGGGAGAGTGTGCATCCATGCAGTCATAAAGTCCCTCCATTGATGCAACCTCAACAATGTGTGCCTTTATGGAGGAGATTCTCTCCAAAGTTGCACTTATGCCATTGCGTATTATTACAGAAGATTCTGCGACAGCAATATGTATAGTCTCTCTACTTATATGCATGCTACAACCCCCTTATAAGATTCTTTACAGCCGGTACAAAGAGATAATCTTCTATCTTGCAGTGCGATTTGAGTTCCTGCTCACATGAGAATATATCAAATAGCGCTGCATTCAGCTGATTGTTGCACCCGTCAGACGGATAATACTTTATGATGATATTCTTGAGTTCATTCAACTTCTCGTCCACAGGATCATGGTGCTCAGAGAATGTGGATATGCTTCCGGCATCTACCGCCCTTCCCTCCACCAACGACTCCACAAACGGGAAAACCTCCTGCTCCTCATACTCCATATGCCTGCGCACCTCCCCCATATAGTCATCAAAGAACCTCAATACAAGATCCGACAGTTCATTTCCCTCTCCTGTAATGGCAAGTGAGAGTTTTTTGCGTATTTCAGGAAGTGCAAACTCCAGAAAATATTTGTGTGACTGTCTGAGATAGCCCAACAATGCAACAACCGAGACTTGTGCATTAGTCTCAATATGCGCATGTCTCTGCGAGACAAAATTTATTACAGCAAGAAATGTATTACTATCAACTCCTTGTCGCTCACATACTTGCACAATATTATCATCCCCAAATCCCAATGACATTCCAAAACGTGTCATTACCTGCAACAACAGGGAGTCCGAGCAGATGATCTCTGCCATTTTATCGGTCCCCTTATATTTTTTCTCCTGCGCTGTCATATGATATAATTTTACCGGTTACCTCTTTTTTCCATACAAATTTAACAACATTTGCTCCATGAGCAAATAAAGGCCGCCAGCAGGCAGCCCTTATCCGATCAATAAACAATAAACAATTCTATTCTGTACTAAACTATTCAATAACGTATGGCCTAATCACAATACAAAGGTATACCAATAAAAAAAAGGTATCAATACCTAAAAATAGTGAAATTGACACCCTTACTCCTCTCTTTCTGTAACAATTAATATGTATATCTGTTCAATCTTTCACCTCAAATGTCCGCGTAAGTTTATTGAATACCATCTTTGAATTATCGAACAGTTTTTCAAAAGCGCCACTTTCCATAAGCGAGCATGGCGTATCATTATAGAAACCATCTGCCGCCATCAGCCATATCTTGTCACACATATCTATGGCAAGCTGCAGATCGTGGGTAGAAAAGATTACGAGCTTTCCCCATTCATGCGCAATTCTCTGCAGCAGCTTTGTTATCATGAATCTGTTTGCAATATCCAGGAATGCTGTAGGCTCATCAAGTATTATTATCTGCGAATCCTGCACAATTGCCGCCGCTATCGTTGCCCTCTGGTATTCGCCGTCGCTCAAATCGAAACTGTTGCGATCCTCAAAACCCTCAAGACCTACCATCTCCAGAGCCTTTGATATTTTAGCGCTGTCGGCTTCAGTTATATTTCCAAGCCAATTGGTTTTGTAATAGCAGTTTATGCCAAGCATATCCTTTACCGAAAGATGGTTTGCCCTCTCGGTATGCGAACTGACAAATGCTATCATCTCCGAAAGTTCCTTATGGGAGAATCCATTTATATCTCTCCCTTCATAAAGTATCGTTCCCCTGAATATATTCTGCAGCCCTACAAGTGTTCTGAGCAGTGTGCTTTTGCCCCTTCCATTGGATCCTATCAGAGCGATGACCTCTCCCCTTCCAGCTTGTGCACCAATGCCGTCAAATATTACCTTTTCTGACTTTCCAATATGGAAACCAAGCGACAAATTCTTTATTTCCAGCAACATATTCTCCATCACACCCTATTTTTCAGTATTATCACCAATATTACAGGTATTCCAAGCAATGCTGTAACAGTATTTATAGGAATCACATTTCCCGAAGCAGGGATATTTGTAAGCAGGTCGGCAAACAGCATCATTGTACCGCCTACAAGAGCCGTAGCCGGAAGCAGCACCTTGTGGTTGGCATCCCTGAAGATAAATCTGGTAATGTGCGGCACCGCTATTCCAATGAAACCTATCGGGCCACAAAATGCAGTTACACTGCCTGCAAGCAGGGTAGTTGCAACAAGTATCCTTATCTTCACACCTCTTATATTGATACCCAGAGCAGCGGCATACTGTTCTCCCAAAAGCAGAGCATTAAGATCCTTTATATTGCAAACCGACATTGCCACTCCAACAACAACCATCCCTGCAAGCAGCCACAACTGCAGAGGAGAGAGGCCTGCAAAACTTCCCATTGTCCAGATCACATACATTTTAAGCGACGATGCACTGGTAAAATATTGCAACAGATTAATTATAGCACTGGCAACACTTCCCACCATAACACCAAATATCAAAAGGGAGAGGTTATTCTTCAATTTGTGCGACAATGATATTATAAGCATCATCAGAAGGAACGCTCCAGCCATTGCAGCCCCGGCAATTCCGAATATCTGAAAGAGAGGATGACCCATATCCAGCCCGAGAAGAGTACCTCCCATCACAAAAACAGCAACGCCCAATCCGGAAGAGGCACTTACTCCCAATATGTAAGGGTCTGCCAATGGATTTTTGAAGAGAGTCTGCATCTGGAGTCCGCAAAGAGAGAGGCCAATTCCTGCCAGAAGGGCTGTTACGGCTTTTGGAATCCTGAAACTGAAGAGGATATCCCTCACATATTCATCTCCTGCAGAAATGCTGTCGGATGTGCCATGCAAAAAGATATTTTCAATTATATCCCCAAAAGGTATGCTCACAGATCCGAAAATGATGTCTGCAACAAGGCAGAGCAGCATAAGCAGAGCAAACAGGGTATAATATTTTGTATACTTTTTCATTGTCACAAAGTTAAAAAAATTTAAATTTGCGCCCTGAAAAAAGAGAGTATATTTAAAGAATCTAAGATTTGGTATTATGAGAAAGAAAATTGTTGCAGGAAACTGGAAGATGAATACCACTGTTCCAGAAGGTGTTGCATTGGCAAAAGAGGTAGTTGGCGAGGCCGCTTCACTCTCTTCTGAGGTAAAACTTATTGTAGGTACACCATTCACACATTTGGCATCTGTAGCAGATGTGCTGGCAGGTTCACAGGTTGCATTGAGCGCACAGAACTGTGCAGACGAGGCAAAAGGAGCATATACCGGTGAGGTATCTGCAAAGATGCTTGCTTCACTCCCTGTTGAGTATGTAATTCTTGGACACTCTGAAAGAAGAGAGTATTATGGTGAAACCAATGAGAAACTGGTAAAGAAAATCAATCTTGCATTGGCTGAGAACATTGCTCCTATATATTGTGTAGGTGAGAAACTCGAAGAGAGGGAGGCAGGAAAACATTTTGAGGTTGTCGCAGCCCAAATTAAAGAGGTATTGTTCGGTCTCACAGAAGAGCAGATGAAGAATATAGTGATTGCTTACGAGCCTGTATGGGCTATCGGAACCGGAAAGACTGCTACCAGTGAGCAGGCTCAGGAGATTCATGCTTATATCAGAAGCGTACTTGCAGAGAAATTCGGTGCATTGGCAGAGGAGATCTCAATCCTTTACGGAGGAAGCTGCAAACCGTCAAATGCAAAAGAGCTTTTTGCACAAAAAGATATCGACGGCGGACTTATCGGAGGTGCTTCACTTGTTGCAGCAGACTTCATTGCAATAGCAAAGAGTTTCTAACACACTATAAAGATATTTAGACAAATAAAAAGGGGCCGGGTCAAAAGTAATTTTGATCCGGTTTTCTATTTAGACAACTGCATTTTCCGGCTTATAATAGAGGAATATCCTAAGATTGGTGAAAATCTTTGTAATAGTATACACAAGATGTCCGGACAACTTGATCACCTTTATTAAATCATAACAACCAAAAACTCAAAATAATTAACAATACATTAACTGTTAGCTATTGTTATTGTAAACAATATCCTTATACCTCATAAATGCTTTTATCACTGATATACAGTGAAATTCTTTTCATAAAGAAGTTTACCATCATGCCAAACCTCTATTCGGTATGAACCGCTTTTCCAAGTACCTTTAGCTTTATTACCATATCCACTTAGAAAAATAGTATTATTTTGATGTTTGTTCAGGGAAATCTTATCTGAATATGTATAGCCAGATGGTGATTCACTATAAGTACGTAATCCATCAGGGGAATAAAACTTAACAAATAGTTCTATTGTACCATCAATTAACCCATATCCTTCAAGTTTAGGATAAATATATGTGGTATTTTTACTATAAATAGTTTCTCCGTAATCCTCTCCTTCATTTTTTACACTCATTCCAGACACAAAAATTGGCATACGAACAGAAATACTATCCAGCACTCCTTTTAACTTGGTAAGTTCAGTATCCTTTCTATTTATGATATCTTCTTGCGTTGAAATAGCTTGGTTCTTATTTGAGATAACGGTATTTAACGAATCAATCGAGACATCCCGGATACTTAAAACACTACGCAGTTCATTCACATTTTGATTAAAAAAGACAATGGCAATCAACCCTACAGCAACTAATAGGGATAATATAATCACCCACTTATACTGCTTTTTTTGGCGCTTTAATGCTCCTATTTCTGTTTCCAGTCCATTCTTCTGAACCAGCAATTGCTCTTTCTCTGCATTCAGCCTAACTATAGTCTGAGAAAAGCTTGATGGTAAAGTATTTTCCATCGTGACAACAACATTGTGATAATGTCTCAATGCTTCTGTTATCTTCGCTTTATCATCATCATTGAAAGCAAGAGAAATCTTACTCGTCAAAGGAACTGACAAATCTTCTGGTGGAAGTTGTTCCCAAAATAACGGGCGTCTTTCCAAATCATCCTTTATATCTCTGAAAATATTGTCTATTTCCGCTGCTTCGGTTGCAAAACTGACAACATTCTTACGAATCTGTCCTTGCTTATCATAATTAAACAATAC
>JAGBHM010000006.1 GCA_017935505.1 Bacteroidales bacterium | reverse complement strand
TGAATATGTCAGTCCAGTAGCGACCTTAGTTCACCTCCTCTTTCTGGTCAGTCTTATTGGTTTAACATATAGCCTGAACATGTCTGATACCCGTTAAAGGGAATACCTAGAGGGACCCATAGTTCACATCATTCAGACCTACGTCAAAGGTACAATAAAAGAGCACCATAACTCCATATTGGAATTATGGTGCAAATCTAAAAGAGGGGCCCGACGCGAAGCGTTGGGAGGGATGGAGTCGGAACTTGTTCCGACGGAACCAAGCCAAACTTACCCTACCGCCACTGTTGTCATAGACATATAAACACGAAAGAAGGCGACTAAATCACTTATTAGTCGCCCTCTTCCGTTCTTTATATCTGGAATATTACAATTCTGTCTTCCAGAGACCATGCAGGTTACAATACTCATAAACTGCAACAGGTTTGTCATTACATACACAGAATGTAGCCTCAGGCTTATCTTTGAGTCCCATCCTCATTCCGCCATTCTCTGTTTCAACATAAATGAATGCAATATGGTGCTCCGGCAACATAGGGTGAGCCACACTGCCAACCTCCACCTTAATTTTGCAGTCATCAATGCGGGTAACTACAGGAACATGTTTTTCTTGGCTTGCATCAACAGTGTTTGCAACAAGCTCTTCCATTTTCTGTCCGCAGCAGAATACAGGCACTCCTGAATCCACAACTTTTCCTATTACATTTCCACAATGGTTACATTTATAAAACTTTGCCATAATCTCTCCTTTTTTTATTGGTTAAGTTTAAACTATAATACTTCTCATTTTAGAACAACTTAAGCTCTAAAAAGTTTAAGAACTGCCGAATTTAGTAAAATTTTAGCAAATAGTCCTTTTATTTTTATATTTTTGCGAACAAATTTACCTTATTTTGAGCAATTAAAATAAAATTTATGACACAAAAAGCGAATAAACCGGGTGTGATTTATTCTATTTTCAAAGCATATCTCCGGTTTATACATGATAAGGTTTACTACAAAAAGACATATAGTATAAATCCAGAAAATATTCCGGACAATGGCACACCGCTGCTGATTGTTTCAAACCACCAGAACTGTCTGAATGACCCTTTGGGTGTTCTATTCACTTTCAGAGACAGAAAGCCCAACTTCATCACACGTGCAGATGTCTTTGCACTCCACCCTATCGCAAACAAATTTCTCCGTTCAATCGGACTGCTTCCGGCTTTCAGACTCAATTATGAAGGAGCAGAGGCGCTCGGAAAAAATCAGGAGACATTCAAAGTTACAGAACGGGAACTTGCCAATGGAAGGACAATTATGATGTATCCGGAGGCCGGTCACCAGGATAAAAGATGGCTGGGGGATTTCTCTATGGCCTACCTCAAACTTGCCTTTGAGGCTGCCGAGATGGATGATTTCAATACCGAAATTTTCATATTGCCCTCGTGCAACCACTATTCCAACTATTTCAGGCTGCAGGAGCAATTCATGGTAAAATTCGGAACACCTATCTCCTTGAAACCATATTATGAACTGTACAAGACAAAGCCACGCACTGCGCAAAGGCAGGTGAATGCTCTTGTTAGAGAACAGATCAAGTCTCTGATGCTCAATATTGAAGATCTCGACAACTACAGCAGCATAGATTATATCCGCACATCTTTCGGAAAAGAGTATGCCAAAAACAACGGCAAGAATCCCGAATATCTGCCGGATATGCTGGTTTCAGATAAAGAGTTGTGCGGAAAACTCGACAAACTCCACAATGAGGATACCCAGTCTGCTGAAAAGATATACAGGCTGGCCGACGAAGTTAAGGAGGAGGTTGCAAAGATGGGAATCGACAGCAACACACTTGCAAAAAAGGTGTCGGGAATCAAATCTGCAGCGAAGTTGCTCGTTGCAATTTTACTCCTTCCTCTCTACATTTTCTCGCTCTGGCCATCTATATTCATGTACAGCATTGCAACATGTGTCTATAGAAAAGCGAGCAAGGATGTGATGTTTTTCGGAACTTTCATATATGCCATCAACGCACTCTTCCTCATACCGCTGTTCTCGCTGGCTGTTTTCCTTATAACTTATTATAGTACAGGATTATGGTGGGCAGGCGCCATTCATGTGGCAATAATCCCTGCTTTGTGTATATTTGCTTGGAAATATACTGCATTCGTGCAAAGCACTGCAAAAGAGCTGAGATGGCTGGCCGGATGCGGCAGTGAAAAAGGAAGAAAATTGAAGGAGAAATACAATGCCTTGCGCAAAATGATCATCAAATAACAGAAAATAGTAAAGAAAATATAAAAAGCATTAATATGGAAAGAAGAGTTGTAATCACCGGTATGGGAATATATTCCTGCCTTGGAAAAACATTGGAAGAGGTAAGGGATTCCCTGTATTACGGAAAATCGGGCATCATATTCGACCCTGCCCGTAAGGAGATGGGTTTCAGATCGGCCCTTACAGCCCATCTGGAGATTCCGGATCTGAAAAAAGAGTTGAGCAGAAACCAGAGAGTATATATGCCTGAGCAGGCTAAATATGCTTACTGTGCCACAATTGACGCCCTCAGACATGCAAATATCGACCAGGACTATCTGAACGCCCACGAGGTTGGACTTCTGTACGGCAACGACAGCAGTGCAGATCCTGTTGTAAAGAGCGTTGACACAATGAGGGAGAAAAAAGATACAACCCTTGTAGGTTCAGGAGCCATTTTCCAGTCAATGAACTCAACTGTTACAATGAACCTTGCTTGTATCTTCAAGTTAAAAGGAATGAACCTCACTGTATCAGGAGCATGTGCCAGCGGTTCCCACGCCATAGGTCTTGGTGCGCTACTTATTAAGAACGGGCTTCAGGATATGGTAATCTGCGGTGGAGCGCAGGAGGTGAATCCTTTCTCTATAGGAAGTTTCGACGGAATCAGTGCTTTCTCTATCAGAGAAAATGACCCAACAAAGGCTTCAAGGCCATTCGACAGAGACCGAGACGGTCTGGTACCTGGAGGCGGAGCTGCTACAGTTATCATTGAGAGCTACGAGAATGCCATCAAGAGAGGTGCCCCTATAATTGCAGAGGTTCTGAGCTACGGTTTCTCATCAAATGGAGACCATATCTCTGTACCTAATGTCGACGGTCCTACCCGCTCCCTCGAAATGGCAATCAGGCTGGCTGGTATCAGCAAGGATGAGATAGGCTATATCAACGCCCATGCAACATCAACACCTAAGGGTGATGCCAACGAGGCCAAAGCAATATATAATGTATTCGGCGACAATATGCCGGAGGTTACATCAACCAAATCCCAGACAGGCCATGAGATGTGGATGGCTGGCGCATCTGAAATCATCTACTCTACCCTAATGATGAAGAATGATTTTATCGGTGCCAATATAAACTTTGAAAATCCTGATGAAGATTCTGCAAAATTGAATATTCCGGGCAAGAGAATAGAGAAGAAATTCGATACATTCCTCTCCAACTCTTTTGGCTTTGGAGGTACAAACTCAACTTTGATAATAAGGAATCTTTAAAAATAACCAAAACCATTAAATCTATTTTATATGACTAAAGAAGAAATGATTGCACAGACCATTGAGGTCCTTGCAGATGAATTTGAAGTAGAAACTGAAGTTATTGTTCCTGAGGCTGATATCAAAAAAACTCTTGATCTGGACAGCTTAAGTCTTGTTGACATGGTTGCCCTCATTGAAGAGACATTCGGTGTAAAGATCAAAGGAACTGAAGTTGCTTCAATCAAAACATTCGGACAACTATACGACTTTGTATATGAGAGAATGGACAATTAAAGATCTTATTCCTCAACGCCAACCGATAATGATGGTAGACAAATTATGTAGTGCATCCGCTGAGGATGCCACTACATCTTTGTTTTTAAAAGAGGATAACATGTTCTGCCACAACGGATGCATTGCTGAGGCCGGAATAATTGAACATATGGCCCAATCGGCATCTGCCATGGCTGGCTACAACTGCAAGGCGGCAGGAAAACCTGCGCCTGTAGGCTTTATAGGTGAGGTCAAGAAGTTCACATTGAATTTCCTTCCTCAAGCCGGTTCTACCCTCAGCACTACAATAAAAGTTGTGTCGGAGGCAAT
This sequence comes from Bacteroidales bacterium, assembly GCA_017935505.1. Classification (GTDB taxonomy): domain Bacteria; phylum Bacteroidota; class Bacteroidia; order Bacteroidales; family UBA932; genus Egerieousia. The sequence continues at coordinate 25,742 of JAGBHM010000006.1, read as the reverse complement.
GGGCATAACACTTATAAATGCAGCTACATCGGTAAATGGAGAGGTTGCTGCAACTTGCCAAATGAAAATATTTATCAGAGAAGACTAATTTGCAATCCAACTGATACAGGTTATTTATGAAACTTCAGGATACTTATTTTAAAATCGACAATATTAATGTCTCTGCAGAGAATCAGCTGCAGGCACAATTTGAGGTTACACTGCTCGAGGACCATCCGGTTTACCAAGGACACTTCCCGGGAGAACCGGTATCACCCGGAGTATGCTCTTTACAGATGGTTAAAGAGTGTGCCCAGATCTTGGCCGGGAAGGAGTTTTTCATAGGATATGTGAAGCAGTACAAACTTCTGTCGGTGATGACACCTCAAAAAAATCCTAAAATAATTATAGGAATCCAGCTCACTGAAGAGGAGAAAGAGGAGAAGAAAATCTACAAAATCAAAGCCTCTGCCACTGATGCTGCAAATTCTGAGACCAAATTTCTTGACCTTTCAGGAGAACTAACCCCGATCTCTTGATAAACAACCATTTACATGACCGATTTTTTCATAAGGACATACAGATATCTGAGCCGCAAACGTGCGCTCCTTTATATATTGCTCGCACTCTCTTCTCTTGTTTTTATAGCGATAGGCAGTAGAGTTGAATACGAAGAGGACATTTCAAAACTGCTCCCGGCCACCGAAGAGAGCCAATCGGCTGGTTTTGCCTTCAATAATCTGAAGGTAAAGGACAAGATATTTCTGGAGTTCCTACCTAAGAACGACACCTCTTACAGTGTTGATGAGTATTATCTGCTTTACGAAGCGGCCGACGCCTTTGCCGATTCATTGCTCACACAAGATACTGCAACAAATTATATTGCAGACCTCACATACAGGCTCGACGAATACCTCCTGCAGGATGCTCTGGCGTGGCTTTTTGAGAATGTACCACAATTTATCGATGAGAAATTCTACCCGGCATTTGATTCTCTCCTGAACCATGAATATACCGACAGCATCATGAGTGAAAATGTGGAACTGCTCTCCTCTGCCGAGGGAATGATGTGGTATGACATTGTTCGCAACGATCCACTTGCCATCAGAAAAATATTCATGGAGCAGAACAAAGATGCTGCAAAAATGATGGGTGGTTCTTACAAAATAGTTGACAACCACTTTTTCACACCAGATAGTACTGTTGCCATTGCCTTCCTTTCACCAAATTTCAAGGCATTCGATTCACAGAGTGGTACCTATCTGGTAGAGATGCTCGAAAGCGAGATTGAAAAATTTGAGGCAAACAATCCCGACATTGAGATACTCTTCCATGGAGCACCTATCCAGAGCGTATTCAATTCGCGACAAATCAAAAAGGACCTTGCCTCCACCCTCACATTCTCATTGGCGCTTGTGTGCCTTATCATATGGTTCTGCTTCAGGAATAAAAGCACACTCATAATGCTCTTGGCACCTGTTGTATACGGTGCATTCTTTGCTCTTGCAGCAATCTACCTGATAAAGGGCAGCATGTCGCTGATGGCTTTGGGAATAGGTGCCATAGTGCTTGGAGTGGCTCTCAGCTACTGTCTGCATGTGCTCACACACTATAAATATGTAAGTGATCCTGAACAGGTGATAAGAGAACAGGCCAAGCCGGTAATATTGGGGACCCTTACAACAATAGGTGCTTTTGCCGGACTGTTGTTCACCAAATCCGAGCTATTGTCTGATTTCGGTCTTTTTGCTTCATTGGCAATGGTTGGAACAACACTATTTTGTCTAATATTCCTGCCCCATTTCTTCAGACCACAAAGCAACAGAATCAATGCAGGAGCATTCAAATTTATCGAAAAGATAAATACATTCCCGTATGAAAAGCAGTATTGGCTGATTGCAGTTGTGGTGATTCTTTTCTTCATTGGAGCCTTCTGGACCGGACGGGATGTCGAATTTGACTCAAACCTCAAAAATATAGGCTACAACGAGCCGGATGTGATGCGTTCACAGCAGATAATGGCGGAGAAGACAATGCCTGGAATGGAGAGCAAATACTATGCAGTATTGTCGGAAGATCCCGACAGCGCATTCATCTACAATGCCCGTCTGAATGAAAGATGCAAAGAACTGGCCGACAGCGGTCTGATAAAGAAGTTCACCAACTCCGCAATGCTCCTTCTTCCAAAAGGAGAAGTTGAGAGGAGAATCTCCCTATGGAAAAATTACTGGTCAGACAGCAAAAAGGCACAGGTCAGCAACCTTTTGGCAAGGAGCGGAAAGAGCTACGGGTTCAAAGAGGGGATGTTCCAGCCTTTTATGGATATCACAGAGGCTGATTATCAATATAATCCGATACTTGAAGCGGGCATAATACCAGAAGGGCTGATGGCAAATCTTGTGGAGTATACAGACAGCACTTACCTTGTATTCACCTCTGCGCAGGCATTGCCGGAAGATATGCTTGAGGTGAGCAATTCACTTGTAAAGAAAAGTGAAGGAATTCCGTCGAATTCAATAATTGTTGCCGATCCTTTCTTCTACACCCAGAATATGGTTGAACTGCTCAATAATGACTTCAATATAGTATTGGGAATATCTTCACTGTTCGTATTGGTTGTACTCCTGCTCTCATTCAGGAACATACCTGTTGCAGTAATTGCATTCCTTCCTATGGCCATGAGCTGGTATATTGTTCTTGGCATTATGGGAGCTTTTGGGCTGCAGTTCAATCTTATAAATATTGTAATCTCAACTTTCATCTTCGGAATAGGTGTAGATTACAGCATATTTGTGATGGACGGGCTTCTGGGCAGAGGAAATCCGAAACTGCTCACATACCACAAAACCGCCATCTTTTTCTCTGCAATTGTGCTGATAATAGGAATTGCCTCTCTGATGTTTGCAACACACCCTGCCATAAGCTCAATAGGAGTTGCAACACTTATCGGAATGGGCTCTACAATTATCATAACATATACATTGGAACCGTTTCTGTTCAATTTTTACAAAAAGTGGAAGGATGGTAAGAAATAGTGGGGAAATAGATGGAAAAAGGTTTGATGTTGCCATACTTGGCGGCGGACTTGGCGGATTACAGTGCGGATACATTCTGGCAAAAAATGGTCTGAATGTATGTGTAATTGAGAAGAATCCCCTGGCCGGCGGCTGTCTGCAGAGTTTCAGGCGCCGGGGTGCTGGCGATACCATCTGCGAGTTTGACACAGGCCTCCATTATGTAGGCGGCCTTGATGAGGGGCAACCGCTGAACAGGCTTTTTTCATATTTCGGACTATTGGATCTGCCTTGGCAAAAGATGGATCCGGAGGGTTTCGATGAGGTAATCATAAACGGCAAATCATATCTCTTTGCCAACGGCCACAATGAATTTGCAGAGAGGATGACAGAGTATTTTCCACATGAAAAGGAGAATATTCTCAAATATACAGCACTGCTTAAAAAGGTGGGAGAATCTCTTCCAAAGAGCCTCTCTCCAAAGAGTTCGGAAGATGTATATACCGGTTCACTCTTTGCCGAGTCTGCCCATAAATACCTTACAGAAACTATCGGAGACCCTCTGTTGAGGGAGGTATTGAGCGGCACCTCATTGAAGATGGAGCTGAGCCGCAACCTGCCTCTATATACCTTCGCACAGATAAACAACTCCTTCATTGAAAGCGCATACCGTCTTCAGGGAGGCGGCAACATGGTTACAGAGAAGCTTATTGAGGGTATCGAAGGATTTGGAGGTAGTGTAGCTGTAAACTGCGAGGTTACTTCATTTGCAGGCAATGAAATCATAATCAACAATATACATAAGGTAGAGGCCAACAAGATAATATCAGATTTACATCCTGCTGCAACAATGAATCTGGCTTCGGAAAGTGCCGGAATAAGGAAAGTATACCGCAACCGCATCAACAGACTTGAGAATACATTCGGCATGTTTACCGCAAATATTGCCCTCAAGCCATGCACTGTAAAATATCATAACCGCAACCGCTATATCCACAAACTTGGGCAAGGGAGAAGCCTATGGGATGCATCAGACAATTATGCAGCCCACCCTACAGAGATGACCTCTGTTCTTGCCAGCTACTACAACAGCCCCGACAGCTCTCCTGCAAATCAGGAGTATACCGACAGAATTGATCTGCTCACCCCTATGTCGTGGAATGAGGTTGAACAATTCCAGCAGAGCAGTGTAGGAAAAAGAGATAGAAGATACAATGAACTGAAAGAGGCAAAACTTGAACAGGTGCTGGACTTTGTAGAAGAGCAACTGCCTCAGTTGAGAGGCAATATTGAGCGGGTATACACCAGTACTCCTCTCACCTACATGAATTATACAGCCACAGCGCAGGGTTCAGCATATGGTATCAAGAAAGACTGCAGCAATCTTATGCTCACTCTTCTTACACCAAAGACTCCGGTACCGAACCTTTTCCTTACTGGACAGAATTTGAATCTGCATGGAATCCTTGGTGTAAGCATGACCTCATTTTTCACCTCTGCCCACATAATAGGAATGGAGAATGCAGTAAAAGGGCTCGAATTTTGAATATACTGAATGAAAATAAACAGAATAATTATGAAATACGCACTTGTAACCGGCGGAAGCCGCGGAATAGGAAGGGCAGTTTGTGTAAAACTTGCCACAATGGGATATCATGTAATTGTAAACTATGTATCCAATGAAGCTCAGGCAGAAGCAACAATTAAACTTATTGAGGAGGCCGGAAGCACAGGAGAACTCATGAAGTTTGATGTTTCAAACAGAGAGGAGGCAGCTGCCGCCATAACCCAGTGGCAGGCCGCACACAAAGGTGAATATATCGAAGTTCTTGTAAATAATGCAGGAATAAGAAAAGACAATCTTCTCCTCTGGATGGAGCAGGAAGACTGGTATAAAGTAATCGGAATAGGTCTCAATGCATTCTATAATGTAACACAACCGCTGATCCAGCCTATGCTCAGAAAAAAATTCGGCAGGGTTATAAATATGGCATCATTGAGCGGACTCAAAGGCCTTCCTGGACAGACCAACTACTCAGCTGCAAAGGGTGGTATAATTGCCGCTACAAAGGCTCTGGCGCAGGAGGTTGGTAAAAAAGGTGTAACAGTCAATGCCATTGCACCCGGCTTCATCAAGACCGATATGGTTGAAGGACTCAACGAAGAGGAGCTTGTAGCACAGATTCCTGCAGGCCGCTTCGGCAATCCTGAAGAGGTTGCCGCTCTTGTAGGATTCCTGGCATCAAAAGAGGCTGCCTATATCACAGGAGAGGTGATTTCCATTAACGGAGGTCTCTATTCATAACCATCAGAAAAGGAATTATCATGAAAAAATTCATATCATCACTAGTTGCACTGCTGCTTTCATTTGGAATATATGCCCAGACAACCCAACAGCAGGCAATTGAAAAGATTGCATCGGCAAATGCAAAATATACTTCAGTAACCTGTCCTTTCACAAAAACCGCCCACATGGCAATGATGGAGAAGGCATTGGTTTCCAAAGGAAAACTTACATTTTCCCGTCCAGACAAACTCAAAATGGAGTATTCTGAACCTGCAGGTAACCTGCTTGATATAAACGGAGACTCTTTTGTCATGGTAAACGGAAAGAGAAAAATGAACCTCAACACCAGAAATGACAACAGATATGCGAACCTCAAGAATACTCTTCTGCTCAGTGTTGGAGGAGATGTACAGGGTGTTGCAAATGAGAACAATGCCGAAATAAAATATCTGGAAACTCCTAAATATTATGTATTTATCCTCACTAAAGGAAAGGGAGCCAAAAGCCAATATGTAAAACTGGAGTTAAGCTACAGCAAAAAGGACTTTTCACTCTGCGTAATGAAAATGGAGGAGGCAAACGGCAACTACACTGTTTACGATACCCCTGTAAAAGAGTTCAGCAGATAGAGCGAACCAACAACAGATGTAACCTGAATATAACTTGAAACAACTTTTAAAAATGGATATACAAGAGATTGAAGCGGTCTTGTTTGACAAAAAAAGAGTCTCATTAGATCCTCAAGTAATGGAGAGGGTCTCGGAGAGCTACCGATTTTTGGAGAAATTTTCGAAGAACAAGGTCATTTATGGAATAAATACAGGTTTCGGACCAATGGCCCAATATCGCATCAACAATGAAGATCTTATTGATTTGCAATATAATATAATAAGGTCCCACTCTACCGGTGCAGGAGAGCCTCTTCCGCCCGTATGTGTCAGGGCTGCAATGATGAGCCGCCTCCAGACATTTCTCTCGGGAAAATCAGGAGTGCATCCTGGGCTTATAGAGACTCTTGTCGCATTTCTGAATAATGAAATATATCCATTCATTCCGCAACATGGAAGTGTGGGTGCAAGTGGAGATCTTGTACAGCTTGCCCATCTGGCACTCACTCTTATAGGCGAGGGAGAAGTATATTATAAAGGAGAATGGCAAAGCTCTGCAAAAGTAATGGAAGAGCTTGGTATTGAACCATTTAAAATGCACATAAGGGAAGGTCTTGCTGTATGTAACGGTACAGGTGTAATGACCGGTATCGGACTTGTAAATCTTTTCCATGCAAAGAAGCTCCTCAAATGGAGCATTGCAACATCTGTACTTGTAAATGAAATTGCCGCATCATTTGATGATTTTATGACGGATGAACTCAACTCCCTCAAAGGCCACTGGGGACAAAGTGCCGTAGCGTCACTGCTCAGGGAGCAGGCCAAAGGTAGCGGATGCTTGAAAAACAGAGATGAAGAGTTGTACCAGAAAGAGCATACAGAGACACATTTCGACCACAAAGTACAGCCATACTATTCATTAAGGTGCATTCCTCAAGTGCTTGGACCTGTTCTTGAAACAGTTTCAAATGTGGAGAAAGTTCTTGTGGAGGAGTTCAACGGAGTGGATGACAATCCGATAGTGGATATGGACAACGGAACAATTTTCCATGGCGGCAACTTCCACGGAGATTATGTCTCTTTTGAGATGGACAAACTCAAGATTGCCATCACCAAACTTACAATGCTTGCAGAGCGACAGATGAACTATCTTTTCCATGACAAGATCAATGAGATTCTGCCTCCGTTTGTCAACTTGGGAAAAATAGGTCTCAATTACGGTATGCAGGCCTGCCAGTTTACAGCCACATCAACAACTGCAGAATGTCAGACACTCTCAAATCCGATGTATGTGCATAGTATTCCTAATAACAATGACAATCAAGATATTGTAAGTATGGGCACCAACTCCGCCCTAATTGCAGGCAGGATTATCGAGAACTCATTCCAAGTTATGGCAATACATACAATGGCAATAGTGCAGGCTGTTGACTTTCTCAATATAAAGGAAAAGCTCTCTCCAAAATCGGCAGAGACATACAATGCCATAAGATCAATTGTTCCCGTATTTGTTGATGACACGCCTAAATACAAGGAGATTGCCAACATCATTTCATACCTGAAAGAAAACAACCCAAACCTATAACTATGACTAAAGAAGAGATAATTGTAAAAGCTAATGAGGCTCTCTGCTCAGAATTTGAAGCAGATATGGAATCCATTGCACCTGAAAAGAATCTTACAGAAACACTGGACCTCGACAGCCTGGACATTGTAGATGTGGTTGTGGTTGTGGATGAGGTATTCGGCGTAACCCTTGTGAAGGAGGATTTCAATAAGATAAAGACATTTGACGATTTCTACAACCTGATATTCAAGAAGATAAATGGATAACAGAGAGTGGAAGGGCAAATCCAGAGGTGGTGCTGTCGGCAACCTGATCTTTGTACTTATGATAAAGTACCTTGGGGTGAGGTGTGCCTATATGCTGTTGTTGCTGATAGTCCCCTATTTCGTAATATTTGCACCAAAGGCAACAGTCGCCATGTGGGATTTCTACCACAGACGGCTAAAATACAATATTCTCAAATCGGCAATCAGCATCCCCTTCCATTTCTACAGATTCGGTCAAGTTCTAATAGACAAGACCGCCATGGCCATGGGGCTGGCCGACAGATACAGTTTTGACTTTGAGAACTACGACGAATTCCTCAAAATACTCAATTCCGACAAAGGGGCCATGGTAATTGGAGCCCACATCGGCAATTGGGAATGCGGAGCTCCGTTTTTTGGCAAATATGGCAAAAAGATGAATATTGTCATGCTTGAAGCTGAGCATGAAAAGATAAAAAAGGTATTTGAAGAGAACTCACACTCAGTCGGATACAAAATAATTCCACTCGGAAATGATATCATTTCGAGCATGATTGAGATAAAGTGTGCCCTCAACAACAATGAGTATGTGTGCATGCAGGGCGACAGGTTCATGAATCAGGCAGAAGGTGGCAGCGCACACACTATAACCCGCAAATTCATCGGCCATGATGCACTCTTCCCACAGGGTCCGTTCATGCTTGCAAAAAAGCTTAAAGTTCCTACCGTATTTTACTTTGCACTACGAAACGGCCACAAAAAATATATGTTCAGATTTACCCCGGCAGGAGAGGGAGACCTGGCAGACCAATATGTGGCACTGTTGGAACGGACAGTAATGGAGTATCCATCCCAATGGTTCAATTTCTATAAATTCTGGTAAATATGCACAAGACGATATTGTTGATTTCACTTAACAGACACCATGTCCCCTATCCTGTCTATCCGTTGGGAATATCATATCTCAAGGCATACCTGAATAAGCATCTGCCAGAAAAGTATGATATCGAGATAGTTGACTGCAATATATCAGACGACGCCCTGCTTGAGGAGAAGATCAGAAGCCTCTCCCCTTCCTATATAGGCTTTTCAATGAGGAATGTGGATGGAGCCAACTCCCTCGACAGAACCAATTTCATAAATGAATATGCACGCATCATCAAGAGTGTTAAGGAGCACACCGATGCCGTAACAATAATAGGTGGCTCCGCCTTTTCGATATATCCTAAAGAACTCTTTGAATCAATCTCTCCACATTATGGAATTATAGGAGAAGGTGAACAGTCGCTGCTCAAACTTGTTACAAAATTGGAGAGAGGCGAAACACCTTATGATATAGAGGGGCTTGTGTATAGAGATAGCGCCGGACAATGCGTATGCAATATGGAGCATACCAGCTATATTCCCGATTTTGAACTGGAATATGAGGAGAGTTCTTTGGATTATTACTGGACAAACAGCGGAGTACTCAATATTCAGACAAAAAGGGGTTGCCCCTATAACTGCATCTATTGCACATATCCGCTGATTGACGGCAGAAAAATAAGGACATTCTCTCCTGTTTCTATTGTAGATAAGCTGGTGGAACTCAAGCAGAAACACAATATAGATTATCTATTCTTCACAGACTCCGTCTTCAACATAAAGAATGAATACAATATTGAACTCGCAAAAGAGATAATTGCCAGAGGACTCAAAATAAGATGGGGAGGCTACTTCTCTCCAAGCAACCTTACCGACAGTATGCTGGAGCTCTTTGCAAAATCGGGTCTCACCCACATTGAATTTGGAACGGAATCCCTAAGCAATACCCAGCTGAAGAATTATGGAAAGAATTTTACAGTGGATGATGTGGTGAAAGTATCCCAGCTTTGTCTGAAACACAATATATATTATGCCCATTTTCTGATATTGGGAGGATATGGAGAGACATGGCAGACCATAGAGGAGACAATGGCCAACTCAAGAAAATTGGGATATACAGTATTTTTCCCTTATTATGGGATGAGGATATATAAAGGGACAAAACTTCAGCAGATAGCAATTGCCAAAGGAATTATCAGTAAAGATGACAATCTGATGGAGCCCACCTACTATATCGAAGAGGGGATGGATCTGGAGAGGATAAGGAAGATGGCCCGTGCAACCGGAAAAGCATGGATTTTTCCAGATGATTCCGACAGTCATGTGGTAGATGAATTCAGAAAAAAACGAAAGAAAAAAGGATTATTATGGGAGTATCTGAGAAAGCCTTAATATGTGGAAAGGAGATTGAAAAGTATATACCGCAAAGGGCACCGATGATAATGATTTCAGGGTTCCATGGTATTGAAGAGGAGATGTTCCACACATCACTGGAGATTCTGGAAGAGAATGTCTTCTGTGAAAATGGAGTTTTTTGCGAGGCCGGCATTATAGAGCACATAGCCCAGAGCTGCGCCTTCAGGAACGGATATATTGCCATAAGCAGTGGCCAAAAGGTTCAACTTGGCTATATAGGAGCTGTAACGGCCATGAAAATATATTCACTCCCAAAGTGTGGCTCTACCATAAAAACCAGAATATCAATAGAACAGGAATTCATGGGAATAAGCCTTGTAAAGGCTGTTGTAGAGTGTGGCGGTTCCCCAATTGCCGAGGGCAAAGTTAAAGTTGCATTAATAGAAAAAGAGAACTAATTTTGACGCATATGACTAGAAATTCCAGACTTATCGTTTCCGACTCAACCCTGACCCACAGAATAAAGATAAAGGTAAGGTTCAGCGAAGTTGACTCAATGCGTGTTGTATGGCACGGAGTGTATGTCAAATATTTCGAGGATGGCCGTGAGGCTTTCGGAAGGGAGTTTGGAGGACTCAACTACGATACTATTGAGAGCGACGGATATTATATTCCTATTGTAAAACTGGAATTGGATTACAAGATTCCTCTCAAATGCGGAGACACTGCAATTGTAGAGACAAAATTCATAAACAGCAGGGCCGCAAAAATATTGTTTGAATATGTAATTTACAGGGAGTCGGATATGGCTGTTGCTGCCACCGGACGCAGCATGCAGGTATTTACGCATGCAGATACCGGAGAGCTGGAGCTCAACACTCCACAATTCTTTACGGATTGGAAAAAGCGATGGAATATAAAATAAAGGCATACATAAAGGATACCCTTGCCGCAACCCCTATAGGAGAAGATACAGAAGCTACATTCAATGCTATGCTTGCGGGCAAAAGTGTATTGGAGAATGCTTCAGAGGGATGTATCTCAGCCTTCTCACCACAAAGCAGGTGGTATGGTATGAATACCGGTGACATGGTAATTGAGATGGCCGGAGAGATTGCCCGTAAAAATTCAATAGATTATTCAGACCCATCTGTTCTGCTTATAATTTCCACTACCAAAGGCGATATAAAAGAGCTTGAAAATGGGGAGTACCTGCTTTCCAGCATGGCAGTATCGGCAAAAGAGGCCCTCGGGTGTGCAAATCTTCCGCTGATTGTATCGAATGCCTGCATAAGTGGAGTGAGCGCAACTGTCGTTGCAAAGAGATATATCGAAAAAGGGCTCTATAAAAATATTGTTGTTGCCGGATGCGACAGAATTTCTGACTTCATATATACCGGATTCGACTCCTTCAAATCACTGAGCGCCACCCCCTGCAGGCCATATGATGCCAATAGGTGCGGTCTCAATCTGGGAGAGGCAGGAGCATGTCTGCTGATATCGTCGGAGGGAGATATTGAGATAAAAGGTGGTGCAATAACCAATGATGCCAACCATATATCAGGACCTTCACGCACAGGCGACGGTCTCTTCTACGCCATCGAAGAGGCAATGGTTGAGGCTTATGGCACACTTGACCATCCTGTAGAGTTCATAAATGCGCACGGCACGGCAACCCTCTACAACGATGAGATGGAGAGCAAGGCTATTGCTTTGGCCGGAATGGCTGCAGAGGAGGGGAAAGAGGGTGTTCCTGTGAACAGTCTGAAAGGCTACATAGGCCACACATTAGGGGCTAGCGGAGTGGTTGAGATAGCCCTTTGCGCCAAACAGCTTGAGCATGGAGTGATTCTTCCTGTAAAGGGATTTTCGGAGCATGGAGTCCCTATGCCAATAAATGTTGTAAAGGATTCGCCTGTTGGAATCACTTCCAAAAATAGTTATGGAGAGGGTAGGAACCACATCAACTGCATAAAGACCGCATCGGGCTTTGGTGGTTGCAATGCCGCCGTAGTTTTAGAAAAAACCAGAGAACCAAAAAGAGAAAATCTGAAGGAGAATGCCGGTAATGGAGGAAAGGATGCTGCCGGAGAGTATTCATATAAAAAATATATAATTGCCGATGGCAGAATTGAGGCTAACGGGAATCTTCTCTTTCAAGGGCCGTCGGATTTTGCTCCATTCATAAGGGAGGCTTACAAAAAGTTCTGCAGCCCCAATATGAAATTCTACAAAATGGATGATTTGTGCAAATTGGGCTATGTTGCAGCCTCTATCCTCTTTGATGAAAAAGATATGGCAGCCGGAGCTGCAGAAAGGCGCGATACAGCAATTGTCCTGGCCAATGAGGTCTCATCTCTGGATTCCGACATGAAACACTGGGAGGCAATAAAGAATAACGGAACTGCCAGCCCGGCCGTATTTGTATATACACTACCCAACCTTGTTCTTGGAGAGATATGCATACACAACAAGATAAAGGGAGAAAATACATTTTTCATAACTCCACGAATTCAGCCAGAGAGAGGGGAATTACCCCAAATACCGGACTTCATAAAGGAATATGCACATATATTGATGGAGAGAAAGAGTACAAAAAGGGTCATTTATGGATGGTGCAGCTATTATGATAACCAATATTGTGCTATCTTTGAACTTGTTGAAAACCTAAATTAAAATAACTATGGAAGAGATCATAAGAAACCTTAAGGTTCAAATCATAGAAAGCCTTAATCTTGAGGATATTACACCAGAGGAGATTGATACAGAAGCACCTCTGTTCGGAGATGGACTCGGCCTCGATTCCATCGATGCGCTCGAAATAATGATTATTCTTGAAAAGCATTACAATATAAGGATTGCAGATCCAAAGAAGGCAAAAGAGGCTTTCTACTCTGTAAAGACTCTTGCTGAATATGTAGTGGCAAACAGAGAAGAGCAATAGGATATGCAGAAGGAGATTCCAAAAAGCGTATATGTTTCGGGGCTCGGAGCAGTTTCTGCTATAGGCAACAATGTGAAGGAGTGCTATACTGCCCTCTCTGAATGCAGGCACGGTATAGGTAAGGTAACATTGTTCAATACTCTCCACAACTCACCGGTTGGAGAGGTGAAGCTCCACACAACACCGGAGGGAATCTCAAGGACATCTTTTCTGGGTCTTGAAGCTGCCCGCCAGGCGCTTGAAGACTCCGGCATATCAAATGAAGAGCTGTTATCAGGCAAAATAAGGATAGGTATTGTCTCCTCCACCACAGTTGGAGGCATGGATATAAGTGAAAAGATCTATCCGTCGCTTTTTGGAGAAAAAGGAGAAAATTCTGATAATAAAGAGTATTCCAACAGGGAACTTTTCAAATCTTTCAGGCAGCATCCGAGTGATGAGAGCACCAATTATATTGCCGATGCCCTAAATATAAAAAATTACAGGGCCACCTTGAGTACAGCATGCTCCTCTGCTGCAAATGCAATTATTGTGGGTGAGAGGCTTATAAGACACAATATCCTTGATTGTGTGATAGTTGGCGGATGTGACTCTCTGAGTAAATTCACTTACAACGGATTCAATTCACTTAAAATTCTCTCAGAAAATCTGTGCCGGCCGTTTGATGACAACAGAGATGGCCTGAACCTGGGTGAAGGGGCCGGATATATAGTACTGCAGAATGAGGCTACACTGAAAAGGAGACCATACTGCATCGTTTCAGGATGCGCAAATGCAAACGACGCATACCACCAGACTGCCTCTTCTGAGAATGGAGAAGGTGATTATCTGGCTATGAAACAGGCCATTGAAATGGCAGGACTTCAGCCGGAAAATATACATTATATAAATGCGCACGGTACCGGAACACCAAACAATGACAGTTCGGAATTTGCCGCCATGCGCAGAATCTGGGGTGATAAAATGCCACCATTCAGCTCCACAAAATGTTATACCGGCCACACACTTGCCGCTGCAGGTGGAATTGAGGCGGTCTTTTCGGTGCTGGCAATTTGTCACGGAGCCATATATGCAAATATAAACTGCTCATCAACAGAGAATCTCAATCGGGAGCCGGATGGAAAACAATTTGCTCCAGCAAAAAACTTCTCACAAGGAGGTAAAATAAAGAATGTGCTCTCCAATTCATTCGGATTTGGAGGCAATGCTTCCACTGTAATCTTTTCTGCGATAGAGGATAACTGGTCTGTACCTGCGGTTGAAACAGACAATGGCGCAGAAAACGGGACAAATGGCACCAACAGCTGTCTGCAGCTTCCTAATTTTGGATTAAAGATCTCAAACATAGTATCTTTCAGCAACGAACTTGATGTAAAGGCTCTTATACCTGATGCCAACATGCGCCGTAGGATGAGCACCATAATAAAGATGGGTGTTGCAGCTGCAATGAAATCACTTCAAGAGCTGCCAGAGACAAAACCTGATGCCATAATTACAACCACATGGCTGGGATGCCTCACAGACAGTGAAAAGTTTCTGAAGAACATTACGGAGAACGGAGAGAATCTGCTGAACCCTACCCCATTCATACAATCAACATTCAATGCTGTCGGGGGCCAGATTGCACTTCTTACAAAAAACCACTCCTACAATAATACCTATACCGACAGGAAAAATGGTCTCACAAATGCAATGCTGGATGCCTATATGCTTATAAAAGAGGGCAAAGCACGCTCTGTGCTTGTGGGCATAATGAATGAGACAACTCCAACCCTTGAATTGATCATTGAAAATATCAATAAAGGAGAGGCTACAGCTGCTGCAAAATGCACACTTCCTGAACATGGAGCAACTTTCTTTATTGTATCTGCCTGATTTTTAATATAACGGAAACATTACTATTTTTGTAGGCAGTATGATTTTTATTCTCCTCATAATATTGGTCTGCAGTATTGTTGTCTTTCTCGTATATGCCTCATCTTCTATACAGGCCGGCATATATGTAAAGAGCATCTGCTCTTTCGCGCCCTATCAGGGCTATTCTGCAAAAGTAGAAGCGGAGAATGAAAAGTGTCTGTTCCTCTCTTTTGATGATGGTCCGGATCCCGTGCAGACACCAAAAATACTCTCTGTACTTGAGAAGTATAACATAAAAGCTCTCTTTTTTCTTATTGGGGAAAAGATTGACAAACACGAAGATACAGCACTTTCAATCATTAAGGCAGGACATCTTGCAGGCTCCCATTCATATTCACATAACCCATATTATCCGACATGGGGATACAAGAGAATCAAAGCAGATCTGGAGCTCGGACAGAAGAGAATTGCAGAACTTCTCAGCAAATCAAACAATGCCCCGGGCACAACAATTGCATCCAATCTCTTCAGACCTCCGTTTGGAGTAACCAATCCCCCGATAGCCAGGGCTATAAAGAGCCTCGGGTTGCAGAGCATAGGATGGAGCATCCGAAGTTTTGACACAAAATATGATCTTTCAAACAGAGATGAGAGGCAAAAGGTGATATCAAGAATATGCGCCTCCCTTAAGCCGGGAGCGATAATCCTTCTCCACGACAGACTCGAATGCAGCCACATATTACTGGAAGAGCTTATTTGTGCAATCGAAAAGGAGGGATATAAAATAAACTGCAAGCCGAGCGCAGAACTCAAGCTTGCTTGAAGATATGCCGAGGCGCAGCGTGATTGTAAATGAAATTTAAACTAAACTGCAAGCCGAGCGCAGAACTCAAGCTTGCTTGAAGATATGCCGAATAAAAAACACTACATTATGAAAATGAGAAGATACATATATGTTTTTGTGGCAATCCTCGCAATATTGCCGTCAATTCTCAATGGGAGTCTCCTCTTCTCTCAAGAGAATGTTCTATCTGGAGCAGAAAAATTTGTTCCCGACGCATCATTTGTAGGGAAGCTGCAGGAGAACAAGAATATCAAGCAGATTACCAGCAAGTTCAAGGAGACAAAACACCTCTCTTTTCTTAATGAGGATGCTGTTGCAAAGGGCAAATTTTCATATGATGGAGGTATCATGAGGCTGGAATACACCCATCCGGAGGGCAATCTCATACAGATGGGCAACGGTGAATTCACCATCATAAACTCAGGCAAGAAGCAATCTGTGAACATGAATGCAAACCCTCTCATGAGGCAGATGGCCGGAATGCTCGCAGCCAGCATGAGCGGCGATATAGGGATGTTCGGAAAAGAGTCGGACATCGAATATTTCAAATCTGGCAGGGAGTATATTGTTTCAATAACTCCATCCGACAAAAGGACAAACAGGTATCTGATGAAGATAATTCTCATATTCAACAATTCAGACATGACCTTGAACTCTCTATACCTATTTGAGAATGAGGAAGATTACACCCATTATTCATTTACGGAGAAGATAGTTGTAAAATAGTGCCTGAGAAGAGAATAGAAACCAGAACAATAGAAGCCATGGCGGGAATCTGCGTACTTATACCAACATACAACAATGCTGCAACTGTAGGGAAAGTTATAGAAGAGAGCAAACTCTACTGTAAAGATATCTTTGTTGTAAATGACGGCTCTACAGACAATACTACGGCTGTTTTGGAGAGTATTGAGGGGATAAATGTAATTTCCTACATGCCAAACAGAGGAAAGGGTCATGCACTGCAGTGTGGACTCAACAAGGCCAGGGAGTGCGGATTCGACTATTGCATAACACTTGACGCCGACGGCCAGCACTATCCGAGCGAAATTCCAAAATTTATTGAAGCTGTCGGGACAAACCCAGGAAGCCTCATAATTGGTGCAAGGAATCTGAATGCCGAAAATATGCCCGGCAAAAATACTTTTGCCAACAAATTTTCAAATTTCTGGTTCAAGGTGGAGACATGGCAGACTCTGCATGATACCCAAAGCGGATTCAGGCTCTACCCTCTGAAGGAGATTGAAAAGATAAAGCTTTTTACCGGCATGTACGAATTTGAGCTGGAGATAATTGTAAAGGCGGCATGGCGGGGCATAAAGGTGATGAATATCCCTATAAATGTCTATTACCCACCTGCCGGAGAGAGAGTCTCCCACTTCAAGCCACTTAGGGATTTCACCAGAATAAGCCTGCTTAATACATTTCTGGTGCTGGTGGCCCTGCTATGGTATTATCCTAAAAAATTTATCAGTTCACTTACCCGTGAAAATATAAGCAGATTCATAGAGGAGAACATTACAGATACAAAGGAGTCGAATGTTCGGCTGGCTGCAGCTGTAGGATATGGAGTATTCTGCGGTATAATTCCATTCTGGGGCTACCAGATGATTTTTGCGGGAGTATCAGCCCATTTCCTCAAACTGAACAAGGTAATTGCAATCCTTGCCTCCAACATAAGTATCCCACCTATGATTCCTTTTATAATATTCGGGAGCCTCTTTACGGGTGGCCTTATATTGGGAAAACAGACCATCATACCTCTGAGTGAAATTAATTTTGAAACTGCAACCAATGCATTGTTGCAATATCTGATTGGTAGTGTTATTTTTGCAGTTGCAGCCGGTTTTGTATTTTTCATACTGGCCTTTGTAGTATTCAAGTTGTTCCGTAAAGAGAGTATTTAGCCTTGGGTAACTTTTTTGCCGACATATACCTTTATTTCAAGAAACATCGTCCGGTGCTTTTTGCAATCATGTTTGCATGCTTTGCAATAATGGCGGTGATTGCCTCAAGGGTAAAGCTCAACGAAGACATTTTAAGTTTCATACCAAATTCGCACAACAACAAGAACATCCATCTTGTCTTCAATAATCTCAAGAGTGCCGACAAAATATTGATAATGTTCAGCAACGGCCCCGGAGTGAATAATCCGGACTCCCTTATCGGTGTGGCCGACAACTTCTGCTCAGAACTATATGAGGCTGCAGGAGAGCTGCTTGTGGCTGAAGGGGCAGATGATGCCGGTGATGAATTTGCTACAACTGTCGGGTTTGTATATGATAACTTGCCGGTATTCCTTGAAGATCAGGATTATTCCAATTTGGAGAGGATGCTCTCTCCCCATGCTGCAGAGGAAAAGATGGAGGAGAATTACAGCACCCTAACCTCAATGCAGGGGTTTGCAATGAGAAGTATCCTCATGCAGGATCCTCTGGGCATGGCAAACGGTGTATTTGAAAAGGTACAATCCCTCGGCAAAGATATATCATACAATATATACAATGGAGCCATATTCTCCAGCGATATGGGTACGCTTCTGGTTACAATCACACCAAAATACAAAATGGGTGAAACCGGAGCAAACAAACCTCTTGTGGAGATAGTGGAAAAACTCACAAAGAAATATGATGCCCAATATTTTGGAGGTCCGTCTGTTGCTGTATATAATGCCGAAAGCATAAAGGGTGACACTTACCTCACCATGACCATTGCAATGATTATTCTGGCACTCATTATTACAATTGCCTTCAAGAATAAATTTGCGATAATTCTAATTGGAATACCGGTACTGTTCGGAGGATTGTTCGCCCTCTCCATAATTACCCTTGTAAAAGGCTCGATAAGCGCCATAGCAATAGGCACAGGCACTGCCGTCTTTGGCATCGCCATGAGTTATGCCATACATATAATTGCCCATCAGAACCATACAGACTCCATTGAGCAGATTATAAAGGAGCTGGCCTATCCTCTGACAATAGGCAGCTTCACTACAATAGGGGCATTCCTGGGACTTCTTCTCACCGAGAGCAGCCTTTTGAGGGATTTTGGTCTATTTGCATCGCTCTCCCTAATTGGAACTACCATATTCTGCCTGATATTCCTTCCGCACTTTCTTAGCAGTTCCAATAAAAAAAGCTCCCTCCTGCTGAAGGCAATAGATTCGGCTACAGGGTACAATTACCATAAAAACAAATGGATAATCTCTCTGCTTGCCATCATTACAATTGCATCATTGTTCTGGTACAACAAAGTTGAGTTCAACAGCAACATGCACGATTTGAGCATAACTCCGGCTCATCTCAAGGCTGCAGAGGAGAATTTGGGCGAGATATTCCAGACCAAAGAGAATATCCTCTTCATCACATCACATGAAGAGCCCGACAGTGCTGCAATTGCAAATATCCATGCAGCTGAAAAGCTCGACAGACTCCAAAAACAGGGGCTGATAAAGGGATATACATCCATCAGGGAGTTTATAATTCCTGAAGAGGTACAGCTGTCGAAAATTGAAAAATGGAACAGATTCTGGGAAGAGCACAATAGGGATGATGTAAAAGAGTTGATTGAAAAAGCCGGCGTCAAGGCCGGATTCAAGAGCGGTACATTCAGGAAGTTCTTTGCCCTGCTCGAAAAAGAGTATGAACCGCTGGAGCTCAGCTCCCCTCAGCTGCTGGAGTCTCCACTCCTTAAGGAGAGCTACTCGCTGATCTCCGAAAATGGAGCCAATACAACCCTCGTGGTAACGCGTGTGGAGATTCCTCAAAAGAACAAAGAGGCTGTATATCAAGAATTTGAGGATAGCAACAATATAGTTGTAGCAGATAAGTCATTCTATGCCAACGCCATGGCAGAATCCATCAACAAAGACTTCAATACTGCCCTGCTGGTTTCATCCCTGCTCATCTTCATAGCCCTGCTGATCTCTTACGGACGCATAGAACTTGCCCTACTGGCATTTCTTCCGATGGCTGTAGCGTGGATAATAATACTTGCCATAATGGCCATTTTCAAAATTGAATTCAATATCATAAATATCATACTTTCAACCTTCATCTTCGGTATAGGAGATGACTTCAGCATATTCATAATGGACGGACTGCTGAAGGAGTACAAGAGTGGAGAAAAGATTTTACCGGCACACAAAACTGCCATATTCTTCTCTGCATTTTCCACAATAATAGGTATCGGAGCCCTTATCTTCGCTTCGCACCCTGCTCTCAAATCTATTGCACTTGTATCAATAATAGGAATGGCTACGGTTGTACTGGTATCATTCACCGTGCAGCCTGTAATGTTCAACCTATTCATCAAAAATCCTGCGAAAAAGGGCGGCTTCCCATACACATTCCTGGGAGTCCTGAATACAATCTATGCCTTCCTCTATTTCCTGGTTGACTGCATAATACTGCAGCTTGTGATATTGGTATTGCTCATTGTCCCATACAACAAGGAGAAAAAAAAGGAGTTTTTCCACAAACTGGTCAGCAGATTCTGCAGAGTCTTCCTCAAGACAATGTTTACAGTAAAATTCAAGGTCATCAACAGATATGATGAGGATTTTACCAAACCTGCCGTAATAATTGCCAACCACCAGTCATTTGTAGATATTCTTGTAATGCTGGCACTATGCCCGAAATGTATAATGATAACAAACGGATGGGTATGGCGCTCCCCATTCTTCGGATGGATCATAAGATATGCGGACTTTTACCATACTGAGTATGGTTATGAGCATCTTGCGGAACATATAAGGCCTACAATCGAAAAGGGATATTCCGTTGTAATATTCCCGGAGGGAACCCGCTCTGCAGACAACATGGTACATAAGTTCAGGAAGGGGGCCTTCTATCTGGCGGAACTTATGAAACTCGACATATTGCCTGTAGTATTGTATGGAAATGGCCATATTTCTTCAAAGAAACAGCCGTTCTATATAAAGAAAGGTGTGATTGCTGCCAATATATTGCAGCGCATCCATCCAGAAAATATCCAGTACAAGCAGGTGGCAAAAGAGTGCAACAGACTATTTGTGAGGGAGTACGACAATCTCTACAGCCATTTTGCCGTGCCTCAGAACAGTTATTTCTACAACTCGCTCATAAAGAACTACATCTACAAAGGTCCGGTACTTGAATGGTATATGCGCATAAAAGTGAAGATGGAGCGCAACTACATGGTATTCCACAACATGATACCTCAGGAGTGCACCATTGTTGATATAGGATGCGGATATGGTCCTGCAAGTTTCATGCTCTCACTCCTCTCTCCAAAAAGGGAGATTACGGGCATCGATTATGATAAGGAGAAGATTGATACTGCAAACAACTCACTCCTAATGAGAGACTCTGCAGGAGAGATTAAGGGGAACATCCGTTTTATACATGCCGACATAATGGAATATGAATTGCCGCAAGCCGACATCTTCATGCTGAATGACATGTTACACTATCTTTCTCCGGAAGACCAGCGCACACTCATTGAGAACTGCATTGCCAAACTCAATTGCGGAGGAAAGATCATTATACGTGACGGTGACACCAATAAGAAAGAGCGGCATAAAATGACCGCCCTTTCAGAAAAATTCTCTACAGAGATAATACGCTTCAACAAAAATGAGAGCGGACTGCATTTTCTCAGTTCAGATATAATAGTGCAGATTGCCTCCAGATATGGTTTGAAAATAGAATCAATTGAAAATGATTCTGTTACGTCAAATACTATATACCTCCTCTCAAATCCACGAACTTCACAGGTTTGCGGCTCATAGGCGGCATAATCAATTTTGCAAGCACCTCTATAGGCTCTATTATTATATCAGGGGCTACACGTACTTTTGCACGGAAAGTGTCTTTTATGCTCTTTATAAATGATTCTGAGGCATTGACTGTTCCAATCCTCACACGTATCTCATCGGTGCCGATATTGTTGGTATAAACCTCAACCATATAATTCTTCACCTCAGGAATATTGTCGAGAATATCATATAATGCAGAAGGATAGAGGGTGGTTCCCTTATATTTTATCATCTGTCCTTTACGGCCCAATACCGGGCTGAGCCTCATGGTCTGGCGTCCGCAACCGCATTTTTCCAAAGTACGGTAGCAGACATCTCCGGTCTTGAACCTCAACAGCGGCATGCCCCTCACACCGAGTGTGGTAATTGTAACCTCTCCAGGCTCCCCCAAAGGCACCTCATTATTATTGTCGTCCAAAAATTCAACTATTATCAAATCGGGCTGATGGTGTCCTCCACACTGGCATTCACACTCTGTAAATGAAGACTGCATCTCCGTTGAAGCATATGTGGAGTACATCTGCAATGTTGGCCATCCGGCATGTATTCTCTGGCCCAGACGGTTGAAATTGAAATCATTGTCGCGAAGAGCCTCACCAATACATATTGCCTTTTTCAGAGGACTGTTCTTGTAATCAATTCCAGCCTTTTCTGCATATTCCATCAATTTTATCAAAAACGACGGCACAACCATACACACTGTAGGATTTATTCTTTTAATGGTATCCCACTGCAGCTCAGGTATACCGTTACCAACCCTTATCACACCGCAACCGAGCTCCCTGGCACCCATAAAGTATGCCAGTCCAGCCATGAAACGGCGGTCGAGCGTTGTCATCAGCTGCATGATATCACTCTTTTTAACACCAGCTGTGGTAAATGAGAGATACTCATTATAGGCCAGACGCTCCATATCACTGTCGGTAAGGGCGAATGTAACAGGATCCCCAAGAGTTCCCGAGGTTGTTACATAGTCAATTATCTTATCCTTAGAGACACATATAAAATCTTCGCCTCTAAGCTGAAGATCCTTTTTTGTGGTAACAGGAAGCCTCTTCAAATCCTCAATGCACTTTATATCATCAGGCAGAACTGCCGCATTATCAAACATTTCCCTATAAAAACGTGAATTTTCATAGAGGTACACCACCTCTTCTCTCAATCTCTCCTCCTGAAAAGCCTTTATCTCCTCCTGAGATTTGAATTGGATATTCTCATTCCTTACCATATCGCAATCTGTTAAATTATTTATCATTTCCTTTTCCGACAATTTTCTGTAACCGCACAATATTCTCTTCAATCTCCTCTTTTTCCCACTCTGTTGCCACCTCCATAGAGAGCGCCTTGCCATAATACTCCAGAGCCTTGCCTGCCTCTCCCCTCTTTTCCAGATACCCTGCCGCCATTACCCATGCTTTGTAGTAGTGCGGATTCAACGAAATCATCCGTTCTATATCAACGCTGCCCTCTCCATTGAGCAATTTATTTACAAGTTTGCGGTACTCCAAAATATTGTCAAGCCCGGCAGTAAAAAAGAGTGTATCTTCAGGGATATCGTACACTCCGCATCCTGGGAGCATAACACTGCATGAAGAGGAGCTGTTCCCACTCCCTGCATGAGAAAATTCAGACATGAGTGAATCGAGATTAAGATGGATGAACTCTCCATACTGCCAGCCTTTGCCTCCTGCTATCCAGATATTTTTCTCTTCTGGTTCAAAGATTACAGAATGATGAGCAATCAGCTGATTTACAGACTTTTGATTTGTATAACCAATATCTTTCCCGCTCATTCCATATCTGTCGCGCAGCACTGCTGCAACATCCTCCGGGCAGAGTCTGCCCTTTTCATCAATCAGCTCCGCTATCCTCTCATAACGGTAGCGGCTGTCTGATTTCTCAATATTTTCCACATTCCACTTGTCCGACTCAAAAACTTTCCCGGAGAAATGGTTTGTATTGATTATATAATCATTAGCACCATAGACAATATCCATCTTGTCGGGAGATTTCTCTATTGTGGCACAGATTCCGTCGGATGCAGAGCCTATAAGGAATTGTTCAGAGGTAAAAGTCCTATATTTTCCGGCTATTTCAACGGCCTCCTCTATATTTGAAGCATATTGCAATATCTCTCGGGCCAATATCGAAACAGGTGTTGCAGAACTCCTTGGAATATCACCTTGTGCCGCATTTAAAGTAACAGTAAGCCCCTTTTCATTCATTCCCGACAATACTCCTATCATACCCGGCCACGCGACAGAAATGTAACCGAACCCGTTCTGGGGCCTTATCACAGTGATGAGCCTGTTCTTGGCGAACTCATCACCCATATAGAAATCGAAGTTACGTCCTATCAGCATCTTGCCGCTCTCCGACCTGCTGCCCCAAACTCCAAACGAACTGCACCCTACAAGCATATATCTCTGCATGGCATGGCCTATATCATGTGCCGCATGATAGTTCAGCTGCCTGTCGTAGGGGGTGCCGATTATGTCAAACTCATCTGTACAGTGCTGAGCCATTGCATAAATCTCCCTCTTGTACTCATCCGGTATATTTGATGCGAGATTTCTGTTGAACACGCCGAGCATTACCCTCAGAAATGCAAGATATGAGTCTGATGGTATCATCTCCTTTATACGGTTGATGAATACCTTTTCCTGATAGTAGAGCAGATCCGGAGCCAGTTTTCCTATTGCATTGCCGATATCATAAGGTGAACCCTCCGCATATAGAAGTATGTTGTTGCCTGGAGCAGATAGCAGTCTGGATGCACCATAGAAGCGGTTGAACTGTATCCTACCATCAACCACAGTATCCTCAACAACAACCTCCGGAGCACTCTCCATCCCAATCTCAGATCTATCGAGGAAATCCAGATCTCTGGAGTCCCTTGTCCAATAGAGCAACAATACAACCAGTGCCAAAAGTACTGTAAATATTGCAGCCCCAAGAAAGAACCGTTTCAATATTTTATACAAACGCTTCATCGGGATATAATTAATATAAACAAAGGTAGATAAAAATAGTCTATTTGCATTATTTAGTAATATCATCAAAAAGATTTTATCTGTTTTTGATTATCTTTACAAAAGTATAGTCAAAATTATACCACGACAATGAAAATAACAGATATTGAAATAGAACAAAGGGCAGCCAAAGCTGTTGAACTATTTAAGGAGGGATACAACTGTGCACAGAGTGTGGCCGGAGCTTGGGCCGATTATTATAATGTAGATCCGCAGATGCTCATGAAGCTGGCAGCCTCATTCGGGGCAGGTATCGGAAGAATGAGAGAGACATGTGGTGCCGCCTGCGGAATGTTTATACTTGCAGGACTTGAAACAGGATGTACAGATCCAAAAAATGCTGCAGGCAAAAGTGCAAACTATAAAGTTGTACAGGAACTCGCAGCAAGTTTCAAAGAGTGCAACGGCTCCATAAACTGCAGTGAGCTATTGGGACTCAGGGAGATAAAAGAGGATAAAATTACCCATATACCTCAGGAAAGAACTCCTGAATATTACAAAAAAAGGCCTTGTGCTGAGATGGTTGAGTCGGGTGCCCGCATTTTTGGCAAATTCCTTGCAGCAAAGGATGAAGAATAATCAAATATTAAAAAACTTAAAAAGATGAAAAGATTTTTATTGATTGCAGCTCTACTTGTTACATGCTCGTTCTCTGCAAATGCCCAGAAGGGTAACGGTTATAAGAACGCAATAGGTATCAGAGGTGGTTGGGGAGCTGAGGTATCTTATCAAAGATATATAGCTCCAGCAAACAGGCTCGAAGGTACAATTGGTGTAAACAGATATGGTTTCAGCGTTGAGGCTATGCACCAGTGGATGTTCGAACTTCCATTCAACACAGCCGGCGTATGGCAGTGGTATGCAGGTGCAGGTGCAGGCATAGGCTCATGGAGCAACAACGATTTCAAGGAGGGTTTCAGCTTTGGACTTCTCGGACAGGTTGGTATCGAGTATACATTTGCAAAGATTCCGCTCCAGCTGTCGCTCGACTACAGACCGGGATTCTACTTCCTGCCTGAAGACCAGTCGGATTGGGGAGGTATTGCAATTGGAGTAAGATACTGTTTCTGATTATAGAGTCTCCGCAAAATAAAAGGGGCTGACTAAAAAGTCAAATTGACTTTGAGGTTGGCCGTTGTTTTTATTTATATATATGTATCGCGACGGTGGCAGCACGGTAAGTTTGGATGGCGTGGCCGCCCGTGGTCTCGTGAACGGGTATTCTAAGACTTTTCCAAGAGATTTCTTAACTTTTTTAGATTTTTGCGGATTGTTTTAGTGGCTATAGTTTAGAGCATGCTGCAGCATCAGTCGGGAATAAGGATAATTCGACACATCGAGTTCCTTA
>JAGBHM010000005.1 GCA_017935505.1 Bacteroidales bacterium | reverse complement strand
TTCTTCACATAGAAGAGAATCTTAAATGTACTTCTCATACTCACTAATTTTTTTGTTTACAAAATTACTTCTTAGTGAGTTATCCGAGGGTATGCAAAATATTGCAAATTGCTGAATACTAAAACCTTACCAATAAAAAGCATCCTGACTGTCCGGTAACGATATGGGAACTCAACTTATGCTTAGCTTTGCCAAAAGATTGTTTTTTAACCTCTGCAATGCGCTGAATCCCAAACCTAACTCGCAGACAATCAGGATACTTTCTCCTTATCGCAATATTTCGCTTTTTTCTTTGGTGTTTAGTTTAAACTTTGTTTACAATCACGCTGCGCCTCGGCATATCTTCAAGCAAGCTTGAGCTCTGCGCTCGGCTTGCAGTTTAGTTTATGAATCCTCTGAGCATCTCAAGCTCCTCTTTCCATATATCAGGATTTGGGGTCTCCATGATAAGAGGAATGTTGTTGAACCGGCTATCTTTCATAATCATCTGGAATGGGATAATGCCTAGCATCCCTTCTCCCAGAGAGCTGTGCCTGTCGACTTTGCTGCCCACAGCTTTCATTGCATCATTCAAGTGCATACCTCTGAGATAGTTGAAACCTATAATGCGTTCAAACTCATCAAATACCTGGGTAAAGCCAAGTTCTGTTGAAAGGTCGTAACCGGCAGCAAAGGCGTGGCATGTGTCTATGCACACTCCAACCCTGCTCTTGTCTTCAACTTTGTCGATGATTGCAGCCAGATGTTCAAATGCAAATCCTATATTTGAACCCTGTCCTGCAGTGTTTTCAATGACTGCTGTTACTCCAGAGGTCTTGTCCAGTGCAATATTGATGGATTCTGCCACTCTTCTGATGCACTCATCCACAGAAATCTCCTTCAGATGGCTGCCGGGATGGAAGTTAAGTCTGTCGAGGCCCAGATCTGCACACCTTTTCATCTCCTCAATGAAGGCGCCTCTCGATTTCTGCAGGCCCTCCTCATTGGGGCTGCCCAGATTTATCAGATAGCTGTCGTGCGGCAGAATTTGGGAAGCTGTATAGCCATATTTTGCGCAAGCCTCTTTGAATTGTGCAATCTCGCTCTCAGTCAATGGTTTTGCAACCCATTGCCTTTGGTTTTTTGTAAACAGTGCAAATGCATTTGCTCCTATTTCATGCGCATTTTCCGGTGCATTGTGAAGACCTCCTGATGCGCTTACATGTGCTCCTAAATATTTCATTGTTGTTTGTTTTAACTTATCTGTGAATAATCTTTTGCCTCTTTACCCTCTGTACGCAATATCTGTAGTTGTGTGCGCAGAAGCCTGTTTTCGGGTTTTTCCAGGAGAGGGTCGTTGTCGAGTATGCTCTGGGCAAACCTTCTGGCATCTTCCAGTATTTGAGAATCCCTTCCCAGATTTGCAATATGAAGATCCATTGCAAGTCCGCTCTGGCTTGTACCCTCAATATCTCCCGGTCCTCGCATTCTCAGATCTGCCTCTGCCAGTTCAAATCCGTCATTTGTCTGGCACATCAGCTCCACTCTCTGCCGGCTCTCTTTGCTGAGTTTATAGCCGGTCATGAGTATGCAGTAGGATTTCTCGCTGCCACGGCCCACACGTCCGCGCAATTGATGCAACTGGCTGAGTCCGAACCTCTCAGCACTCTCTATTATCATTACCGAGGCATTTGGAACATCAACTCCCACTTCAATTACAGATGTTGCCACCAGTATGTGTGCCCGTCCCGAAGCGAAGAGCTCCATGTCGTGCTGTTTATCTTCATTTTTCTGCTTTCCATGCACAACAGCTGTAATGTATTCAGGGGCTTTGAACTCTTCAATAATGGCCTCATAACCCTCCTGCAGGTTCTTGTAGTCCATCTTTTCACTCTCCTTTATTAGAGGGTATACTATAAATACCTGTCTGCCGGCCTTTATCTGTTCTCGCATGAATGCATAGATACGGCTCCTCTGAGTCTCCATTGCATGCAGGGTCTGTACAGGTTTTCTTCCCGGAGGCAGTTCATCAATGACCGATACATCCAGATCTCCATACAGTGTCATGGCCAGTGTACGGGGAATAGGTGTGGCTGTCATTACAAGAATATGTGGTGCAATCTCCGATTTTTTCCACAATTTTGAGCGTTGCTCAACACCAAACCGGTGTTGCTCATCTATTATTGCAATACCCAAATTCTGAAACTCGACAGTATCCTCAATCAGAGCATGGGTTCCTACCAATATTTTTAGATCTCCGCATGAGAGTTGCGCAAGCAATTCTCACCTTTCCTTTGTTTTTGTACTTCCTGTAAGTAATCCTATTGATACTCCTGAAGGTGCGAGGAGTTTTGAAAGACCTTTGAAATGCTGCTGTGCAAGGACCTCGGTAGGGGCCATCAGACAGGCCTGATATCCGTTGTCTATTGCTATCAGGGCCGACATAAGTGCTACAAGTGTCTTGCCGCTTCCTACATCGCCCTGCAGCAGGCGGTTCATCTGCTTTCCGCTCTTCATATCGGAGTGAATCTCCTTGATTACCCTTTTCTGTGCGCCGGTAAGTGGAAACGGAAGTGCAGAATAACATTTGTTGAACGCTTCTCCAACCCGTCTCATTACAATTCCATTATCCTGGCGCATGCGTATGGCCTTCTGTTTGAGCAGGCTCAGCTGAAGATAAAAGAGCTCCTCATATTTGAGCCTTGTCTGGGCACGGAGGAGTGCATTGCCATTTTCGGGGAAATGGATATTCTTGAGCGCAAACTGCAGAGGGCAGAGCCCTTTCCGTTCGAGTATATATTTGGGCAGAGTCTCCTCTATTGCAGGAAGGCATTTCTCAATGAGTGTGTGCTCGAGTTTTGCGAAGACTTTATTGCCTATATTGTTGTTCTTTAACTTTTCTGTACTTGAATAGACTCCCATCATGGCGCTGCCTCCAAAAATCAGGTCGGCGGAAGGCAGGTTAAGCTCCGGGTGTACCATATTCAGAGTGCCGTTGAACTCGCTCGGTTTGCCGAATGCAATATATTCGGAGCCCACAGCAATCTTCTCTTTTATCCACTTGATTCCTTTGAAAAATACCAGGTCTATGGAGCCGGTGGAGTCTCTCATAGTGGCAACAAACCTTTTACTCGACGGAGTATTGCCAACCATGCTTGTGGCAGTTATTTTTCCCCTGATCTGTACATATGCCATTGTTGGCTGAAGCTCACGGATTGTATAGATGTGGCTTCTGTCGATATATCTGAATGGGAAAAAATAGAGCAGTTCTCCAAATGTTGAGATGCCGAGCTCCTTTGTGAGAAGTTCGCCCCTTTTCGGACCGATGCCGGGCAGGTATTTGATATCTGTTTGGAGAATATTTGCCATAACACAAAGATACTAAAAAAACTTTTTGTAACTTGCGAGGTTTTAATTTTTATGTGATATATGGCAAAAGTTAGAGTAGGTATAACTCAGGGAGATACTAATGGCATTGGATATGAGGTGATTATCAAGGCATTGTCCGATGCCAGGATGTTGGATATGTGCACCCCTGTGGTTTATGGATCATCAAAAGCGTTCGGCTTTTACAGAAAACAGATACCAGAAACTGAAAATATAAATACGAATGTAATATCATCGGCAAAGGATGCTCATCCTAAGAGAGTGAATATTGTAAACTGTATTCCGGAGAATTTTCAGATAGAGCCTGGACAGCAGACACAAGAGGGTTCAAAAGCAGCGATTGCAGCGCTTGAAATGGCTGTGAGAGAGCTGAAAGAGGGTGCTATAGATGTGCTGGTTACAGCCCCTTTCAATAAAAGGGCTGTTTCTGACGAGACCTTCAAGTTTCCAGGCCATACAGAATATCTTGTAAATGAGTTTGGTGCAAAGGATGGACTTATGTTCCTGTGTGCAGATAAGATGCGTGTGGGTGTGGCTACCAACCACCTTTCGCTTGCAAAAGTGCCTGCAGCAATAACTGAGGAGAGGATTTTGAGCAAATTAAGGCTCATGAACAACTCTCTTTTGAGAGACTTTGGTGTTGTGAAACCCAAATTGGCTGTGCTTGGCCTCAATCCCCATTCAGGTGACCGCGGTCTGCTTGGAGAGGAGGAGATCAATGTTATAGCTCCGGCAATAAAGAAGGCCAATGAGGAGGGAATCCTTGCATTTGGACCATATCCGCCCGACGGTTTCTTCAGTATAAATATGCAGTATAAATTTGATGCTGTCCTTGCCATGTATCATGATCAGGGACTCATTCCGTTCAAATCTCTCGCATTTGATTCGGGTGTGAACTTTACAGCAGGACTTCCGGTTGTCAGAACATCGCCTGACCACGGAACAGCATATGATCTTGCCGGTGAGAACAAAGCCAATCCGCAGTCGATGATGTCCTCTATCTACATGGCGATCGATATCTACAGGAACAGACAGCTATATGACCAGATGAGAGCCAACCCGCTTCCGCTCAAAGAGGTTGACACTACACCTAAAGAGAAACCTGGCAAGCCTGTAATTGCGTAATGGACAGTTCTGTAATAGAATTATATACAGATGGTTCAAGCCGTGGCAATCCCGGACCGGGAGGCTACGGCATTGTCCTTAAATGCGGCCCTCACTACAAGGAGATTTCTGAGGGCTATTCGTGTACCACAAATAACCGTATGGAGCTTTTGGCCGTAATTGTGGGGCTGGAGGCTATAAAACGCAAGAATGCGGTCGTACATATCTACAGCGACTCTTCTTATGTTGTAAAGGCTGTAAATGAAGGCTGGCTGCAGAAATGGATTCTTAAAGGTCTTGAAAAGCAGAAGAATCCTGATCTATGGCAACGGTTTGTAAATGTCTACAGAAAGCATAGGGTGGTTTTTTATTGGATAAAAGGACATGCAGGCCATCCTGAGAATGAGCGTTGCGACAAGCTTGCCGTGGAGGCAGCCCTCTCAACAGATTTGAAAGAGGATACCGGATATACAGGATAATTGAAAATTCCTTCAAAAATATTTTAAACTTTTTCCACTGTCTGAAGTCTTATATGTGAGTTTTAAAATTTTAGACAGATGAGAAAAAGTTTTTTTATTATGATGGCAGCTGTAATGTTTTTTACAGTGAATCAGGCCAGTGCACAGTTTGAAGGTGAACAGATGATGCCGCCTCAGAGAATGGGGGCAGGCTTTGGTGGACCTGGTGGTCACAGAGGTCCGCATATGGATAGTGAACAGATGATAAAGGCAAATGTGGCAAGACTTACAAAACAACTGCAGCTTACACAAGAGCAGTCTGCAGAGGTTGAGAAGATTTATAGAGAGCAGGCGGAGCTCCGTAAGGTGCGTCGTGAGCAGATGAAGAAAGAGGGTCTGAGACCTGATATGCAGGCTATGCGTGCACAGATGGAGAAAGAGAGGGCTGATATGGATGCCAAGATGGAGAAGGTGCTTACACCTGAGCAGTATGCTAAATATAAGGAGATGCAGGCTGCCAGAGAAAATAACCGTATGGAGCGTGGCGGCCGTGAGTACGGCAAGCAGCGAGGTCCTGCCGCTCATGGAAACAGAGGCGGTGTGAAACCTGAGCACAATAGTGATGCAGAGCTTGAGAAAATGAAGGCAGAACTTGGCCTTACAGATGAGCAGGTTGCAAAGATGAAACAGTTGATGGATGCGCAGAAAGAGCAGAGGCGTGAAGATATGAAGAACCGCAAATCGGAAATGGAGAAACGCAGAAGTGAGATGCAACAGCGCAGAGCGGAGAATGATGCGGCTCTTAAAGAGATATTGACCCCTGAACAGTATGAGAAGATGCAGCAGATGAAGAAGGGACCAGGAAAAAAACCGGCGCAAAATAATAGATAAAGTTTTTCTAAGTTAGGGTTATGTCGGTAGGCCGGCAATTCCAGCAATGGAGTTGCCGGCTGTTTGTTTTTAGCAAATAAAAGCTTATCTTTGTTTTGCTAAAACCGGATAATACTATGAAGACATTCTTTGAGAGGGAAAATTTGCGCTATGCGATGATCGGAAGCGGCAGTTGGGCAACAGCGCTTATAAAATTGCTGCTCAATCATCAGGAGAGCATAGGGTGGTATCTTAGGGATGAAAAGAAAATAGAACAGGTAAGGAAGACCGCACACAATCCATTTTATCTGCAGTCGGTGCATCTCGATCCCGACAGGCTTCATATGAGCACAGATATCAATGAAATTGTAAGCAATGCGGATGTGCTTGTCTTCTGTACACCGTCGGCATACTTCATGAGGGTGATGTCAAACCTGAATGTTTCACTCGAAAATAAGTTCATCATATCGGCAATAAAGGGATTTGTTGCAGAAAACAACCTTACCATTGCTGAATACTTCCATGAATTCCATAATATTCCATTCGACAGAATAGGCGTTGTGAGTGGTCCGTGCCATGCTGAGGAGGTCTCTATGGAGAGACTCTCTTATCTTACCCTCACAAGCAAACATGCTGAGATTGCCAGAGCATTGTGTGACGTTTTTGCCTGCGATTATATAAAGACAACACCGGGAACAGACATCTATGGCGTTGAGTACTCCGCTGCGCTGAAAAATATATATGCAATCGCAGCCGGAATATGCCATGGACTTGGTTATGGCGATAACTTCATGGCAGTACTTATGACCAATGCTTATCATGAAATAGCTGAGTTCCTTAATGTTACACATCCTGATAAAGACAGGGTCCTTACAACTTCCGCCTATTTGGGAGATCTGCTTGTTACCGGTTATTCGCAGTTCAGCCGTAACCGTACATTCGGAAATATGATAGGAAAGGGGTACTCTGTGATAAGCGCAAAAGCAGAGATGAACATGGTTGCGGAGGGATATTACGCTTCCAAATGCATCAATGAGATAAACAAGGAGTTCAGAATAGATATGCCGATTGCAGAGGCTGTCTATATGATTCTTTATGAACAGAAATATCCTGCATATGTGATCAAACAGCTTACCGACAAGCTGTATTGATTTTGTTTGAAAATTAATAAAATAGAGATATATGATTTCAGTAAATTTGAAAGCTGCAGGTGAATTTATCCCTCAGCAGCTTTATAATGAATATGTAGAAAAGGCTTATTGCGGACTGGAGACTCTTCTTAACGGTACAGGTGCCGGCAACGATTTCCTGGGTTGGGTAACTTTGCCTGGTGAGATAGATGAAAAACTTGTCAATTCGTGCAATGAGATAGTTGAAAGATGGAAGGGAAAGGTTGATGTTGTGGTTGTTGTTGGAATCGGAGGTTCATATCTTGGTGCCAAATGTGCAATCGAGGCCCTTTCTCACAGTTTTGCTGCAAGCATGCCGTCGGCATTTCCAAAGGTGGTTTATGCCGGTCACAATATGTCTGAAGATTATGCTGCCGAGCTGCTGGAGTTCTTGGAAGGAAAGAATTTCGCGATAGTTGTAATCTCAAAATCAGGAACAACAACTGAGCCTGCCATTGCTTTCAGACTCTTGAAGGAGTATCTGGAAAGAGGCTTTGGAAAGGAGGTGGCAAAAGAGAGGATAGTTGCCGTTACAGATGCTGCAAAAGGCGCTCTGAGGACACTTGCAACACAAGAGGGCTACTCTACATTTGTAATTCCTGATAATGTGGGAGGCCGTTTTTCGGTGCTTACACCGGTTGGTCTGCTCCCTATAGCACTTGCTGGCTTTGATATTGCAAAATTGGCGCAGGGTGCAAGGGATATGCAGAAGATTTGCGCAGAGAAGTCTCCTGAAAATCCGGCAATAATGTATGCTGCTGCAAGAAATCTACTCTATAATTCAGGCCGTAATATTGAGATCCTTGTAAACTACAATCCTAAACTACAATATCTTGGTGAGTGGTGGAAACAGCTTTATGGCGAGAGTGAAGGCAAAGATGGAAAAGGTATCTTCCCTGCATCTGTAAACTTCTCTACAGATCTGCACTCTATGGGCCAGTACATACAGGAGGGAGAGAGGACAATGTTTGAGACAAATGTACTTGTCAAGAATCAGAGCCATACTGTAAAGATTGAGAAGGATGAGCAGAATCTCGACGGATTGAACTTCCTTGCCGGCAAACGCATTGAGCAGATCAACAAGATGGCGCAGTTGGGAACACGCCTTGCCCATACAGACGGAGGCGTCCCTAATCTTGAAATTGAAATTGACAAAATAGATGAATATAATGTGGGCGGATTGTTCTACATGTTTGAAATAGCTTGTGGTATAAGCGGTTATATGTTGGGCGTAAATCCATTCAACCAGCCTGGTGTTGAGGCCTACAAGAAAAATATGTTTGCACTGCTCGACAAACCTGGACACGAAGAGGCTTCAAAAGCAATAAAAGAGCGTCTCGGATTGCAGTAGCAGTAAAATTCCTGCATCATGCATGACGAGTTTTTGAGGCTTGTTGCCAGAGCCTATGTAAAAAATGAAGCAGAAATAGAGAATCATGGAATGCCGTTCGGGAAGACGCTCTTTGTCTTTCCCAACAGGCGTTCCATGAAATTTTTTCAGAAATATCTTGGAGAGGAGTTTGGCAAAGTTTATGGAAAGCCTCTCTTCTCGCCGCAGATGCTTACGATAAGTGAACTGTTTAGTGAAATAAGCGGTCTTGCCCCTGTCGATCCCATAGAGGCCAAGTGCATACTTTATCGTAAGTATATCTGTCTCAAATATCCGTCGGAGCCGTTTGAAAAGGCAGCAGAGCGTGAAACATTCGATGAATTTGTCCATTGGAGCTCTATCCTGCTCTCCGATTTCAATGATATAGACAAATATCTGATTGATGCCCGACAGCTCTTTACAAATATAAAGGACCTCAAGCAGCTCGACAGTGACTACTCATTCCTCTCTCCAAACCAGCGTATGGCTGTCGAGAAGTTCTGGAGCAGCTTTCTCAATGGTGGAGAAAACTTCAAAAAAGAGAGTTTCTCGCTGTTGTGGAGTATAATGTACAATCTCTATGAATCATTTAGAGGCGAACTTGAAAGCAGGGGTGAGGGATATGAAGGAATGATATACAGGAAAGTGGCGGAGAATCTCGATTCCTGCAGCCACGAAAAGGTGGTCTTCATAGGGTTCAATGCTCCTAATAAGTGCGAGAAAGCTCTTATGAAGTGGCTGAAAGAGAGAGGAAGAGGTGATTTTTATTGGGATTTTTATGGCCCGATGGTAACAGACAAGGAGAACAAGGCCTCAATGTTCATCAGAGAGGCTGTAAAGGAGCTGCCGTCGAAATATGAGATAGATTCCCAACATACGATAGCGGAAATTCATGCGGTAGGTATCCCTTCTGGTGTGGGACAGGCCTTTGTTGCTGCAGATATCCTTGACGGGCTTCGTGGTACAGACCCCATAAAGACAGCGGTTGTGCTGCCCGACGAGACTCTGCTGATGCCTCTGCTCAACTCCATACCAAAGCAATTCAACAAGATAAATGTTACAATGGGATATCCGGTAACAGCAACCCCATTGGTGAGCTTTATCGGAGGAATTGCAGCATTGCAGAGAGATATCAGAGTAAAGGATGGCAAGGTCTCTTTTTATCATGGCTCGATAGAGGCCCTTCTCAAACATGAATATGTGAAGGAGTATGCGTGGAATGATGCTGTGGCCATAATCAGGAACCTTGTGCAGGAAAATCTTATATATCTGGCCAGCGACAGCCCTGTATTTGGCCAGATGGAGTCACCGCTTCTGAAACTGATATTCAAGGTTCCGGAAAATGCAATGGAACTCCTGGATTATCTCACCGACATTCTGAAGCAACTGGATCTGGTGGCAGATACACTCAACAAAGAGTTCATATACAGATATTATCTGGCGATAGAGAGGCTCAGGAGGGTTGAAA
This sequence comes from Bacteroidales bacterium, assembly GCA_017935505.1. Classification (GTDB taxonomy): domain Bacteria; phylum Bacteroidota; class Bacteroidia; order Bacteroidales; family UBA932; genus Egerieousia. The sequence continues at coordinate 53,529 of JAGBHM010000005.1, read as the reverse complement.
TACCTATGCGCAAGGAGACCTGTATACGTCTTTTGTCGCAGATAACCTCTTCCATAACAATTCCTTTCAAGGGCGAGCCTCTTGCAGGGTTGCAGGTGATAGGCTCCCTCGAAGTTAGAGCTCTTGATTTTGAGAATCTTATAATATTGTCTGTCAATGAGGGTCGCTTCCCCAAATCTTCACAGTCAGACTCCCTCATTCCGTATAATCTGCGTATAGGCTTCGGTCTGCCTACTTATGAGCTGCACGATGCTATTGCTGCCTACCATTTTTACAGGAGTATCTATCGGGCAAAAAATGTATGGCTGATTTATGATACCAGGACAGAGGGATTAAAGAGTGGAGAGGTGAGCCGGTTTGTGAAACAGCTTGAGTATCATTATAATGTAGATATAAAAAAGAGCGTGGCTGCCACTCCGCCACTGCTCGATACTGCCGATACCCCAATAGTGGTGGAGAAGAGTCCCCAAGTGATGGAGAAGCTCCATGAACTCTTTATTGGGGATGGAGGGAAAAAGAGTTTGTCGGCAAGTTCAATAAATACATATCTGGCCTGCCCACTGCAATTTTATCTGCAATATGTTGAGGGCTTCAAAGATGAAGAGTCTGTGGAAGAGAGTATTGAGGCAAGTACATTCGGTACTATATTCCATGATACAATGGAAGAACTCTATTCTGCCTATCAAGGTGAAATTGTGAGTGAAGAGATTATAGACTCAATAATGAAGGGGCGGAAGAGACTGGATGAGGTTATCGGGAGAATGTTCAGCAAGAGTAGGATTCAGGAGATTTCCGGAAGGAACATAATTGTGAAGGAGGTGATAAAGAAGTATGTGTTGATAACCCTTCAGGAAGACAAAAAGTATGCTCCATTCACCTATATAGCCGGGGAGAAGACTTTTTATCATAAACTTGAACTGCCCGATGGCAATAATGTGAGGATAAAGGCTGTAATTGACAGAATAGACATTTCATCCGAAGTCTTGAGAGTGATAGACTACAAGACCGGAGGAGTGGAGGTGCCTAAAAAGGATATGCCTGTGAATGAGTTCTTTGTGAGAGATTCTGGAAAGCACTATAAGGCTTTTGTGCAGTTGTATCTCTACGCCTTGATCTTGAGTGAACTCTCAGATGAAAAAGGGGCACTTGCTCTTGATAACGGCAGAAGTGCACGGGTTGACTTCTCAGAAGACCAGTCGAATTTTAGTGTGGTTGTATATCCGGTTACAGCAATAAAAAAGAGTTCGATTGTGTGTGAACCGATATATAAGGGCAAACTGGAGGAGTATAAGGCGGCCCTGATGGAGTGTGTAGCTGAGATATTTGACCCACAAACTCCATTCTTGCAGGCGTGCCAGGGAAGTGATGTCTGTGCCTATTGCATGTTCAGGCAAATTTGTGGAAGATAATTATGGAAAAGCTCATAAATGTATATAAGGCATCTGCCGGTTCCGGAAAGACATATACTCTGACCCATGAGTATATCAATCTGATTCTCAAGGATGAGGATGCGTACAAACATCTCCTTGCCGTAACTTTTACCAATAAGGCAACAGATGAGATGAAGCAGAGGATTCTGGAGGAGCTTTACAAGATGTCATGTGATCCTGCATGTGCAGAGAGAGAGATGGCAAGGAACGTGCTCATCAGAATTCTGCATGATTATCCTGCATTTTCTGTAAGTACAATCGATAAGTTTTTTCAGAATGTGATGAGGGCCTTTGCCAGAGAGTTGGGCCGTATGGTAACATATGGCATTGAACTCGATTCTGATCTGGTCAGAGGCACGGCTGTTGACAATCTTTTTGCAGATCTCGACAAAGATGAGAATGCGGAACTTCTCAAATGGCTCATAGATTACTCTCTTGAAAGAATTGACAATGGAGAGTCGTGGAGGATATATAATGATATCTCAAATTTGTCCAAAAGCCTCTTCTCAGAGAATTTTAAGATAAAGAACAATGGAGTGGAGCTTACCCTTCAGGAGCAGATGGCGCAAATCTCCAGACTGAAAGGACGTATTGGGGAGATAATTTCAAGCTTTGAGAAGGAGTGTGAGGCGATAGGAAAGGAGGCTATGGCCATAATGGAGCATTATGGGTTGGAGTGCTCTGATTTTAAGGGTGGAGCGAGAAGCCCTTTTAACATATTGAAGTATATTTCAGAGGGCAGCAAGTTGGGAGAACCGCTGAAAGCTACATTTGAGAATTGTCACAATAATCTTGACTTGTGGTATGCCAAGACAAAGAAGAGTGAGGCGGGAAAATTTGAGGGGGCCTATAATGGTGGATTGAATGATTCAATAGGAAAGCTCATTGAATGGCACAATTTGCACATGAAGGAGTACCAGACTGCCCTATGTGTGAAGTCGAACCTAAACAGTTTGGGTATATTGGGGTATGTATATTCTTATATAACAGATTATTGCAGGGAGAAGAATGTAATGCTCCTCTCTGAGACCACTCACCTTCTGGGGCAGATAATAGATGGAAGTGACACCCCTTTCATATATGAGAAGACCGGTATATGGATAAATAATTTTATGCTTGATGAGTTTCAGGACACCTCCCTCATGCAGTGGCAGAATTTTGTGCCGTTGCTCTTGAATAGTATAGCCTCCGGCAATAGGAATTTGATTGTGGGGGATGTTAAACAGAGCATCTATCGTTTCAGAAATTCAGACTGGAATATACTAAAATCAGGTATTGACTCAAGATTCGGAGAGGGCGTGGAGCATAGGAGTCTTGATGTGAATTGGCGCAGTGCCAAAAATATTGTGGATTTCAATAACAACTTTTTTGAGGCTGCCTCACAAGAGGCTGCGGCCATATATGAGCCGGAGAGGAGCGATGCGGAGAAAGAGAGTGTGAAGTTCTCCAAGGAGATTGTTGATGTCTACAGCAATTTCAGGCAAAGCGTTCCTGAAAACGGCGTGACAGGGGGATATGTTGATGTTACATTTATAAATAAGGAGGATGTTGAGTCGGCAGAGCTCCAATATGATGATGTGATGACCGCCTGTCTGCTCGAAAATGTGGAGAGGCTGCTCTCAAATGGGTACAGACAGCGTGATATAGGTGTTCTCGTGAGGTGGAACAATGAAGGAGCCATAGTGGCGCAATCACTTGTAAATGCCGGATATAGAGTTATTTCGGCAGATTCTCTGGCAGTCTCCTCGTCTGCTTCAGTAAAGAGGGTTGTAAATATTCTCAAATGTATGGACGACCCCGAAAATCTCTCCATTTCAATCTATTCGGTATTGGCAGATGCAGAGGGGGAATCGGCTGCAATATCTGCAGAAGAGTGTGAGAGACTGAAGAAAATGCCTCCATATCAGATGTGCGAGGAGATAATCCGTACTCATCTTACAGAAGAGCAGAAAAAAGATATAGCATTCCTGCAGGCATTTCTTGATATTGTCATGGAGTATTCGGTAAATCATGGAAGCAATCTGTCGGCATTCCTCAAGTGGTGGGATGAGAGCGGTGTGAAAAAATCAATATCATCTCCAGAGGAGCAGGATGCAATACAGGTTATGACTGTTCATAAAGCAAAAGGCCTTGCATTTGAGGCAGTTATAGTTCCTTATTTCAGTTGTATGCTCGATCATTCCCCAAGAAAAGCACCTATATTGTGGAGCAATGCTGCTGGCGAATTGTTCGGATATGACGGTCCGTTGCCTGTAAAATATCTTCAGAGTTTGAAAGATACCCTCTTCTGCAGCGACTATTATAAAGAGAAACTTGAGGTATATGTTGATAACCTGAATGTTGCATATGTCGCATTTACCAGGCCAAAGAGAGAGCTGATAATTTTGGCCCAGGCCCCCGTACCTTCAAAATCGGGTGTTATGCCAATGCAGTCGGTGTCGCATATTCTCCATTCATATTTTGAAAGGAATGATGAGTGCTGCAGAGAGTGTAAAGTGCTTGATTTTGAGGGAATAGAGTTGGAAGTGCAGAAGTTCTCAATAGGGGAGCCGCTGCCTTTGGATGTGAAGGATACAGGAGATTACGGCTGGTTTGAGTTGAAACAACGGTTCGACTCTCCGCTGGATGCAGGCAGAATCAGAACTGCAATGCAGAGCGGTTCGATAAATGATGACCTTACATTGAGGGATGACGGTATAATGATGCACGAGATATTTGAAGGGATTGCAACTCTGGATGATGTGGAGAAAATTCCCGACAGCTCTCTCAGGATGCAGGTCCGCACGATGATCTCTTCGGTAGAGGAGAGAGGGTGGTTCTCTGATGAGTGGAAGGTCTACAGGGAGTGCAGTATCCTTCGCCCCGACGGACAGCTCCTCCGTCCCGATAGGGTGATAGTAAAAGGCAATCAGGCCATTGTCATTGATTATAAGTTCGGGGAGTTCACCCGGGATAATGAAAAATACCATAAGCAGGTGCGTGGGTATATGCAACTGCTTATGGATATGGGCTTCACCACAGTAAGTGGTTATCTGTGGTATGTGAGAGAGTCTGAAGTAGAACAGGTTAGATAGTCTGACCCTGGAAAATGCGGGACTGGTCGTATGGAACAATCTTTCCAGTCATGGTGAGATCCCTGTTATTGAAATTAGGGTAGATTGTAACGGTGGCCCTGTTGCTTCCCGGTGTCATCTGTATATTCACTGTGGCTGAGATGGCGATGCCTTGGGCTGTAAAATTATAATATACATTTCCCTTTTTGTCGGTACTCATGGTGATATCCGACGGTGTTCCCTCCACAGTTACACCTCCAACTCCATTTGGGCCTGGCGCAAAGTTGTTCACTGCAATCTGTACAACAGCCTTACCTTTATTAATATATACAAAATTGGTAAGAGGTGATACATATTGGACCATTCCGCGTGGATAGATGAGCTGATCAACTTCAATTACAAATGACTGTTCTTTGAGAGCCTGCAGGCCCTGCTCGAACAGAACTTGGTCTTGTGCCTCCATAAATTTCTTTTGTGCCTCTCTCTTGGCTTTTCTGATCTCTTTTTTAGTTAAGGTCTGATGTCCGCTGCTCTGTTGTGCCATTGCAGTGCTGATTCCAAGCGAAAAGATAAAAAGTACTGCAAGCAAATAATAAACTTTTTTCATATTTTATGTTTTTAAAAATTCATACTAAGAAACAATCTATTGAATGGAATGTTTGAGAAAATAAAAAATGTATTATCTTTGCCCAATTATGAGTATGAATCGGTGTTATAAGAAGAGCATATTTGCAACAAAAAGGCTGTAGACGTGTTTTTATTATAGCAGAGTAGAGAGTTCAAATTTAAAATTATATAAATAATAAGTCGTTATGAAAAAATTATTTTTATTGTCAATTCTCTTGTTGGCTGGAGTATTTACTTATGCGCAAGAGGAGACTGTTATAGAAATGCAGTCTAAGAGAGGCCCTTATGTAACAAACAGATTTTTTGACAATGTCTTTATTTCTGTGGGAGGTGGTGCTCAGGTATATTTTGGTGAGTATGATAAAAAAGGAGATTTCGGCAAACGTATAGCTCCTGCATTGGATATTTCATTGGGTAAATGGATTACCCCATCTGTTGGTGTGCGTTTGCAATATGCAGGTCTTAAAGCTAATGCATGGCAATGGAATGAATCTGTTTATGCAGACAGCAGAGAGGATAATATGTACAGAGAGAAATTCAACGTATTGAATCTCCATGCAGATATGCTTTGGAATATTTCAAATGCAATCAGTGGATACAAAGAGACAAGATTCTGGGATTTTGTTCCTTTCGCAGGTTTCGGTTGGGCACGCTCAAAAGCAAACGGTGCTAAGGATAATGAGATTTCAGTAAATCTTGGTTTGTTGAATGTATTGCGCCTTTCAAAATCTCTTGATTTGAACTTGGAAGGAAGATTGATGATTGTAAACCAACGCTTTGATGGTGTTGTAGGTGGCAGAAAAATGGAAGGTCTTGCATCTTTGACTGCCGGTCTTACTTACAACTTCCCAGTAAGAGGTTTCAAGAGAACTTCAGATATCATTGTTGTTGATGACAATAGCGAGTTCATTAACAAAATCGGTGATTTGGAGAGACAGTTGGCTGCTGCAGAGGCTGCACGTGCTGCTTTGAAGAAAGAGTTGGATGATGAGAGAGCAAAAGGTCCGAAAGTTGTTTCAGATCCATACGCTGTACTATCTGATTTTGCTATATTCTTCACTATCGGTAAAGCTGATGTTTCAAAGAAAGAGAAGATCAACCTTGAGTATATTGCAAAAGCAATGAAAGAGCTTCCTGATGAGAAATTCGTATTGTTTGCATCTGCTGACAAACAGACTGGTACAGCTGAGTTCAACCAGAAATTGAGCGAGAAGAGAGGCCAGGTTGTTTATGATATCCTCACTAAAGAGTACGGTGTAAACCCAGATCAGTTGGAGATCAAAGCAGTAGGTTCAAGCGACCAAGTATTTGACAAAGCTGCATACAATAGAGTTGTTATAATCAGAGAGAAATAACATATCTACCGACACATACCTGACAAGAGAACTGGTCACAGTTGTTTAATTAAGTTTGAATAAAAATTATGACTATGTTCAAGGTGTGTATCCGCACTCTTGTCATCATGATATTAACGGCATCATCTGCATTTGCGGATGGTGCCGTTGCTCAAATGACAGGTAGCGCTGAAAAGAAAGGCAAGCTTCATAATAGTGAGGCTGCATCAGGTTTTAATGTCGTAAATACATCTGCCGATGGCATTGTAGGGGCTGACGGTATAGTTGGAGAGAATGGTGATATCGGTCTGGAAGAGAAGGATTACGTCTTTTTGTTTGGAAATGTACATCGGGATACTGCTGTATTGAGAGTATTAGTGCAGAATGCCCCTGACTATTTTAATGCTCCGGATATGCCCAGATTCGCAATTGTGGGCAGGGAGCGTAAGTTCTATCTTGGTATAGGTGGTTTTGTAAAAGCCTCAATAAGTTATGATCTGGGGAATCCTATTGAAAATCCTCTCTGTTTTGTTACATCTTCTATCCCTATGGATAATCCTCCGGGCAATGGGGCACTGGTTCAGATGAATGCCCGAGCTTCAAATCTGTTTTTCAACTTTGTGGCACTTCCGCATACGAAAAACCAGATAGGTGCATATATCAATTTTGATTTCTCGGGGAATGGCGCTAACTATGGATTCTCACTGAAATCCGCCTACTTTACCTATAAAGGCTTTACACTGGGATACAAGCCGAGCCTCTTTACAGATGGTGCAGCTGCAGCCCCTACGGTAGACCAGCAGGGACCGAATGCAATGACATTCCTCTTCAATACCGTACTTAATTATCAGTATGCCTTCAATAAGCATTGGAAAGTTGGTGTAGGTCTTGAATTGCCGGTTCTGAATGCAACATATAATGATTATACATATCAGGTAAACCAAAAGATTCCGGATATACCTTTTTATGTGCAATATAGCTGGGCCGACTCTCAGGCATGGCTGCGCTTGTCGGGAATAGTGAGGAATATGTATTACAGAGATAAATCCTCGGGAACTACTGTAGATAAAGTGGGGTATGGTGTTAAATTAAGCGGTGCGTCGATTTTGGCGAGAAATCTTAAAATGTTTTCTCAATGTGTTTACGGAGAGGGACTTGGAAGTTACATACAGGATATGCAGGGATTGGGCCTTGATATTGTTCCTGTTAGAAACTCAGGTCGGTTGGAGAGTGTGAGGGCTTGGGCTTCATATGTCGGACTACAGTGGAAAATATCTCCAAAATTCCTTACATCGGCAACATACAGCACTGTTGAAGCCTTTTATCCAAAAAATATTTCCGACAATCTTTCAGATAATATCTCGGAATTGATGTATAAACATGCACAATATTTGGTGGCAAATCTGTTTTATAATATCACCCCTTCGGTTCAGGCCGGAATAGAGTATTTGTGGGGTAGCAGGGAAGATACCGGTGGAAATTTCAAGCAGGATACAAGATTGCAAACTGCCATAAGAGTTAATTTCTAGGAGATTATGATCTGCCTGGAATATAGAGGAGGCGGCCCGTATTATCCGGACCGCCTCCTTTTTTTGTATTTGTCAAATACTTTTACTGTACTATTTTATTCCTTTCCTGAGATTGATTGCAAAGCTGGCCAATGAGAGTCCGGCAACAAGGCAAGATACTCCAACCCAAATTATTACAGCCTCCATACCAAACACTATCGGATATATTATTATAATGAATGCACATATTATCATAGCCAGTGCCCACAAAATGCTCCAGCCCCAGCCTGAACCCTTCACATCGCTCATGTCGGCACCTATGCCAACGAGAGTGAATCCTTTGAAGAGCAGCCAGAAACCAAGTATATAGGGAAGAATCATTGCTGAAACGGCAGGCCATAATGTGAGGAATATACCAAACAGCAACTCAACAAGTCCGGCAATGAAGAGCCAGCCCCTTCCTTTTAGGGTTTTAGTGGAGGACATTACAATATAGAAGATTCCTGAGATGAGTATGGATACTCCAAACAGCATGCTCATTGTGATGTAGCTGAGCATCGGAAAGATGAAGATCATGGCTCCAAGCAGCAGCATTATTATTCCAAGTACAAGCAAAAGCCACCAATATTTCAGACAGCCGTGGTATTTGTCGGTAAGATAATTTAGAATTTTTTCCATTTTTTTAAGAATTGTATAAAGATTTTTAAAATTGTATAAAGAGTTTCCGGATTTGTATAAAGACAGTTTTCTTCTTTGATAATCAGGGGTATAGTGTATAGTTTTGCGGCAGATTTTAAAGTGGGAGGATATGAGTGTGAGTCTGTTTTTTTACTATGGAAAGGCTGTTTTATTTAAAATGAAATTATGTTGGGACCGGGCCTGCAGTCTTCGGTATCTGATCTGTTTATTGTTCATTTTCTCTTTATCTGATTCTTTGCTTGCTCAAAAAGTGCATCTCTCAACCAATATGTTGGGTTATGCCAATTTTGGAACAATCAACGGGGAGATTGGTTTATGCCTGTCCCAACATTTCTCTCTCTATCTGCAGGGAAAATACAATCCCTTTGAATATGAGTCAAAGGTTGGAAAGCAGATGAACAACAGACAGCTTTCGGTTGCATTTGGAACAAAATATTGGCTGTGGCACACCTGTTCCGGATGGTTTCTGTCGGGGCAATGCGGATGGACGAGGTATAACTGCGGAGGAATATTCTCTGAAGCGGCTTATGAAGGGGATGCTTGCGGTGTGACCTTTGGCGCAGGGTATGCACTTATGCTTAACAGACATTGGAATATCGATTTTGGAGTAGGAGTAATGGCAGGGTATACCGATTATATAAAATACTCCTGTCCCTCTTGTGGAAAAATTGTTGGAAACGGTGAAAAGATATTCTTTGCTCCAAATAATATATTGTTGCAGATGACATATCTTTTTTAAAAACTGTTTGGTGCTATGGGAAAATGTGTGGGGAAAGGAAAATTGCAGTTGGCTCTCTCTGTTGTACTGGCTTTCTGCCTGTCGGGAGGATGTACAAATGTGTTGAAATTGCGCTCTCTCAACAAAAACGGGTGCAATGTTGAGGTTTCAATGGCGACAGAGGTAGCTCCCCCTTCTGTGAGGGACTCCTTGCTGGAGAGCTCTCCGGAAGATCGAATTACTGTAATTGACAATCAGGGGGAGGTGCTTATAATGGATGCGGTTAAAGATGAGCAGAGCGGTGAGATGGTAATATCCCAGCGCATCCCGGCAGTTGTTGTGGAGGCAAAGTTCCGCAATGTGGCCGAGAGGAACGGTTATGTCGATATAGCTTTTGATGTAAAGGTGCCAAAGCAGATGCAGCAGTCGGCTTGGCAGGTGAGATTGGAGCCCAGACTGCACTATCTGAAAGATACTCTGCATCTTGAGAAGATCTATATTACAGGAGAAAAGTACAGGAGAGGGCAGGTGCGCGGCTATGAATTGTACAACAGGTTCTTAAGTACAATAATTCCAGATACATGTGATTTTTTTGAAACCTATACATGCCGTCATCTTCTGGAGACATTTATGAAGAGGCACTTCAAAGAGATTGCCGCATTAGCTTCGGATACCTCCTATGTAGAGTACTCCCTGGCTGAAAATCTGTTTGGAGTAACGGTGAAGCAGACATTGGAACACTATACCAGGCAGTTCCTTATAAAACGGAATGACCGTCGGAAAGGGCGGAAAAGCAAGATGTTTGCCAAATACATCAAGGCACCCCTTCCAGAGGGCGGAGTAAGGCTTGATACCATCATATCAGGCCCCGACAGCATGCTGGTCTACAGATATGTACAAAGTGTGAGAACATGCCGGAATTTGCGCAAAATAGATATGGTGATGGATGGCGGAATCTTCAGAGAGGAGAAAAAGATATACCATATTCCAAAGATTGGCCCTCTTACTTATTATATAAGTTCCATGACTCACTTTGCAGATAATTCGGTGAGATATCTGAAGAGAATCATATCAAGGAATGCAACGGCAAATACAGCTGCGTACATTGTCTTTAAAGTGGGGGATGCAACGCTGTGCGATACTCTGTACGACAACCGCTCCGAATTGAAAAGGATAAAGGACAATGTTGCATCTCTACTTTCTGATAAGTCTTACATCGTTGATTCTCTGGTTGTCACAGCCTCCTGCTCTCCAGAGGGAAGCTATGCTTCAAATGAGAGGCTGGCGCAACGTAGAGCCAATGCCATAGAGAGATATTTTTCCGATTATATAAAAAATTATACCGATAGTGTAGGCTCTGCGTATTGGAGATTAGATCTGTCGGGAGGAGATGGTGCAGATGAGAAAATTGTGCAAAATGGGAAGAACTTAATGTTACCTCCCGTCATATAGCGGAGAATTGGGAGCAACTGGAACGGATACTGCATTCAGATAGTGCTATTTATGATAAATATGCAATTGAAAGGGCGCTCTTGCTGCAAAATCCAGATGAAAGGGAAAAGGCTCTCTCCAGGTCGATTGATTATCCCTACATCAGAAGTGCGGTATATCCCTTGTTGAGGGCTGTGCGGTTTGACTTTTACCTGCACAGGCGTGGAATGATAAAAGACACTGTCCATACAACAGTGGTAGATACAACATATATGAATGGAGTGGATGCTTTGCTCGGAAGGGATTATGAGAAAGCTGTAACCCTTCTGCGGCCATATGGAGATATAAATTCTGCAGTTGCCTATATCTGTATGGATTATAATGAATCTGCACGGCAGGTGCTTGAGAATCTTCCGGAAACGGCTGCCAGAAGCTATATGCTGGCCATCGTATGGGCCAGATTCGGAAATGAACAGAAGGCTGTGGAGTACTTTCTGGATTCTGTAAACAACGATGGAGCTATGAGGCATAGGGGCAACCTAGATCCGGAAATTGCAGCCTTGATAAGGAGATATAATCTGAATGTCATATTCGACAAAAATGTTAATCAATTTTAAAATTTAAATTCTATGAAACAGATTTTTAATGTAGCGAAGGGAATGCTGGCCATTGTGGCGGCATGTGTTGTTGTTATTTCTGCTTTTTCTTGTGATAAGGGGGATGCAGTGGATGTTGATAGGGAAATGCAGAGCAAATCTGCCAGTCTGATTGTCTCCATTGTGCCGGAATATGCAGAATCTGATAAAAATGGGGCTGTTACTAAAACCACAGGACCGGAAATAGTGAGGCCGTCGGATGATAAAGTGAATCTGCTGGAACTCTTTGTCTTTAGGGCAGATGGTTCAGGAAAGGGGGATCTTGATGCCTACAAGAAGCTGGAAGGCAGTGAGCTTGCCTCTCTGTCGGGGATAGAACTGCGTACTACAACAGGTCCGAAAATTATATATGCTGTAGTCAATTCCCATAACGAAAACTGGAGCGGAGTGAAGACTCAGGAAGATTTTGAAGGAAAACTGGCCTCCCTGCAGAAAGAGAACCTGGGCGATTTTACAATGGTAGGACAGACTGAGGCCACACTTCAGTTGACCACATCTGTCTCCATCTCCGTATCAAGGCTTGTGGCAAGGGTTATGCTCGCCACCATTAAGACAGACTTCTCAGGAACACCATATGAGGGGACTCCTCTGAAAAATGTGAAGGTCTACCTTACAAATGTGCATGGCAACAACTGTTATGCATCTGGAGAGGATAGTTCACCTGCCGTAATTTTCAATGATAAGAAATACAATTCGGGGGATGTGGCCGGATGTGCCTGTTCGGAGATACTTTATGTGGAAATGCCGCTTGATGCAACAGAGGTGACTCATGCCCTTTCCCACTATTTTTACTGTTATGAAAATATGATAGAGACCGAGAGTGATGAGAATAGGTTCACAAGGCTTGTAATAGAGGGCCAGTTGAATGGCAATACCTATTATTATCCGATAAATATCAATAGAGAGGGATTCGGATATTCAGAAGGAAACGGCCATAAAGGTGTGAAACGCAATACTTCATACACCATTGATGTAGTCATTTGCCGTCCTGGATCCACAGATCCCGACCATATCTTGGAATATGGAACCCTCCAGGCCTCAATTAATGTTGCGGATTGGGTTACAGTGCCGGATGTAGAGGTTGAATTTTAATATGGAGAGCTATGGGAAAGGGAGTGGTTTCATGTTTCCTGATAGCATTCATTATTTCCTGTACATCAATTAAGGAGGACAGAAGAGAGTGTCCATGCTGGTTCTCTGTAGATTTTTCAAAGGTTAGCCACGATATAGAAAATCTTCATTTATGGTTTTTCGATGAAGATGGCGAGCTGCTGAAAAGGGATACTCTTTCTGTTCCTGATTACAATAATGTTTATGAAATAGAGTTGAAGAGGGGAACTGTAGGTTTTTATGTATGGGGCAATATCTCTGGGGATACAGAGATCAACAAGCCTTTCTCAAGAGGTGCCTCTTTGAAGATTATAAAAGATTCTTCGCATGCTGACTGCCTGTTCCGCTATAGCAATTTGCTGGATACAAGTGGTGAAGAGGGGTATGATACTGTATGGATGCATAAGGAGCATCTGAATCTGGAGATAGTGCTGGAAGGGGGAACTGTAGCTGGCGAAGAGTTCTTTATACAGCTCTATTGCGGTACTTCGGGGAGGTATCTGGATGGAGGTTTTACCAATACCGGCAATATTGTCCGTACAAAACTGGAAAGTAAAAACGGCAATTATGCGGCCAACTTCAGAATATGGAGGCAGAGGAGTCTGGAAGAGTTAAAAATGAGCATTTTTTCCAAAGGAACCAACTCGTCATGCATAGTTGAGGAGTTCAGATTGGGAGAATATATATTGAAAAGCGGTTATGATATGTCGGAGGAGGAGTTGAAGGACCTTAAAGTGCTCCTTGACATCTCTTCAGACCGTATAATTATAGAAACTGATAAATGGCAGATAGTTATGCCAGTGAAGATTGAATTATGAAAAATAGGATATTTTTTATTCCGATGCTCTGCATAATGCTCTTGAATATGGGCTGTTCTGATGATATGCAAAGTGGTTGCGGAGCGCAAGAGCGTGGTGGTGAGGGCTTTGTAGAGCTCTTTGTGGAGTGCAATCCTGTGGGAATGAAGATGAAGGGAGCAGCGGGGGAGAGTGTTGTGGGGGATTTGAATTTGTATGTGGTAAATAGTATGGGAGAGCTGGTGGCACATAATTATATTTCAGCTGAGCCGCAGATGCAGGGTGCCGGACAGTACAAAATGAGGGTTGCGATGCAGCAGGGGCTGGAATATCAGATGTATGCGGTGGCCAACGCCGGAAAAAGCCTTGTGGTAAACTCGGTGTCGGGGCTGGAGGAGCTTGTATTTGTAAATGAAGGATCTTCCGGCGGTATTGTTTTCGGCAGTAATCCACTTATGTCGGGCAAAAGTGTCTGGCAATCATTGTACGACGGAAAGACAATATATGTGGATATGGAGAGGTGCATCTCAAAAATACTCCTGAAGGCCGATTACAGCCAGCTTAATGAGGATGTGGAGATCACCATTGAGAGCGCCTGTCTTGTTAATATCCCCGATAGAGTAAAATTGTTTGGGGAAAGCTGTATGGAGAATCCTGAAGAGAGGCTGGAGAACCAGTGTATCTATGGACTCTCCGAAGATGAGTTGAAGAATGGAGTGCCGTTTTATCAGTATGAGAACTGTCAGGGAGTGCTGCAACCGGAAAATTTGGACTATCGGGAGAAGGTGTGGCCCGACGGGAGCATCTATTCGAAAGTGTGCAGTTATCTTGAACTGAAGGCAGCCTACTCTTCTCCGCGTAAAAAAGGGCAGATATTGTACCGGTTTTATCTGGGACGGGATATGCTCTCCAATTATGATGTGGTACGCAATACTGAATATAGGATAACTGTCTATTTTAAAGGCGATGGTGCTGTAGATGAAAATACATGGCGGGTGGATGACAGCGGCATTATAGACTTGGTTACCGCCATAACAGTTGATCCGCAGAGGTGTGAATTCGTAAATATAGGTGAAACAAAGGTGCTTTCGGCTGTTGTATACCCGGAAACCGCTGAAAATCAAAATCTTTTATGGCATAGTTCCGATAGTGGAATAGCCACTGTAGATGACCGTGGTGCCGTAACTTCAATTTCCGCCGGAGAGTGTATCATTACTGCCTCAAGTACCGATGGTACCGGAATCTGCGGCACCTGCAGAGTCTCGGTAACCAATCCTTCAATTGCCTTTGAAGGGGAGAGCCGGGTCATGTATGATGGTGAAATTGTAAAATTGCAATATGCAAAGCTGGAACCTGCAGATGCAGATGTGGTGGTTTCATTGAGCAGTCAGGATGCCGAAATTTTGGCATCTGATGAGACCGGAGTGACAGTAAAGGCAATAAACCCTGGCAAATGCACTGTGACTGCGGCAATAGGGCAGAAGAGCGATACATATATGCTGGATATTCAGAAACTTTCAATATCAATTGTGGATGATCTGGTGGCATATAACCATTTCTATCATGATTTCGGATATGTGATAACACCTGCCCATGCAGCCGGTATGGAGGTGGAAATGGCTGTTGACGGAAGGCTTGATTCCCATGTTGAACTGTGTGGAGGAAACAGGATTTTGGTTTCGGCCGATACAGATGCCGGTTATCCTACGGAGACTTATTCAGTTAAGATCTCGGTGAAAGGTCGTGGAGATGTATCAGCCTCTGCAGATTTCAGAATAGAGGAGTCTTCTGCAGATGAGAGGATCAGGCTCGTCTCAGGGTCGGGAAATGGCAAAAATGTACAGACTCTGAATATAAATACCTCTCCACGAGCATTTGCTTCTATGGAGTATACGGCCAGAGGTATTTCTGGACAGCATACGGAGCTTGAAACTTTTGCTGGCAATGTGGATATCGCTCTGACTTATGGAGATTCCAAAATAACGGTATCTGATCCTTGTCCGGTAAACGGAGTGTACAATCTTGAGCTTCTTACAGTTGGTGATGACCGTAAAATTGTGAGAATGGAATCTGTGATTGAAATTTATGAAATGGCCTATATTGCAGCGGTATCTAAAACTGATGAGTTCAACAGCGTATCTCAGGTGCCATTTGTCAGGGAGTATGTGAACGAGATGGTAGTAAAGATTTTCAGTTGTCCGGGAAGTGTCTTTTTTGCGGAAGGGGAGATTGATGACCATTCTGTAGATGGATTCAAATATGAATATGATGGGAATCTCTATACAGATGCACATCCAAATGTGTTTGAGAGCCACATATTTGAGTTTGTTAAAAATGCAGAGTATCCATCATTTCCGTCGGGAACATGGATTTTTGACGGAAAAACGGTTCCTAAAATATATATGGAGTTTTTTGATATAGATCTTGTGCAGCCATGGGCAAAAACAGATACCGGGCTTTGTCTGTATCTCCATAGCCGTAGTTTTGGCAGTGGCTTTTGTGATACCGGCACTACATGGCGTGAAGTATTTGATACGGTCTATCCAAAATAGAGTTTCATTGAAATTTACAGAGGACGGTTGGCACTCCGGTTAACCGTCCTCTATATTATAGTATGTTTTTTATCTTCTTCGGGAACTCTTTTGTACCGTTTCCGGCAAACAGCAGAGGGTGTCTCTTCATTTTGTCATTGGCAGTATGGTTGTGTTCTATTGCATTTATCAAAGGTTTTGCTCCCTGCTCTGGGCTCTTGATGAATGGCCTGAATATCAGGTCTGCAATCGGATCGTACCATCTGTGCATTGATATTATGGAGGTGTTCACTATTCCCGGGTCTGCCCCGTAAATTGCTATTGGATTTATGGTATCATTGTGCAGCATGCCAACCTCTCTGTGCAGAGCCACTGTATAGAGGGCAAGCATGAGCTTGGAGTTGCTGTAGTGTTTCAGACTTGCAATGGTGCTCTGACTGTGCTTTTCTGGAACAGATTTTTTTTCAGGTTTTTTGCACTCCCCCTTTGTAATTGAGCAGGAGACGGTATTGATGATTTTTCCAGAGATGTGTGGCAGCAATGTCTCTGTAATCAACCTTGCAGAGAGATAGTTTACCTGCATGGAGCTTTCATAGCCATCTTCTGTAATTTCATATAGAGGGGCAATGACTCCTGCATTATTGATAAGTATATCTATTTTATCTCCATGGATGGATTCCACTATTTTTGCACAGAACTCCCTTACTGATGTGAAGGACTTGAGGTCAACAGAAAGCAGGTTCAGGTTATTACTCCCCCCTGTTTGCGCAATATAATTACGCAATTCATCTCTTTTACGGGTGCTCCTATAGGCTGCATATACAATGTATCCTTTGTCAATCAGATATTTGCATACGATTCTTCCTATGCCTCCGGTTGCTCCTGTTATGACTGCTATTTTGTTGTTCATACACTTTGTCCGGTTTTAAAGATCTATTTTTGTAAAAAAGCGGTCTTTTTTCTTGCCCACATCTTGAACCACTCCGGCAAGATTGAATATACCGGTTTGAACAGGCGGTTGACTATGCCCGGTATATACTCTTTTTTGTTGGAGTAAAAGAGTTTGAGCAATGCATTCCTTACCAGTTTTTCGGGTTTGTATATTATGCCCAGCTTTACGCCGAGATTCTGCAGATTCTTTGGAAGGTTGTATAGGTCTGTAGCTACAGCTCCCGGTGAAACAACCATGACTCTTACTCCAAACTCTTTCATTTCCAGCCTAAAAGCCTTACTCATTGTCCTTATGTAGCTTTTAGTGGCAGTATAAAGCGAAATTCCGCAGAATGGAGTGTGGGTGGAGATTGAGGACATGTTGAGTATGTACCCCTTTTTCCTACGGCGCATCTCCTCTCCAAAATAGCGGCAGAGCATGGTTGAGGTGTATACATGCAGATTCAGGATTGTGCCTACCTTTTCAGGTGCACAATCTGCAATATCCCTGAAGAAGAATATGCCTGCATTGTTTATGAGTACCTCCACTTCTATCTTGTTTGTCCTGCACATGCCGAAGAGCCTCTCTGCAGAGCCTGGATCCGAGAGATCCATATATATTCCGGTTACCCAGTGTGGATGGCTGCTTTTAAGGACTCCTTCGTTGTCAAACTTCTGATAACTGTATCCGAGTTTCTCTGCAATTTCATGGGCAACCGCTTCTAATTGCTCCCTCTGGTTGCTTACAAGAATCACATTGTACCCATACTCTGCAAGCTGCCAGGCATAGTGCAGCCCCATTCCGGAACTGGCTCCAGTAACCAGTGCTGCCCTGGAACTTGCAAATTCACGGTATTGTGCAGTATTGATGTTTTCTGTTATACTCATTTTCAGCCCTTCTCCCACCTTTTTTCCAATTCTTCAATCTCTTTTTTCAATTTTTCTGGCAACTCCTCTTTAAGATGCTGGTGGCATGCCATCTCCTTGCTGTACATTCTGCCTATACAATAGTTGGAGTGTTTGCAGTTGCATCGTTGGCATCCCTGTTTCATATCATTTACAAATGACGGATTGTTAAGCAGAGCCCGTCCCATCTGTACAAATTCAAACCCTTTGCCCAATACTTCATCAATCTTATCTCGGGCAACAAGGCCTCCTACATAAATGAGTGGAAGATCCGGAATCTCTTTTCTGAATACAAGGGCGTCTTCCAGAAAATATGCCTCTTTGAACGGCACTGTAGGAACCATTATGCTGCCTGCCATTTTTACTCCATATTTGAGCCACCATATCTTCATGTAGTGGGTCATGCTCTTTATAGGCATTGCTCCACGCATCACATACATTGGAGCCTTGCTTACAAAACCTCCGCTCAGCACCAGTCCGTGTACCCCCAGATTTTTCAGCTCTTTTGCAATCTCGATACCCTCTTCTATATCATTTCCCCCTTTGAAACCATCTCTCATGTTGGTCTTGGCAACAATTGCCATATCACCCTTTGCAGCCTCCATAACCTCACTCATGCACATCTGCATGAATTTCATCCTGTTTTTCAAAGGCCCGCCATATTGGTCTCTTCTTCTATTTGTGTATGGCGACAGAAACTGGCTTATCAGGTAACCATGTCCGGCATGTACCTCCACACAGTCAAAACCGGCCTCTCTTGCCAGCCTCACACCGTTGCCAAAATCTTTTGCCATTTCAATCATCTCTTTCTCAGATAGTTTCCTGTGCAGAGTGGGGGAGTAGAGATTAAAGCCGTTTGATGCAGAGACAGGCATGCACTTGGTAATGGCCCTATGGCTCATATTGCCGCAATGGCCTATCTGTATTGATGCGGCCGCCCCCTCTTTATGTATTGCATCTGTAATCTCCCTGAGTCCCGGCACAACTTCAGGCCTGAGCCAGAGCTGGTCTTCAAATGACAATCCGCTTTGGGCAATTGATGCATATGCCAGCGTTGTCATTCCAACACCACCTGCGGCAACGCTCCTGTGGTAATCAAGCAACATTGCTGAGGGATTGTTCCCTGTTGCCATATTCTCAAATGCTGCGGAACGTATTGTCCGGTTCCTGATTGTAAGCGGCCCCAATTTGCCGGGTGTAAAGAGTATGGATTCCATCAATTATGATCTGTTAGGCTGTTTATATCAATATATGAAAGGTATGACTCTTTTCAGATTCTTTCCTTCCATCTCATTTCTGAATTCCTGTTTGTATCTTTTGTAGATTGTATTTGCTCTTGGTACCAGGTTGGCTATTGTCCACCATAGGAAGACAACTCCTGACCAGCTCCATGTGAGCAGAGCGAATCCTGCCCATTCCAATATTTCACCAAAATAGTTGGCTGATGTCACATAGTTGTATACTCCTCCTTCAGGCAGATAGTGCTTTGTATCCCCAGGCTTGCGGAGGTTGCGTATAATGCTGTCGGAATGGATGTTTATTATAAATCCGGCTACAAATACCATTGCTCCGGCAATGAATTGCCATGATGCAAGCCATGATGCAGGGTATCTGTTCTCCGGTGAAATGTAAAAGAGCCATCCTCCCTGCATGAGCCCGTTGAGCGTATTGAAGAGGACCCCCATGAGAATTATTGAGAGCGGCATTCTTCCATTGCCTTTCAGCAGGAAAGGAAATATGAATGAGCGTTGGAAATAGTGCAGCTGGAATATGGCAAACATGACGAGCAGTGCCGGTTCAAAAGCTCTATCGCTCTTTAGCCATAGAATGGTCATTACAACAAATACAGGGGCCTCCATCAGAAGCCATCCTATCTTGTTGTTTATTGCAGGGCCCCATTTTTTTGTAGCAAATTTTCCATATCCGGCAGTTACAAAAAAGAGTGTTATGAATACCATAGCGGCAATGGAGGCCATTACAATCAGAAATAGATTAAATGAATACTGCATTGTTTATAATAATTGAAGTGTAAAGTTACTGTTATTTTTTTACATTTGAAGAAAAATTGAAAATGAAAAGGGTATATGACTTCCTTGTGAAATTGGGTGACAACAACAACAGGGAGTGGTTCAATAAAAATAAAGGCGAGTACCTTCAGGTACAGGAAATCTTCAACCGTTTTGTGGAGAAACTCATTGCAGATATAGAGGGGTGGGATGAGCAGATCAGGGATTCCCATCTGCAGGTGAAGGATTGTACATACCGTATATATAGGGATACCAGATTCAGTAAAGACAAGAGCCCATACAAGACACATATGGGCGCATATATATGCCGTTCCGGCAAAAAATCGCCATATGCCGGCTACTATTTTCATCTGGAG
Source organism: Bacteroidales bacterium (assembly GCA_017935505.1). Lineage (GTDB taxonomy): Bacteria > Bacteroidota > Bacteroidia > Bacteroidales > UBA932 > Egerieousia. The sequence continues at coordinate 33,416 of JAGBHM010000005.1, read as the reverse complement.
CCATCTTTTGGAGATGGGGCTACGGCGTCGGGATATCTCGGTAACAGCCTGCTTGCTGCAGGTTTGTATTGCCCCGATACAAAGATTGTCCAAAGTCTTAGGGATGAGATTTCTGTAAATGGAGATTCTCTTCTTGATGCAATCTCCGAAGCCCAAGGATTTGAACTTGAGACATATAATGTGCTAAAAAAGGTTCCGCGCGGGTATGAAGATATTGAGGAGAGGTGGAAAGATCTCATAAAACATAAGGATTTCTCGATAGGCATGTCACTTCCTTTGGAACTCCTCGACAGAGGGGATGATGAATTGCTGGAGTATGTTTCTGCCCGTTTCAAAAGTTGCAGGCACTTCAATGAGCTGCTGAATATGGCAGTGGAGTATGCAATTGAGGAGATGTGATAAAAATTCTGGAAATTTTTTCTGAAGTTTTTTTTAAATTGTCAAAAGTTGTCAAAACTGCGCCGTTTCTTTGCATTGGATTAACAATTAAAACATGCAGGAAATGGAAAGTTTGCTAATGAACATTATCGGAGTGGCCGCAATCGTGGCAATGTTGTGTGGTATTTGGATCATGTGGAGCAATATCGACAGAGAACTTGCCAAAATCGAAAAAGCTGAGGCTGCCAAAAGAGGTTTGAAGAGAAAAGTTGAAAATGGGGTGAAAAGTGCGGAAAAAAAATGTGGCAGGGCTGTCAATGCCATTCCGGCGCCCTGCCACACTGCATCATTTGAAAGAGTGGCTCTCTCGAAAATAAACTGCAAGCCGAGAGCAGAACTCAAGCTTGCTTGAAGATATGCCGAGGCGCAGCGTGATTGTAAACGAAGTTTAAACTAAACTGCAAGCCGAGAGCAGAACTCAAGCTTGCTTGAAGATATGCCGAGGCGCAGCGTGATTGTAAACGAAGTTTAAAATAGGTTAATTGAATCAATAACCCAAATTGTCACCCTTCAATATCTTGTTGAAGTGCCACAAATGTTGCTCAAGTGCAAATCCCCAATATGGCCACGAGTGTTTGCCCGGGCTGAGAATTTTGATATGTGGAACATCAAGTTCGCGGCATTTTTGTGAGAATACATCTGTGCAGCATACATAAACATCATTATATCCGCAAGTTACGATAATAGGTTTGTCCATCTGTTTCAATTGCTCTGCCTTCTCCGCAACTCTGGTTACAGCGCTCTCTGCATCAATTCTCTCTTTTTTGTCACCGATAACTTTTGCAAGCTCAGTATCTCTAAGACTGGTAAGCTGAAGGTCAAGCACACCGCTCATGCTGCCCGCTGCCCTGAAGTTCTCAGGATGGTCGAGGAAGAGGTTTACGGCACCATGTCCACCCATGCTCAGGCCGGTAATGAATGTGCTGTCTGCAACAAGGTTGAATTTCTCTTTGAGTTGAGGGAAACACTCCTGGTCGAAGAATGAGCGCCACTGCATTTTTGTTGTGTCGGTATTGTTGAGATACCATCCGTTATAGAATCCGTCGGGACATATTATTCTGAATCCTGTACGGTTGCTGATCTCTTGGATATCATGTTTATTGCTCCAGTCTTTGTAGCATCCGCTCCATCCGTGGAGAAGGAAAAGGGTTGGGATGGCTTTGCCCTCCTGCAGGGCTTTTCCGCAGCATTGTGGGGTAAATACCAATATTGAATCATTGCATTTGAGGTTTGCAGATTCGATTACAATAAGCTCCGGACTTTCAGGTGCCGGAAGGCTCTTCTCTTGGCAGTTGCAGCTGCAGACGAGGGCGCAGGCAAGGAGTGCCAAACTGATTGTGATAGTTTTCAAGTAGTTCATCATACTTTAAATTTGATTGTTAAAGGCAGATGTGGTGTAAATCTGTCGGGATGCAAAAATAGTAATAAATGCAGATATAATTGAAAGAAATAAGTAAATTTGCATCTATGGAAAATCTGAATATTCATATCTCGAAATCTGTCTTTAAAAACAAGATAGTATATATAGGCCTGTTTGTGGCTTTTGTAATAATGCTTCTCTGCTTCCCAAATGAGGGCAAATTCAAGTATGATTATCATAAAGGCCGTCCTTGGCTTTATGAAACACTTACCGCCCCTATAGATTTTCCGGTGCTGAAGACTCCGGCCGAATTGATGGCCGAGAGGGATGAGGCGGCATCAAAGGTGATACCTTATTATACATATGATTCAGGAATCCTCAATGAGCAGCTTCATGAACTCTCCAGAAGAGAGTCTGAGGCGTTGCTTGCAGATGATATTGAAGTTGTTGTAACTGAGGCCTTCAGAACAATATACCAGCATGGGGTGATTCCCGATAAAACTGCTGTATCACAGGGCAAGGATGTTGAGGTTGACAATACCAATTATATAATAGTGCAGAGGGGAAAAAGGGCGGTGGAGACTCCTGAGGCAGATCTGTATACCCAAAGCAAGGCAGTGCGTTATATAAGGTCTGAAATTGTGGTAAACCTCCCTCAGTATGATGCTGATTCAATCCTTACACTGCTTGATATTCCGGGACTTATCGTTCCCAATCTTTCGTATGATCCGGCTACAACCCAGCTTCTGCATAAGGAGGCTGTAGATTATATCTCCCCTACAAAAGGAATGATATATACAGGACAGCTGATTGTTTCTGAAGGAGAGACTGTTACAGCGGAGATAGAACAGCTGCTCGATTCTTATAAGGCTGAATATCAGTTGAGTATGGGTTACTCTGGCAGTGCGTGGAAACTTGTTCTTGGACATGCTCTGTTCATTCTTGTAATATTGTCGCTGCTCTATGTTACAATCTATTTTGTGGATGTGGACATTTTGAAGAAGAGCAACCAGTTCTGTTTCATACTCTTTATTGTGGTGTTTGCATTTGTCATTACTGTGCTGATAAGGAGTATTTCAACAACATCACTCTTCTTTATGCCGTTTGCGGTGTTTGTACTCTATATGATGGCATTTTTCCAGGCAAAACTGGTCTTCCCAATTTATATGATACTGCTGTTGCCTCTGCTCTTCATGGCTGAATATGGAGTTGAACTCTATACCCTCAATGTCTTTGCCGGAGCTGTGGCACTTGTCTCATTCTCATATCTCTACAGGGGATGGCTGCAGTTCATGAATTCACTGCTGATATTCATAGGACTGATGCTGGTGCATGTTGCTTTTGAACTTGTTGAGGTTGGAACATTGAGGGAGCTTGATTATACAGTCATGGGATACCTGTTCTTGAATGCTCTCTTTGTTGTGGCTGCCTATCCTCTTGTATTTTTGTTGGAAAAGATCTTCATGCTTGTTTCGGTGGCAACCCTCAAGGATCTGTCCGACACAAACAATCCTCTTTTGCAGGAGCTTGCCAGAAAGGCTCCTGGAACATTCCAGCACTCGCTGCAGGTGGCAAATATGGCGGAAAGGGCTGTTGCTGCAATTGGTGGCAATGCCAGATTGGTGAAGGTGGGGGCGATGTACCATGATGTTGGAAAACTTAATAATCCGCAATGTTTCATAGAGAATGCGGCTCCTGGAATAGATTATCATAAAGAGTTATCTCCAATGGAGAGTGCGCGTGAAATTATAAAGCATGTGGATGCCGGTGTTGAACTTGCAAAGAAATATCATCTGCACCAGGTTATAATCGATTTTATAACATCCCACCACGGATGCTCTCAAACCGGTTATTTCTATACAAAATATTGTAATGAAGGTGGTGATCCGTCCAAGATAGGGGAGTTCACATACAAAGGTACACTTCCTGCAACAAAAGAGCAGGTAGTTGTAATGATGGCAGATGCTGTTGAGGCTGCTTCCCGTACTCTCAAAGATTATTCTGCAGAGAGCATTTCAAAACTAGTAGATGGAATATTGAGCCAACGTATCTCCGATTCGCAGCTTGTGCGTGCGGATATCTCAATAAAGGAGATCAATATTGTAAAGGCTATATTCAAGAAACATCTTGGTGAAATATACCATGCAAGAATAGCCTATCCTCACAAGAAACAATAGTGTGGTTGGATTACAATCCCCACACTGAAAGTTTGTAGTTGCTCTCTACCTTCTCCTCAATATCGTCGTCAAGTGCGTCAAACAGATTGAGTTTTATCTTCTCTTCCAGTTTGTTGACGCTCATGGCGCATTTGCGCATGTTCTCCCTCTGGTCTCGGTTCTCCATTATGAATGCGATTGTCTGATAGGAGTTGCCGTCATGGATCATCAATGCCTTGAAGAAGGCGTCGGGAACAGTTACTGAATTTTCTCCGATGACTCCATATCTGTTCTCTCCGATTATAGGGCCGGTCACTACCCATACTTTGCCATATTCGGATGCCGCCTCCCTTGTTTTTTTCTCGAGAGTGTCCCACATCCCTCCGTTGAGTGACGCATCTTGCGGACAGCAGTTTGTAAAATGAAAAGTATCTTCAAGGGCCTTTTTGCTCCATTTGAAATCTGCCGCAGGGGCCATGTGTCCGCGGGTCCAGCCGGAGTTGCGGTAGTCATAATCTTCTGCCTGTGGGTAAGGAATTGAATTGTCGGGCATGAAAATCATACCCTCTCTTGAGGCCTTTCCATAAATTTCACTCTCTTCAAGCTCCCATGCAACCCAATCCGGTATTCTGGTCCTGCTGTTGTAGGATACTTTAAACCCTCTGTAATTTATAATCTTATCCTCTTTTGATAGCTGTGGCAATTCCAGCAGACTTGTATCCACCTCTTCTGAGTTGGAGTCGGAAGGCTCCTGCCAGCTCTCCTGGCCGCTCTCCTGATACCTCGAATAGAAGAGTACTGCCGCAATAATTATCAATGAGAGGATTATCTTCAACGGGCTTTTTTTATGACCACTCTTACTTGCTGTTTTGGAGTATCTTTTCATGATTCTGTTTTATGGGATTTCCCCGACAAAGTTAGTAAAATTAAACTTTATAACGCTTTTTGTGATTTCATCATGTTATTTGTGATATTTTATTAAATTTGTAAGCAAAAAATTAAAAATAGATACAAAATATGAAGTATAAGAGATTGCTGTTGGGAGATGAGGCTATAGCTTTGGGAGCTCTTGACAGTGGAATTCAAGGTGTATATGCCTATCCTGGCACTCCCTCTACAGAGATAACAGAGTTTATACAGATGCAGCCCATAACAAGGGAGAGAGGTATTCATTGCCGCTGGTGTGTGAATGAGAAGACTGCAATGGAGGCGGCTTTGGGCGTATCTTATGTGGGAAAACGCTCGATTGTCTGTATGAAACATGTGGGATTGAATGTTGCTGCAGACCCTTTTGTGAACTCGGCAATTTCCGGGTGTAACGGTGGTATTATAGTGGTGGTGGCGGATGATCCGTCGATGCACTCTTCACAAGATGAGCAGGATTCCCGTTTTTATGGCAAGTTTGCCCTCATACCTGTGCTTGAGCCGTCATCACAGCAGGAGGCGTATGATATGATGGAGTATGGATTCAATTTGTCGGAGCAGAGAAAAACTCCAGTATTGATGAGGGTTACAACAAGAATGGCGCATTCCCGCTCTGTTGTTGAGGTTAATTCACAGGCCCGCCCGATAGATGCAATATCATATCCTCAAGAGCCTTGGAGATGGGTGCTGCTACCGGTCAATTCAAAGAAACGCTATCCGAAAGTAATTGAAAATTATGAGGATATGCAGGCTAAAGCTATGGAGTCACCTTATAATATATATACAGATGGTGCAGATAAGAGTGTTGGAATAATAGCATGCGGCATAGCATATAATTATCTTAAGGAGAATGCTGGTGAAGATTTTCAGCATCCGATTTTGAAAATTTCACAATATCCGTTGCCTGTAGATATGATAAACAAGATGGCGGCCGAGTGTGAGACATTGCTGGTGATGGAGGAGGGACAACCGGTTGTAGAAGAGATGGTGAAAGGTATCTTGCCAGTAAACTGCAGAGTTATAGGACGTCTTTCTGGTGGTGCAGACGGCAAAGGAGTATTGCCACGCACAGGAGAGCTTACGCCAGACTCTGTAAGAGCTGCATTGGGGCTGCCTGCTCATGAAACATATCCTGCATCACAGGTAACAGTGCCAAGACCTCCTGCATTGTGCCAAGGTTGTGGACATAGAGATGTTTATAATGCGCTTAATCAAACTCTTGCCGAGTATCCGGATTATAAGGTGTTTAGTGATATAGGATGCTATACTCTGGGAGCATTGCCTCCATTCAGGGCAATCCACTCTACAATTGATATGGGTGCATCAATTACAATGGCAAAAGGTGCTGCGGATGCCGGCCAGTTCCCGTCAGTTGCTGTTATTGGAGATTCCACATTTACCCATTCCGGAATAACAGGCCTTCTTGATGCCGCAAATGCAAACGCAAATATTGTTGTTGTAATTTCCGACAATCTTACAACCGGCATGACTGGAGGTCAGGATTCAGCAGGAACTACAAAACTTGAGGCAATTTGCGCGGCAGTTGGTGTTGCTCCTGAGCATATCAGGGTGGTTGTGCCGTTGGCAAAGAATATGGAGCAGATCAAGGCTGTAATAAAGGAGGAGATAGAGTATAATGGTGTTTCGGTAATAATTCCACGTAGGGAGTGCATCCAGACATTCAAACGTCACGCTAAGGAGAAGAAGAACTAATGATTGTTATTTAAATTTGTCGGGATATATAAAAATAGAAGAGTATGAAAAAAGATATAATATTGGCTGGAGTAGGCGGTCAGGGAATCCTCTCCATTGCAACTGTAATAGGCGAGGCTGCTCTAAAAGAGAATCTTAATATCAAGCAGGCAGAGGTGCATGGAATGAGTCAGAGGGGCGGTGATGTGCAATCCAATCTGAGGATATCATCGGATCCGATTGCTTCAGACCTTATTCCAAAGGGGTGTGCAGACCTTATAATCTCCCTTGAGCCGATGGAGGCGCTTCGCTATCTCCCATATCTTGCAAAGGATGGTTGGATTGTTACCAATACAGAGCCATTTGTAAATATTCCAAACTATCCTGCAATAGAAGATATTAATGCGGAGTTGGCAAAAATAGCCAATGTGATCAAGGTGGATGTGGATGCAATTGCAAAAGAGGCCGGAAATCCGAGAGGGGCAAATATAGTCTTGCTGGGAGCATGCAGCCATTTATTGGGTATTGAACCTGAGAAGTTTGAACAGGGTATTGAGCGAATATTTGCCCGTAAAGGAGAGTCGATTGTAGATTCTAATCTTAAAGCTTTCAGAGCAGGGCAGAAAGCTGCCTGTAAATAGTATCAGAGTATATGATAAAATCTTCCGGTAAATATATGTGGTTGGTTTTTGCGTTATTGTCTGCAATATTTGCAGCACTTACATCCATCCTTGCAAAAGTGGGAATTGAGGGTGTGAATTCCAATTTGGCAACAGCCGTGAGAACTGTTGTTGTGGTCCTGTTGGCTTGGGGTATGGTGTTTATTACAAATACACAAGGGGGAATAGTTGACATAAGCAAGAAGAGCTGGATATTTCTGATACTTTCTGGCTTGGCAACAGGAATATCATGGTTGTGCTATTACAAGGCTCTGCAGATTGGTGATGTCTCGAAGGTGGTTCCTATAGATAAACTCAGTATTGTGTTTACAATAGTCCTTGCTGTAATATTTTTGCACGAAGCATTCACTCTGAAGTCAATTATAGGATGTTTGCTTATTACTGCCGGGACTCTTTTGATGGTGTTGTAGATATTGTAGAAAATAGATTTGCGCAGATGAAAAAAGTATTCTCCATTTTATTGTTGTCCATTCTGTTTGGCACAGTTGCATATGCCCAGACAAATGAATTGCCAAGATCGGTTCCTGAAGAGCAGGGGGTGCCTTCAAAGGCCCTGATTGCTCTCTTTGATTCACTCCATGCAATGCCGCAGACAGATATCCACAGCATGATTGTAATGAGGCATGGCAAGGTGGTGGGAGAGTTTTATCCTGCACCGTTTGCTGCAGAGTATCAGCATACCCAATACTCCAGCTCCAAGACATTGGTGAGCATGGCTGTAGGATTGGCAATTGATGAAAACAGATTGCGCCTTACAGATCGTGTAGCCACATTTTTTCCTGAGTATCTGCCCGATACAGTTTCGGCCCGTCTGGCATCCATGACTCTCCGAGATCTTCTTACCATGCAGAGCGGTATAAAACCCGATTGGGGAATGCGCAGCAAGGGTGTGGAATGGATTCGCACATTTTTGGGTAAGCCTGTTGAAAACAAACCGGGTGAGGTATTTGCCTATGATTCAATGGTAACATATATGCTCTCAGCCATTGTACAGAGGGTTACAGGGAAAAAGGTGCTCGATTATCTAAAGGAGAAGCTCTTCAATTTTATGAACATTTCGGTTGTGAATTGGGAGGAGAGTCCTGAAGGTGTGAATACCGGTGGTTGGGGATTGCATATCCAGAGTGAGTCCCTTGCAAAGATAGGTCAGCTGTGGCTGGATGGTGGTGTCTGGAATGGCAAGCAGCTCATCTCCAGAAAATGGATTGCCCAGATGAGTACCAAACAGGCAAATGGAGGTGACTTCGGTTATGGTTTCCAAACCTGGATGTGTGCATATCCTGGTGCTGTCAGAGCAGATGGTGCTTTAGGCCAATATGTTATAGTTGTGCCTGAGAAAGATGTGGTAATAGTGCTTACAGAGGCTTCATTTACAAATGGAAAACCTCAGCGTAACCTCATATGGAACAAGTTTTTGCCGTCGCTTTCAGATAAGCCGCTGCCTGTGGGGGAGGACTATGCAAGACTGCAGCAAAAGCAGGCTGCATACCAGCTGCCGGTGGCAGAGGGTAGGGCTGGAAACAAGGCAATGATGAAGAGGCTGTCGGGTAAAAAAATTGTAATTCCTGAAAATAAATATGGCTGGAAAGAGGTGAGTTTTACAGAGTCTTTGCAGATGCATATTGTAAAAACCGATGGTACTTCATATACCCAGCCGCTCGGTTATGGCAAATGGCTGACCGGCACAATAGCCGGGTATCCGCCATATTCGATCAATCCTATAGGCTGGGAGAAAGGACTTGATGGACCTTTCTATGCATCAGGAAGTTATGGTTGGAAGAAAAATACACTCAATGTGATGATCCATTATGTAAACTGGGTAACATCACTGAATTTGCAGTGGCAGTTTGATGGTGATAAGGTGGTGCTGCTGGTGTCGAACAATTACGCAAAAAATAAAGTGGAAAAATTTGAGTGCAAGCTTTGTGCAGAATAATAATGAATATTATTTTTGCCGGCAAATTTAGAAATATATGGATAAGGTCTCGGAAAACCCTTTAAAAAATCGAATTGAGGCGCATCTGCGTGCCGGAGGCAGAACTGTGAGCAACCAGTCTGCCCTAATGGTCATAACAGCACTCTTTGTCTCCCTCTATCTGGTTTCGAATACAATGGCTGTGAAGGTCATTGGATTGTTCAATCTCTTTTATTTTGATGCAGGAACCATAACATTCCCTTTTGCCTATATGCTGGGAGATGTGCTTACGGAGCTGTGGGGGTTCCGTATTGCCAAACGTGTCATCTGGACCACATTCTTCTGCAATATCCTTATGGTTATCTGTACACAGGTGGGAGTGTGGCTCCCGTCGCCGGAACATCTTGGTGAGACGGCTGCCGCATATAACCATATTTTCAGCTATGTTCCGCGTATAGTGGTGGCTTCTCTTGTAGGATTCCTTCTCGGAGAGCTCTCAAATGCCTGGCTGATGGTGAAGATAAGGGAGAAAACAAAAGACAAACATTTGTGGGTAAGAACAATAGGTAGTTCTGCAGTTGGCTATATTTTCGACAGCCTTCCATTTGTATTAATCGCTTTTCTCGGCACGGTTACAACTAAGGAGCTTCTGCTTATGATGGCGTTCCAGTATTGCAGTAAATTGCTGATTGAGGCGGTATTCGGTACTCCTATGGCATATGCGGCCATAAGGTTTTTGAGAAGATATGTGAGGCTTGAAGAGCCTGTAAGATAGTTGTCGGGAAGATGATAAGATATTCTGTAATCAAGGAGAAATTTCCGAGGGAGTTTGTGCTTCTGCAGGGAAGAGGCTGCAAATGGGGAAAATGTACATTCTGTGACTATCATTCAGATACAAGTGAGAATCCTTTTGAGGTGAACCGGCCGGTGCTTGAGCTGGTGAGTGGCCTTTATGGTGTGCTGGATGTAATAAATTCAGGCTCTTGTATGGAGTTCGACGGGCAGACTCTGGAGTTGCTGCAGAGCATTGTGGCTGAGAAGAATATCCATACTCTATGGTTTGAGGCCCATTGGATCTACCGCCACAAACTGTCCGCTTTTGCCGCCCTTTTTCCGGGAGTTCAGGTTAAGTTCAGATGTGGAGTGGAGACATTCGATCCAGAGCTTCGCAAAAGGTGGAACAAAGGGATTCCGGAAAGTGTGGGGGCAGCTGATATTGCTGGATATTTCAAAGGTATATGTCTGCTATGTGGCACTGATGTGGAGGATTTCAACCATATTGTCACAGATATTGAGACGGCATGTGAAAATTTTGAGTATCTTAGTGTAAATCTTTTCTGCAATAATACGACCGGAGTGAAGAGGAGTGAGGAGATCGCCAGAAGGTTTGTAGATGAGATATATCCACTATACAAGGAGAACCCTAAAATAGAAATTCTCATTGAAAACAATGATCTTGGGGTTGGGAACGAATAGATACTGTAATATATTAATATATTGTCTATGAAACAGCGGGTGACTTTAAGTATATTGAGGGATTTTTGGGATAAATTAGGGAAATAATACAAATTATAGATAATATGATAAACATTTTGAATAGGGCTGCGAAGTTCTTGTTTTTACTTTTTGTTTTAATTCCGGCTTCAATATTGGCTGCTGGAAACTTATCAGATTCGGATACATATAAATATCCCTCACAAGAGAAGATAAACAAACAGGTTGATTCAGTCTTCCGCAAACTCTCTACAAGGGATAAGATTGCCCAGATTATGGTAATCAGCTTTAGGTCGCAAGAGAGCAAGGAGATCTATGATGCACAGAAAAGAATTATTAAGAAGGAGAGAATAGGCGGTGTTATTCCACTCGGAGATGTCTCTTTTCATAATGCGGTGCATAAACTTAATACTCTAAATAAGCTTGCAAAGATCCCTATGATAGTTACACTAGATGCAGAGTGGGGTGCCAGTATGCGTTGGCCTGGAATTCCTGCTTATCAATATTTTATACAGATGGGAGCACTTAGCAGCGATTCTCTTGTTTACGAAGCGGGAAAATCCATTGCACAGGAGTGTCGTGCACTTAAGGCGCAGGTAAACTATTCTCCGGATGTAGACTTGAATAATAATCCCGACAAGCACATTGTCCACTTCAGATCCTTTGGAGAAGACAAGGAGAAGGTAAGCAAATTTGCAATTGCAATGATGCACGGCTTACAGGATGGTGGTGTTGCAACTTCTGCAAAACATTTCCCGGGACACGGAGATACAGATGTAGATTCTCATCTTGCACTTCCTTTATTGCCATTCTCAAGAGAGAGACTTGATAGTTTGGAACTTTATCCTTTCCGACGCCTTATTGCCGAGGGTATAGATATGATTATGGTAGGCCATATGAGTATACCTGCCCTTGATCCAACTTGAACTCCATCTTCTATATCAAAACCAATTGTAACAGGCTTGTTGAGGGAAGAAATGGGCTTCGATGGAATAATAATCACTGATGCACTTGATATGTTTGGTGTTTCAAAGGAGAGTGGTCTTGAGAAGAAATATATACCGTTGGCAGCATTTAAAGCAGGTGTGGATATTCTCCTTATACCAGAGGATGTGGAGAACTCGATAACTGTTATTGAAGATGCCCTTAAAAACGGTGAGATTACAATGCAAGAACTTGATATGAAAGTGAAAAAGATGCTCGCCCTAAAAGCCCGCCTAGGATTATTTGAGAAGAGTTATGATCCTATAATAGATATGGATAAACTAAATAATTTTATGGATCAGGATCTGAAAGATGGCGTAATGGATAAAAAGCTAGATCTTATAAAGAATATTTCTAAAGAGACAATGACTCTTGTTTTCAATGATAACTCTTCGGGATTTGGTGTTCCTGTCTCTTTTGAGGGTAAGAAAGTTGCTTATGTTGGTTATAGACATCCGGAGTTGGGTTATGAGTTTGGAGAATTGGCCAACAGATATGGAAAGGTTGATACACTTTATTTGACAAACAATGCCTCGTTGCAGGAACTTCAGACTGCGCGTGAGCATTTTAAGGATTATGACCTTATTATCTTTGGATACAACGGAACAAGCCTCCGTCGTAGTACAAACTATGGAATACAAGCAGAAGAGATCGAATTTATTACCGATTGGGCAGCACAGCAACCAATGATAGTAATGTATTTTGGAACACCTTATGCTATTCCATTTATCTCTTCAATACAAAACTTCACTGCATTTATAGTTGGCTATGCTCCACTTCAGGCCAATGTCTTTGCAGCAGCACAACTTGTATTTGGAGGTATCCCGGCTAAGGGAGTCCTTCCTGTCTCTACAGGCCCTTTCAAAGAGGGTGAATCTGTTATTATTACCGACAGATTCAGAGAAGAGTACCACCACTTTGTAGGATCCAAAGATGACTCATTGAACCTTGTACAGTATGATATGAAGGAGAATAGCGGTGCCATTACACTACTGCCTCAGGTGGCAGAACTTATAGCAGGAGGTAAAATAAGACTTACAGACACTGTCGGCAAACTAATAGGAGAGGATGCCGCAAATGCCTCAATGACTGTAGCAGAAATTCTGGCAGGTTACACAAACAGTAATTGTGCTGATGCGCTTAAAGCCCTTTTAGCCAAATATCGCGGCTATGCCACAATAGAAGAGGTTGCCCAACAGATGTTCTCAAAACTAGGAATGCGTAACACTACAATAAGTTCCACTATTGTAACCACAGCCTATGACTACAACAAATTCTTGTTTCTTGTAAACAATGGTGGAAAATACGCCGGGCATCAAATCCTATCTCCAAAAGCCGCAGAACTGGTAAAAAAGTTTATGCGCAAAGAGTAGGGTTATATAAATGAAACACTCTAGATATCTTATACTTTTACTTTTAACTGCATTCATTCTGTCGACAAGGTATAATACCAACATCGCAGAATGGTATGCAGTTTCTTTGTATCCCACTATCTCTGCAGTGTTATCATATATTGTGTGTTGGATTCCTTTCTCTATGGAGGAGATTTTTGTATTAGGGGCAATTTTATTGTCGGGTATTTTTTTTGTGCGCGGAATAAGGAAAAAAGAGAGATGGTATAAGGTGGCTCTTTATGAAATAGAACTTGTTGCCTGGATAGTTGTGTGGTTTTACATAGGGTGGGGGATGAATTATTTCCGACAAAATATTTATGAAAGAGCATCTGTCGAGAAACAGAAATTTAATGAAGAGGTGTTCAATCATTTTTTGAGTGACTATCTGTAGAAATTCTCAAATCCCACAGGTGAGGTACAGCGCATATTTTTCCCTTTTACCATATGTCCTTACCAATGCTTCCAGAATACTTAGCCCCGACAAATATAAAGCCTACCAGCAAATGATTAATCCAGAAATACTCCGGCAATTGATCAATCAGCAGAATTACTGGCGTTCACAATACAGCAAAACCCTTGGCGAAATTCAACACAAACTCTACAACGCAATGCTAAAAGGGAACAAAATCTCTTCCGGCACCGCCAACTATCTGCAAGTTGTAGATATGATCATCGCATTTGAGTATTGATCTATCCATCGGTAGCAATATTTCTATTGAGAGTTGCAGGAGCAATTGAAAAAATAGGTGGCGTAAAGAATTATTAAGGAAACTAACTCTATTCCAACTGAAGATATCAAGAATGAACTCCAAAAAGCCTTGGGTAATGTAAAGAAGGAGGAGCCAGAGTAGAAGAAACATTCCCTAAATATGAACTGGTTGGAACTCACGCCGGCCGTATTGCAGAGAAAACAAAAGCAGATGCAATGAAGCTAATTGAGAATGCTTGGGGAATGTAGGCGTTTATATACTGTGTTTCAAGTTATATCCATACACCAATTATTAGCAATGTTTATAAACAATGATTATAAGCATTGTTGTGTGTTTTTTTATATTTATTGCATTTTTTTTCTCATTTTTGCGAAAAATTTACTAAACAAATCCAATGGCCACATTAACATTCAATAGTACAAATAAAGATATATGGCTGTCCAAGATTATGGATTACAAGAATTGTGTCCATAATGAGGATTGTGAAAATGTGGTTCTAACGTTCCCAAATATTGAGGTTAAGGATTTAAGCCCAGTTCATATTGTTACACTTGCGTGTCTTATTGAACATATAAGCAGGTTTGATGTCAATATAAAAGTTGACAGGCAAACAGCTGTTGGAAATTATTTATATCTGACTCTTAAATTCAAAGAGTATTGGGCAGGGGGGCAAGATCATTCGCACATTGAGGATGAGAATATATTGAATCTATGGAGACTGAAAGAGGAGCAAAAAGAGTTATATGGTGATGAGGTTGCAAATTATTTGAAAAGCAAGTTTAAATCGGACAAGGATCTTTCAGCTGTAAAACTCTCTATTACAGAAGCGTTTTATAATGTATGTGACCATGCTAATGCAAATAAAAATGCATTTTCGTTTATACAGTTTGACCCAGATAAACAAATATTGCAGATTGCTGTTTGTGATTTTGGCATAGGAATTGGAAATTCAGTAAGAACAGTCCTTCCTGATGCTTCAGATGAAGAAGCCTTGAGAAAAGCAATTGAACCAAGATTTACCGTAAAATCAAGAATGCATAACAGTGGTATGGGTTTGGATTCAATTAGAGGTAGTAGTACAGAAGATCAGAATATGCTCATTTTAAGTAATGGAGCTTTTCTTATGACAAAAGGGGATTCTGTAAGGACTAAGAATTTGGATTTTGAATTTAGGGGCACTTTGGTGTATTACAAGATAAACTTGAATCACTATGATGCTGCAGAAACATTAGAAACATTGGATTTTGATTATTTATAATTAGCGGAGGTGAGTATGTGTACAATAAATATCTCTTATATCCTTAAAGATTCGGATTATCCTACTGCAGGGGCAAAGTTGTATGATATGATTATTGCAAAATACGATACAGAGGATTCTATCACTTTAGATCTCATAGACGTAGATGCTTTGCCTTCAATGTTTTTGAATACATCCATCGGTAAATTAATTACAGATAAAGGCAAAATGGCTCTTAAGAAAATCAGGTTTACGAATATTACTAAAAGTCAGGCTGCGAGAATTAAAGACTACGTTGCAAAGGTATCATAACATTAAGCACCCCAAAGGGTGCTTTTTTTGCATATAATGATATTTACATTATAATTTAATGTGTACCCAAAATCAAGAAAATGGGTACACATTTTTTTATATGTACCCGAAATGCTCAAAATGGGTGCATAGCATTGGATGATCACTTCCGCGCACTGGGCGAGGAGTTCTACTCCTTGTGCCAGCTCTTGCAGCCTATTGGCCCCATCCGCGTAGAAATGACCCCATCCCAGCAAATCAAGTTTAATAACTACTTCTCCTCTGTTCAAACCTCACAGATGAATACCCACGGAGAATACATTATTGCATCCGTACGCCGCCTGGGCCTCTCTGCCTTCAGAATCATCCTTATCCTCTCTGTCCTCCGCATCCTGGAAACCGGAGAGATCCCCACCAAACTCACCTGCACAGATGAAGACTTTTCCACCGCCCTCACCATCTGCAACACCCTAATGGTACACACCGGTAAAATCTTCAGCACCTTGCCTCAGGTAGAAGAAACCCCATCGGGCCCCTCTCTTCCTCCCGACAGCAACAGTTCCTCACCTCCCTGCCGGAGGATGTTACCTTTACCCGACAAACTTACCTGCAGGTTGAAGAAACTTTGGGTATTCCAGTACCTTCAGCCGACAGGTACATTAACCGTTGGGTGAGTAGTGGGATGATTGAGAAAGTTGGGCATGGGGAGTTTAGGAAGGGGTAGGAGAAATAAAGGATGCGATAGTTTAATATCTTACACTTCGCATCCTTTTATCGTTATTCTTTAAATCATATTAAATATATAGTTGCTCCAACAATAAAACCAATTATAATTGCAACGATGATAGCAATTAGTATATTATTCAATTCGATGTTTAATCTTTTATGCTTATTAAATGACTCTGTTTTTTGGATATGAGAATTATTAATCTCAAAATTGTAGCTATAATGGCACTCA
This sequence comes from Bacteroidales bacterium, assembly GCA_017935505.1. Taxonomy (GTDB): domain Bacteria; phylum Bacteroidota; class Bacteroidia; order Bacteroidales; family UBA932; genus Egerieousia. The sequence continues at coordinate 17,183 of JAGBHM010000005.1, read as the reverse complement.
TTAAAATGTTCATTAAACACCTCAGAATATATCCATTTGATTTCATCTTCTAGTACTATAGAATCTTTAACTTCCATAAGTTTAACAGCTTTAATATAAATCTCATCAGATCTCCAATCTTCTTTATATCCTTTTTTTTGTAAAAGTTCTACATTGGTGTTTGTGTTTTTAGAATATAGCACCTCTAAACTGACAGAGTATTTGGTAAGTTTTGTTAATTGCACATATTTTCCATGAAATTCAATAGTTGCCCATTCCCAGTTATCTATCCGAATATTTTCCACTATCTCCAATAAAGAATTCTTGATATCCATATTTCCTTCTTTTAATTAGTCAACCAATTTCTATTTACCTCCTATAAAACCTTCCATCATCTCTTTAAATTCTCCTTGTTAACTCCTCCATTCCCTCTGTTGCAGTTTTCTGTATATGTTCATATTTCGGGATACTCAAGTGTATTGGTTCTGGATCTATAAGGAATACCCTGCAATCTATAGTGGCAAAATCAACCAAAACTGCCGCAGGATATACTTTCAAGGAGGTGCCAATTATTATCATAATATCAGCCTTTTTAACAGCTTCCGCTGCTCTGTACATTCCCATAACTTTTTCGCCGAACCAAACAATATGTGGCCTCAATTGACTTCCATCGGGGGCAAGATCTCCAATATGCAAATCATTATGTCCTATATCATAGGTTGTAAAAGAGTCATCATTCTCACTTCGAGCTTTGGTTATTTCACCGTGCAAATGAATAATATTGGAACTACCTGCCCATTCGTGCAAATCATCCACATTTTGCGTTACAACCGTAACGTTATATTTCTCTTCCAATTTTGCTATAGCATAGTGGGCAGAGTTAGGCACAGTATTGGCTATCTCCCTCCTTCTCTTATTATAAAACTCCAGCACCAGTTCAGGATTATTCTTCCAAGCCTCAATGGATGCCACTTCTTCAACTTTATAATCCTCCCACATACCATTCGTCCCCCTGAATGTTTGCAAACCGCTCTCGGCACTGATTCCAGCTCCTGTAAAAACGACTATGTTTTGTCTATACATGCTTTTCAAGGAATTCCCTAATATCATCAATATTTTTTTCTGCAAATGCCTTGTATACCTCTGGAGGATAGCCTGGGTACAGACTTCTTTTTACAAAATTATAATGAGGGATATCATTCCTGTCATCATTTTGATAGCCTCCAAAAGTAACAAATTCAGCATCAGAAAGCCCATCATCCTTTAATTTCTTACATACATTTCTACCGGCATTGCCAACTCCTATAACAAGTATTTTACTCATAATCCCAATTTATTTATACCTTCCATCATCCTTCCCGCAACCAATCCTGATATAACAATACCAAATTTCCGTGCAACATGAAGCGTAACAATATTATAAGCCATAAAGCCATCTATCCCATTTACCCAATAATCAATATGCCATAAAATTACAGGGACTCCCGCCATAACTAGAAAACATCTGCCCAAGTTAAAATTCCATTCTCTTCCCGACAAATGTTTAACCAACTTATCAATACAGGCATACCCCAACATCACTAACAGTGACAAAAGAAAAATCAGCCCCAATTCAACACCATAATATGTATCAATAAAGGAACCAGATGATATTTCAACCGGGAGCAATGCCATCACAACTATAGCCATAATGTAAAGTACCACAATAGCAATGTACCCAACACGCAATTTTCTATCAGTCACTTTTCTCAAACTATATCCTACTATTCCACCTGCTGCAAAATAAGCCAGCAACTTCAACCACATCACAAAATATTGAGCAATCTTCGCACCTGATAAATTAAACGGACATATTGAAAAAACTGGGAGAGTGCAGAACAACACAACAACTCCCATTAATATAATATCATTAGTTTTTCTTTTCATATCAATCATCTTACTATTCTACATTACCCAGATGGATAAACTTCTCATAAAACCTCTCCATCACTTCTTTAAATTCATCGGGAAGCCTTTTCAGAACTTCTATAACAATATGCTCCGGTATCTCTTTATAATAGGCTTCTGCAATAGCTCCTGTTATCGCACCCATTGTGTCTGCATCTCCACCAAGTGAGACTGCGAGTCTGATTGCATCTTCAAAGTCTGTACTTTCCAAAAAGGCAATTATTGATTCCGGAACTGTTCTCTGGCAAGTTTCATTGAACCCATAAACAGGTCTGATTTCATCACAGGTTCTGCCAAGATCATATCCAAATGTCTCCTCAATATAAGACTTGATCTCTCCTTTGGCACTGCCAGTTCGGGCCAGGAAAATACAGGCAGCTGTGGCCTGAGCACCTTTGATGCCCTCTGGGTGATTGTGAGTAACCTCTGCACTTTGCTTTGCAGCTGCCAAAGTCTCCACTAAAGTGTTAAATGCCCATCCAACAGGACTTACCCTCATAGCAGAGCCGTTGCCAAAACTGTTGTAAGGCTGAGGATCTCTGCAGACCAACCAATTATAGAACATACCTCCGTAACCAGCACCACGGTACTTATTGCCATACTCCTGCATTATTCCCAAAAGACTGTCACCGCTTACCAACCAATCAGCATTTGCCACCGTCATAACTGTATCATCAGTATATTTGGAATACGGTAAGAACAAATCAAAATCTTTCCATAACACATGATTAAACTCATAAACAGAGCCTATAATATCTCCGGCAATGGCTCCCAATAATATTTTGTGTTTCATAGTCTTAAAGTTACCAATTAACATTCGTATTTAGTCTTGTTCTGCCCAAGTGCGATCTGCTGCTGTACATCATTGAAATCAATAGTTGAATCATCTTCTCTCCGCTGAGGCATCCTGTCCCTAAGACTGGACATAGCCACTTCTATGAAATCCATAAGTGCAAGTATAGTAGCATTTAAAGAAGATATATCTGAATAGAAGGAATCTGTTGATACTCTAAGCCCATATTTGGTCCTATCATCATTTGAATACACATGTAATTTTGCAATTCTGATACTATCAGTTATTTCTACAGCAATCCTCGACATTGCTTCTACATCATCCTGATCAACAGTATATGTTTTGCATATGCCAATACAATTCATCTGACATCTGTGTATCCAATCAGAATAAAGCCTATAATTATTCTCTCCATCATTAAAATAAATGCATCCAACTGCAATATCATCTACTTTATATCCCATATTCTCCAAAGTCTTGGAAATGTCAGGCAGTTGTACAGGGCTGGCATGTGCTGTTTCCTTCAAAAGAATATCTTCCTTGGAAACTTTCATTGCATTAATATCCTCCCAGGACATAATCATACCTTTATCCTCTACGAATTCCAACATTTCCTGTTTGGTAATCTTAGGCTCAAACATCTCATTTTCCCCATTCTTTGCTGCAAGTACAACAATGTTTGCAGCCACTACAACCATTATCCCACCACCAATCAAAATCCAGGCATAAAGCACAGCCCAGTCAAAATTATTGAATGCCAGGCACACCCAGATAAGCAGCAGGGCAATAATGCCTGCTGCGATAATTGCTCTGTTAAGTTTCTTATTCATAACACAATATCATTATTTAAAATTATTAATCCTCTCTTCCAGAATACCAAGGGTATTGGTCAAATTCCACCAACAGAAGAACTGAGGATGCTCCTCATTACATGCATCAGAAGGCAAATTGGATATCTCCTGAGCCAACATATCATAAGCCTTTTGAGCCAATTGGAAGATATCATTGAAGTAATCATACATTTGAGGGAATTCGGCTCCCCATAAATACATATTTGGAGTAAATTCCAATGCATCAAATATCTTTTCGCCCAATATGGCTATAGCCATTGCTTGAGGATTCTTATTATACTCCTCCAATTCAGCATCACTCATCGGGAAGCCGGAGAATAATTCATATCTTTTCATATCCTTATAGAATAGGAGCTCCTTCAAGAATACCTGTGGTTTCTCAACCATACTTCTTAACATTTCCACAAGTTTCTTTGCCTGTTCCACTACATATATTTCCAGAAATTTCTGCTCATCTGCCTCAATCATATTCCTCAAATATTCTCTGTATTCACCAATAAACCCCATTGTTGTTGTTTTTGCATCAAATGCAGCAAACTGGTCCACAAGATAATCTACTGTTATATGCCTGTAGGTCATAAGTTCATAATATTGTAGAATCTCACGCTCTTTATTCACCACATTTAATGATACAATACTGTTTCCATATTTATCACACTCATGCAAGTGCATGTTAATTTTAGTATCAGCCATAACCTATTGTTTAATTTTAAGTTTTGAGTTAATATTGCCTATCTACAGATCTTATTAATTACTCTTTATCATCCAGATTCTCAACCATATCAATACAATCATTGAGAATATCCAAGAAATCCAGTCTGGTTCTAAGCTCCTCATTAACCTTTGCTCGTTCATCAACTAACTTTTTCTTTTCAACACACAAATTAGAATACTCCAAGTGTGTACTCCTATATTCCTGCTCAACAGTATAGAATGATACGTTTCCACCTTTATTATTCCTTTCTTCAACCATGGATGTAATAACCTCCTCATGTATTTTTATATTTGGAGATATTCTCTCCAAACCAGTATCAATTCTATTCAACTCCTCACGCAATTTATTCAATTGAGGAACCATCTTGTCTGCACACTCTTTAATTTTAGGAAGTCCTTTTGTTGCAATTTCCTTAACTTTCAAAACGGCATTCTGAGCAGGAAGATAAACTGTAGATACAGACTCAAGATTATGCAACAGCATTAGAGCATTCATTATCTTCTCCGCCATAAATGCCACTGACATTTCATAAGGATAAACCTTAAACTTAGATTTCTCACCCTCATACATTTGTGCCCTGACAGTTATAAAGCCGGAATCATTATTCTCACTTGTCTTAGTAGCGAATTTATTCAAGAAAGCTTCTGGGTTAGCAATTACATCTGCCAATCCTGCCAACATAGAATTTATCTCATTCTTCAAGAACTTATCACAGAATTTATCCGGCTCAGTTGCTGCCAGATTTGCTGTTTTCTCAACGAAGTCAAAAGCGAGATTCCAACTTTCAGATTGAGTTCTATAATTTCTCAAATATCTAAGCACATCCCTCATATCAGCATAGTAGTAGTTAACCACGATGCTGTATGGCAGTATATCTATCCCTTTGTATTTCAATCCTAAGGTAAAATATGAAGAATACCCATATCCAAAATTGGTATTGACATATATTATCACATCATCATTAACCTTATATTCATATCCATCCCATCCTATAGACTCTCTTGAATACATAACATTATCTGTATCTGATTCACAAAGAGACAATTTCATTTTATAGTTGTAGGCGTGGATATACCTTAAAGCATCAGTATAATACTTTTCCTTTCTCTTACGTATATACTTTTCAATGTCTTTCTCTGTATTTTCTTCCACTTTAGCCTGATATGCATCTTCACCCTCGGTATCCTGCAAATATTTGCATACTCTTTTGTTATATGCAATTATGGATTCCTCCTCTTTTTGCAGGTCTTCTTTATACTTGTCATAAGTAATTAATTGAGGGAATACTACACCATCTACATACGAAGAACCATAAGAATAAGGAGACAAATAACTAATATATGGTCTATTGCCCTCCTTAAACTCCATCATCATCTGATCCTGAAGATCCAAAACACTCATATTTGGATTCTCCAAGGTAGTCTTAAGCATACTCTCCAACGCAACAGACTGCTCTATTGGTTCCTGTATAAATTTTACCAAATTGCCTTGTTTTCTTAATACGCAGATATAATCTCTATTTACTTGTTTCATATTTTCTTTGTTATTAAATATTTACAATAATTTTTGTTTATAGGGTATACTCGTTTCTGCCACTATTTTATAGTAGCCTGTCACCAGCGTAGTTGAAAATTAATTTATGATTGTAAAATGAAGGACCTAATTGGATTTAAGTGCTGAGATATTCATCCAATAACTGTCAGGACGAGTAATCAATCTGGCATTTTTGTATGCCAATGGGAGACTCAGGATTGTTTCAGCTTGATAGTTTCCTGAGCGGCTGGATTTTGTAACAACAAGAGCTACGTCAACAACGTCATCGTTGATGAGGGAAAGAGGAAGAAGTATAGATATTGAATCCTCACGAGGGTTATATGATGGTATGGCGGTTTTATAATTCCACTCTGTTTTAGATCTTGCCAAATTAATTGCATCATCAAGACGACGTTGGAATCTCCTGTAGCATCTGATATCGTTTGCAATAGACTCACGAAGCAAATTATATAATTTATCTTTTTCAACCTCTGAAGCTGCGGCAAGTCTCAAGAAATCAAAATTAGATGGGCCATTCTCCTCAAGAAATTCAATAGGCAGTCTCTCGATCCTATCGAGGAGAATATGGTCATAGCTTACTGCCATCCTTGCTTTATGGTCAAAGCATATATCTGAAATTTTGCTGATATAGGAGGCTCTTTCAGGCATCATGGAAAATATTCGATTAAGAGTCTTGCCTGCGGCACCTTCGCCACTAACGGTAAATTTTATAAGATACCAATCTTGGTTAAGCGCTGGAATAGTGTTCTTTTTGAACAAGCCATAAATTGGCAGATATCTGCGGTCCACAAGTCCTGTATTGAATGCGGCATAAAGCCTATCTTCTGAATAGAGAATTTTCTTCTCATTCATCAGTTTAATAAATGTGTTGTTCAGATAATTTAATAAAATATCATAAGGGTGCTCATCGTCGCTGGTCCAACTTTCTTCAAGAGCTGTGTCGGCTAGTTGCTTTACAGATTCTGGAAGCTTGCCAATAAACGCCCAGTCCAAAAAGCGTGTTGGGGCTTTTGGCTGTCTTCTGATAGAACGAGGGTTTTCTTCACTTTTCTCCCGAACATACTTTACGGGTATATCACAAGTTCTGTCGAGATAAAACTCATATGAGCATGTGCTTTCTAGGTAATCTCCTAGTTTTTCATAGCCTTTATGACGAAAATCAATACCATTATTCCTTAGGGCAATACCAAGTGTTGCCATGTTGATCCAATTTTCTCCTTGGCCCTCTAGCGAAAATCGGGGCATCTGATCAAAAATTCTTTGAATTTTTTCCATAAAAATACATTTGCGGCCGTTAATAACAGGGAATTTTGCCCGGCCTTTAAGGCATTTCCCTTTTGTTTTCACTGCAAATGTATGTAGGATTATTATATTGTGCAACTATCTAACAATCAATTGGTTAGAAAAGAATAAGATTGTTTTTGAGATGTATTTTTTTCCACTCATTTTCAACCATTTACTCTTTTGTGAGAAAATCAATGTTTTTTCGGCTTTTGTCAGATTCTTCCAAGCTTTCCTGAGAGCAAGGTTTAAGTTCTGGTGTATCTAATGTGCGTGGGCTTTTAGAAGGTGTGCTCAAATTGCGAATTTGTGCTTTTATCCATTCAGTGTCGGTAATAGTATCAGTTTTCTCAACTATTTCCATTTCCTCTAAATATTCCCTTATAAATTCACATAAATTTTTAGGAGCATTCTCAGTTACAAGGTTGTAGTCATGTGCTAAGTTGGCTATTCCATGTACCATAGCATTTTTAATTTTATCCTTAACTTTTGCGCCTACACTACTGTTGTTGTGTTCCTTTAATCTTTTCAGTGCATTTTCAACAGAATTTATAGGTGGGTCTATCTTAGCGAAGCAGTGGTTATTGAGAAAGTGAGTAAACCAGCCAAGAGTATTTTTTAAAGTAATTTTCTTGACTTTCCCAATTTTTATAGAAATAGGCTGTGCGCTATTTGATTTATTTTTATTTATAAGTAGATACAACTCCAATACTTCCTTTTCTATATTGTCCCAATCGATATCATCTGTGCAGTATTCAGTTTCCCAATGTTCATATGCCTCTTCAACTTTATTATAATTCCGTTTATAATTAACATTGGCATTTAGCCATAGGACTTTTACCACGTCATCTGCAATATCTACATCAAAATGCTTTCCAATCAACTCTTTAATCTTTTCTATAGAAATATGCTCTATTAGAGGGAACTCATGGTCTGAAAATTGTTCGAAATTAGCATAACATGTCAGATTGATATCATTAGTGCCTATATATTTTTTTAAAATATTATAAATAGGACGAATTTCTATGTATTTGATTTGAATTTTTTTCTGCATAAAATTAAGTTTTGTTCAAAGCAAATTTAGTGAAAAATTAGTATTTTTCAACTTGCATCAATTATGTAAAAGACTCGTTAATCTCAGTGCTACGGTGCTATCATAACGATATACAGCATTGCATTAATAGTTGCAATTATGTTTATCAACAATTCATAGTTAGCGGAGTATATACAATTACTTCTAGCGTCATTATAACAGTATGGTGCTTTATGCTGAGAAGAATAATTGTTACCTTTGTGTATGACCGCACAATTTATATTACTGCTGATAATTCCACTTAAGAATATATTCAGATATATATAATTAAAAATCAAAGACTTTGTATTTATTAAACCGTAATTTTTATGCCACATTCAGTTGACCCTAAACAGACCACAAGAGCATTTGCATACGAATTCTGGATGAAGGCACCTAATCCAATGGTGACCTTCATTAAAACCATTGATGTAACAAGACTTGTAAAAGTTAGTAAGAGAAAAGGCTTGAAATTCAATATGTTGCTCGACTGGTGCATTGGGAAGGCGGCTGCTCCTATAAAGGAGTTCTATATGCTTCCGGTAGGGAATGAACTTATACAGTACGAATCTATTGCGATCAATACAATTGTCAAGAACAAGACAGCAGAAGTAAGTTCCTGCGACATCCTTTTTAATGATAAACTGGAAGAGTTTAACAATGAATACATGCAGTACACATCAGAGGTTGCAGCCACTTGTCAGGACAGGGATCTGTCCGAGAACAGTATGGTCATAGGCACTTCCGCCATCATCGATACTGAGATTGACGGAGCTGTAGGCATGAATAGCGGTATTTTTAACAACCCTTTTATCATATGGGGCAGATACAAGAAGAAGTTCTTTCGCTACTATTTGACCCTTTCATTCCAGTTTCATCACACTCAAATGGATGGTGCCCACGCTGGTCGTTTCCTTGCTAATCTGCAAAATGAGATAAATCGCTTATAGAAACAAATTCCGCTTTTAATATGTCGCCACATGCGACCGGTGCCCACGTGGGCACCGCAGATCCCCCCTAGAGGGGGTGCAGGGGGTGAAACTCTCTCCACGAAACAGAAATAGCCGGCAACATTGCCGGCTATTTGTTAAAAGAGGTCATCAGACGTCCCGCGGAGCCCGTGTCTTTGCATGCAAAGACGGCAAGGGCGGGAGCGGCTGGTCTGGCGAGAGCCAGTATAAACAGTGGAGATGGGCGCACCACTTTTTGCTTAAAATCTGAGATAGTATAAGAAGCTAAATTTCTTAAAGTGTTAATAATAAGGAACATCTTGAAAATATGATTCTTATGATTTCTTATTGTTTTGCAAAAATGTGGGTACAATGTGGGTACATTTCTTAAATTATGATTATCTTTGTGTTGACGTAATTTAAGATTGTTTTTATGGCTGTGAATTTTGTGCTGAGGACCTCGCATGATAAGGGTATGGCAACTTTGTTTGCCAGGGTGAGGTCGAGGAAGTTAAAGATTGATTTTAAGGTGGATACCCTTGTTGAGGTTGATATTGAGCAGTGGAAGAAAGCTCAGAGTTCTGCTGATAATCTTCGAAAGTTCCGCAAGTCTGCGGAGGGATCAAAGTTGTTTTCTAAACTTGATATTCTGGAAACTTCTATTAATGCAAGGTTGGATGCTGGGGATGTTATTACTCCGGATATTGCTAGAAAGATTGTTGAGGATGTGATGTATAAGGAGGTTCGTGAGGAGGAGGAACGCAGGCGTTTGGAGGAAGAGGCTAAAGCTGAAGCTGAAAGGCAGCGTATTGAGGCGGAGAATAGAATGACCTTGGATAAGTATTTAAAGTTGTATGTGTCTCAGATTTCTGCTGGGCAAAGAGCAAATTCGAGAGGTAAGATTTTTACTGAACAAAGTATTAAGACTATTAAGACTATTGTGAGACAGTTTGAGGCTTTTGAGAAGTATTCAAAGAAGCATTATGATTTTGATGATATTGATTTGAATTTCAGGAATAGGTTTCAGACATTTCTATATACCCAAAAGAAGTATAGTGCGAATACTGTTGCAAAGTGTCTGAATAATTTAATAACAATTTTGGGCTGTGCAGAAGCAGAGGGATATACATCTAATAATAAATTCCACGATAGAAGATTTAGAGGTGTTAGGGTGGATGTTGATTCTATTTACTTGACCAAGGATGAGCTTAGGCGTATGTGTGAGGTGGATTTGTCTGGTTTGTCTAAAGGTCATGAGATTGCCAGAGATATTTTTATGGTGGGAGTTTATACAGCTCAACGTGTTTCTGATTACAACAATATTGTAATGGATGATATTCGTGTTTATGATGATGGTAAAGTTATTATTCAGATTAGGCAACAAAAGACGGGAGTTGCTGTATATATTCCAGCAAAACCTGAATTGGTGAAAATCCTTGAGAAGTATGATTATAAGTTGCCGCATTTGGTTGATCAGAAGATTAATATGTATATAAAGGAGATTGGAAAGTTGGCCAAAATAGATGAGATGGTGGAGGTTGAAACGTCTAAATCCGGTGTGTTTGGTACAGAGAGAATTCCTAAATACAAACTTATTCAAACTCATACAGCTCGCAGAACAGGAGCAACTTTAATGTATTTGGCCGGTATGAATGTTTTTAATATATGTGCTGTAACTGGGCATACTAGTATTAAGTCTCTCAAGAAATATATTAAAGCGGATTCACTGCATAAAGCTGAGACTATTCTAAGTGATGAGGCTTTCATGAAATGGTAATTATGGGACCAGGTAGAACGATTATTGATCAGAGCATATCTTCTTTGCAGATGATAAGTGCTGATATTTTCTCAATAGAAGAATCCCTTAAGTCTAAGTGTTCTCACGTAATAGGGAAATTTTCAATTGAAAGGTTATGGATGGCTTTCAGTGATTTATCCGAAAAATTGAGTTCGGTATATTATTTTGTATGTGATAATTGGGGTAATATTGAAAGTAATCCTATTTTTTGCCGTGAAGTTCTTTCCTTTGTGAAAAGCTTTCAGATATTTGATGAGGCTCTAAATTCATTGGGTAATCTTATGGATAAGAATGCTGGATGTTTGGAAAGTGCTTATACAGACGGGTTTATTGTATATGAATATTTTGCCCTTTTGAATAGTTTTAAAAGTAGGTTTTCTGAGGTTATAGATAGAATTCCGCAGGTTTGTGATATGCATAGCGCAAGAAGGACCAGGTTTAGGGGGATGGCAAAAGATTTGAAACAGTATATTAAAGGGGCAAACGATGAGTTTTTGGATAAGTTGATTCATGACCACATTATAGTTGGCGGAAAAGCCGAATGGATTGGTCCAAAGAATGAGGCAACTTTGTTTGCTCAAAAGTATATGCTTTCACAGAAGATTATGAATGATGCTTTTACTTTTTATGGCAGAAATGGCTCTTGCTCCATTGTGCAATTTAGCAAGGATAAATGTTGTAATGAGAAGGAGTCTTACAGAATTTGGCCAATTTTAAGCAAGTATTCTATCTGATTTATATTGAATATTGACCGAAATTCCACCGAATGACTTATTATTGAGCGGCTTCTGTCAGGAGCCGCTTTTTGTATATTGTAATGGGTACACCGAAAATGGTAAATTGGCCATATCCTGTGTTGTGATTTGAAAATCAGTTTATTGGATTTTATTTTTGTGAGAAGATAATTATCATTTTAAGGGTGGCCACTCCTGTTATTAACTATTAATTATTGATGTTATTATGGATGTTACTGAAATATTCCAGGATTTTTGCAATAATGTGTTAAGGCCTATTATTAAGGATGCAGTTAATGAGGCTTTGCCTAAACAGGAGATTACAGCAGAAGAAAAGAGGTATTATACTGTAATACAGGCGGCAAAATTAGCTCATGTGAGTATTGCGACTATTTATAGGTGGAGCACCGGCGGCGTTGTTGAGTTTAAGAAAATTGAGGGAAGAACATTGTTGGATGCAGATGAGTTTGATGCCAAGATACGGAGTAAGAAGCTTGTCAGATATAAGCATGGTACTAAGAAATAGCATACTGTTATCTTAATGTTACTGATATGCTAAAGTCTGATTTAAGGCAGAGTGCAATGCTCTGTCCTGGAGATATGCTGGTGAGCGTATTTTCAAGTATTGTGCCTAATAATGTGTCTGCTGTGCACCTTATTTCCTCTAATGAAAATTCTTTACAGTCTGTATTGCGACCAAAACTTGTGTGCAAGCTTAAGGATTTTTTATGTATGGGTGAGAAATACAGAGATGTGATTGATTCAATCCGTACGATAGAAGATAAGAAAGCGCGGAATCATGCGAAAGTTACCAAACTTCCTGCAGCCACCATTTCTGCAAACTTATCTACCCGCGATTCTAAAATTCCATTGGTAGAGAAAATGGTAAACTATAATCCTTTGGTTGTGATGGATTTTGATAACGTGGAAGATATAGATTTTGCCAGGAAGATTATTCAAAAGTTTGATTTTGTTTATTATTGCGGGTTGTCCGTAAGTGGTAATGGATTGTTTGCGATTGTACTTATTGATAATATTGATTATACCGGGCATTTAGATTACTTTACATCATTAGTGGCTTTACTGGAAGGTAAGGGACTCAAAGTTGATTCAGCTTGTAAAGATGTGACAAGATTGAGAGTTTTGAGCTATGATGATAATGCGTATTTTAATGAATCGTGTATTCCCTTTTGTATTCAAGATTATAATAATGAGGAAGAGCTAGAAGAAAATATTACAGACAATTCTTTGGATCTGGAAAAAGTTGAAGCATATGTGAAGGCTTGGGAGGATATGGAGATTGTACTGGATGATTATGATGAGTGGAGGACTGTTGGGATGGCCTTGAGTTCCTTGGGCGAGCCTGGAAGAGATTTTTTTGATAGAGTGTCAAGGTCCTCTTCAAAATATGCAGCGGACGATGTTGCGATTGCCTTTGATAACTATCTCAAGACGACTAAGGATATTACTATTGGATCATTTTTCTATGTATGTCATATGCATGGAGTGAGGAGTGATAGGTGTCCAAATTATGAATGTATTCCGTTCCCGATAGAGATATTCCCTATTCAAGTGAGAGACATAATATGTACCACCCAGAGATGCTTAAATTTTCCAGCTGACTATATTGGACCAGCAATGTTGTTTACAGCGAGTATTGCACTTGGAAATGCTCTGTCATTGGAGATTAAACGGGGTTGGCATGAGAAAGCGATATTTTATATAGCCATTGTAGGAGAGCCTGGAACAAATAAAAGTAGCTGTTTGGAATTTGCGATAGAGCCTTTGCGAAAGATGGACAGAGATAATTTGAAGGCATATAAGAAGAAGCTGAAAGTATATGAAGCTGAAAAGAATTCTGCAGAGTTGAAATCAAAATCATTTGAAGAGCCTCCGGTGTATGGACAAGTAGTTCTTAGTGATATTACCGTTGAAGGATTTTTGAAGCAGCATTTGAATACGCCCAGAGGTGTTGCGATTTATGCCGATGAATTGATGGGATTCTTCAAGAGTTTTAGCCGATACCGTAGTGGTAATGATGAAGAGATCTGGACACAGCTGTTTACTGGTGTTCCGATTATTGTCAATAGGCTTCATTCGGAATCATTTACTGTTGATAGTCCTTTTGTGGGTGTTATAGGAGGTGTGCAACCTGCATTACTGAAGAAATTTGCTGATGGGAAAATAGAGAGTGGATTTATCTACAGGTGGCTTTTTGCTTTTCCGGATAGAAGAAGTTTTGCAAGATTCCAGGATGAGGAAATAGGAGACGAGACAGTTAAGGCATGGAGTGAGGTAATTTCCAAAATCAGATCTATAAAATATAATGGAAAAACGAAAGTAATCAGGTTTACAGATGGTGCTTACCAAATGTACAGACATTGGTTTAATAGTGGCCGTGATATTATGGAGCGCTCCAGTGCAAGTTTTGTAGGGGTAAATACCAAGATGGAACGTTATTGTGCAAGATTTGCTTTGGTTATAGAGGTTATAAAATTTGCATGCGGAGAATCTGATTTGAGTTGTGTAACATCTGATAGTTTGAGGAGGGCGTTTAAGCTATGTTATTATTTCATTGCGGGGGCACAGAAGGCTCAAAAACGCTTTTATGCAGATCCTTTAAGTGGATTAAATGAGAAGCAAAAAAGTGTTTATATGGATTTGCCGATTACATTTTCTACAAGGGAGGGTGTGGATGTTGCCAAAATGCACTCAATGAGTGAACGAACCTTTAAAGATTGGATTAAGAGTCCATATTTCAGGAAACTGGATTATGGTTCCTATGAAAAGAAGTATAAATGAGATGATATTTTGCATACTCTGCATTCTTTGCATAGACTGTAGTATATGACAATGTAAAAGTGCAGAAAGTGCAGAGAATGCAAATATGAGAAAGTTGTGAAAAAGATTAATAATAATTGTTTAAATTTGCGAAAAATGTACACTATAAATTGTGGGGGTATGAGGATCACAAAAATACATATGTTGAATTTCAAGGGATTTGAGGATAAGGAAATTCAATTTAATGGAAATCTTACAGTTGCAATTGGTAATAATACAGCAGGTAAGACTACTTTGTTGCAGGCTGTACAGATAGGTTTAGGTGCTTATCTGCAATCGTTGCGTTCGTTGAGAGGCGGAAAGGCTTTTAGGAGAAATTTTGCAGAATCTGATAGATTCCTTAGGTATGATAGTGAGAAAAAGGATTATTTTCCTAATGTAGAATTGCCACGAATATCCATTGAAGCTGAGTTTACAGAGACATATGGAAATGGTGATCATATTGAATTAGCCACGCGCCCCATTCATTGGTACAGAGAATTTACTAAAGCTGGAACTACAACGCATAATAGTGTTTGTGCAGGTGAATTGATTGAAGTTGTGGGTAAGATGGAGAAGCAGAGAGAAACTATTGATGCGGCTTCTGTCTTGCCTGTTGTTTTATCATTTGGTACAAACCGAATAGATGCTCAAGTTAAGACAGTGAGGAAGACCAAGGAAAGACAGCAAAGAATTGAAAAGGCTTATAAAGCGGCGTTGGTCGATAATAGAGTTGACTTTGCAAGTGCTTTGGACTGGTTGAGGAGATATGATAAGAATATACGTGATGAAAGAGAGTTTGAAGGGACAAGAGATGCATTTTATGAAGCTTTAACAAAGGCAATACCATCTTTAAGCGAAATTGACATTGACAATGGAGAGATTGAAGCAGTTGTTTCCATTAAAGGTAAAAAACCGGAGAGACATCATTATTCGTATATGAGTGATGGCTTGAAATCTATGATTAATATTGTTTCAGAGATTGCTTACAGATGTATTGAGTTGAATGGATTTTTGGGTAAAGATGCTATACGTAAGACTCCTGGTGTTGTATTGATTGATGAGGTGGATTTGTATTTACATCCAAAATGGCAGCAACATGTACTAGCTGATATGAAAGAAGCTTTCCCCAATATCCAGTTCATAGTTACAACTCACTCTCCGTTTATTGTGCAGAGCTTGAGAGAGGGTGAATTGATTAGTTTTGATGAGAACACTTCAATAGAAGGTGCTCCGTATAAAGAGGGTTTGGAGGATATTGCCAGTGGCAGAATGGGTATGGTAAATGAGATAAGAAGTAAGCGCTATAACGAAATGGTTGCTACTGCAACAGCATACTTTAAGGAATTGGATGAGGGGGATCCTAAAAAGGCCAAAGAACTGAAAGATAAACTAAATGAGATTGAGGCTGAGTTTAGCGATGATCCTGCATATGTGGCTTTGATTAAGATGGAGTATAATTCTAAAAGTGTGAAATATGAGACCGGTAAGTAAGAAGAAACCTGGTGATGAAGTAGAGTTTATTACTTCTATGAACCGGAAGATTATTCATACAATCAAGGAGGATTATGATCCATATACAACAGCTAAGGCCCCTCTGATAGCCAATTTAGGTTCATTTTGCTCATATTGCGAAGAACCAAGAAGTATTGGAGATATGCATGTTGAACATGTAAAGCCTAAAGATGTATATAAAGAGCTGAAAACAAAGTGGAATAACTTCCTATTGGCGTGCAATATTTGCAATTCCGTAAAAGGAGAAACAGATGTTGACTACAATAAAACTCATTTTCCTCATAATGATAATACATTCCTTGATTTTGTATATGAAGCATCTGGAAGGGTAAAGTTGAATCCGACCCTTCCTGCAGATTTAAAAGAAGGTGCAGAAGGCCTATACAATTTAGCAAAATTGGGTAGGGACCCATTTGGTGAAAAGGCAACGTCTGAACAAGATTTTAGATGGAAGCACAGATATGAATCTTGGAAACTTGCGGAGAAACTATTGGTAGAGTATGAGGATAAGAAGCATTCTGTTGAGGATATTGTTTACTACGCTAATCTGAAAGGAAATTGGTCTGTATGGTTTACGGTATTTAAGGGAAAGGATGAGGTTAGAAAAGCTTTGATTGAAAATACTCCCGGGACTTGCGCAGAATGTTTTGATGCTGGTAATCATTACGAGCCGGTAAGAAGATAGATTTTTAATATAGGGAATTGGTAGTTCCGATTCCCTTTTTAATTATAGAAATAATGGCACAGTATTCTGAATTACTTAAAAACGTTCATAAGCAAATAGAGAAGATAACAGGGGTAAGTGATACAATAAAATTTCCATCTTATGAAGATATTCTTACAGATAGTAGTGGGGCTTTGTTAAGAGTGGAATGGCATATTCACACATCTCTTAATTTCATACCAGAAATTCCTGAAAAGTTTGCTGATGGTAAAGAGCAAATAATGTTATATTTATCACAGAGAATCAGCGAGACAAGAAATGCTTTTGCTAAGGCAAAATATAATGAATGTATGTCATATATTACAATGGGTAAATCAGCTGCCAATTCGACAACCTAAAATATCTACCTAATTATCAAATTATTACTCGCGTATATCGTGGTTCTTATGTAATTTTATCACATACAATTTGCATACAAAATCGAAGATTTCAGGAAAATAGTAATGCTAA
>JAGBHM010000001.1 GCA_017935505.1 Bacteroidales bacterium | reverse complement strand
GTTAAGTATATACGCTATTACAATAATTATAGAATCAAACTGAGGCTAAATGGAAAAAGCCCGGTACAATACCGAGCTTTATTCCAATCTAAGCGAGCCTCTTAATAATGTTAAACCGTCCAACTTTTGGGGGTCACATCACAAATCGGTCAGCTCCTTTTTGTCTACAACCGCTCATCTGCGGCTGGAATCATTCACTATTTCTTGCTCAATATACCAACACATACACCCTCGGCCTCCATATGTTCTGCATCCACAGGGTAGAATCCGCCCAAGCTTCCGCTCAAGCCTTTGGTATTGTTCTCTGCCCAATCAATCTTGAATGTTCTAGGAGTGATCTTTGTCACCCTTGCCTTATTTTTAGCCCAGGTCCCGCTACTTGATGAAGTGCTGTAACCATCATACTCAAGTTTGCAGAAATAATCAATAATTGCTCTCAAATGAGGCTCCTGAGCACGTGAGTTTGTATTTATAGATGACTGGTCCCTATCGGTAAATGTAATGGTACCATCCTCATTCTTTGTATATTTGAAATCCCAAATTGCCTGATATGTGCTTCCTGCAGTATTTTTATAATAGATTCTCAACTCCATTCTCTCAAGTCCTGTTTTGGCATCTTTGATGAACTGTATTGTAAAATACTGCATTGTACGCTTGCTGCTCTTGTTATACATGGTATTCTTTGCCATCATGTATACATTTGTCAAATATGGATCAACCATACTGCCGGTAAGCTTCTCAGCCTGTACATTCATAAAATCATAATCTCTGCCGGGACCTACTCTCAATGGAATTGCCGGTTTGAGGTTATCTACAACTTCAACATTATTGCCACCTATACATGCATACAATTTCTCATTTTCATATACAAGTCCGGTAACTTTCTGGCCGTTGTACTCAAGTGTATCAAACAATACCAAATTACTGATTGAACCCTCATTCAGACCCTTCATATCAAGATACGCAGCAACGCTCTGTGTTGAGATTGCATCATCAGCATCAATATATTTAAGGCCAAACTCCCTTGCACTGATCTCAAGGTCGATTTTGTCGCTGCCAATCTGGATAACAGGATACTTGATATTGCCGGCTACAGTCTCAAAATTCTGATTCATGGTTTTGAGGCCTCCTTCCATTATAGCCTCCTGCTCCGATGCGCTACATGCAATCATTTTTGCCTTGCTGCCATTGAAACGGCCTTTGAGTTCAAGAATATTGTCGGTGCTGTTATAATTTCCCAATGAAAATTCAAAATCAGTAACATAACCTTTTCCTTTCACTCCATCATTCACATCCTCATTAGGATCAGCAAGCATGTGGATGTATGAATAGGTGTCGAACATAAGTATTGGAGAGACTACTGATTTCAAACGCCAGCTGCTCTGTTTCACCTCAGAAGAGGTATTTCCAAAGATATTAGTTCCGGCATCTGCATCAGAGAGCATCTCTACTGTATTATCACCTGTAAAATTAACCCAATGGTTAAAACCGCCCTTCTCACCTGTTTCCAAAGCAAGGAGCCAGCCATTGGTACTGCCCTGTATAATGGTATTGTAGTTGTCCAATACCGCCTGTACGCGCTCATCGGGCCTCTCATCATATATAAGGCTGTCTTTTTCAGTACATGATGCAGCGGCCAACATTATAAATAATATATATATAATCTTTTTCATAAGATACAATTGTTAGTTGTTAGACTCCTCTTCTCCCGGCTCCTCCGGATTACTTGCTGAGGTAACGGCCTCTATTGCCTCCTGAACCAAAGTTTCAAGACCTTTTACACTTGGTGCAGGATCATATAGATCTATTCCCCATACATCTTTAAGATAAGTGACAATTATTGTCTCTTTCTCCCTGAGTTTCACTCCAGGATCATAGGTCATTCCCTCATTCTGTGCAGGATCTGCATAAATGGCACTTGCCTGGGCAACATAGTTGTCAAAGTTTGCTTTACCGTATACACAGATTCTTGAGATCATCTCCACAAAATCCTCATCAGGGTTTGCACATGCATATGGGCTGATACAACCGTTTCTCATGGCCTCATCCGCACTCACATTGTTCCATGATGATGTGTAGACACCTGGAGTAATATTCATATACTCCTCAGGGAACATGGTTGTCTGGTGCATAGTGTGGGCAAACTCATGGTGTACAGTCTTGACCATTGTCTGAAGAAGCTCTTTGTCACTGTTTTCATACCAGTTTACACGGAAAATTGTAATTTTTCTTCCACCTTCAGCCTCACCAGTTGTAATTGTTCCACTCGAATTATAGCGAGGGCTGCCTACAAGCACATACTTCTTAGGACAGAGATTCTTAATGAAAGTAGAACCTGCAACTGCCTCATACGGCTCAATCCAGATCTTCTTTATGGCGCTCATCAACGGAATTACAACCTCCTCCTTCGGTGGTACAAGTGTAGCGGTAAGATCAAGTTCAAACTGATCCCATTTATATTTTACCTCAATATTATAAGGTTTTACATAGTTCTCATAGAGCCACTCGTCTATTTCATTTGCCTCCATAGACTCTCCTCCAAGCCCTATAATTTCTGTGCTCATGTTGAGAGTCTCCTCTTTTTCGCATGATACCATGGCAAAAGAGAAACATAGTGCAAGAGCCAGTACAAATAGATTTATATTTAACTTTTTCATCATTTTACTTTTTACCATTCTCTACTCAATAAATTAGTTCTTGGATTCAATTCCAATCCCGACAATGTTGCCTGCTCCGGTATCTGGAGTATCCATCTGTCATCACCAGGATAGAGAGTATTTGTCTCCCCTGCAAGATTTGTGTGGGTTACAGGTATTTTATACCTCATAAGATCCCAATATCTGAGGCCTTCCCATTTGAACTCCTGATTTTTCAAATCAAGGATGCAGAGAATCAGAGCCTTCTTGATATCGTCCCAAGAAGCAGCATCATAAGCGTTGTTCTTGTTAAGGAAGTTCTCTGTATTCAAAATGTCATCTTCATAATATGAGAGCAGTTTCTCCTCTGTAACAACATTTGAAGTCTCGCTGTAGCCTTTGATCAGCTTTCTGAAATAGAGGTTCAGGTCATTGATTGCATTTTGGTACTGACCCAACATTGCATAAGCCTCTGCCCTGTTCAAAAGCACCTCTTCATTTCTGAAATATGGGAATATAGTATAAATGTAACCGGTAGATGCATTGATACTGGTCTTTACAAAATGCTCTCTGTACTTAGGAACATAGTAGTGTGTACTTGAACTGCTGTAAACTCTGTAGGCCAGTTTTGCACCTGCTACAGTTGAAGTAAACAATTCATCTCTTGTGCCTCCGCTCACACCATATCTCCAAGTGTTTGCATAACGCGCAAGTCTCGAGGACATCTCTGTAAGGAGCAGGTTAGATGGGTTTGTACTGTTTGTAAAGAATGACTTGATATCATCTGATGACGGAACTGTCTGATACGCACCTGTCCATGGCTGGAAGTTGTTGTCAACATACACATATGCAGGGTCATCAGCTGACACATTTCCATTCTCAAGGAAGGTTGCAGGCACAGGAATCACTTTTGACGCATGCTCTATAACCTTTGCCCAATCGCCATTGTAGAGGTAGAATCTCGCAGCAAAAGCATTTGCAGCTTTACTATTGAAGTGGTAACGTGGAACTTTGTACATAGCATCTGTTCCGATAAGCCTGAATCCCTCAAGCATATCCTTCTCAATATTCTCTTTTATGGAAGCGACAGTACCTCTTTCGTATTGTTTAATAACAACTGTCTCAGGCTCATCCACATAAGGCACACCAACCGCAGTCTGCGGAGTATCTGTAAAATAGTTTGAGTACAAACTTGCCACAAGGAAGTGTGAGAATGCACGTATCATATATGCCTCACCGATGAATGGTACAACCTCTTTCTGCTCCTCAGGTGTGAGATTATTGATAGCCTCCAGTGCATGGTTTACCTCTGCAATTGAGAAATAACACTGCTGCCAGAAATAATCGGGAGTATCCTGGGTTACATCTGCAACATCACGCCAGTAGAAGGCATAAGTATTTGAGTTGTTCTCCTGGCCCTTGCCTTTGTCTGTAACAAAATCACATCTTGCGTCAAGCATTGCCGCATAAGAGGCTTTCGGATATGCCGCAGCCAGTAACTGGGAAACCTTTTCAACCGAATTGATTTCGGTACGGTTATCCGGAGTTGTATCCAGATATTTATTGCAGGAAGTACAGCAAAGTAAGAAACCTGCCATAGCCAAAAACACCTGCTTTATATTTATATATTTCATAATATTCAATTTATTAAGAGTTAGCAATATTTAGAAACCGATGTTCAAAGCCATTGTAAATTGTCTCTGCAATGGTTGGGCAACACCACCCGAATTGAAGAACTCAGGATCCTGTCCGTTGAGTTTCTTGTCTGCATAGATCAGACATAGGTTTGTTGCAGCAAGTGTAACCGACAAATTGCTGAACACTTTCCATCTGTCCACAAGTCTCGACGGCAATGTGTATGTAAGTGACACATTCTTCAGTCTCATGAAATCTCCCTTTGCAACTCTCTGGTCTGAATAGTTGTATGAGTTATAAGGATATACACCACTCAATTGTGAACTCTTTATATATGAGTCAACAATAGAAGGAACATTGGTCACATTCTCCTCACCAGGCACGAGCCATCTGTCGAGGAATACCTTAGGCATTGCATCAAGATCGGTGTAAGAAGATTTGAACACAGAGTTCATCCTGATCTTGTTACCACCCTGGAATGTAAAGAATACATTCAATGCCAAGTTTTTCCATTTGAAGTTATTTCCGATACCACCAACATATGTAGGCTCTACACAACCCTCATATTTAAGGTGTGAAACATCTGTACTCTGTATATATACATAGTTCGACCGGTCGCCATCCTCATTGATGAACTCAGGAATACCGGTCTCAGGATTCAAACCTTTGTATACAATTGAGAACAAGCTTCTTGCAGGATATCCAACCAAGTTGCCACCCTCAGGTTTCACCAAGTCATAAATTCTTGGAGTAGCTGCATAATCGGTAATCTCGGTTTTGCTCAAGCCATAAGTAATGTTCATCTTCCACTCAAAGTCCTTATATTTTACAGGAATTACACCAACTCCGATATCAACACCGTGAGATTTCATATCGGCATAGTTGGCATATTTTGATGTTTCACCACCAATACCGGAAGTTCTGATTGTTCCGATAAGGTCGAAGCTGTTTCTTCTCCAGTAATCAACTACAAAATCAAGTCTTCTCTTGAAGATTGAGAAATCAATACCCAAGTTCAACAATTTACCTTTCTCCCATGTAAGCTCATAGTTTGCAAGATCATCAAGAATAATCACAGACTCAAGCTCGTTTGTATAAGGACGTTTTGGAGAGGTATTGTAGAAGATGGCGGAAGCATTCGCTGCAGGCGGCATACTTGCAGTAAGACCGTAGCTCACTCTGAGTGAAAGGTAATCCAGCCAGTTCTTTGAGAAGTCCATGAATTTCTCATTATTCACATTCCATTTAGCACTCACATTCCAGGTAGGGAGCCATCTTGCAGCCCTATTCTTACCCAAATTGTTCGATCCTTCGTAACGTACAGTACCTGAAAGGACATAACGTTTGTCAAATGTATAGTCTGCATTTGCATAGAAAGCGGCAAAACGGTCTCTTGACTTGTTCATTCCATAATAATCGAAGTTACCCTCAATCATCTGTTTTAGAATCTTGTAGTCAACAAATGGAACACCACCCTGATCATATTGGTAACCGTAACCGGTCATGCTGAAGATCTGTCTGTCGGCATATTTCACCTGCTGTCCCACCAATGCATTTATATAATGTTTTCCAAACTCTTTAGTAAACGACAATGTATTTCTGAAGTCGATACTGGTGAGCTGATTCTCATATCTGTTGTAAAAACCTCCGTAAGGGAGTACAACTATAGGCTCTGCATTAGGATTGTCCGGATCTTTGTAGAGGAAGTCATTATTCTCTCTGATTGTTGAGTTGCCGGCAGCCCTGTAAGCCTCAGCCATATTTGATTTCTCCTGAATCTGATGCTCGCGGTCTGATTTTACATAACGCAATGCTCCGGTGAAGTCCCATTTCAACCAGTCTGTAACATTCCAACCGAGTTCCAACTGGCCTTTGAGATCTATCACATTCAATTTGATGCCGTTTGTCTGAAGCTCGTTGATAATGTTGAACGGAGCATAGTTTCTTGTAAAATATTCAAGGTTTCCATCTTCATCATACGCAGTAAGGGCACGGCTGGTATTGAGAGCATAGCTGAATGGGTTGATGTCAAAATCACGGTCATAGCTACCCTCCACCACGTTGCTTACGCGTGAAAGTGTTCCTGGAGCCTTTTGCTGCCTTACCGAACCTACAACCTGTACACCAATTCTAAATTTGTCATTTACCTTAAAATCATTTCTCAAGTTTGCAGTGTACCTGTTTACACCGTCGGCCATTGTCCAACCCTCATCGTTGTAGAAGCTCAATGAAGCATAGCTGGTAGACCTCTCGCTACCACCCGAGATGCTCAATGAGTGCTCATTTATAAATGCATTCTTGAAGAGGATGTCAAACCAGTCGGTATTGGCATATGCATAACGGGTCAAGAAGGCTTTTCTTGCCTCAACAGTATTCTCAAGACCAAATTTTCCAGAAGTCTCATCATAAGTGTTTATGAGATTGTACATCTTGCCATATACACCTGAATTAGACCTATTTACAATATTTGTAGTGAGATATCCCTTTCTCTCCAACTCTGCATAAACCGACATCTGGTCAACAGAATTCATGATATCATAATCTGCATAAGTAGGTTTGAGCTGTACAGTAAAGTTTCCTGAATACTGGATTCTTGGTTTTCCAGATTTACCTCTCTTGGTTGTAACCACAATCACACCATTCATTGCACGAGCACCATACAATGCAGTTGCAGAGGCATCCTTCAAGATATCAATTGACTCGATATCGTTTGAGTTGAGGCCGGCTACCGCAGAACCCAACAGTGTAGAAGGGTCTCCACTGGTAAGGTCATCATTTGATACATTCACAATATCCTCATGAATCACACCGTCGATTACCCACAAAGGTTTGTTCTCACCATTGATTGATGTTGAACCCCTTACCCTCACTTTAGGAGCAGAACCGAATGTTCCAGAGACGTTCTGGATTGTAACACCGGCAACCGAACCTTCGAGCATACGGCTCACATCACTGAGGCCCTTTACAACCAACTGGTCGCTGCTCACTTTCACTGAAGCACCGGTAAAGTTCTCTTTCTTCACATTCTGGAAACCTGTTACAATCACATCTTCCAGCATCTCTGTCTCAAAAGCTAGTGAAGTATTTACTACAGCCTTTCCGTTTACAGGCACCTCCTTTGTTTTGTATCCCATAAATGAGAATTGGAGTACTGCATCAGAAGGTACATTGGACAATGTATAATTACCGTCAACATCAACTGTAGCACCATTGGTTGTACCCTTTACAAGCACATAAGCACCAATCAGCGGCACATCATCATTTCCCTGCTCGGTAACATGGCCTTTAACGGCAATCTTCTTGGCAGGCTCCTGAGCCTTCTTCTTTACAACAACACTCATGTTGTTGACTGTGTAGGTTAGTTGGGTATTTGCAAGACACTTGTCCATCAGTTCATTGATGGTCACATCCTTTACTCTGATCGGCCCTGCAACGATATCACCAACATCATTTTTCATAAATTGGACTTCATATTGGGAAACTTTGTTAATCTCCATCAATATGGTCTCCAGCTTGGATTTTGCAATGTCCATACTGATCTTTTGTCCTGTCTGAGCAAATATACTCATGGCGCAACACAAAAGAATTGCCAGTAGTGAACAAGCTCTTTTAGAGAAATTCATAGATCATTTAATTAGGTTAATAAATTAGGTTAATTTTAATAGATGTATAATATTTCATCTTCCATGTGGAACTTGAAGTCAAACGATGCCTCCAATGCAGATATTATCTTGTCAAGCCCATTGGATCTCTTCATTTTACCGTTAAACAGCTCATCGTCATATTTATCGGTTTTCAAGACAATATCAATTTCATACATATCTTCCAGCACCACCAGTATGTTCTTGAGAGTCTCATTTTCAAAATAGAAATAACCGTCGCGCCAAGCCTGATATTTGAAATTGTCCACAATGGCCAAACTATGTTTGTCTGTGGATGTATCCAGAATCAGCTGATGGTTTTTAACAAGAAGTATATCATTCTCTTCACCATTTTCCACCGACAGCTTTCCTGAAATCATATTTACCTTCACAATATCTCCATCCCTCTCCGATTTCAAGTTAAATTCTGTACCCAGCACCTTTGCCTGAATATCCTTTGTCTTGACAATAAACGGCATCTTCTCATCTGGAGCAATACTGAAATAGCCCTCGCCCTCAAATTCAATGACTCTTGATGAGCCTGAGAATCTGTCGGGGAAAGAGATCTTTGAGTTCTGCCTCATCCAAACTTTAGAGCCATCCTCCAGAAGAAGGAGAAAATCCTCCTTGCTGTTCACCTCCAGGCAATTCAATTTCTCCCCAACTGTTTCAGAAGTCATACTGTCGGAGAGAGTCCTCTCCACTGCCTCTCTTCCAAGTGTTCCGCTGTTGGATACTTTCACAGAATTTCCCTCTGCTACAATTTTTACATCACTTTTATCCAGTTCCTGCCTTTCATTGCCCAAATGAATCTTTTCACCGCTCGACAATGTGAGGTTAACATCATTCGGCATATCTGGAATCTCCACTGTGGCAAGATATTCCATAGTTTTCGCCTGCTCCACCTGCTGAATATGGGAGCGGAGTGATATTATGGAAACGGTTAATATAAAAAGGATAGAAACCACTGCCAGAGCAAGAACATATCTCCTGCCGGCAGGGTTACTATTATGACCGATAGAAAGTTTCAAATGGAGTTTTTTCAGGCTTTCATCAAGTTCTCTCCTGGAAATTGAAGCCCTGAGTATATTTCGCTCCACTTTAAAATTGAAAATATCCTTGAAATTTTTGCGTGCCCTCTCTGAAGATTCGATATTATTGAAAAAATCTTCACGCTCCTCTTGGGGCATCCGGCCGGATATATATTTGAAAATATTGTTAAGCAAGTCCATCATTTATAGAGTTTACCTATAAATAATACGACTGAAAAAAAAGAGACCCTACACTTTTGGGCCTCTAAAATATAATTATACAGATTCTTTTCTTTATGAAGTTTATAGAAATCTTCAGTCTCTTCTCAACTGTCTTGACTGATATCCCCAGAATATCTGCAATCTCCTGGTTTGTGAGGTTATTGTACTTGCTCAAAATAAATATATGCCTGTCGCTGAGAGGCAATTTCATCACAAGTTTCTTTACATTCACAGCAGTGTTGCCCTCTTCTTTTTCAAAAGCATTGAAATCTCTCAATGCCTCCATAATAAGCTCCTGCTCAGTTGCCTGGTATGATTTGTATGTACTGTCGGAGAATGTCTGCCTTATCTTCTGATGTTTCAAATAATCCAGAGTGAGATTTTTTGATGTAGTATAGAGAAATGACTTCAGAGAGTGCTCATCTCTGGAGAACTCTCCCCGCTCCCATAATTTGACAAAAGCAGCCTGCACAATATCTGCAGCCTCCTCACTATTATGCAGATATGAATCTACAAATGCAAGCAGGCCCACATAATGTTTATTGAACAGTCTGTCGAAACACTCTACTCTTGTCATACATATAATAATATAAGTAACGGCAAAAATAGATGATATGAATCTAATTTGCAAAAATCTGCAGGCAAACAAAAACCCCGGAGTGGTAATCAATCACTCCGGGGCTATATTCAAGCACTGTTCCTGCTGTTATTTGTTCTGCAAGAATGTGTTATATTTTTCGTAGTTTGCTTTGTACTCATCGTTTTTGTCGCGGAATCTGAAGTATACATTCTTCAACAACTCAGCAACATAAGCTTTGAGCTCTGAATCCTCAGTCAAGCCAAATGCTCTCTCAAGTGGAGCAAGTGAGCTCTCCAAAGACTCATCCAACTGTTTGAGCAACTCCATATATTTGTCGTCATCAGACTCCATATTGGCTTTCTCCTGAATTGCAACAGCCTGATCGTAGTAAGTCTTACCCTCACTGAATGGTGCCCAGAAGTATTTAGGATCTATCTCACCTGATTTCTTGTAAGCCTCGATAGCTTTTGCATAGTCATTGAATTTCAAGTATACATTACCCTCTGCATAATACAAGCTTGGGTTGTTAGGCTCATTTGACTGTGCAGATTTCAAAAGCTCAAGAAGTTTGTTTGTATCATCGTTTGTCTCCATATAAAGGTTGATCAAAGCAACAAGGATACTTTGTGAAGTAGGGTATTTTACAAAACCGGTATTCAACACCTCTTTAGCTTTTACAGTATCACCACTCTTCTTGTAGCACTCTGCCAATGTAGAGTAAACATCACCATCCTGGTCGTAGCTTATTTTTGTACACTCCTCAAGATATTTGATTGCACGTGCATTGTCATTTGCCATAGCTGCTGTAACTGCAGTGTAATACATAATCATGCTGTCAACCTGGTCAATAAGCGGATGTGAAGAAACGCCCAATGAAAGCTCGAAATTGTCTGCTGCAAGTTTGTTCTCACCCAAAGTATAGTAAGACATTGCCTCGTTTACAAAACGGTTCTGCAAAGCTTTGAGCTGCTCTGTAACAACTTTTTTCTGAGAACCTTTAGCATCAAGCTCATTAGCTTTCTTGAAAGCATTGAAAGACTCTACAAGCGGATTTACATCCTTAATTGCAGGCTCTTTTACAATCCAAGCAGCCAATGCACCATTCTCATCATAGTAAAGAGCTTTATCAGCATACTGGTCTACAGAGAATACTCTGCCATTTTTCTCCTCTTGTGCAGAAGACAAGATCTGCTGGTCTTTCAACAACATTTTTGCCTCCATCTGAGAAGCGCCTTGCCAGATACCTTTAATAGGAGCATCATAGCAGTCAGCATAAGCAGTTCCCAATTTTACCCATGAAACAGGGTTTGAAGCCTTTTTAGGATTCTGAACCTCAAGTTTAGCTTTATCCAAAGCCTTCGCTGCATCAGCAGATGCCTTTACCTGAGCATTTGTCTGTACTACAAATAACAATAGTAGTAGTGAAATAAGTACTTTTCTCATAATGTTAATTATTTATTAATGTATTGATTTCAATTACTCTCCATCATTGTTTCCATTTTCCGATGGAGCCTCTTCACTCTTATTGACCACACAAACCGCTGCAATACTGTCGTTTTCTCTAATGTTTATCAGTTTTACACCTTGTGTAGCCCTGCCAGATACAGGAATATCCGATACAGCTACCCTTATGGTTATGCCCGATTTGTTGATAATCATAAGGTCATTCTCATCATTCACAGCCTTCAGGGCAATCAGGTTTCCGGTCCTCTCTGTAATATTCAAGGTCTTTACACCTTTTCCGCCCCTACTGGTAATACGGTAATCCTCCAACTCGGATTTCTTACCCAATCCATTCTCACTTACAACGAGAATTGTATTGTTTTTCTGTGCTTCATCTTTAGGGTCTACACAAATCATACCAATCACCTCATCGCCATCACTTAATGTGATACCACGCACTCCGGCAGCTGTCCTTCCAATAGCCCTGCAATCGGCCTCGTCAAACCTCACACACTTGCCATCGCGGCCGGCAATAAGGATCTGGCTGGTACCATTAGTGAGCATTGCCTCAAGCAGTTCATCACCATCCTTGATTGTAATGGCATTCACACCATTAACCCTTGGACGTGAATATGCCTCAAGTGATGTCTTCTTTATTGTACCGCCTTTTGTGCCCAATACTATATAATTGTTGTTTATATACTCCTCATCATTGAGGGTCTTCACATTTATATATGCACAAACTTTATCCTCAGGCTCGATATTTATAACATTCTGGATAGCCCTTCCTTTGGAAGTCTTTGTTCCCTCCGGTATTTCGTAGACCTTGAGCCAGAAACATTTTCCGTTCTTTGTAAAGAAGAGCATTGTGCTGTGCATGTTTGCAACATAAATATGCTCTATAAAGTCCTCATCCCTTGTTGTTGAGCCTTTTGAACCTACACCGGCCCTATTCTGCAGCCTATACTCAGAAAGTGGAGTACGTTTGATATATCCCAGATGTGATATTGTAATCACAACATCCTCATTAGGATAAAAATCCTCAGGATTGAACTCATCAGCCGAAGGTTCAATAATGGTTCTCCTTCTGTCTCCAAACTTCTCTTTGAGTGCAACAAGTTCATCACAGATTATATCCATCTGCAGATTGTAGTTTGCAAGGACCTCCTGCAAATGGTTAATCAGCTGCATAAGCTCATCATACTCCCTCTGGAGTTTCTCTCTTTCGAGACCTGCCAACTGGCGCAATCTCATCTCCACAATTGCAGCAGCCTGGGCATCTGTGAATCCGAACCTCTCCACAAGGCCGTTCTTGGCATCATCCACAGTTTTTGATGCACGGATAATGGCTATTACCTCATCTATGAAATCCAGAGCCTTGAGCAGACCCTCCAGAATATGCGCCCTTGCCTGAGCCTTGTTTAGTTCAAACTGGGCTCTGCGTACAACTACCTCATGTCTGTGCCTTACAAAATATTTTATAAGCTGTTTGAGGTTAAGCAGTCTAGGACGGCCATCAACCAATGCAATATTGTTTACCGAGAAGCTCGACTGTAATTGTGTATATTTAAATAAGGTATTGAGAACCACATTTGCGACAGCACCCATCTTGAGTTTTATCACAATGCGCATACCGTTACGGTCGCTCTCATCATTCACATATGAAATGCCATCAATCTTCTTATCCTCAACAAGTTCCGCAATCTTCTCGATAAGCTCCCTCTTGTTCACCATATACGGTATCTCAGAGACCACTATTGTTTCACGTCCGCTCTCGCTCACCTCGATCTCGGTTTTTGCCCTCACTACGATACGGCCACGACCTGTTTCAAATGCATCCTTTATGCCCTGATATCCGAGGATTATACCTCCGGTAGGGAAATCAGGACCCTTTACATGCTCGAGAAGACCATCTACAGTTATCTCATTATCACGTATATATGCTATAATGGCATCACATATCTCATTAAGGTTGTGGGGTGCCATATTTGTTGCCATACCAACTGCAATACCGGATGCACCGTTGAGCAGCAGCAGCGGAGCCTTTGAAGGGAGCACAACAGGCTCCTGCAAAGTATCATCAAAGTTATTCTTGAAATCAACTGTATCTTTGTCGAGATCAAGCAGCACCTCCTCTGCCAAAGCATTGAAACGTGCCTCTGTATAACGCATTGCCGCAGCAGAATCACCATCTATCGAACCAAAGTTACCCTGGCCTTGAACAAGCATGTAACGCATGCTCCAGTCCTGAGCAAGCCTTACCATTGCATCATATACACTCAAATCTCCGTGAGGATGGTACTTACCCAAAACCTCACCCACGATACGTGCAGATTTCTTATATTGACCACCAGAAGTCAAACCCAGTTCGCTCATTCCGAACAGCACTCTCCTGTGTACAGGCTTCAGTCCATCCCTCACATCCGGAAGCGCACGGGCTACAATAACTGACATTGAATAATCGATATAAGCACTCTTCATCTGATCTTCAATGTTAATCCTCTGTATCCTTCCTTTTGTTTCTTCTAATTCCATTTAAACATCAATTTTTTTACACACAAAAATAACAGCCAAAAATACGGATTTTTTTCGAATAATAAACTATCAATGCACTAATTTTGTATACTTTTTGCATATTTCATCCCGACAGAATATTAATTCAGGGTTTATTGTTATTTTCGCAAAAATTTTGTCCGATGCATCTACAACTGTCAAACGAACTCAATGAAATTATCACTTATGCCAAAGAGGAGGCCATAAGATTGGGCAGCTATACCATTACCACAGACCATATTCTGTTGGGAATAATACGGCATGGCGACAATCCGGCAACAGCTCTGTTGCACAAAATGGGGATTAATTTGTTTGAAATGAAGAGGTCCATTGAGGAGCAGGTGAAAAAGGCAGAGGTGATACCGGTTGAAAATACCGGAAGAATCATACTCTCAAAGGCCAGCGAGAATGCCCTCAAGGTGATGTATCTCGAGGCCAGGGCCACCAGCAGGCAGTATCAGCCCGACGCGGGGCACCTTCTGCTGGCAATACTAAGAGGCCAGGACTGGAGTTATGCCATCGGTATAATGGAAAAGCACAACATAACATATAGTGTTGCCAGAAAGGCCCTGGAGGAGGGATTGCCTGCAACAGGAGAGCAAGATGGCATTTATGACAATCTTCTCGACAGCGCCACTGCAAACAGCGGAAACTCTGGCGGAAAAGAGGAGAAAAAAGGGGAACAGAGAATGGAGAATGAAAAGAATATGCAGGAGAATCCTATAGATCAGAACAAGAGGGCCGATGCGGCCGGAGCCAAGAAGAAGGGCTCCTCCACTCCGGTGCTCGACAGTTTTGGATATGACCTTACAAAAGCGGCAGCAGAGGAGAGGCTCGATCCGGTTGTGGGGCGTGAAAAGGAGATTGAGAGACTAGCTCAGATCCTCGGAAGGAGAAAGAAGAACAATCCGGTGCTCATTGGAGAGCCAGGAGTGGGCAAATCAGCTATAGCAGAGGGACTTGCAATAAGAATTTCAAGAAAGAAAGTATCGAGGATACTGATGCACAAGAGAATCATATCACTCGACATCGGTTCCATTGTGGCCGGCACAAAATATAGGGG